>DXLU01000038.1 GCA_019414565.1 Collinsella sp. | reverse complement strand
CTGCGGGAATGGCCTATTTGCTCAATGTGTTCGGCTGAGATCGGAAATCAACCATAAACCAAGAACCATGTCATGCAGTACAATAGGAACGCCGATGGGCAACGTCGTCAGTCGAGACGCGACCGCGCTCCGCACCCCTCCGTCTACTCGGTGCGTTCCCGCCTCCTCCCCGAGGCGGGATGTCGGCGTTTTTTCATGCACCGACAACTCAATAGCAAGCGAATAGCCCAAGCAGCGTTACGCGCAGGCACTACCGAACATCTCGGCAGTAAATGCAAAAAGGGACCCGTCCATTACGGACGGATCCCTTAAAACAAGTGATCGTCAAACCGATTTACTCGGCGTCGGTCTCCTCGTCCTTCTTCTCGGAAGGCAGCGGGGTAACCTCGATCTCGACGCCCAGAGTCTCAGCAGCGGACTTCATGGACAGGGAGATACGACGACGGTCGAGGTCGATCTCCATGACCTTGACCTGAACCTTGTCGCCCACGTGGGTGACCTGAGAAGGCTGATCGACGTGCTTGTTGGCCATCTCGGAGATGTGCACCAGGCCCTCGATGCCCTCGCCCAGGTCGACGAAAGCGCCAAACGGAACAAGCTTGGTCACCGTGCCCTCGACGATAGCGCCGACGGGGTACTTCTTGACCAGTGCGCGCCACGGATCCTCGGTGGTCTGCTTGAGACCCAGGGAGATGCGCTCGCGGTTGAGATCGACGTCGAGAACCTCGACCTCGACCTCCTGGCCGACCTTGACAACCTCGGAAGGATGGTTGACGTGGTTCCAGGAGAGCTCGGAGATGTGGATGAGGCCGTCGATACCGCCGAGGTCGACGAAGGCGCCGAAGTCGACGATGGAGGAAACGGTGCCCTGGAGACGCATGCCAGACTTGAGCTTGGACAGGATCTCCGAGCGCTCGGCCTTACGGGACTCCTCGAGCACGACGCGACGGGAGAGGACGACGTTGTTGCGGTTGCGGTCCATCTCGATGACGCGGGCCTCGATGCGGGTGCCCATGTAGGAGGTGAGGTCCTTGACGCGACGGAGGTCGACGAGGGAAGCGGGCAGGAAGCCGCGCAGGCCGATGTCGAGGATCAGGCCGCCCTTGACAACCTCGATAACCTCGCCCTCGACGTTCTCGCCGGAGTTGAACTTCTCCTCGATGCGGTTCCAAGCACGCTCGTACTCGGCACGCTTCTTGGACAGGACCAGACGACCGTCCTTGTCCTCCTTCTGGAGAACCAGGGCCTCGATGGGATCACCGAGTGCAACGATGTCTGCAGGGTTAGCGTCCTTGCGGATGGACAGCTCGCGGACCGGGATAACGCCCTCGGACTTGAATCCGATGTCAACGAGCACCTCGTCATGCTCGATCTTAACGACAGTGCCGTTAACGAGATCGCCCTCATCAAAGTCGGTAATCGTACCGTCGATGAGGTTGTTCATCTCCTCCTCGTTGACATCGTCAAGAGAGAAAATGGACGAGTTCTGAATCTCACTCAAAGGTGGACCCCTTTCGAACTACGGGGCCCCGATTGCTAGGACCTACAGATGGGTGCGACAAGCACACAACGTTTAGGAACACTCGGGAGCCGACAGATACTGATGTGACGCTTATGCAATCACGTCCGTATAGATTACGGGGAAATCGCTTCGATTTCAAGCGTGAACTGCGATTTTTTACTCGTATGGAGACTTTTTCGCAATCTTGTGAACGACTGTCTCCACAAGTTGACGATGAGCAGCTAGGCACACTGCTTTGGGGTAAAGTATCCCAGACATACGATTCTGGAACGATTTTTCGAGAAAGGTGCCCGCGTGCTCAAAGCAGTCGTTTTCGATATGGACGAGACGCTTCTTAGCATCAACCTCAACGCGTTCATCCTTCGCTATTTTAAGGATGTCTCGTCGATGCTCGCGGATATCGGACGTCGCAGCCGCGGGGGCACGATGGCACGCCTCGGCACCATCCTGGTCGACCTCAACGCCAATCGCCGCAGCAGCACGGACAATCGCACCAATCTTGAGTTTTACCAGACCGAGGTCGAGCGCAGGTGTGGCATATGCCTCTCCGACCCCCTCATCTACGAGGCGTTTACCTACTACGACCGCGAAGTTCTTCCATATAAGAATGACGACGCCATCAACGCCCATGCCATGCCGGGCGCACACGACGCACTCCAGGCCGTACAGGACGCGGGGCTGCGCTGTGCGCTCTTCACCAACCCCAGCTTTCCCCAAGGGGCCATCGAGTGCCGCATGGGCTGGGGCGAGCTGACAGACGCGCCCTTCGAGCTCGTAACGCACATGGGCAACGCCACGCGCTGCAAGCCCGATGCCACATATTATCTAGAGCAGCTGCAGGTCATGGGGCTCGAGCCACATGAGGTCCTCATGGTGGGCAACGACCCCAAGCGCGATTTCCCCAGCCCCGACTGCGGCATTCAAACCGCCTGTGTGGGCCAAGGAAAGCCCGGCCGAGCCACCTGGCGTGGAACCATGGAAGACTTCGCCCGCGACTTTAACGCCGTAGTAGAAGCCTTCTACGAGCACCAAATAGCCGACGAACTAAGCTAGTCCCCAAATCAGGAATGGGGCGCACATTTGCCCCACGCTTCGTTACGTGGGCAACGGCTTGAGGGCAAGATGCGATGCCCCAGTGTCCTAGGCCGTGATCATTTTGACGCGTTCGCCGATTTTGGCGTCGCGCTTGTCGGAAATAACAGTAAAGCCCTCCAGGTCGAACACCTTTACATTTGAAAACACGTGGAACTTGGAGCTATCGGCGAGTACGTAACTCGCTTGGGAATTCTGCATCACGATACGTTTTTTGATAGCCTCGGGATAACCTGGCGTCATGATGCCGCGGTCCTCGTCCACCGCGTTGACACCTATAAACGCCCGGTCAAAGTACAGCTCGCGCAGCGCGCTCTCAACCATAGGACCGGTGAGCAAGCAGGTAACGGGGTTGAAGTCGCCGCCAATTACCACCACCTTAGCAGCAAGCTCGCCCGTAAACCGACATGCATAGCCGTTGGTGGTGTAGATAGTCACCGGCTTGTCGACGAGCAGGCTCAGGAGCGCCGTCGCGGTGGTACCGGAGTCGACAGCGAGATGAGACCGTCACGCCCGAAGACCCCGCTTTCGCCGCCGAGGAACGCGCGGCGCACGTGGCCCATGAGGAGCGGCTCGAGCATATCGAGGGGCTCCTTCCCAAGAAGGGAAACGACCCTGCGGGACGACACGGCGAAAACCATCGTTGATTCCGGCAAGAGACGCCGTTTCTCTGGTACCTTCATCTTCAACCCAGACCGACAATGCCGGCCAGGCACTTAACCCAAAAGGAGACAGCATGCCCAACGAGCTCAGCTATGAGGTCAGCCTCGAGCGCAGCAACCAGATCCGCGCCGACCTGCCGCAGCACCCCGAGAAGTACACCATGCTCACCGGCGACCGCCCCACCGGCCGCCTGCACCTCGGCCACTACTTCGGCACGCTCAAGAGCCGTGTCGAGCTGCAGGACATGGGCGTGCACACCAACGTGCTCATCGCCGACTACCAGGTCATCACCGACCGCGACAGCACCGATAACATCCAGGACAACGTCTACAACATGGTCATCGACTACCTGGCCTGCGGCCTGGACCCCGACAAGACGATGATCTACACGCACTCCGCCGTGCCCGCGGCAAACCAGCTCATGCTGCCGTTCTTGTCGCTCGTCTCCGAGGCCCTGCTGCAGCGCAACCCCACCGTCAAGGCCGAGATGGAGGCCAGCGGTCATGAGCTCACCGGCCTTTTGCTCACCTACCCCGTGCACCAGGCGTGCGACATCCTGTTCTGCAAGGGCAACGTGGTGCCGGTCGGGCGCGACCAGCTGCCGCACATCGAGCTCACCCGCACCATCGCACGCAAGTTCAACAACCGCTACGGCAAGGTGTTCCCCGAGGTCGACGCGCTGCTGTCCGATACGCCGCTGCTGCCCGGCCTTGACGGGCGCAAGATGAGCAAGTCCTACGGCAACGCCATCAACATCTCCATGACCGCCGAGGAGACGGCCAAGCGCATCAAGAAGAGCCAGACCGACGGCGAGCGCATGATCACGTTCGACCCCGAAGCCCGTCCCGGTGTGTCCGGCCTGCTCTCCACCGCCGCCATCTGCACCGGCCGCTCCGAGGTCGAGATCGCCGAGGAGATCGGCATGGGCGGCGCAGGCGCGCTCAAGAAGTACGTCACCGAGAGCGTGAACGAGCACTTCGCCCCCATCCGCGCGCGCCGCGAGGAGCTCGTGCAGGATATGGACTACGTCAAGGACGTCCTGCACGAGGGCAACCGCCGCGCTAACGAGGTCGCCGAGGCCACGCTCGCCGAGGTGCGCGAGGCCATGGGCATGGTGTACTAAGCCATCCGGCTCGCGGAAACGCGCCGCGACACGCGAATGGGCCATCTTCACGTGTCCACGCCTTCGACATAGCCAAGGTCTTACGAGGTGGGCGATAATAAGCCCGCCTCGTTTTTTACGTTGTATGGGGGATTGCATGTACCGACTTGTTGCCAGCGATATGGATGAGACGTTTCTCGATGCCGACCACGCCATCCCGGCGTCCAATCTCCGAGCACTCAAACGCATGAGGGAGCTCGGTGTGCTGTTCGTCCCTTCGAGCGGGCGATGGTATTCCTCTATCATGGACAACTTCTCGGGGGAGGCCCGCGAGCTGATCGAAGACGGCTATGTGCTCTCCTATAACGGCGGCTTCATCAACCGCGTGGGAGACCCCACCCCGCTCACCACCTGCGGCCTTTCCAACGAATGCGCGAACGCGATCTATGCAAAGGGGCTCGAACTCGGACTCTGCATGCACGTCAACGTCGCCGACGGCCACGTGTTCGTGAATGACGCACCCACACGGGAGCGCGACTATCTGGAATCGATCACCGGGGTCACTCATTTTCGCGGATCTGACCATCCCGACCTCTCATTCCTTGAAGGCCGTGGCATCGTGAAGATCCTGTACGTCGACTGGGACTTCGATGAGCTGCAGGAATTGGGCCGCAAGCTCGCGCCGATGGCCGAGCGACTCGGCGTTGACATCACCTTCTCCTCCAAGCGCTACCTCGAACTCATGCCCGCAGGCGTTGACAAAGGGACGGGGCTCACGCGCCTTGCCGATATGCTGGGAATTCCGATGTCCGAGGTCATCGCCGTTGGTGATTCCGCAAACGACCTCTCCATGATCAAGGCGGCGGGACTGGGCGTCGGCGTGGCGAATGTCACCGACGACGTGCGGCCGTATTGCGATGTCGTCCTTGAAACGGCTGGGACTGAGGGTGCGTTCTCCGAACTCATCGAGCGATTCCTTGAACCCCAACGACCACATGTCACTGTGTCTTTCTATTTGTAACCCTTGATTAACTTATGGAGAGGCTGTGTGCTCGTCGGTCTACGACTTGGGTCTCAGAGAATTAGCTATAGTTAACTTAATGAAGGCACAGGCGAATTAAAGACCTTCGACACGAACGTTGCGCCTTCCCTCCCCTCGCGCAACACCTCTTTGGAATGGCGCCCCGCGCATGTGGGGCGCCATTCTTGACTACAATGGCGATATCGATTGAAAGTGAGGGCGGCATGGCAGACCGGGACACCGACGGATTCTTCAACCGCGTATACGACATGGTACGCCAGGTGCCCTGCGGCATGGTTGCCACATATGGTCAGATCGCCAAGCTCGTTGGTGAGCCCCGTCGAGCCCGATACGTGGGATACGCCCTGCACGTCAATCCGGAACCCGGCACCATCCCCTGTCATCGCATCGTATTCGCCGACGGACGCCTCGCGGAGGGGTTCGCCTTCGGTGGGCCCGAGGCGCAGCGCACACTGCTCGAGGACGAAGGCGTTGCCTTCCTCGCCAACGGACATGTCGACCTGCAGGCCTCTCGCTGGCCAGCGGGCCTGGTATGACAAGGGGCGCCGACAGCGCCCCTTCCCGTTTTGGATCCTTGGCAGGCAACCCAATCAAACGGTCGCCTCGAGTGCGTCCCCCGCGCGGTCGAGTGTGCTTCTGACCTTGGCACCCTGTTTGAACCACGTGCGCAGGTCCTCGAGCGTGCTGCCCGCTGCGTACACCTTGATTTTGCGACCGCCT
>DXLU01000037.1 GCA_019414565.1 Collinsella sp. | reverse complement strand
GCCCTCGCGGCCTAGTCGCTATTTAGGGCGTCCAAGATTTGGGACGCAGTTCAATGTGGCGAACGGTCGGGCTTCTTATTCCACTTGCCAATGCTCGGCTCATATTGGAAGAAAGCTACGCTAATGTTTGCGTGACACTCCTATTTTCTCCGAAGAAAGAGTCGGATAATGAAGAATAGAATTAAAAAAGGTGCCAGATATAACGCAAGTATAAAGGCTAATCCAACGAGACCTTGCAATAATGGCATAATTCCTCCCAGACACGAGATTTTGGTATTTGTTCCCATCTTATTCTGAATTGGACCAAATAGTTCCTAGCCACAAAACTACTCGTCAACTGGATCGCACCAATCTGCTGGCAAAACACAGCTTGATTCTTTATCGACATAGCACCAATCCGCAACAGGGCACTCGGCGATGTCGTAAAAATTGCATATATCAACTCCAAGACAACAAGGCTCAACGGGAGGATGTTCATTTGAACCAACAGGATGGATATGCTTCATAACAGCTCCTCACCTTAATCCAATTAGAGACTACGTTTGATCAATGCCACAGTGATCTACAACGCAGATGCTGCCGCCATCCATGTCATAGTCGCAGTAATCGTATGCACCACAGCCATCTGCTTTATCATAAACAGTACAGATGTCAGTAATGCCCAAGAGGCAGTCAAAAGACATCGGCTTCACGCCTGCCTCGTCGCCACTTCCTGGATTAATCGGATGAATATGCTTCACGACTACCTCCCTTTGAGTGCAGAAAAACCTCAATATTGTGTATAACAAACCAAGATGTCTAGTTCACCATATTTCTAGAATGGTTTCGGCGAACGTAGCAATAAGCTTCGCAGACGGTAATCAGAAGAACGAACACCTCCACAATGGTGACAGCAATGCGCTGAACCGCTTATTCCGATACAGTAGCTTCTCGTTGATTTTTCTCCTGCGAAGATGAGTGGCGGGAAATAAGGTCAAAAGCCATCTCGTAGCACATTTTTCTATATTCACATGATGCAGGGTGTAGACTCTTGGGCAAGTAGCCGTGCTCGCCTGCAGCCTCCCAGCTACAGCCCCCACCACAGAAAGACCGAGCCCAACAGTCCGTACAGTCAATTCTTTTTTCGACACCCTGACTCCAGTTTTCAATATACCTAGTTTCGTCAATTCCGGTGACGATGTTGCCCATTTTGAATCGCATCATCCCGACAAACCTGTGACAGGGGTATACGTCCCCTTCGGGAGTCACGGAAATAAAACGCCTGCCAGCCCCGCATCCGACAAAGGCGATCCTGTTGCTCATAATCAAATCAACTGCAGTTTTCAATGTTCTAAACAAGGGCTTTTCCCCTTGATCAATCTGTTTGAGATATTGATCCGCCAAATCTATTAGGCCCGCCCTGATTTTGTTTAATGAGTGTTCGTCGAGTTTGATATTCTCATCGAATGAGCTCACGGGCGAGAAGTAAATCCTTCTGAAGCCCATCTCTTTAAACTGAAGATAGTCTTCAACAAGGTTACAGTTATTATTTGTTAAGGTCGCTCTTGCGCCGAAGGGGAACGACTCGGAAAAACGACGAACGTTTTTGTCGATATCGGAGAAAGAGCCGCCTCCCGTCTTGTACGGGCGCGATGCATCGTGCTTGCATCCTGTACCATCGAGACTAATCAGAACAGAAAACCCGTGCTCCTTGAAAGAATTCACAGCAGTGTCATTCAAAAGCGTTCCGTTGGTCGTAATAGAATAGGTAAAGTTTCTATTGGGGTATATTCTTTTTGAATAGTCGACCGTTTTCCATATCAGCGGCTCGTTAATCATGGGTTCCCCACCAAAAAAGACGATCGCAAGCGTTTCGTTTTCCGATGAACTTGCGACGAGGTAGTCGACCGCCTTGAAGGCTATCTCGTCTGTCATCAGCAGAGGAGACGTTCCATAATCTCCTTTACCGGCAAAACAGTAACTACAACCAAGGTTGCATGCATGTGAAACGTGGAGTTCGATGGATCTAAGTTTTCGAGGCGTGTCTTTTGTTAAGAAAGTCCGCTCAGACAATCGTTGATACTCATCAATGTCGTCTTCAAGTTCTGCTATGGTCGTTTGGTCGTAGCCTTTCGCAGCAAGTGACTTTGTTAGCAACTTCGAGTTGACCGTTCTTCCCGATGCTTCAAATATGCGAAGCGCATCTTCTGATGCTTGGTCAACCTGAAAGCAATTGCGAGTGACCTCATCGAAGCAGTAACGACGATCACTTACTGAGAAAAAATGCATACGTTCCTCAATTTCATGCTGGACTGGCACTAACCTTGTTTATTGTTGCGCAGCTATAAAAAACCACCAGCGGGGATTCGGTGTGCGGCCCAATCGGACTCCCAAAAGGTTCTATTTGAGACTGGCAAGCTTTGTGTTGTTGGCACTTCGACAGCGCTCTTTATTCCAACATGGAGCCTCGCAGTTTGAGTCGACTTGCCTCTGGAAGGTCCGATCTTAACTTGATTTAGGATGAAAACAGATTACAGGCGCGCTCCTCTAGAAAGAAAGGAAACCAATCGCCGCCTTTCACCAGGAAAGTTTTTATAGCCCACCTCGAGCAAAATGAAAGATGCGAGAGCGATTGGGGAACAACGCGAATCTCCCCTTTTGGGTGGGAGCGAGCCTTCAGCCACCGGCGAACGACTCGCCCTGGTCAGAATCTGGAAGTGGTGCCGGGCCGCTTGGGCCTCCCCGGTGACTTCGTGGGGCTTACCTGCCTGACGTCGAGGAGTACATCCGCAAGATTCGTTCCCTATGCCGTTTGCTCTCACGCCCGCCTTAGTTCCAAGTCGGGCGAGCCGCCGCGCTCATGCGACCCGTGGCGGCGACACGTCGACGCCGCGCTCGCTGAGCACATCTTCGGTCGCGGGCGAGCACGAGGTCGCGCCGGCGCATCCGCTGGGACTGCTGTGCGTGCAAAACGGCTACGTGGTGAGCGTCCCGCGCTGGATTCAGCCGAGTGAGGAAGGCGTTGAGATCGGCGCGCTGGCAACGGGGGAGGGCGGCATCACCGACGACGTCTCGGCCCGCCATGCCCATATCTGGTGCGACGATTCTGGCACATGGTTTGTCGAGGACCTGTCATCCACGAACGGCACCGTGGTGGTAAACGGGGCCACGAGCGTGTGTATTCAAGTAGAGCCCGGTCGCTCCGCCCAGCTCAACCCCGGCGACGAGCTCAAGCTCGGCGAATCCACTACCTACGCCATCCTCTTCGGTGCCCTCTAGCCGGCAGATAGGGACGCTCCTTTTAATATGAGCAGGACATTGTCAAGAGGCAAAATCGGGCCTGGCCCCAAC
>DXLU01000036.1 GCA_019414565.1 Collinsella sp. | reverse complement strand
TGCTGCATGCCTACGTGGGCTCCGGCGAGGCGTGGGATCTGGACAGCCGCGACGGCGGCGTGTCGATCCTGCCGCCGTACGAGACGCAGACCGGCGGCGCCTGGTATGCGGGCACGGCCGACGCCATTACGCAGAACCTCGACTACATCAAGGCCAACGACCCCAAGTACGTCCTGATTCTTTCGGGCGATCACCTGTATCGCATGGACTACCGCAAGATGCTTAAGACGCACATTGAGAACAACGCCGACCTCACGGTGAGCGTTATGCCCGTGCCGTGGGAGGAGGCCAGCCGCTTTGGCATCCTGACCACCGACCCCGAAGACGGCCGCATCACCAAGTTCACCGAGAAGCCCGAGAAGCCCGATTCGAACCTCGCGTCCATGGGCATCTACATCTTCTCGGCCGACGTGCTGATCGAGGCGCTCGAGGAGGACGCTCTGGACCAGCGCTCGAGCCACGACTTTGGCAAGGACATCATCCCCAAGCTGCTCGGTGAGAACAAGCGCCTGTACAGCTACGAGTTCCACGGCTTCTGGAAGGACGTCGGCACCATCGCCAGCTTCCATGAGACCTCGATGGACCTGCTGGGCAACAACCCCGAGTTCGATCTGTTCGACAAGAACTTCCCCATCATGTCCAACATCACCACGCGTCCGCCGCACTACATTGGCCCTGACGGCCGCCTGGACGACTGCCTGGTCTCCAACGGCTGCAAGATCTACGGCACCGCTCGCCACTCGATCCTTTCGACCGATGTCATCATCGAGGAGCGCGCCGTGGTCGAGGACTCCGTGCTGCTGCCGGGTGCGCACGTTAAGAGCGGCGCGCACATCTGCCGCGCTATTTTGGGCGAGAACTCCACGGTCGAAGAGGGCGTGAAGCTCGGCTCTGTCGATACCACCAAGGATACGGCCGTCGTTGGAAATGACGTCGTTATCGGGAAGGGGGAATGATCCGATGATCAATCGCAAGGCCATCGGTTATATCACCGCTAACTACTCTTCGACCTACGGCAGCGTGCTGCTCAAGGACCGCCCCATCGCATCCGTTCCGTTTTTGGGCCGCTACCGCCTGATCGACTTTCCGCTGTCCAACATGATGAACGCCGGCATCAAGACCGTCGGCGTCGTCATGCCGGGCAACTACCGCTCGCTGATCGACCACGTGGGCTCGGGCAAGGACTGGGGCCTGGACCGCAAGAAAGGCGGCCTGTTCATGGTGCCCGGCAACGCGTATGGCACCACCAAGGGCGGCATGCGCTTCCTGCTGCGCGACATCATCTCCAACAAGACGCTGTTCCAGCGCTCGGAGAAGCCCTATGTTGTGATGATGGGCACCAACATCATCTTTAACATGGACCTCAACACCATCATCGAGGCGCACGAGAACTCCGGTGCCCAGATGACCGTGGTGTACTGCAAGGCCACGCGCAACGTCGATGACGAGACCAAGCTCGAGATTAACGAGAACGGCCGCCTGACGGGCGTGAGCGCCGGCGTCGTGTACGGCGACAACGCGTCTATGGACTGCTGCATCGTCAACCGCGAGACGCTGCTCGAGATTATCGACCACTACCAGGCCGCCGACTATCTGGACCTGCTTGAGGCACTCCAGGGCGACTTTGGCAACATCGACGTGTGCAGCTACGAGTACAAGGGCGAGGTCGTGGGCGTGTTTAGCGAGAAGTCGCTGTATCGCCGCAGCATGGACCTGCTCGACCAGACCGTGGCCGACCAGCTCTTTGACCCCGAGCGCCCGATTCTGACCAAGGCTCACGACGTGCCGCCTTCGCGCTATGCGACCGGCAGCCACGCGTGCAACTCGATCATCTCGGCCGGCTGCATCATCAAGGGCACCGTGCGCAATTCAATCCTGTCGCGCGGCGTTGTGGTCGAGGAAGGCGCTTCGGTGACCAACTCGATCATCAACCAGAGCTGCATCATCAAGAGCGGCGCCCGCGTCGAGAATGCCATTCTGGACAAGAACAACGTGGTTCCCACCAACACCGAGCTTCGCGGTACGCCCGAGAACATCCTGGTGCTGGGCAAGGCTCCGTTAACTTCCGATACCACCATCGTGCGTTAACGTTGGCACCGCAACATCGCTCGTAACATGTAGAATAGCCGCCCGGTTCGCGCCTGGCGGCTATTCTCGAATTACAACATGGGAGACAATATGGCTGATTCCAGCAAAAAGATGCAGATCGTGTTTGCCTCGGCCGAGTGCGCACCGTTTGTAAAGACCGGTGGCCTGGGTGACGTGGCGGGCTCGCTGCCTGCGGCACTTGTGCGCGCCGGCGCCGAGGTTATCGTGATGGTGCCCAAGTACGCCACCATCAAGGACGAGTACAAGGCGCAGATGGAGCACTTCTCCGACTTTTACGTGAGCCTGGGCTGGCGCAACGAGTACTGCGGGCTCGAGAAGCTCGAGCACGACGGCGTCACCTATATGTTCATCGACAACGAGCGCTACTTTGCGCGCGACTATCCGTACGGCTTCTTTGACGACGGTGAGCGCTTCGCGTTCTTCTCCAAGGCCATCACCGAGAGCCTGCAGCACCTGCCAGCCGGCTTTGAGTGCGACATCCTGCACTGCAACGACTGGCAAACGGCGCTGGCGCCCGTGTTCTTGCGCGAGTTCTACCAGGGCCTGCCGCTGTATGACCGCGTCAAGACCGTGTTCTCGATCCACAACGTGGCGTTCCAGGGCCAGTTTAGCGACACCGTGATGGAGGACATCCTGGGTGTGGCACATATTCCGGCGGCAGCTACGCAGCTGCGCTGCGACGCCTGCAGCATCAACTACATGCTGGGCGCGCTGCACTATGCCGATGCCATCACCACGGTGAGCCCCACCTATGCGGGCGAGATCCAAACGCCCGAGTTTGGCGAGGGTCTGGACGGCGTGCTGCGCGAGCGCTCCTACGCGCTGCAGGGCATCCTCAACGGCATTGACGTTGCGGGCTTTGACCCGGCGACCGACAAGCGCATTGCCGCCAACTACACCGTGGAGGACCGTTCCGGCAAGGCCGTGTGCAAGGCCAAGCTGCAGGAAGAGCTGGGGCTCGAGGTTCGCGACGACCGTCCGCTTATGGTGATGGTCACGCGACTGACGCGCCAGAAGGGCATGGACCTGGTCATGTACGCGCTCGACCGCATCCTGTCCGGCGGCGTTCAGGTGGCCGTGCTGGGTACCGGCGACCGCGACTACGAGGACGGCCTGCGCTACTTCCAGGACAAGTACCCCGGCACCATGGCCGCGCGCATCGAGTTCGATCCTGCGCTGTCGCAGCGCATGTACGCAGCCGCCGACATGTTCCTGATGCCTTCGAAGTTTGAGCCCTGCGGTCTGTCGCAGATCATCGCCATGCGCTACGGTACCTTGCCGATTGTCCGCGAGACCGGTGGTCTGAAGGACACCGTGATCCCGTACAACGAGTTTACCGGCGAGGGCACGGGCTTCTCGTTTAGCAACTTTAACGGCGACGAGATGGGCGACGCGGTGTTCCGCGCGGCACGCCTGTTCTGGGATAACCGCAACGCTTGGAACCAGCTGGTCACGCAGGCCATGAGCCAGGACTTTAGCTGGACGCGCTCGGCCGATAAGTACCTGGACCTGTACTTCTTTATGCATCCGGAGATTGAGAGGCCGGCGGCTGTTGTCGACGAGCCTGAGGCTGTTGCTGAGCCGGTGGCCGCTGAGGAGCCCAAGGCCGAAGAGAAGCCGGTTGAGGCTGAGCCCGCAAAGGCCGAGCCTAAGGTGAAGGCTGAGGTTGCTCTTGAGGCAGAGGACGAGGTCAAGCCCGCTGCGAAGCCTGCGGCAAAGAAGACCACGACGCGCAAGACAACGGCCAAGAAGACTACGACGACCAAGACTGCCGCCACCAAGACCGCTGCAGCAAAGACGATTGCTGCCAAGGCAACGACGACGCGCAAGCGCACGATCGCCGCTGCCAAGAAGGCCGCCGAGGTCGAGGCAACCCCCGAGGTAAAGGCCGAGGTCGCTGAGGCCAAGCCGGCCGCCAAGGCTCCGGTAAAGACCGCTGCCAAGAAGACGACCACGACCAAGACCACGACCGCCAAGAAGGCCACGGCTACGAAGTCGACAACGACCAAGGCCGCTACGACGAAGGCTGCTACGAAGACCACCACGAAGGCTGCTGCAAAGCCCGCCGTCAAGGTCGAGGAGGCGGGTGCCGAGCCCAAGGCCGAGGCAAAGCCGGCCGCCAAGACCAACACGCGCAAGCGCGCTACGACGACGGCCAAAAAGGCCACGACCAAGGCCGCTGCTCCCAAGGCAGACGCTAAGGCCGAGGACAAGCCCGCAGTAAAGGCCGAGCCGGCACCGAAGGCCGCTGAGGTCAAGACCGCTCCGAAGGCTACGACAAAGCCCGAGCCCGCCAAGGAGGCTCCGGTCTCCCCCGCCGCTTCGACCGAGGAAAAGGCTCCGACCAAGAAGACCTCCGTCCGCAAGGCAACGGCCACCCGCAAGCGTCGCTAGCCCACAGACGATCCAAAACCTCATCAAACCCTAAGCAAGGGGCGCTCCAACCGGGCGCCCCTTCTCTGTAGGTAGTGGTAAAACGATTTTCTAGGACAACCGTTCGCCGATGGTAAACGGATGTTGTTTATACACCCTGTGTACTACAGATATACTTACATCTTAGGCGTAAAACCCATGGCCCGCAGGCCATGATTCTATTGAACTGGACCGTACTATGAGATTGATACACAACAGCCGTCTACCGCAGTTTCGCACTCCGTTTGGCGCTGTGACCACTGGAACTTCCGTTGCACTCTCGGTGATTTTGGAGGATGCAGATCCCAACCAGGCAACGCTTACGCTGCGCACCTGGGTAGATGAGATCGGTGAGTCTCGGTATCCCATGACGCACGAGGGCGACGGCATATTTACCGTAGAGCTTGAGTGCACCGAGCCCTGTCTTATCTGGTACAGCTTTATCTGCAATATCGAGGGCCAGCCCGAGGTTCGCCTGGGCGCGCCGCAAGGCCGCACCGGTGGCGAGGGCGTAACTTACGACTACGCCGAGGTTCCGTCCTTCCAGATTACCGTCTATAAGCACCGCGAAGTGCGTCCCGAGTGGTACGAGCGTGGCATGGTCTACCAGATCTTCCCCGATCGCTACGCCCGTGACGAAAACTGGCGCGAGCGCACGCTGGCCGAGGTCGAAAAACCGCGCAACGGAATCCAGCGCCATATGGTCGAGGACTGGAACGAGCCGCCCGTGTACGAGCGCGCCGAAGACGGCTCCATCAAGACTTGGGACTTCTACGGCGGCTCGCTCAAGGGTATCCAAAATGACCTGCCCCGCATCGCGGAGCTGGGCTTTACGGCCATCTACCTCAACCCCATCTTTGAGGCCGCGAGCAACCACCGCTACGACACGGCCGACTACACCAAGATCGACCCGATCCTGGGCACCGAGCAGGACTTTACCGAGCTGTGCCAGGCAGCCGAGAAGCTGGGCATTTCCATCATTCTGGACGGCGTCTTTAACCACACGGGTGACGACTCCATCTATTTCAACCGCTATGGCAACTACCCCGGCGTGGGCGCGTGGCAGAGCGAGGATTCGCCGTGGCGCGATGCGTTTTATTTCCACGAGGACGGCTCGTACGACTGCTGGTGGGGCGTGGGTAACATGCCCGCCATCAATGAGAGCTCCGAGCTGGTACGCGAGCGGCTCCTGGGCAAGGACGGCGTGATCCGTAAATGGCTACGTGCCGGCGCTCATGGCTGGCGCCTAGACGTGGCCGACGAGCTTTCCGACGACTTCCTGGCCGAGATCAAGAAGGCCGTACTTGACGAAAAGCCTGACGCACTGTTGCTCGGCGAAGTCTGGGAAGACGCCTCCAACAAGATTAGCTACGGCCATCTGCGTCGCTACCTACAGGGCTCCGAGTTGGACTCTGCTATGGATTACCCCTTCCGCGACATGGTCATCGGCTTTTTGATGGGCTACAAGAACGCCTACGAGGCCGCTGAGGATATCGAGACCCTGCGCGAGAACTACCCGAGCGAGGCATTGTCCTGCGCGCTCAACCTGCTATCGAGCCACGACCGCCCGCGTATCATCTCGGTGCTCGGCGGCGGCCCCGACGAATCGCAGCTGCCCGAGTGCGAGCGCAGCAAATGGCGCCTGGACGAGAACTCGATGGGCCTGGCCAAGAGCCGTTTTTGGCTCGCCACGCTCATGCAGATGACCTTCCCCGGCGTGCCTTCGATCTACTACGGCGACGAATACGGCCTGGAGGGTCTAACCGATCCGGGCAACCGCCGCACCCTGCCGACCAAGGACCAACTGCACGACTTCGACACGCTGGCTATTGTCAAAAACGCCTCCGCCGTACGCCGCGCACTGCCGTTTATGATCGACGGCGAGATCAAGGCCTTCGCGCTCAACGACGAGGTGCTGGCATACAACCGCACGGGCAAGGATGGCGAGTCCGCGACGGTTATCATCAACCGTAGTCTGCGCAATTCGCACCGCGTGACGATTCCGGCGCTCGACGAATGCGCGAGTGACGTGATTAGCGGTCACGAGTGCGAGATTCACAACGGCACGGTCACGCTCGATTTGTATCCGCTGGGCTCGTCGATCATCTATCACCATGCCGAGCAGCGCCTGCAGGAGCCGCTCGATCACGGCGCGGGCGTTGTGTGCCATATCACCTCGGTACCGACCGATGACGGCAAGCCCGGCACGATCGGCGCGCCAACGCGTCGTTTTATCGACCATCTGGCCGCTATGGGCATGCGCTACTGGCAGGTCCTGCCTGTCAACCCGACGGACTTCTTCCGCTCCCCTTACGCCGGTCCTTCGGCCTTTGCAGGCAATATCGACCTGCTGCCCGAAAGCCACGAGGAGCTGGCGGCCGACTTTGAAACTTGGAAGGCCCGTGGCGGCGAGGATGCCGATCCGCTGTACACCGCGTTTAAACATCGCAATGCCGATTGGCTCGAGAAGTACTGCGTCTACATGGCCGTCAAAAAGTACTTTGAGGGCGAATCGCGCCACGATTGGCCGGCAGATGTTGCGCGCTACAACGAGCATCTGATCGACGACAAGCGCTTCCACGACGAGGCCGAGCTTCAGGCGTACATGCAGTACCGCTTTGACCTAGCCTGGTGCGAGCTCATGAACTACGCGCACAAGAAGGGCATCGAGGTCATCGGCGATATCCCGATGTATGTCTCGGACGATTCGGCCGATGCATGGAGCGAGCCCGAGAACTTCTGGCTGTCCGATACCGGTAAGGCGATTGAGATTTCTGGCGCGCCGCCCGACAACTTTGCGCCCGAGGGCCAGGTGTGGGGCAACCCGACGTTCCGCTGGGACCACATGAAGCAGAACGGCTATAGCTGGTGGATGGATCGCCTACGTCGTGCGTTTTCGCTCTACGACCGCGTGCGCCTGGATCACTTCCTGGGATTCCACAGCTATTTCAGCATTCCCGCGGGCAAGGCATGCGCCGACGGGCGTTGGCTGGCAGGAGCGGGCAAAGACCTGTTCCAGACCGCCTATGACGAGCTGGGTCCGCTCAACTTTATCGCCGAGGACCTGGGCTATCTGACGCCTGGCGTTCGTGCGATGGCTTCGACCTGCGGCTTCCCCGGCATGGACGTACTGGAGTTTAGCGACTACGACGTTCGCTGCGGAATTCATCCCACACCGGGCAAGATCCTGTACACCTCGACGCACGACACCTCGACGCTTGCCGGCTGGTGCACGCGCTCCTTTGCGGGTGGCGACGAACCGAGCGGCATTGCATTGGCAAGCGAGCTCATGGGCAACGCCCTGACAAGCGACGCTCCCCTGGTGATGATGCCGCTGCAGGACGTGCTGGGGCTTGGCGACGACACGCGCATGAACGTACCGGGCGTGGCCACGGGCAACTGGACCTGGCAGGCTGACGAGGCCGACGTTGCGGCCGCTGAGGGCAAAACCGCACAGCTCCTGCGCAACACGCATAGATTCTGGGGCGAAGCGTGATAAAACGCCCGATATAGGGTACAGTTACAGACGTTTGAATTTTTGCGGGCAGAGTAATCTGCCCGCTTTGTGCTGAAAAGGAAGTATTATGGCGCGCTACGATTACAAGTGCTCGAGCTGCGGCAACGTGTTTGAGGTTGAGCATCCCATGTCCGAGACTCCCGAGGTCGTGTGCCCGAGCTGCGGTGCCCCGGCGGCCAAAACGTTCTCGGCCAGCAGCATTAAATTTGAGGGCAGCGGTTTCTACAACACCGACCAGCGAAGCGGCGGCTCCAGCACCAGCGCCACCAGCGGCTGCTGCGCTAACTGCCCACACAACCACTAGAAACTAAGCCGCCCCGCGACCGACACACCGATCGCGGGGCTATTTCTTTGCGCTATGGGTAGCTAATTATCTGCCAGGTTTCCTTATGAGTTGCGGTGAAATAAGGACTGTTTGGCGGTTAGAAGCCGATATTCAATCCCTATTTCACCGCAACTTAGTAATTATTTGCGAACCAATCTGGCGCAGAAGTGACCGTCGTAGGAGTCGGCGTTTACCGGCACGCTTTGGAAAAGGCCTCGAGAGTTTTGGCGTACGGAAACGAGCTTCTTGGCCTGATCGAACTCGGGGAGTTGCAGAATCTGCGCCTCGGAGAGCGGCTCCAGGCTAAAACCGGTACCCTCGGGAGAGTTCAGAAACGCTTCCACGACCTGCGTGTTCTCCTCGTCGAAAACCGAGCACGTCGCATAGATGAGCTCGCCGCCGGCAGCCACGCGCGCAGCGGCTTCCTTGAGCATCGTCAGCTGCAGCTTGGGCAGCTCAACCGTCACATCTTTTTCGGTCAGGCGCCACGGTATCTCAGGATGACGGCGCATGGTTCCGGTGCCAGAGCACGGCGCATCGATAAAGACCGTGTCGAACTTAACCGGCTCGCCAAGCATGGCATCAAACGATGTGAGCACCTCATTAAGCTCGCAGGCATCACCCGAAACCGTGCGAACGCCCTGAATACCGGCCTTATGCAGACGAGCAAGATTCAGATCGCACTTGCGATCATGCAGATCGAGCGCCGTATGCTGACGCTCATAGCCCGCACGCTTGGCCTGGCACATCATCACATAGGTCTTGGTGCCACGGCCGGCACCAATCTCAAGGCAGCTACCAGGGCGCGTGGCAGCTGTGGCGATAAGCTGGGCGTTAAGGTCCGAGGCCACGGCAGCAGCACGCTCAAATACGCCCGACGCAACCGTAACCTGAGCATCGATCGGAGCATGACAGCCAGGGAACACAGGCGCCACAAGCTGCGATAGGTACGGATCAGGTTTGGTTGCAAAGGCGTTCTCGTGTAAAGCGAGCGGCGCGGGCGCCAGATTGCCGGCGAAGCCGAGCGCACCCTCTGGAGTGTCAAACGACGCCATAATGCGAGCGCATAGCCAGCGCGGAAGACCCATCAGGCGCGACAGACGAACCAAGCGTCGCTCGGACTCATCCACGTCGGATGCCGTGGCGAAGTCCTCAACGTTGTCCGCAACCTTGTGTAGCACCGCGTTTGCCAGGCCCGCAGCAGACTTAGCACCACTGCGCACCAGCTCAACACCCTGACTTACGGCAACGCGGCCCGGCGTATGCAGATAGAGCATCTCGAAGGCCGAGATACGAAGCGCCATGCGAACACGCGGCGCAACCTTTTTGGGCTTATCGAGAAACTGATCGAGCAGCTCGTCCAAAATACCCTGCGTGGCGGCAACACCGAGCGCCAGGCGAGCGGCAAACGCAGAATCGCGCTGGTCAATGGCCTTGGCCGATGCGCGAGAGGACAGCACGTCGCGCGCATACATGCCGCGACGATCGGCCTCCATCAGTACATCGAGCGCAAGCTTGCGCGCGGGAGACAGCTTGCTCATGACAATACACCCCACGAAAGATCGGCACCCTGCAGGCCAGCAGCCCAAGCAGAAGCAGTCATAGCACGCTTGCCATCAGGCTTAACCTCGAGCAGTTCAACCGAGCCATCAGAAAGGCCCAGGTAAACACGCTTGGCCTTAACGAGAACCTGACCCTCGCCGAGCGACACATCAGCCGCCGCAGCATCGAGCACGCGCACGGTCTTGCCGGCAATCACGCAACGAGCAGGCGCGGTATCGGACGAGGCCAGCACATGACGCACGCAATCAAGCGCCGCCATGTGCGGATCCAGGCGCATCTCCTGCTTAGAAATCTTGGCAGCATGGGTAACGAGTGCCTCATCCTGTTCAGTCCACACGGCGGTGCCATCGGCAAGAGAAGGAAGCGTATCGGCAAGCAGTTTACCGCCAAGCTCACCAAGCTCCATGGTCAGCGCCTCAGCATGCTTACCGGCAACCGACGTGGAAGCCTGAGCACAATAAGCACCAGTATCCACGCCGTGCCCGATGCGCATGATAGAAACGCCAGCAACCTCATCACCAGCGAGAATCGCACGCTGAATGGGAGCAGCGCCACGCCAACGAGGCAGCAGCGAAGCATGAACATTCACAATACCAAGCGGCGCCATATGCAGCACCTCATCGGGCAAAATGCAACCATAGGCAGCCACACAGAAAATATCAGCCTGGGCAGCCTTGAGCACCTCAACAACCTCAGGCGTCATACGATTAGCCTCAATGACCGGCAACCCCAGCTCCAGTGCCTTAGCCTTAACAGGAGACGGCTCTAGCTTCTTACCTCGCCCACGAACAGCATCGGGACGAGTAATAACGAGCGCAACCTCATTACCAGCCGCAACAAGCGAAGTCAGCGAAGGCACAGCAAAATCAGGCGTACCCATAAACACAATACGCATAAAAGTTAGTCTCCTCTCAATAACGAATCGAGACGGCTACAAAAAAGCGTTCTTGGTCGCAAGCGCGCCCAGCCGTAAGAATAGTTCAACTGAAACAAATATACCCAAAAACAAAGAAAGAGCCGCATAAAAGCAGCCCTCCCAACAAAGCACCTATCAGCGAAGACGCCCCTCCCTGGCCCGACGGCACCCGGGCGAGACAAGCAGCGTCAACGTAGTCCCCGGGGCGCCCGCCTATATCGTCCCGCGCGCAGTTTCGCAGCGCAGCGAGAATGTTTGAGCACGGGATGATATAGGCAGGCGCCCCGGGGACGGACAAAACTACTCCGTCTCGCCCGGTCGAGCGCCGCGGGCCAGGGCGTCCTGGTACTCCTTGACCGCCTTGAGCCTCTGCATCGGCTTCAGTCGCTCGAACATGGTGTTGCCGTGCAGGTGATCGATCTCGTGCTGCAGGCACACGCAGAACAGGTCGCCCGAAGCCTCATAGCGAATCAGGTTTGCGTCCAAGTCGTACGCCTCGACGACGACATGGTCGGGACGCTCGATCTCGCAGCTAATGCCAGGGATGGACAGGCAGCCCTCGCTAAACGGCACCAGATGGTCGCTCTGCTCAACAATGACAGGGTTGATGAGCACGTACGGGTCGTAGTCGTTCTTGTCGCTGTAGTCGCAGTCGATGGTGACGAGTTGAATAAGCTCGCCGATCTGCGGAGCAGCCAGGCCGCAACCGCCGTTGTCGAACATCATCTTCTTCATCTTCTCGGCAAGCGCCTCGATCGCCGGGGTGATCTCCTCGATCACGGCGCACTCCTGACGCAGGCGAGGGTCGGGCGACAGTACGATTCCGTTGGCTTCCATGGCCATCCTTTCGGGTTGTTACATCAAATCATAGGCATCGACGTCAACGCTCACGCTTACGCCGCGCACGGAGCCCACCTCTTTGAGGCAGGCGTCGATATCATCAGAGACATGGTACCCCACGGGCGACTTCACAAGCAGATGGAAGCGGTAACGGTCCTTGGCTCTCTCGATTACACACGAAGCCGGGCCCAGCACCTGCGGCATGGCACTCCCCGCCCTCAAAAAGTCGGGCGCGGCGGCATGCCAGCGGCGCTTAAGAAGCTTTGCAATGCGCCCAATGTAGTCCTGCGCGTCGTCTCGGTTTGCCGACCACACCAAGATGTTGACCAGGCGCACAAAGGGCGGATACAGCGCGTCGCGCCGCTGGTCCAGGTCGTAGTCGGTAAAGATCGAACGGTCGTGCTCAGCGACGGCGCGAATGACCGGATCCTCGGGCAGGTAGGTCTGGATGATCACCTCACCGGGACGATCGCCGCGACCGGCACGGCCCGCCACCTGTTCCAGCAGATCGTAGGCGCGCTCCCCTGCGCGGAAATCGGGCAGCTTGAGGGCGAAGTCGGCATTGACCACGCCCACGAGCGTGACCTCGGGAAAATCGAGACCCTTTGCGATCATTTGGGTGCCCAGCAACACGGCGCAATCGGCCGCATCGAACTGCTCGAGCAGCTTTTTGTGCGCATCCTTGCCGCGCGTGGAGTCGGCATCCATGCGGATGATGGCGACGTCCTCGGGCAGCATCTGGTGCAGTGCGTCCTCGATCTGCTGCGTGCCCAGCCCCATTTTTGCCAGGTAGCGACTGCCACATTTGGGGCAACGGCTTGTGGGCGCCGGATAGGGCTGCACGCGCCAAGACGAACCGCATGTGTGACACTGCAGCGTGTGCGTGCGCTCGTGATACGTAAGCGCGGTGGAGCAGTGGTTGCAGGTGGGGACGCAGCCGCACTCGCG
Organism: Collinsella sp.; assembly: GCA_019414565.1. Lineage (GTDB taxonomy): Bacteria > Actinomycetota > Coriobacteriia > Coriobacteriales > Coriobacteriaceae > Collinsella. The sequence goes on along the minus strand of DXLU01000036.1, from coordinate 36,768 downwards.
GCACATCAGGAATGGCGCAAAGCCACGGCGGTTATGCAGAAGCACGGCCTTCTCGCGGCGCTCGACCACACGCTCCAGGCCTTCCATCAGCGGTTTTGAGAACATGGAGCGGCTGCCGTGTGCGAACTCGCGACGCAGGTCGGCAATGCGGACCGTAGGCAGCACGGCGTGTCCGGGGCGCTCGGGCATCTCGACGCGCGTCCACGTGGCACCGCCGTACGTTCCGCGACGGCAGCGATCGAGCGCTTCGGCAGAAGGCGTGGCCGACCCCAGCACGAGCGGGCAGCGATAGCGGCGCGCCATCTCGGCTGCCACCTCGCGCGCATGGTAGCGCGGACTGGACCCTTGCTTGTAGCTGGTCTCGTGCTCCTCGTCGATGATGATGAGGCCCAAGTCGCTGAGCGGGCAAAAGAGCGCCGAGCGGGCGCCCACGACCACGCGGGCGGCACCGCAGGCAACCATATCCCACTGGTCCAGACGCTCGCCAGCAGAAAGACGCGAGTGGAAAACGGCGACCGTCTCGCCAAAGCGCGAGCGGAAGCGGCCGACGGTCTGGGCCGTCAGCGAAATCTCGGGCACGAGCACGCATGCAGAGCGGCCTGCCGCGAGCACGCGCTCGATAGCGGAGAGGTAAACCTCGGTTTTGCCGGAGCCGGTGACGCCGTCAACCAGCACCACGTCGCCATGAGCGTCCAGACGGGCGCGCTCAATCTGCGCGAGTGCCCGTTGCTGGCCGTTGGTAAGGGAAACCGGCGCCTTGCCGCTTGCCGAGGACAGCGTGGTCTGCTCGCTGCAGCCACGCCACGCACGGCGTTCCTCCACCACCACGACGCCGCGCTTTTCGAGCGCCTTGATGGTCGCCGACATGCTGTTATAGAGAAGGTTGAGGTCGCGAGTCGTGACCGGGCCGCACTGCAGCGCCTCGATGAGCTGGCGCTGGCGGACCGCGGTCTTGGGTGGCGAATAGTCAAAGCCATCGGGCGTAAGCATCACCCAGCGGTTTTGGATAGGCTTGACGGCCGGGCGCTCAACCGTCCACGCCCCGTCATCGCCCTTCACGACACGTGGACTTCCGCCCGGGGGCAAGAACAGGCGCAAGCATTCGGAAAGCGTCGCGACATACTCGCGGCTCATCCAACGCGCAATGCGTGCAGCCTCGGCGGTAAAGAGCGGTTTGCTGAGGATAGCCTCGATGGGCTTGATGCGCACGGGGTCGAGGGCGTTGTTGCCCGGCAGATAGCCCAGATCAGGCGCAATGTCGACGACATAGCCCGCGGCGGCACGGTTACCAAAGTGGACCAGGACCGTGGACCCGATCTGGACCTCGTTGGCAAGGGACTCGGGGATGCCGTAAGCAAACGGTTCCGACAGCGCACGGGTGGGGATGTCGAGGAGCACGCTCGCGTAGGCGGCAGGGGGCTCGGGCGCAGGCTTAGACTGAGCCGAGGCAGCGGCAGGCTTGGGCTTCACCGGAGCTTCCTCCGGTTCCGGTGAACCAAACAGCGACAGTTGCTCGGCCATGGCCCCAGCACCTCCTATCCCATACGTCTACAGAAACAAGAGCCCCGCTCTGAGTGAACGGGGCTCGGATACAAACGTTTGCGCAGCGATTACAGCGCCATCGTGCGGGCGCGGTCGATGCGTGCCAGGCAGTCGTCGCGGCCGACGAGCGCCATGGTCTCGCCCAGCGGGGGGCTCACCATGTTGCCGCAGACGGCGACGCGCACGGCCTGGAACACCACGCGCTTCTTAAGGTCCATCTGCTCGGGCAGCGGCTCAAGCGCGGCGTCGATGGCCTCGGCAGTCCACTTGTCCACGCCCTCGAGCGCGGCCTTGGCGGCATCCAGAATGACGCCCATGCCTTCCTTAGCCAGGCCCTTGTTAACGGATTTCTCGTCATACTCGAGCGTCTCGGCCGTAGCGAAGATGGGAGCGGCGACGGTCACGGCGTCGGCCGGCATCTTGGTGCGCGGCTTGACGATTGCGGCAAGCGCGTCGATCCAGTCCTCGCCGTACTCGACGTTGCCCTCGATGAGACCCGCCTCGTGCAGCTCGGGGACCATGATCTCGTCGGCAAACTGGGCATCGGACATGCCGTTGATGTACTCGGCGTTGACCCAGTCGAGTTTCTTTGGGTCGAAGGTCGCCGGGTTCTTGGAGATGCGGTCGAGCGAGAACTTGCTGGCCAAGACATCGCGCGGAATGATTGTGGTCTCGCCGTCGAGCGACCAGCCGAGCAGCGCCAGGTAGTTGACGAAGGCGTCGGAAAGGTAGCCGGCGTCGCGGTACTCCTCCACCGAGGTGGCGCCATGGCGCTTGGAGAGCTTCTTGCCGTCGGCGCCCAGGATCATGGAGATGTGGGCGAACGTGGGCACGGGCGCGCCGAGGGCTTCGTAGACCATGACCTGGCGCGGGGTGTTGGACAGGTGGTCGTCGCCGCGGATGACATGGGTGATCTTCATCATGGCGTCGTCGACGACGGTCGCGAAGTTGTACGTGGGCGTGCCATCGGAGCGGAAGATGACAAAGTCGTCGAGCTCCTTGGCGTCGAAGGTCACCTCGCCGTGGACGGCATCGTGGATGACGACGTCGCCGCGGTCCTCGGGCACCTTGATGCGCAGGACGTAGGGCTCGCCGGCCTCGATGCGGCGGCGGGCCTCCTCGGGATCAAGATCGCGGCAACGGCGCTGATAGCCCTGGAAGGGGTCCTTGCGCTCCTGCGCGGCCTTGCGATCGGCGTCGAGCTGCTCCTTGGTGCAGAAGCAGGGATAGGCCTTGCCCTCGTCCCAAAGCTTCTGGGCGGCCTGCTTGTACAGGTCCAGGCGCTCGGTCTGGGCGTAGGGGCCAAAGTCGCCGCCCACCTCGGGACCCTCGTCCCAGTCCAGGCCCAGCCAACGCATGGCGCGCAGGATGATCTGCGTATTCTCGTCGGTGGAGCGGGTGGGGTCGGTGTCGTCGATGCGCAGGATGAACGTGCCGCCGTTTGCACGGGCGAAAGCCCAGTTATAGATAGCGGTGCGGGCGCCGCCGATGTGCAGCTTGCCCGTGGGTGAGGGTGCAAAGCGGACGCGAACGTCTGATGCCATGGAAATCTCCTCGATTGCAGGATGGATGTCTAACTGCACCAGTATAAAGCAATACTGCCCACCTCCGCACAAAGGGCACCGACCTACTCATTGGGGACAGACTTAAATGACCAGTCGTTGGGAACGTTCTTAAACGACTGGTCGTTGAGGACACTCTTCGGTAAGGCTGGTCATTTAAGTCTGTCCCCAATGAGTAGGTGCGGAAAGGGTGTGAATGTTTGATTTACGCGCTATGATGTGCCCTTGCATACAGAGCTCGGCGGAATGGTAACGGTCGCCGGGACACGTTTTTGAAAGGACAATCATGTCAGAAGAACTTCGTTCCATCCCGCCCCAACACGGGTCCTTTGTATTTACGTCGGAGTCGGTGACCGAAGGCCATCCCGATAAGATCGCCGACCAGATCAGCGATGCCGTCCTCGACGCAATCCTCGCCAAGGAAATAGAGCTACAGGAGCAGGGCTATATTGCGCCCAACGGCGTGCCCGCCAACGTGGAAAACGTCCGCTGCGCCTGCGAGACCCTCGTGACCACCGGCACCGTCATCGTAGCCGGCGAGATTCGCACTCAGGCCTACGTCGACGTACAGGAAATCGCCCGCGGCGTTATCCGCCGCATTGGCTACAACCGCGCCAAGTTCGGTTTTGACTGCGACACCTGCGGCGTTATGAGCCTCATCCACGAGCAGTCGCCCGATATCGCCCAGGGCGTCGACGAGTCCTTCGAGACCCAGACCGGCGCCACCACCGACCCGATCGACCTGATCGGCGCCGGCGACCAGGGCATGATGTTTGGCTATGCCTCCAACGAGACCAAGACCCTCATGCCCATGCCGCACTACCTGGCGAGCCGCCTGGCCGAGCGCCTTGCCACCGTGCGCCACGACGGCACCCTGCCCTACCTACGCCCCGACGGCAAGACCCAGGTCACGGTGCGCTACGAGGACGGCAAGCCCGTCGAGGTCACGACCATCGTCATCTCCACGCAGCACGCCGCCGAGATCGAGGACATGGGCAAAATCAAGAACGACCTCATCGAGCACGTCATCGCCCCCGTCATGGCTGCCGAGAACATGCCGTGGGGCAACGCCGACATCTATGTGAACCCCACCGGTCGCTTTGTCGTGGGCGGCCCCATGGGCGATACAGGCCTCACCGGCCGTAAGATCATCGTCGACACCTACGGCGGTTACGGCCGTCACGGCGGCGGCGCCTTCAGCGGCAAGGACTGCACCAAGGTCGACCGTTCTGCCGCGTACGCCGCGCGCTGGGTCGCCAAGAACGTGGTGGCCGCCGGCCTGGCCGACCGCTGCGAGGTCGAGCTGGCCTACGCCATCGGCGTGTCCAAGCCGCTGTCTATCATGGTCGACACCTTCGGTACCGCGCATGTTGCCGAGGACAAGATCGTCGAGGCCGTTGAGAAAACCTTCGACCTGCGCCCGGGCGCCATCATCCGCGACCTAGACCTGCGTCGCCCCATCTACGAAAAGACGGCAGCCTACGGTCACTTCGGCCGAGAAGACGCCGACTTCACCTGGGAGAATACCGACCGAGTCGAAGAACTCAAAGCAGCCTGTGGCCTGTAGGCTTACGAGAAAAGCCACAGCCAAATAGAAACACGCCAAAAAGAGGTACCGGAACAACCGGTACCTCTTTTTTATTAACCGGTGGTGAAGATGAGTCGACATGGGACGCAGAATAGGTTCCCAGCTGATGAATTTTGCAGCAAGCGTGCCCCTACCATGTATCCTAAGTTCCGAGGGCTTTGGTATTTGGTCGAACGCGAGTTCCGCACGAGCCGGAGGCCACTTAATGTGGCCTCCGTGCGAGCCAGGACTGTAGAGCAGGCGACCAATTACCAAAGCCCTCGGAACGACGGGATAGAACAGGAGCGCATATGGCAGGCAAGCCGCAAACACTAGCTACGACCTCGGCATTCGAGATCTTGGGGCCCGTCATGGTCGGCCCCAGTTCATCGCACACCGCTGGCGCCCTGCGGTGCGCACAAGTTGCCGCCAGCCTGCTGGAAGGCCGCATCACCAAAGTCACCTTTGGCCTGTGGAACTCCTTCGCGCACACCTACCGCGGCCACGGCACCGACCGCGCGCTTGTCGCGGGCATCCTGGGCCTCGACACCGACGACGAGAACATCAAGCAGGCCTTCGACCTCGCACGCGAGCAAGGCCTCGAATATCACTTTGACATTAAGGGCGACGACGCCTCCATCCACCCCAACACCGTCGATATCGACATGGTCGACGACACGGGCGCAACGGCGCAGGTCCGCGGCGAGAGCCTGGGCGGCGGCAAGATGCGCATCAGCCGCATCAACGGCGTCGGCGTCGACATCTCGGGCATGTATTCCACGCTCTTCGTGGCGCATCAGGACGTCCCCGGCGTGCTCGCAGCGCTTACCAACCTGCTCGCCTACGCTCATGTAAACATCGCGTTTTGCCGTACCTACCGCACCGAGGTGGGCGGCCAGGCCTACTCCGTCTTTGAGACCGACGGCGCCCCCGACGATACCGTCGTCCCCCTGCTGCGTAAACTCGACAACGTCGACTACGCCACCTTTATTGAACTCCCCGGCTCGGCATCATCGCTCTCCCCCGGCGTCTCGGCCAAGGAGATCTTCGATGACGGCGAGCAGCTACTCGACGCCTGCGAGGAGCTGGGACTCAGCATCGGCGCCGTCATGGCCGTGCGCGAGGCGCGCCTCACCGGCGAGGAACACGCCGTCGCCGCTATGCGCCGCGTGCTCGACGTCATGCGCGAGGAGACCACGGCCCCCATTTCCAATCCGCAACGCTCGCTCGGCGGCCTCATCGGCGGCGAGGCAAAGCTCGTCGATGCCACCGGCCGAAACGATCTGAGCACAAGCCTGATGGGCGCCGTCCAGACCGACGCCGTGGCCCACGCCATGGCCGTGCTCGAGCGCTCAGCCACGATGGGTGTGATCGTCGCTGCCCCCACGGCAGGCTCCGCAGGCGTCGTACCCGGCTGCGTGCTGGCGCTCGCCGACCACCTGCAGCTCGACGACGAACAGGTCATGGACGCGCTCTACTGCGCCGCCGCCATCGGCCTCAACCTCACCACGAGCGCCTGCGTTGCCGGCGCCGAGGGCGGCTGTCAGGCCGAGGTCGGAAGTGCGGCCGCCATGGCCGCCGCCGCGCTGGTGCAGATGCTCGGCGGCACACCCGAGCAGGCGCTCGACGCCAGTTCCATCGCGCTGAGTAATCTGCTGGGCCTCGTTTGTGACCCCGTCGGTGGCCTCGTGGAGGTGCCCTGCCAAAACCGCAACGCCATCGGCGTGGCAGCCGCCTTTAGCTCCGCACAACTCGCCCTCGCCGGCATTAAGAGCCTGGTGCCGTTTGACCAGATGGCACATGTCATGCTCTCGGTGGGCCACGCCCTGCCGGCCACGCTGCGCGAGACAGCAAAGGGCGGCATCGCGCAGGCTCCGGCCGCACTTTCAGCCTGTGCAAAATGCGGTGTGTGCGGGTAGTGACCAAGAACGACTCGATAGTGGGACAAATGTCCCACCTCTTTTGAATGCCACCGTTTCCGTACCACAAACAACTAGGTAATCGCTATAATGCAAGCCCAGTAAAAACACGATGAGCCGCAAGGCGAAATTCGAAGGATATGCATACGATGTCGCAAAACGATCGAACTCAACTGATTCCCGATCCGCAGCAGCCGAGCAGGCACACCGGTGGCGTTCAGTCGCCGCGTCCTATCGCGCCGAGTCACGGTCAGCAGCGCGGTGCGGCAAACGCTTCCCAACGCCCGAATCAGCAACGTCAGCAGCGACAGGCAAACGGAAATGCGCCCAAGCAGTCCCCCACGCACGCTCGGGGCGATCGCGGCCCCGCGCGCAAACCCGCCGAGAACAATAAGTCGGGCAAAAAGACGACGCTCTTTGTCGTCCTGGGTCTTATCGTCATTGTCTATATCGTAGGCGTCGTAGCGTTTTCCCAGCTAGCCTACCCCAATACCACCATCGCCGGCGTCGACGTCTCGTTCTCCAACGCTTCGTCTGCCGCCACCAAGGTCAACTCGGCATGGAAGCACTATAAGCTCACCGTGACAGGCGATGATTTTAGCTGGACGTATCAGCCCGAGTCCGATGAGCCCATCGTCGACGGCGAAGCTGCCGCAAAAGAGATCATCAGCCACAACGAAGCCTTTGTATGGCCGGTCCGCCTTGTAGAATCCTTAAGCGGAAAGACCAAAACAGCCACTACCTCCAACGAAGTCGATCTTGATCAAGACGTCGACCTGTCTATGCTCTCCGACACTTTTGACCAAAAGAAGTTTGAGGAGGATCTGGGCGCCGCCATCGACGAGTTTAACGAGGGGCGTTCGGGCGCGTTCGAGGCCAATAGCTCCTATGACGAGCAGGCCGGCAAGTTTACCGTCGAGAAGGCGCGCTCCAACGAAAAACTCAACCGCGAGCATGTCATTAAGTATGCCGAGCTCGAGCTTGCCTCGCTGGCCGAGACCGTAGATCTTTCCAAGCTCGGCAACGATGCCTATGAGCCGCTCAATGGAACGCTGACCGATGATCAGATTCAGGCCGCATGCGATGCCGCCAACAACTTCTTGGGCGTCAACGTGACCCTCAAGCTCAACGGCGAGGATGCCGGCAAGGTTGATGGCAGCTCCGTGTTGCAGTGGATCAGCTTTGCCGATCCGGCCAACCCCACGCTCGATACGTCGCAGATCAGCAGCTGGGCAGCCGAGCTCGCCAACGGCTTTAATACCGTGGGCTCCACTCGCTGGTGGACGCGCGCCGATGGCAAGCAGTGCGCCGTCGAAGGCGGCGACTTTGGTTGGTCCATCGACAGTACCTCGCTCGCCAAGCAGGTCGAAGACGCCATTAACAACAAGCAGACCGGCGAAATCGATATCAAGTACTCCCAGAAGGCCGACACCTTTACCGCAAAGGGAGAGCCTGACTGGAAGGCATACGTCGATGTCGATCTGTCCGAGCAGCACGCGCGCTACTACGACGAGAGCGGCAATATTGTGTGGGAGGCCAACTTTATTTCCGGCAAACCGGGCGAAGACGCCACCCCCGAGGGCGTATGGCAGATCAACAGCAACGATGGCGCCAGCAAACTCATCGGTGCCAAGGACCCCGAGACCGGCAAGCCCAAATACGAGAGCCCGGTTAGCTACTGGATGCCGTTTGAGGGCAACATGATCGGCTTCCACGATGCCACCTGGCAAAACGACAAGAGCTTCGATAACGCCGAGTCGTACAAGTGGTGTGGCAGCCACGGTTGCATCAACCTGCGCCTGGCCGACGCCAAGGCACTTCACGACTGCATCAAAGTCGGCCTGTGCGTGGTTGTCCACTCGTAGTGCAAAGCGCGCATTCCCACAACGTGGAACCGCTGCGACCAATCTAACAGTTCCGAAAGAATCCGCCATATGCGCCCGCCTTACGCGACGGGCGCATATACTTATTGAGGAACTTTCTATAAAGGAGACGCTATGCCGAATGTCCCCACCATCACCCCAGGCCAGGATGATGCCGAGTACACGCCCGAAGGTGCCACCGAAACGATTCCTTTGATTACAAACGTACATGCCGAAAAGCAGAGCGGACGCACGAACGATACCGCCGAGATTTCCGATGAAGAAGCCTATGCAAAGCTCAAGGCAAAGCGTGCCGAACGTCGACGCAAAAAGCTGATTCGACGCGGTATTGCCGCCGGCGTCGTAGGTGCCATCGCGCTCATTGCCATTGTCGCAACCCTGGTTATCAATGCGCAGCCGCAGGGCGCTAGCGGGCCTGTGACCGACATGGTGACCGAGGGCACGTTTACCACAACGGTCGAGGCGAAAGGCCAGCTCAAACCCATTTCGTCCTCAGTGGTCTCCCCTTCTGTCGACGGTACGGTCGATTCGATCAACGTGCAGGCAGGCCAATCCGTCAACGAGGGCGACGTGCTTATGACCATTAAAAACGACGAGCTCGATCGCAACGTTGCCGAGGCGCAGCGTGCAGTTGCAGCCGCCCAGGAAGACCTCACCAACGCGCAGAAAGCCGCCGCTGTCGCGCAGGCCACCCCAACGACGGACGTCGATGGAGCTTCCGCAGCGGCTGGCGTCTCCGCCGCATCAGCGGACACGAACGCCGTATCGGCCGCGCAGCGCAGCCTCGCATCGGCCCAGGCAAACCTCGACCAGGCGAACGCCAAGGCCGCCAGCCGTACGGTCACGGCCCCGAGCTCGGGTAGCATCGTGGAGCTCAACGCCAAGGTGGGCGCCACGGTAACAGGCGGCATGATCATGGGCGAAAGCGATACAAGCGGCGGCAAGCAGTGCATGCAGATTGCCGACCTGTCCAAGATGAAGGTGACCGTGCAGGTGGGCGAAAAGGATATCGCCAAGATCGCCGTGGGCCAGAGCGCCAACGTGACCTATCCAGCGTTTCCCGATATCGTGAGCCAGGGAACGGTCACGGCCATCGCCTCGGTGGCAAACTCCGACTCCAACTCCGGCGGCGGCAGCGTAACCTTTAACGTCGACATCCTCATCGAAGCACCCGACAGTCGCCTTAAGCCGGGTATGACTGCCGAGGTCTCGGTAGTGACCGAGAAGCTCGACGACGTGGTTATGGTGCCGACCATGGCGCTGATGACCGAAGATGGCGAGCACTATTACGTCAATCTGGCCACCGATTCGGAAGGCAAGAAGACGCGCCGCGTGAAGGTGACCGTCGTGACGCAAAACGACAACGAGGCTGTAGTCGGTAAGACGCAGGTCAAGCGCGACGACCAGGGCAACGAGATCAACCCAGACGTCCCGGTTACCAAGTTACGCGACGGCGACACCATCGTGACGGATACCGGCACAGGCATGACGGCAGACGGCGGCGACAATATGTCTGCCGACGAGGGCAAGTAATGCGTCCCGTCATCGACATCCGCAACGTGCACCGCATCTTTGAGAGCGAGGCCGGTTGCGCCCACATCCTGCACAACGTGAGCCTGGCGGTGAACCCCGGTGAGTTCGTCGCAATCACCGGCCCCTCGGGCTCGGGCAAGTCGACGCTCATGAACATCCTGGGCTGCTTGGACAAGCCGACGGCGGGTGATTATTTCCTGCAAGGGCTCAACGTCGCCGAGCTCGACGATGATGAGCTCACCGAGGTGCGCGCGCTGAGCATCGGCTTTGTCTTTCAGAGTTTTAACTTGCTGCCGCGTCTGACGGTGATCGAAAACGTCATGCTGCCGCTGTCCTACACCAATGTGCCGCGTAGCCAGCGCGAGATGCGCGCCGTGCACGCGCTGCAAGCCGTCACACTGCCGGTCGACCATTGGGACCACCGCATATCGGAACTCTCGGGCGGACAGATGCAGCGCGTCGCCATCGCGCGCGCCCTCGTCAACGACCCGCCCATCATTTTGGCCGACGAGCCAACGGGAAATCTGGACTCGACAACCGGGGCGCTCGTCATGGAAACCTTCCACAAGCTCCAGAAACGCGGCAAGACCATCGTACTCATCACGCATGACCCCGGCATCGCCGCCGAGGCCGATCGAGCCGTAACCATCCGTGACGGGCGAATCCATGACGGCGCATATGTCGCGCATACACCGAATACGTTACGCGGGGCCGTGAACGCCCTGCCCACGATTTCGACATCCACCAATCAGCCGAAGGGAGCGAAGGAATGAGCACCCGCGATCTTGTCCAAGAAGCCCTTCACTCGCTCGAGGCCAACAAGGGACGCAGCCTGCTCACCATCCTTGGCATCGTCATTGGCATCGCCTCGGTCATCGCCATGACTTCGCTCATCGGCGGCATCCAAAACAGCCTGGTCAACAGCCTGGGCCTCAATGCAGCCCGCATGGTAGAGATCTATTCGTCCCAAGAACTCACCGATTCGGATGTGGAAAAGCTTCGCAAACTGGTGCCGCAGATTGAGCAGATCGGCATCGTCGATAGCGCCTATTCCGAGTACAAGGTCGGGGATAAAAGCTATACCGTCATGGCACACGGCGTCGATAGCGACATGCTCGATGCCGTGGGCGCCAGCAAGCTCGTTGCGGGACGTGTCTATTCACAGGCAGAGTCTCAATCAGGCTCGCGCGTGGCGCTCATCAGCCGCGGCGGCGCCGATCAGCTTTACGGCAACGAACAGGACGCACTGGGGAAAACCATCAAGGTGTCCAACGGCGAGGTGCAGATTGTAGGCGTGATTGATGGCGGCAGCGACTCCATGGGCTCGCTCACGCTATATATGCCACGCGAAACCATCTCCGGCCTGTTTGGCGACGAGAATCCTTCATTCCCCAGCGTGACGGCACTTGCCGCCGAGGGCACAGACATGGACGAGCTCTGCAAGACCATCGAGTCTAAGGTGCGCGCGATGAAGGGCATCTCGGAGGATGATGAGTACGACAGCGTATCGGCGACCTCCATGAAAAGCGCCATCGATGCACTCAACTCGTTTATGGGCGCCTTCTCGCTCATCATGGGCGCTGTCGCCAGTATCTCACTGCTTGTCGGCGGAATCGGCATTATGAATATGATGCTTACCAACGTGACTGAGCGCATCCGCGAGATCGGTATTCGCCGTGCCTTGGGCGCCAGTCGCCGCGATATCACCGCGCAGTTTTTGGCCGAGTCCTCGGCATTGTGCATCACCGGCGGTCTGCTGGGTGTCCTGATTGGCTATCTGCTGGCCTGGGCTCTTGCGATGTTTGCCGCAGGGTCAGGGGTTCTCGGCGAGCTCGGTGCCAGCGGGCAAATCACACCGAGTTTTTCAATCGCCACAGTGCTGCTGGCCTTCGCCGTATCCGTCGGCATCGGCGTAATCTTTGGCTTCTACCCCGCTCGCCGCGCGGCAAAGCTCGACCCGGTGGAGTGTCTCCGGTATCAGTAAGCCACCACCAACAAGTTGCGGTGAATTAGGGACTGAATATGCTATCTAGCAGCAAAAACAGACACTATTTCACCGCAACTTATTGACGGGCTGTTTGCGCCAGTTCCGGGCGTCGTCCTCGAGCTATTGGCGGATGACGGGCTTGTACGGGTCGAGCTTGCTCGAGGCGATCCTCCTCCGGGCGGGAGGGCGCGCAGGCGCGGCGAGCGCCTAGCGCGCGAACTCCCGTAAGAGCGCATCTTCCACTTCCCGAAGCGAAAGGGCCCCGCCTCCCTCGGCGGGACGGGTGACCACGATACAGCACGCTCCCACGGCGCGCGCTGCGGCGAGCTTCTCGGCCGTGCCGCCTACGGTTCCCGAGTCCTTGGTCACAAGCCACTGGGCGCCCACCTGCCGAAGCATCGCCTCGTTGAGCTCGCGGGTGAAGGGCCCCTGCATGCCGATGACGTGCGACGGCGAAAACCCCGCGTCGATGCACTTCGTTATAGCACCGGGCAGCGGGAGCACACGCACGAAGAAGCGCTCCGCGAAATCGGCGACGTGTGTGTAGGGAGCAAGCTCCTTGCTCCCCGTCGTGAGAAGAACGCGACCCGGGTTCTCGGAGAGAAAGCGCGCCGCGCAGGCGATCGACGCGACCGGCACGACGCCTTTGGGCAGCGCCTCGACCGGGCGCGCAAGGCGCAGGCATCGTGCACCCACGGCGAGCGAAGCGGCCCGGATGTTGTCGCTTGCGAGCGTAGCGAAGGGGTGCGTGGCGTCGACGACGATACGCGCGCCGGAAAGCTCGCGCTCCATGTCGGCATCGTCGAGCCTGCCCGCATGCACCTCGATACCCGGAAGCTCACCCAAAAGCTCGCCTCCGTACTCGGTTGCCGCGTAGGCACGGGCGGGGATGCCCGCCCCGCTCGCCCATTCACACAGAAGGCGGCCCTCGGTGGTGCCGGCGAAGATGCGCAGCGCCGGCACGGATGCAGGGGCCGTCACTTCGCGCCACCCGTGCGCGTGATCTGGTAGAGCAGCGCGTTCATAATGGCCGCCGCCACGGTCGAGCCGCCCTTGCGACCCCTCGCGACTATGGCCGGCACGCGTCGCGCGAGTAGCTCCTCTTTCGCCTCGACCACGTTCACAAACCCGACCGGCACCCCAACGACGAGCGCGGGCGCGATCTTCCCCGCGTCCATGAGCTCGGCGAGGCGCAGAAGTGCTGTGGGAGCGTTGCCGACGGCCACGATGAGCGGACCCTCGATGCGGCAAGCTTTGTCCATGCTCGCAACGGCGCGAGTCGTGCCCGCGGCGCGCGCAGCCGCGGCGACATCAGGGTCGGCCATGTAGCACACGGCCTTGCAGCCGAGCTTCGCGAGCGCGGGCTTGCTTATGCCTGCGAGCGCCATGTTCGTGTCGGTGAGCACCGTGGCCCCTGCACGCAGAGCGTCGAGCGCACAGTGCGCAGCGTCATGGGTGAACACGAGGGAATCGGCGTACGAGAAGTCGGCAGTGGTGTGGATGACGCGTTTAACGACGGGCCCTTCGAGCGGCGGGAACGTGCGGCTGCCGAGCTCTTCGGTGATGATCTCGAAGCTGCGCCGCTCGATGTCGCCGGGCGCCATCTCCTTGGAATCCATCTAGTACTCCACTCCTTCCCTTGCACATATCCCCTGAGAGTAGGGGTGTTTCTCGCACCGCATCTCGGTTATGTAGTCGGCCTTCTCCACGATTTTGCGGGAAGGCGCGCGCCCGGTGAGCGCTACTTCGACGCCACGCGCGGACATATCGAGCGCGCGGTCCACGAGCGCCTCGTCGACAAGCCCCTTCGAAAGCGCGTCGAGCGCCTCGTCGAGCACGAGCAGCCCCTCCTGAGCGCCCTCGAGCTCGGCGAGCGCGGAAGCGAGGTTCCCATCGTGCAGCTCGCACGTCGCGGCAAGTTCTTCCGACGTCATCGACCAGGTAAACTTGTCCGACACCTTCCCCGCGAACAAGGGCACGCCGAAATGCTCGGCGAGCAGGCGCGCCTCCCCGCTTTCGCCGTCTTTCAGGAACTGCACGACGACGACGCGGCGGCCTGCGGCGAGCATGCGAAGGGCGAGGCCCATCGCCGCCGTGGTCTTGCCTTTGCCGTCGCCATGATACACGTGGATCATACGCCCTCCTCGATAATGCGGTAGACATACTCCATGTCAAGCGCCCCGCGCACGACGTCGGCCAGGCGGTCGAACTCGCGCGCACGGTGATCGGCTGCGGACGCTGCGCCCGCAGCACCCACGACGCTCTCGGGCAGGCCGCGCATGCGCGCGAGCGAGCGCGCGAGAGCGAGCGCCACCCCCGGTTCGTCGAACAGGCCGTGGAGATAGGTTCCGAACACGTTTCCGCAGGCCGCGCCTTCTGGTTTGCCGCCAATCGTGCCCGCAGGGGCGCAGGAGACGGTCGTTTCGCCGTCGTGAATCTCGTACCCGCGCGCCGTCATGCCGTTCCACACCGAGAACGCGCCTTGGGCGCCCGTGATGCGCAGCTCCGACTGGGCGAGGCGCTTTTCCTCCTTGAACACCGTACTTGCAGGGATGAGCCCGAGCCCGCGCGCGGTGCCAGCGCCTTCCCTGCCGTGCGGGTCGGAAAGCTCGTCTCCCAAAAGCTGGTAGCCTCCGCATATGCCGAGCACCGGTGTGCCCGCGCCCGAAAGCGCGCGTACACAGGCTCCGATGCCGCTAGCCGCAAGCCAGCGCGCGTCGTCGAGCGTGGTCTTCGAGCCGGGAAGCACCACCAGGTCGGGTCGGCCCAGATCGGTCGTCGAGGAAACGTAGCGCACGCCCACGCCGGGCACGCGCGAAAGCGGGTCGAAGTCGGTGAAGTTCGACAGATGCGGAAGACGCACGACGGCGACGTCGATGACGCCGCGCGCCTCGCGGGCAGATAGGCGCGGCGCGAGCGAGTCCTCGTCGTCCAGGTCGAGCGTAAGATACGGCACGACCCCCACGACGGGAACCCCGCACATCTTCTCGAGCGGGGCCAAACCCGGGCGCAGGATTTCCACATCGCCGCGGAACTTGTTCACCACAAGCCCCCGCAAAAGCGCGCGGTCCTCGGGCGCAAGGAGCGCGACCGTGCCGTAGAGCTGGGCAAACACCCCGCCCGGGTCGATGTCGCCCGCGAGCAGCACGGGGGAGGACACGGCGCGCGCGAGCCCCATGTTGACGATGTCGTTTTCGGCAAGGTTGATTTCGGCGGGGCTGCCGGCCCCCTCGATGACGATGACGTCGTTTTCCTCCGCGAGCGAATCGAACGCCTCCAAAATCTGCGGCATGAGCGCCTTCTTTCGCGCGAAGTAGTCCCTCGCAGCGAAGGCTCCCTGCGCCTTGCCGGCCACGATGAGCTGGCTTCGGTGGCCGCTTTCGGGCTTGAGCAGGATGGGGTTCATGCGCACGTCGGGCGCGATGCCGCACGCCTCGGCCTGCATGATCTGGGCGCGCCCCATCTCGAGCCCGTCGGCCGTGACACCGCTGTTGAGTGCCATGTTCTGGCTCTTGAAGGGAGTCACGCGCAGGCCGTCCTGCGAAAGTACGCGGCACAGCCCAGCCGCAAGCAGGCTCTTCCCCGCGTTCGACATGGTGCCCTGGATCATGATGGGCTTCGCCCTACCCACGGGTATCGACCTCCTTCGCCGAGCCTCGGCCATCCGCGCCCGCCATAGCGCCGCTGCAAGAAGCGCCGCCCCGTTCGTCGGGTTCGCCTTCGCCCGATGCGCCTTCCGCCCGAAGCGCACGGCTGAACGCCATCGCAAGCCGGGCATTCTCCTTGCGCGTGCGCACCGCGACGCGGCACCAGAAACGGGACAGTACCGAAAACGAGTCGCACGTGCGGACCAAAACCCCCTGTTTATACAGGCGCTCGGGGATGTCTTTCGCCGGCGTGCGGACTAAAAGGAAGTTCGCATCCGACGGCACGACGGAAAGCCCGAGCGAGGAGAGCTCATGGGAAAGCCAAGCTCGCTCGCCCGCCAATACATCGCGCGTGCGCGAGACGTATTCAACGTCCTCCAGGGCGGCGATGCCCGCGGCCTCGGCGACCGAGGAGACGGGCCACGCCTGCCCCGCCCGGCGAATCCCATCGATGAGTTGGGCGTTTCCGCTGATCAGATATCCCAACCGCAA
Organism: Collinsella sp.; assembly: GCA_019414565.1. Classification (GTDB taxonomy): domain Bacteria; phylum Actinomycetota; class Coriobacteriia; order Coriobacteriales; family Coriobacteriaceae; genus Collinsella. The sequence goes on along the minus strand of DXLU01000036.1, from coordinate 20,636 downwards.
CCCCGCCATTCCGTAGAGCTTGGTGAACGCGGAGAGCACGGCCACATGGCGCGAACACGCGGCGCGTGCGGCCACGCTCCTTTCGCGGGCGTCGGGCGCAAATCCGAGAAAGCACTCGTCCACGACGAGCAGCGCGCCCACCTGCTCGCAGCGGCAGGCCGCAGCATCGATCACACGGGGGTCGACGAGGCGCCCCGTCGGGTTGTTCGGATTGCAGAGGTACGCCACGTCTCTCGGCCCCTCGATCGCGCGGGCGAAGGAGGCAGGCACGTCGAAGTCGTCCGCTTCGGAGAGCGGGAACTCCTGCACGCATGCGCCGTAGTACGATGCCGCCTCCGCATATTCAGAGAACGTCGGCGCGCACACGACGAGGCGTTTCGAGCGCACCGCCGCGGCGAGCCGCCAGATGATGTCGGACGCGCCCGCGCCGCAGACGATAGTATCTTCGGGAATGCCCTGGTCGCGCGCTAGCGCGCGACCGAGGGCGAGGCTTTCCCTATCGGGGTAGGCGTCGATTCGAGAAAGCGCCTTGCAAGCTGCGGCGACGGCGCGCGGCGAGGGGCCTGCCGGATTCACGTTCACCGAGAAGTCAATGAGGTCGGAGGCACCCCCTTCGCAAGCGATGCCGAGCGATTGCGCGCTGCCCCCATGCGTGCGGGCGCGCAGGATTCCCCCGGCAGCCCGAGGCGCGGCGTGGTCTTTCCTCATGCCATCGCCCCCACGGCGAGCACGACCGCCGCGCGCGCGGCGCCGAAGACGACGAGCGCGCATACGGACGCGGCGAGCATGAGCCTTGTCGCCCGGGCGATGTCGCCCCACTCGATTTCGCGGGACGCGTCGCCTATCGTCGGTTTCTCAACGAGCTTGCCGAAATACACCGCGGGTCCTGCCAGGCGCAGTCCGAGCGCACCCGCGCACGCCGACTCGGTCTGCGCCGCGTTCGGGCTCGCATGGCGACGCCTGTCGCGGCGCCAGATGCGCGCCGCCCCGCGCGCGTCGAGCCCGACGATCGGGCACACGGCGATCATGAACAGGGCCGATAACCGCGAGGGAATCCAGTTCACCGCATCGTCGAGGCGCGCCGAGGCGCAGCCGAAGTCGATGTAGCGCTCGTTTTTGTAGCCCACCATGCTGTCGAGCGTGTTCACCGCCTTGTACGCCATGCCCAAAGGCGCACCCCCGATCATAAGGTAGAAAAGCGGCGCGATGACACCGTCGCTCGCGTTCTCCGCCACCGTTTCCACGGCGGCGCGCGCGACGCCCTGCTCGTCGAGAACAGACGTGTCACGTCCCACGATGAGCCCGACGGCTTCGCGCGCCGCGACAAGTCCGCCCTTCGAGAACGCGCGGGCAACGGCCAGGCTCTGGCGGCGCAGCTCGCATGCCGCGAGAATCTGATAGCTCGCCCATGCCTCGGCCACGAAGCGCAAGCCGGAGTGAACCATGCCGCAAAGATGCAGGATTCCCCAGGTCAAAAGCCCACACGCAAGCGGAAGCGCCACGGCGAGCACAAGCCCTGCGGCGCGCGTGCCCGCGGACGTTTGCGGGAATGCGCCCCGCAGGCGGCCTTCGGCCCACGTGATCGCGCGCCCCATGGCGACGACGGGATGGGGAAGCCAGCGCGGGTCGCCGAAGGCAAGGTCGGCCGCGAACCCGGCGGCGACGGCAAGAATCGTCATCACCGGGCATCGCCCCCCCAAGCGGGGCGAACGTCGCGAAGGCAGCGCCCATCCCAAGTGGCGGCCCATGCGCCGCCCGGCTCGGTATGCACGTCGAAGTATCCCATTTTCGGGACAGCTAGCTCGGAGAGCAGCGCTTTCACGGTACCCGCGTGAACGACGAAGACGGCGCGCCCACTCCCCTGGGCGCGCTCCGATTCGCACGCCTCCCGAAACGCCGCGATGACGCGACGGGTGAAATCGCTCTTGCCCTCGCCATGCGGGCAGCGCGTCTCGCACCAGGAGTCTACCCAGGCGCGATAGCGCGCATCCTCTTTAAGCTCGGCGGCGCTTCGCCCCTCGAAGTCGCCGAAATCCATCTCGCGCAGACCGGGGCACGCCATAAGCTCCGCGTTCGGGAAGAGGATGCGCGCCGTCTGGTCGGTGCGGGCCATGCCGCTCGTGATAACACGGAACACGTCACGATCGCACGCGAGGTCGCGCAAAGCGCGCTCGCCCGCACTCGACAGGGGCTCGTCGGTGCCCGCCCCGCTGTAGCGATGGTCTTCCGTGCCCGCCGTGGCACCATGGCGCACGAAGACGACTTCCAAAAGCGCACCCGCGCCCTGCGTCCCTCGAGGTGCATCGGCAAGGTTTCCTTTGATGACCTGGGGAATCCCGCACGTCATGCGCACGACGACGTCGGCGCGCGCAGCGAGCGCGCATCCCAGGCGCCCCGCGCGCTCGCGCCATTGGGCGTCTTCCGCACTCATGGGGACGACCCCCGAGCCGACCAAGGGCAGAATCACTGCGTCGAAGCCGATCAGCCGCTCGAGCGCCCGGTCAGCGTCGAGCGCGCGTACGAGTTCCTCAGCATGGTATGCGACGCGGCCGGCAAAAGCCGCGGGCACGCCGCCCTCCGCAAGCTGCGCCGCGTCGACGAAATCGTCCGCCGCGAACCCGAGTTTTTCGCGCACGAAGGTCCTCTTCCCCGAATGCGCGCCACCTACCACGAGCATCATAGGAGCATGCCCCCCACCACCAGCATGGCAAGCATCGCGAGCTCGGCCCATTGCAGAAACCATCCGGCCAAATCCCCCGTCACCCCGCCGAAGCGGGACAGGGCAACATGGCGGTACCACGCGAGCACCAAAAGCCCCGCCACCGCCATAAAGGCGCCGACGGCCTGAGCGCACGCGACCATCCCTGCAGCCGAAGCCGCAGCGAAAGCGCAAAGCGGCACGACGATCGCCGCGCGCTTCTTCGCAGGCGAGAGCCCCGCGGCCATGCCGTCCGCCCGCGCGGCAGGCCAGCATTCAACGGCGAGTCCCGAAAGCGCGCGGGAGAACACGAGCGAGCACAGAAGCGCGAGGAACGCCCCCGCCGTAAGCGGCAGCGCGGTGAACAGGGAAAACTGCAGAATAAGGTACACAACAACACCGATGACCCCGAAGGCGCCCGCCCGCGGGTCGTGCATGATCTCGAGCTTTCGCTCGCGCGGGGCCCAACTTGCAAGCGCATCGGAGGTGTCGCAGAGCCCGTCTAGGTGGATGCCTCCCGTCACCGCCACAGGCAGCGCCACGAGCACGGCCGCGACGATGGTCGCGGGCACGCCGAGCAGGTTCGCAACGTGTCCCCACGCCGTCATGAGGAACCCTTCCGCAAGGCCCACCAGGGGAAACGCGGCAAGCGCATGGGTTGACCCGAAATCGGTCCAGGCCGATTTCGGGACGGGGATGCGCGAGAACGTTCCGAACGCCGCGCCGATTGCCTCTGCTATCTTCACCTTGTAGGTCCTTCGCCTTTCATCCACACGGGAATCCCGCATACCACTTCGACTGCGCGGTCGGCCAGCGCCGCCACGCCCGCATTCACGCGCGCGAGCGCGCGCCTCCATGCCTCGGTCCCCTCATCGTAGCGCATCTCATCGGCGAACACGTCGACGGTGACCACCACCGTATACGCAGCGGCCTGAGCGAGCCGTTCGATGCCTCCGAGCACCTCGCGCGCCGCAGCGTCGGGGTCACGTGGGGACAAGCCGCCTTCCGCGAAAAGCTCGTTCGCAACCAGGTTGCCCACGTCCTCCAAAAGAAGCGTGCAGCCGCGCGGAAGCCCGGACACTGCGGCGCCCACGTCACGCGTGCGCTCGAGGGTGGAAAACCCCTTGCCCTCGCGCAGCGCCCGATGGCGCGCGATGCGGCGGGCGCCCTCTTCCCCGAAGGGCTCCATCGTTGCCAGGTACACGCGGGGGCCGTCGTGCCCGAGGCACAGGGACTCGGCGTAGGCGCTCTTGCCGCTCGCGGCGGCGCCGATGACGAGCGTCACCGTCATTTCCCGGCCTCGAAATGCTCGTAAGCAGCCATGCCAGTCGCCGTGAACGTCTTCCCATCCCGGTACACACGCAGCGCCGAATCCAGAAGGGGCAGATACGCCATGGCGCCCGCGCCCTCGCCCAAGTGCATGCCTGCGTCGAGGGGTGCCTTTATGCCAAGCTCGCGAAGGAGCTCCCGGCTTGCGGGTTCGCTTGATGCGTGGGTGCCCACGAGGTAGCCCAAGGCGTTGGGGCACAGGCGCGCCGCGCACAGGGCCGCCGTGCAGGATATGACTCCGTCGAGGAGCGCCGGCGCCTTCGAGGCCGCGGCCCCCAGGTAGAAGCCGCACATCGCCGCGATGTCGAAGCCGCCCACCTTCGAGAGAACGTCGATCGGGTCGGCGGGATCGGGCGAGTTCGCATCGATAGCGCGCTCGACCACGTCGCGCTTGCGCGCGAGCGAGGCGTCCGAGAGCCCCGCGCCGCGCCCGACGAGGCTCCGCGCGTCCGCCCGGATGAGCACTGCGGCCACCGCCGCCGAGGTGGTCGTGTTGCCGATGCCCATCTCGCCCGCGGCGAGAAGGCGCACACCGGCGCGGGCGAGCCCGCACGCGACGGCGATTCCGACCTCGATCGCGCGCACGGCCCCATCGCGAGACATAGCGGAGCCGTGCGCGATGTTGCCGCTCCCCCTCCGCACGTTCGCGCGCACCATGCGCGCGTCTTCTATGCCCCGGGCCATACCCACGTCGACGGGCACGACCTCGGCACCTGCGAACGCCGCCATGCGGCAGGCGCTCGCGGCCCCCTCGCACATGTTGCGCGCGACGGCTCGCGTCACGTCTTGTCCGCTTTGCGACACGCCTTCGGCAACGACCCCGTTGTCGGAGAAGAATACAGCGAGCGCACGGGGAAACTCGGCCACCTCGGCGCTCCCCTGAGCTGCGGCGATACACGCGACGGCGTCTTCAAAGTCGCCCAATCCCCCCAAGGGGTGCGCGATGGAGTCCCACGCGGCGTACGCGGCGGCACGGGCGCACTCGTCTGCGGGCGCGATCCGGGAAAGCGCGGCTTCGAGCACGGCGCCCGGCGCCGACGAGAACGCGCGCTCGACTTCCTCGCGGATGCAGGCAAGCGCGGTTTCGGTTGCTTCAGCCATGCCGCCTCCTCTCTGCGAACGACGCTGCGGCAGACGCGAACGCGCGCGCAACGTCGGGGTTCGCAGGATAGTACACATGCGGGAAGCCCGCCACCAGGGACGGGGTGGTCGTCATGCACGGCCAGCCCTTGTCGCGCCGGGGCTTCTGCGCCCAAAAGTCGCCGACCGGGCAGGTGGACTGCCAGTAGTGGAACTCGTGCGCGCGGATGCGTGTGCCGCGCGGCCCGTAGAGCCCGTCGCGTTGGGAAGTAAGCTCCACGTACCCGAAATGGGACAGCCTTCCCCCGTTCTCGCTTGCGCCCTCAAGGGCGCCCGCAACAGGCCAGCGCCACCCCTCGCTATCGGCGATTTCGCGCTGCAGGTACAGAAACCCACCGCATTCGGCGACCGTCGGCATGCCGGATTCCACCGCGCACCGCACCGCCTCGCGCATCGACACGTTCTCGGAGAGCTGCCGCGCATGGAGCTCCGGGTAGCCGCCCCCCAGATAGAGGGCGCTTGTCCCCCGGGGCAACTCGCTATCAAACAGGGGGCTGAAAAAGGCCAGCTCGCAACCCAAGTCCTCGAGCGCACGCAGGTTCTCCTCGTAGTAGAACGAGAACGCCTCGTCACGCGCGACGGCGACGATGGGCCGCGCTCCCACGATCGGCTCCAACCGGTAAGGTTCCTCGCGGATATCGGGTGCCGTCGCCGCTATTTCAAGCAAGCGGTCGACGTCGACGCTCTTTTCCACCAGCTCGGCCATCTTGTCGATGCGCGCGGAGAGCTGCTCGACCTCGTCGGCGGTCACAAGCCCCAGATGCCGGCTTTCGAGCGAGAACGCCTCGTCGGCGGGGATATTCCCCAAAACCGCGACGCCCGTGTGCTTCTCGATCGCAGGCGCCGCGTAGGCGCAGGCAGCGGCGCTCGTCTTGTTCAGCACGACGCCGCGCACGTTCGCACAAGGCAGGAACTCGGCGATGCCGCGGATTACAGCGGCGAGCGATAAAGACGCCCCGCGCCCGTTCACCACTAAAACGACCGGCGTTTCCGTGTCGCGCGCAACCTGGTAGCTGCTCGCGTCGGCCACGCCGGGCGCCATGCCGTCGTAGAAGCCCATAACCCCCTCGAGCACCGCGACATCCGCGCCCACGGCGCCGCGTGCGAGCAGGGCGCGCAGCGTCGGGGCGTCGGTGAAGAAGCCGTCTAAATTCCCCGAGCGCGCACCCACGACGCGGCGATGAAAGAGCGGGTCAATGTAGTCGGGGCCGCATTTGAAGGCCGCGCATGCAATGCCGCGGCGCGCGAGCGCGCGCAGGAGCGCGCACGTTACGACCGTCTTGCCGCTCCCGCTCGAGGGCGCAGCGACCATGAAGCGCGGGATGGACGTGCTCACCGGGCGCCGCCTTCCCCACCTGCACCACGCGCACTGATGAGGAACACGGGGTTTTGCGCCTTCATAAGATGGTGCGAGCCTACAGCCTCGGCACGGGCGGCCGACACCTGGCACGCCTCGAACCCCTTAAAGCGCGAACCCGAGAGGAGCGCGCACGCCTCGGTGAACGTCTCAACGGTGACGCATGGCACGCACAGGCGAACCTGCGAGTTCTTCTCGAGCGCCGCCTCCACGATGGAGGGAAGCTCGCCCGCGCTCCCGCCGACGAACACGGCGTCGGGGACGGGCAGTTTCGCGAGCGCTTCGGGGGCGACACCGGGGACCGCATGCACGTTGCCGCACCCGAATGCATCCGCGTTCTCTCGGATGAGCCGCACGCCGGCCGCGTTGCGCTCGACCGCCCATACCGAGCCCGCTCGCGCGACGAGCGCCGCCTCGATCGACACGCTCCCCGTGCCAGCGCCGACGTCCCACACGGTGTCGGTCGCGGTAAGGCGCAGCTTCGCGAGCGCGACGGCGCGTACCTCCTGCTTGGTCATGGGAACGTCGCCGCGGATGAAGAGCTCGTCGGGAATGCCCGAGGAAGCATACGGCCAGCGGGAGCCCGCAGGCGACCCGGCGCCGCCTGCGAACTCGATAAGCATCACGTTCAAGTCGTCGAACGTCTGACCTGCGATTTCACTTGCGGTCGCGCAGGTGATGCGCTCGTCGGGGTACGACAGGCACTCGGCCACCGTCACGCGCGCGTCCCCGAAGCCCGCCTGCACAAGCTCGCCCGAAAGCCGCGAGGGGTCTTCCCCGCCCGACGTGGCGAGGAAGAGCTCACCTGCGCGCTCGGCCTCGGCCACGATGTCGCACGCCACGCCGTGAGCGCTCGCGAAGCGCCAATCCTGCCATGGACGCGCGAGGCGCGCGGCGAGATACGACGCTGAGCTTATGCCGGGAATGACGCGCACGTCCACCTGCGCGTCGCCGGAGAGCGCCTCCACCAGGCGGCGTGCGCCGCTGAACAGCCCCACATCGCCCGTCATCACGACCACGGCGCGCTGCCACGACGCCGCATCGGTGAGCTCGGCAACGATGTCCGCCGTCTTCACGAGCTCGCATCTCACCACGTCGGGCGGCACGTCGATGCCGGCAAGCGCGCGATGAGCGCCGATGACCACGTCGGCGATGTCGATCGCGTCGAGCGCCGCGCGCGAGAGCAAGTCGGGGTTTCCGGGGCCCGCCCCGATGATCGTTACCTTTCGCATGGAATCTCCCGATACCCGCGCGGCGTGACCATACGGCCGCCCACGCGCTTCGTGTCCGCGTTGCCGACGAACACGGTGGTGAACATGTCGGCGTCGAACTCCCCCAGCTCGGAGAGCCTGCACATGCCCGACTGCTGCCCCTCGCGCCCGATGTTGCGTACCCAGCCGCAGAGCGTGTCGGGGGCCTTCCATTCGAGCATAATCTTTGCCGCGCGCGAGAGCCTGTCGGCGCGCTTTCTGCTGCGCGGGTTGTACAAACAGATGCAGAAGTCGGCGCTCGCCACGGCGGCGAGCCTGCGCTCGATGACCTCCCACGGCGTGAGCAGGTCGGAGAGCGACACGACCGCGAAGTCGTGGGCAAGCGGGGCGCCGAGCACCGCCGACCCGCTCTGAGCCGCGGTGGCCCCGGCGATAACTTCCACGTCTACATCGGGGTAGTTCTCAGCAAGCTCCAGCACGGGGCTCGCCATGCCGTACACGCCCGCGTCACCGCTGCACACAAGCGCCACGGCTTCTCCGCTCTGCGCGCGCGAAAGCGCCAGGCGGCACCGTTCGACCTCGTGCATCATCGGCGTCGCGAGATGCGCCGCGTCAGGCACGGCGGCGAGCGCGAGCTCCACGTATTTCGTGTACCCCACAACGATGTCGGCCGCCTCGAGCGCGCGCCGAGCCGCAATCGTCATGCCGTCGGGGCCGCCCGGGCCGATCCCCACCACGAAGAGCTTTCCCATCACAGCTCCTTAAACGAAAGTTCGATAGTTACCTTGGAAAACGCGACGGTCACGCCGCCGTGAGCGAGCTTCGGGAAGATAAGTTTGCCCCCGTCCGCGAGCGCCGCGCGCTCGCACACGTTGTCGACCCCCACCGTCGCGCGCACGAAATCAGATGGTGAAACGCTGCCTTCGACCTGCGACAACTCCTCTACGGAATACGTCACAAGCGGGATATTGCGCGCGCGACAGAAGGCGAGCAGACCCTCCTCGTGCGCCTTCACGTCGATCGTCGCCGCCTCGCGCACGGCCGAAGGCGAGATGCCCGCCTGCCCGCACGCGAGAAGAAACGCCTCCCCGATCGCTTCGGTGCACGCACCGCGACGGCACCCTATGCCCGCAACGATGCAGGGTAAGACAAGGTGAAGCGGCTCGGGCGCAGGCGCCTGCGCCCGCACGCCCGCCGGCTTCCCCGTCACACCGGCGGGCACGACCTCGCCCGTTGTCTCCGCCGCGCGAACGGACGCACCTGCATTCGCGCCAGCGAACGGCGACACGACGATATCGGCCCGAGCGCGGTCGGACGCAATGTCAACCCCCTCAGGCGGCTGTCCCGAAATCGGCATGTCGGAATAGAGCGCCACGCGCCCGCCCGAAAGCAGCCGCGCCGACACTCGCTTGATAGCCTCGGGATTCGAAACGGCGAGCCCAGCACAGCGCGCCCACGTATCCACCGCCCACACGCCGCGGACGTCGGTCGCCGTGGTGATGACGGGGATGGCCCCTGCCGCGCGTGCCACAGTTTGCGCAAGCTCGTTCGCACCGCCCAAATGCCCCGACAAAAGCGAGACGGCAAAGCGCCCCGCCTCGTCGATCACCACAACCGCGGAATCGTTTGCCTTCGAGGCGACATGCGGCGCGATCGCCCGCACGGCGATGCCCGCCGCGCCCACGAACAGAAGCGCGTCCGACGCTTCCCACGCGAGCGCCGTCCATGCGCGCAGGTCGGCCTTCCCCTCGCCGAACCCGCGCGAAACGGAAACGTTCCAGCCAGAGTCATCTTCACCTGTCTGCGCGCAATCGGAAAGCGCGCGTGCGGTGCGCTCCGCCAACGCATACCCCCTCTCAGTGAACGCTATGCAGGAAACCCTCATCTAGCGCACCACCATCGTCGAGAAGTAGCTGCCCCGATCGGGCACATCGTCGAGCGAGCGGTACACGCGCTCGCCCGGAAGCCCACAGTCCTCTACGAGCTCGGCACCGTCGAAGGCGCCCTCCTCGCGAAGGATGCGCATCGTGTCCGCAAGCGAGCGGCGCGCCTTCATGACCACCTTCGTCCCCGGCCAGCCGATTGCGCGGCGCACGTCGTCGTAGCCGCCGGGCACGATGTGCAGAGGCGACGACATCTCGGGCGTGAGGTCGCGCTCGAGCGCCGCGGCGACCGCGCAGAAGCTCGGCACGCCGGGAATGGCGCGCGCCTCGAACCCGCGGGCGCGCACGTCGGGCGCTATGCGCTGGAAGGTGGCGTAGATGCTCGGGTCCCCCAGGTTCAGCAGCGCGACGTCGCGGACCGCATCCAGGTGCGCGACAAGCTCGCGAACAAGCGAGGCATGCTCGGTCGCGCGGCGCTCGGCGTCGCGCGTCATCGAGAATCTCACGGGGATCACCGTCTTGCCTGTAAGGTCGACGGCGCCGCGCACGATGTCGAGCGCGACCATGACCCCGTCCGCCGTCTGCGGTGCGGCGATGACCGGACACGATTCGATTGTGCGGACGGCCTTGATCGTGAGCAGCTCGGGGTCGCCAGGCCCCGTGCCCACCCCGTACAGCACGCCTTTACTCATACGTCGCCCCCAATTCCCCGATAACTGCATCGGCGCCCGACGTGCGGAAAAGCTCGCAGCGCTCGGCGTCGAACACGACCGCGGCGATGTCGCATGCGCCCGCCGCGCGGCGGCGCAACCTGTCCTCGATTGCCGCAGCGAGCGAGGCGCGCGCAGCGTCCCCCACGCCGGCGGCCTCGATTACCTCGAGCGCCGCCGTGGTCGTGACCGACGACATGATCTCGCACACGGTCTTCGCGCCCGCGCCGGCCAAGGCCGCGTGGGCGGCCAGAATCTCCGCGCGGCAGTCGGCGGTACGCGAATGGGTGTCCATGATGCCGCCCGCGACCTTCACCAGCTTGCCGATGTGTCCCACAAGAAGGACATTGGTAAATCCCTCGCGAACGCAGCAATCAATCGCATCGCCCACAAAGTTGGAGATGAAGACCACCGGCGCACCGTTTAGGTGAAAATGCCCCGAGATGAACTGCGCGCCGTAGTTGCCGGGCGTGAGCACAACTCCGCGCCGCCCCATAGCCGCATGCTGCCGGATCTCGAGCTCGATACTGTCGCGCAAGGCAGCGAGGCTGCGCGGCTCGACGATGCCCGTCGTGCCCAGGATGGAAATGCCGTCCTCTATCCCCAGGTGTGGGTTGAAGGTCTTATCGGCAAGGGCAACACCCTCGGGTACCGAAATCGTCACAGTAATATTTCCAGAAAAGCCGTGCGCGGCGCACACCTCGCGCACCGCCGAAGTGATCATCGCGCGCGGCGTCGCGTTGATGGCGGCCGCCCCCACCGGCTGCTCGAGCCCGGGCAACGTCACGCGCCCCACGCCCACGCCGCCATCAACGGAAACTTCCGATTCGAGCGCGGGCACGCCCTTGCTGCCCGCAGCGCCCGTGCCCGACCCCGCATGTTCCACGCGCGCGTACACGAGCACGCCGTCGGTCACATCGGCATCGTCGCCTGCGTCCTTTCGCACGGCGCACTGGGCGCACCCCTCGCCGATACATGCGTCAACCACGTCCGTCTCGACAGGCAGCCCGCCGGGGGTGACGATCGACACGCAGCCGACGGGCTTTCGTGACAAGAGCATCTCGCAGGCCGCCTTCGCCGCGAGCGCGGCGCAGCTCCCCGTGGTATAGCCGCAGCGCAGGCGGGCCGTCCCGGTATATATGTAGTGCTCGAAGGCCACGCTAGCTTCTCGCCTTCCGATACCCCGTGGCAAACGAAGGGTCGTAAAGCTTGCTGCGCTCGTAGGACTCCGCTTGCGCGCCGTCGTGCGCAAGCCCGCCGCGAGCTCCGAGAACGCGGCCCACCACCACGAGCGCCGTGCGGTCGATGCCCTCTCGCGCGCCCGCATCGGCGAGCGTGCCCACTGTGCATCGCACCACGCGCTCCTCAGGCCAGGTCGCCTTGTACACGAGCGCCGCCGGCTCGTCGGAGCTGCGGCCCGCGGCCAAAAGCTCGGCGGAAAGCTCGGCGAGCATACCCGAGCTCAGGAAGATGACCATAGTCGAGCCGCTTTCCGCCATGGTGCGCATGCCCTCGCCCGCGGGCATGGGGGTGCGTCCGGAAAGCCGCGTGATCACGACCGACTGGCTGATTCCCGGCAGCGTGTATTCCTGGCGAAGCGCCGCCGCGGCACCGCAAAAGCTCGACACGCCGGGCACCACCTCGTAGTCCACGCCGCGCGCGTCGAGCGCGTCCATCTGCTCCTGGATGGCGCCGTACAGGCACGGGTCGCCCGTGTGCAGGCGCACCACTTCCTCGCCCCGCGCATCTGCCGCGCACATCACGTCGAGCACTTCCTCCAAGGTCATGTGCGCGCTGTCGTAGACGACGCAGGATTCCTTGCACTCGGCGAGCAGCTCGGGATTCACAAGGCTTCCCGCCCAAACGACTACGTCGGCCGCGCGCAGAAGGCGCGCCCCGCGCAGCGTGATAAGGTCGGCGGCGCCCGAGCCTGCGCCAACGATATGAATCATCCGAGCCTTCCCTTCCCGTTTCTCATCGCAACCGTTTACGCCGCCATTCGCGCAGCGGGCAAAACACGGCGCCTGCGGCAGCAATCGGCGCAAATACGCAGGCAGGAGGCGCAATGCCGCCCGCGCTGGCTTTGACACGTTCACAAGTGCCCACTATCATAGTAAAAGTTTCGGCAACGAGCATATGACAATCGGATAAAAGGAAATGACCGGCGCGGCGCCTGCACAGCCCGCGCTGGCTTGCGGAGGGAACCAGGTGGGAATCCTGGGCAAGGGACATTACTGTATAGGACGCGCGGGCGAACCGCCTCGCGCCCCAAGCCAGACTGCTTCGCCTTTTCCTCACGGCATCGCCGTGGCGTTAGCTCCTTGTGAACCCCGAGGGGTGCGCTTTTCTTTCGCTTGTGCCGACAAGCAACTGTCGCCGGGGGACCGGCAAACCGAGGAAAGGAAAAACCATGTCCGACCAGATGTCACGCCGCGGCTTCATGGGCGCCGCAGCAACCGGAGCCGTCGCGCTCGCCGGAGTCGCGCTCGCGGGCTGCTCCAACACCTCCGCGAGTTCCGAGAAATCTAGTGAAAAGGAGAAGGCCGCGAAGCCGGTCATCCTCGTCACGAGCTTCGGCACGAGCTACAACGACTCGCGCCACATCACCATCGGCGCCATCGAAGACGCTATCCGCGAGAAGTACTGGCAGGACTACGACATCCGCCGCGCCTTCACCGCGCAGATCATCATCGACAAGCTGAAGAAGCGCGACGGCATCACGATCGACAACATGACCGAGGCGCTTGACCGCTGCGTGGAAGACGGCGTGAAGGAAATCGTCGTGCAGCCGACGCATCTCATGGCTGGCCTGGAATACGCCGACGTGAAAGACGAGCTCGACAAGTACGCCGACAAGTTCGACAAGATCTCGCTCGGCGACCCGCTGCTCACCTCCGACGACGACTACAAAAAGGTGGCCGCAGCCATTAAGGAGAACATGGCGTCCTTCGACGACGGCGAGACGGCGCTGTGCCTCATGGGCCACGGCACCGAAGCCGATTCCAACGCCGACTATGCCAAGATGCAGGAAGTGTTCAAGAACGAGGGTTTGACGCAGTTCTTCGTCGGCACCGTCGAGGCTGAACCGACCTGCGAGGATGTTATCGCCGCCGCGAGCGCCGCAGGCTACAAGAAGGCCGTGCTCGCGCCGTTCATGGTGGTCGCGGGCGACCACGCGAACAACGACATGGCAGACGAGACCGACCCCGACAGCTGGGCTGCGAAGTTCGTGGCTGCCGGCTTCGAAGTGACGTGCCTGCTCCAGGGTCTGGGACAGAACGTCGCGGTCGACGACATCTACGTCTCGCACGTGGACGACGCCATCGCCAAGCTGTAAACTCGCCGCGCACGGGGGCGCCGGTCGCGTCCCCGTGCAACGGGCATGCGCCTTTCCCCGACTGACGACGCATGCCCGTTGCATTCGCATCCCGACCGCCCACCGCACGGCACGGGCGGTCGAAGCGATTGAAAGGAACCCCCTCCATGTTGAAGAAAACCCTCGTCTTCGCCCTGTCGGCGGCGCTTTGCGCGTTCTCGCTCGCCGGCTGCGCCGGAAATTCAATCGACAGCGCAAAGGCAAGCGATGCCGATTCCCAGGAAAAGACCGAACAGGCGGCCGATGCGCCCGCGGGCGCAAGCGCTGCCCCCATCACCGCCGACAAGGTGGCCGACGGCACCTATCCAATCACCGTAGATTCCAGCTCGAACATGTTCAGGATCGTGGACGCCCAGCTCATCGTGGAAAACGGCTCCATGCACTGCGTGATGACGCTTTCCGGCACGGGCTACGGCAAGCTCTTCATGGGCACGGGCGACGAGGCTGCCGCCGCGAGCGAGGCCGACTTCATCCCCTATGTGGAAAACGCGGAAGGCAAGTACACCTACGACGTGCCCGTTGATGCGCTCGACGAGGACACCGCCTGTGCCGCGTGGAGTATTAGAAAAGAGCAGTGGTACGACCGCACACTTGTGTTCGAATCCGCCGGCGTCGATCTGCGCGCCGACGCACTGAAGTAACGCCATGCGGTCGATTCTTCCCAAGGGGGAAAACAGGAAGCTCCACAGCATCGCGGCGCGCGCGATCGCCTGCGTTCTCGTCGCCCTGCTCGCGCTTCCCTTCGCGGGGTGCAGTGCGAGCCCGAACGCGACCGGTGGCACGGCGGGCTCTCAGGAATACACGGCGAGCGTCTCGCTTTCCGGCGGGTCAGGGCGCGCAAGCATCGCCTCACCCACCACAATTGTGAAGGATGGCGACACCTACACCGCGACCATCACCTGGTCGAGTTCGAACTACGACAAGATGACCGTCGACGGCGTGGACTACACGCCCGTAAACGACGGCGGCAACTCCACGTTCGAGATACCCGTCACGCTCGACGAGGACATCGCCGTGTCGGCCGAGACCGTCGCCATGTCGACGCCGCACACCATCGACTACACGCTCCACTTCGACTCATCCACCATGAAGGAGAAATCGGGCGACGATGCAAGCGGCGGCTCCCCTGCGGGAACGGCTTCAAGCGCCGCGGCCGACTTCCACAACGCCGATTTGGGCTGCGGCTGGGAGCCGACGGGAGCGCTTCAGCTTGAATACGCCGAGCACTTCACTGTCGACGAGTTCGAAGGCGGCCTGCGGCTTATCTGCGTTTCGAACGGGGAGCGCTTCCTCGTGGTGCCGCAAGATGCGAAGGTACCTGATGGGTTAAGCTCCGACATCGCGGTCATAAGGCGCCCCGCCGACAAGGTGTACCTCGTGTCGTCGGCGACGATGTGCCTGGTCGACGCGCTCGATGCGAACGACAATATCTTAATGTCGGGCACGAAAGCCGACGATTGCTCGGTCGCGGGCTTCAAAAGCGCGCTCGGAAGTGGGGCGATCGCCTACGGCGGCAAGTACAGCGCGCCCGACTACGAGCGAATATCGGCCTCGGGCTGCACGCTCGCCATCGAGAACACCATGATCAACCACACGCCCGATGTGAAGGAAAAGCTGCAGAAGCTCGGGCTCGTCGTGCTCACCGAACAGTCGTCGAGCGAGCCCAAAGCACTCGGGCGCGTCGAGTGGATTAAGCTTTTCGGCGTCCTGTTCGACAAGGAAGACGAGGCCACGCACCTGTTCAACGAGCAGAAGGCCCGCGTCGAGCAAACGTCGGGGCTCGCGTCGTCAGGTAAAACCGTGGCGTATTTCTACATTAACTCGAACGGGGCCGCCGTCACGCGGCGGGCGGGCGACTACGTGGCGCAGATGATCGAGCTTGCAGGCGGCAGCTACGCGCTCGATGACGCGCAGACGGCGTCGACGTCAGGTTCGTCAGTAACGCTCGAAATGGAGCGCTTCTACGCGACAGCGAAGGATGCCGACATCATCGTCTACAACGGCACCATCGACGAATCGGTTGCCACCTTGAACGACTTCGTAGGCAAAAACGCGCTATTGTCGCAGTTCAAAGCCGTGAAGAACGGCAACGTCTGGGTCACAAGCGCCGACATGTACCAGCAGATGACTTCTACCGCCGACATTATCGACGAGCTGCACGGGGCGTTCACCGGCGATGACACGAGCGACTTCCATTATCTGAGGAAGCTCGGCTAGCACCATGAGAAGCCGACTTTCCATGGCATACGACGAATCGGGGCGCGCCGCGCGGTGTCGCGTCGTGACGGCGCTGCTCGCTGTTGCCCTCATCGTGCTCGTCGGGGCTAACCTGTGCATCGGGAGCGTGCTCGTGCCCGCAGACCACATCCCCGGCATCCTTTCGGGCGGCGCGGCCAATTCCATGGAAAGCCAGGTCATCTGGGATATTCGCCTGCCGCGCGTGCTTTCAGCCGTGCTTCTCGGCGGGGCACTTTCGCTTTCCGGGTTCCTGCTGCAGACGTTTTTCAACAACCCCATCGCCGACCCGTTCATCTTGGGCGTCTCCTCGGGCGCAAAGTTCGTCGTCGCGCTTACGATGATCGTACTTCTGGGCGCGAACCAGGCCATGTCCTCGCCGGCCATGGTGGCCGCAGCGTTTCTGGGCTCGCTTATCACCATCGGCTTCGTGCTCCTCATCGCACGGCGCATAAGTTCCATGGCCATGCTCATCGTGGCGGGCGTCATGGTGGGATACATCTGCTCGGCGGCGACGAACTTCCTCATCGCCTTCGCCGACGACCAGTCCATCGTGAACCTGCACAACTGGTCTTTGGGTAGCTTCTCGGGTTCGAGCTGGGACGACATCGCGGTCATCGCGGTCGTGGTGATTACCGTGAGCGCATGCGTATTCGCGATATCGAAGCCCCTTTCCGCCTTCCAACTGGGAGAAGCCTACGCGAAAAGCGTCGGCGTGAACGTCGAACGCTTCCGCGTGGTGCTCGTCCTTCTAGCGAGCATGCTCTCCGCCTGCGTGACCGCGTTCGCTGGTCCGGTGTCGTTCGTAGGCATCGCGGTTCCGCATCTCGTTAAGTCGGCGCTGAAGTCGTCGAAGCCTATCCGCGTGATTCCTGCGTGCTTCTTGGGAGGCGCCATCTTCTGCGCGGGCTGCGATTTGATCGCGCGCACGCTGTTCTCCCCCGTCGAGCTTTCCATCAGCGCCGTCACCGCCATCTTCGGCGCGCCGGTGGTTATTGCACTCATGTTGAAGAAGCGGGTGAGGTAGATGGGGGAATTCGTGCCGCGGACCAAAACGCTCGGAGGGAACATTCCATGCTTGGCCAGTCCTGAGCTCGCACGAAAGCGCCAGAAGGCACTTTCGGCTCGTGCGGAACTGCGCGCGGAACGCCTCCTTCGAGCGGAGTCGAACCTCGAAACCCCGGTCGAAACGCAGGCTGACGGAGCGCCGCTTTTCCGCATAAGCGACCTGTCGGCGGGCTACGACAAGAAGGTCGTAGTCGAAGGCGTCGATCTGGAGGTTCGCGCGGGCGACGTCGTGGCGCTCATCGGGCCGAACGGCTCGGGCAAGTCGACCATCTTGAAAACCATCACACGCCATCTGGCACCGCTTGCCGGCGCGGTCGAGCTCGACGGGCGGGAGATTTCCCGATGGAAGACGGCGGAGTTCGCAAGGAACCTTGCCGTTATGCTGACAGATCGCCCCCGGACCGAACTCCTCACCTGCCGCGATATCGTAGAGGCGGGAAGGCATCCCTACACCGGGCGAATGGGAACACTCTCGCCTGACGACCATAGTCGGGTCGACGAGGCCATGAAAACCGCACATGTGGAAAAGCTCGCCGAGCGCGACTTCATGCAGATAAGCGACGGGCAACGCCAGCGCGTCATGCTCGCACGCGCCATCGCGCAGGATCCGCGTGTGCTCGTGCTCGACGAGCCCACATCGTATCTCGATATCCGCTACCAGATCGACCTGCTGCGAATACTTCGCCACCTTGCGAAATCGCGGAATGTGGCTGTCATCATGTCCATCCACGAACTCGAGCTCGCGCAGAAAAGCGCCGACAAGGTGATTTGCGTGAAGGACGGCCGGGTCTTCCGCGCCGGCGCACCCGAGGACATATTCACGCGCGAGACGATTGGCGAGCTCTACGGCCTTCAGCATGGCACCTTCAACGAGCGCTTCGGCAGCGTGGAAATTGGGCGCCCGCACGGCGATGCGAACACGTTCGTCATCGCCGGCGCAGGTACGGGGTCGGCTGTGTTTCGCCAGCTCGTCCGGCAGGGCAAGGCGTTCTACGCGGGCGTTCTGCACGAAGGGGACATCGACTGCGAGCTCGCGCGCGACCTGGCAGCGGAATGCGTGGCCGAGCGCGCCTTCGAGCCGATCGGGGATAAAACCATAGCCCGCGCCAAAGAGCTCCTCGTCCACTGCGCGCGCCTTATTGTGTGCCCCGCCGCCTTCGGCACCATAAACGCCCGCAACGCAGAGCTCGTCGAGTTCGCACGCTCGCATGGTATCGAGGTCATGTGAGCGTGCGAAGGCGCATCGGAGGATTCCCAATTGGGGCGGAAAGGATAAACTGGACTTTCTTTTAAGGATCCTCAGGCTACAGCTCCTACGCCGGCGAGGTCTACAAGGCGCCGGAGAACCTCGTAAACAGGAATTTCCACGCCGACGAGCCCAATTAGGCCTAATCCAAGCGAGATTCCAGACTCGATAGGCCATTGAGAGTCAGGTCGTTGGCGACCTCCGAGACGCGCTCGATAGGAACCGAGCCGTCAGACAGCGCCCATGTGCGATAGATTCCGATAATACCCGACAGCAAAAACGCCAGATAGTAGTCGAACATCTCGTCCTTGAGACCTTGGGGCAGCAGATCGCGCTCGGCAATCTCATGCTCGAGCGGCACGCGCAAACGCGTCATAAAATCGTCGAGCGGGATGTTTTCAATCAGCTGGCGATTGAGCACGAGGTTATTGCAAAGTGCCTCGTTGATGGTCTTAAAGAAGGTAGCCGCCGCTCCAAGGGCGCGCTCGTTGGGGTCACTGCCCATAGTGGAAAGCGTCTTTTCGACCGAGTCGACGATCATCTCGACCACATCGGCGGCGATGGCATCGAGCAGGCCGTCGACCGTGCCAAAGTGCACGTAGAAGGTCTTGCGATCGACATTTGCCTCACGCGCGATGGCACTCACGGTAATATCGGCAAGCGGTTTATCCATCAGCAGGCGCTCAAACGCAGAAAGGATGGCATTGCGGCTGCGAACGATGCGGCGGTCGAGGCGCGGTTTGCTGGTGTCCATGGACGTGTCCCTTCGGAATGTGAGCATTCATCAACAGATGAGAGTTAATCTACGTAAGAGGATTATCCCCCATCCGGCACAAAAAAGCCCGGCAACATGAAGAACGCACGACCAACTGTTACGCCTTAGGGAGCTTCTTTTTGTTCAAAGCAGCCGGGGACACACGAATGCCGTCACCTGTCTGGCGCACATAGGCCTTATGCGAGGGTTTGGCGGCCCCAGAAGCCTTCTGAGCATGCTGATTGGGATCCACGGTAACCGCATTCACAGGATGGGGCTTTGCAGGCTTAGAGGACGTCTGAGGCGATCGTCCGAGCTTGCGCATCGCGCGATCCCAGCGTGAGTGGATACTCTCGTTGTGAGCGCTCTTAAGACCCAGCAGGGGCGCGGCCAAAATCGTCGGCGCGATAAACGTAATGAGGCGCCACAGCAGATAACCGGCGGTCGACGCCGACCCAAAGAAATGACCCAGGAACAGCGCGAAGCCACCCTCGGCACCGCCGGTGCCACCGGGCAGGGGAACAGCAGAGCTCAGGAGCTGAACAAAGGCGCTCGCGGCCATGACCGAGAAAAAGTCGACTTCGTGGTGGCCAAAGGCAAGCATCAGGAAATACGGCACGAGGTAGAAAAACGCGAGCTGCAACATGGTGATGACCACCGTGAGCAGCATGGACGAAAAGTGGCCGGCTGAAAGCTTGAACTTCTCGGAGAAAGAGTAGATTTCGCCGTCGACAAACGTACGCCAGCCCTCAATCTTGGTGGCCGAGACGCCCATTCGCTCGAGCCAATTGATGATGCAGTGCGCGACGCGCGTGACGGTCTTGGGCATGAGCGCGACGGCAAAGATGCCAAGCAGAATGCAACAGTGACCGCCAAAGCTAAAGACGCACAGCAGCGTCATGTCGCCATAGCGCTCGGCGAAAAACGGCATTCGGGCAAGCAGCAGAATGGCGCCCCAGGCAACGAGGCCAAACTGATACACGATAAAGCGCGTGAACTGCGTGGCACCGGCCTCGCCGACATTTTGGCCTGCCTTGGTCAGGCGGTAGATCTGGGCGGGCGTAGAGCCCATCATCATGGGCGTCAGGTTGCCAAAGAAGATACCGCTCGCCTCGACCGAGATCAGGTCGCGAATGCCGACGGGCGAATTGGGATCGAGCCAGACGGCGATCGCATAGGCGACGATGCCAAAGAACAGGTACAGGAACATGCAAAAGCATGCAGCAACGAGCCACGGCGCCTGAACGCTCGACATGGCAGCCCAGAACTGTCCCATCTGACCGGTCACAATCAGATAAACGATATAGCCAACCAGCACGACGCCGATAAAAATGGCACCGCGGCGTGCACCCTTGTTGTCATCGCCGCCCGAGGCCTCAACCTCGACCTGGGGCTTAGATGTATGCTGAGAGGACTCCGTCATGAGGCTCCTTCTGACCGTCCAAATATCTTGCATATTGTACCCGCAAGGGCCACAAGCAGAACGTAAAGCTATGGGCCAAATGGGAATTGCAGATGGTTTGCTCGGAAATAAAAAACCCGGGCTTCCGTGGGAAGTCCGGGTCTCAGATTCATGGTAGCCCGTACCAGATTCGAACTGGTGATCTCCGCCTTGAGAGGGCGGCGTCC
>DXLU01000035.1 GCA_019414565.1 Collinsella sp. | reverse complement strand
CCTGCTCGCACGGAGAGCACATTAAGTGCTCTCCGGCTCGTGCGGAACTCGCGATAAACTTTACCCGCGGACCCCGCCGGGAATAGCAAAAGGGCTGGTTGGTGCGGGTTGCGATTTTGTTAGACAGTCTATTCAGCTATCTGAATTCAGATCTTTAGATAATCGCATGTGCGACATTTCCCCAGATAAAACCGACCAAAATAAACCTGTCCCTTTTTGTCAGGTCTGGTCTCAGCGGGCCCGGCACGGGCTAAGTTTATCGCGAGTTCCGCACGCAAAGGAAAGCACTTAATGTGCTTTCCGTCTTGCGCAGGACTGTAGAGCAGGAAACTTAGCCCGTGCCGGGCCCGCTGAGACCAGACCGGCGGGATAGACGGGTTCAGATGGGGCTTTGATGCATGGGTGGTCTGTTGTTGTGCAAATGGGTATCATACTGTGGTTACTGCATCGACTCTGTGATGCATGTTTGTACGTTCCCGACGGTCGGTTTGCCAGAAGCGCCCCGTCGGTTGTTCCAGACCCGTTTCGAAGAAAGGAAACCACACTAACCTATGGCAGCTAAAAAATCATCTCCCTTGAAGATCATCCCGCTCGGCGGCCTTGATGGCATCGGCAAGAACATGACGGTCTTCGAGTGCGGCGACGACATGGTGCTCGTCGACGCCGGTCTTATGTTCCCGGATGACTCCCAGCCCGGTATCGACCTGGTGCTTCCCGACTACACCTATGTTCTGGAGAACGAGGAGAAGCTCCGCGGTATCATCGTTACTCACGGCCACGAGGACCACACCGGTTCGCTTCCGTACCTGCTGCAGGACCTCAACAACAAGGTGCCCATCTTCTCGAGCAAGCTGACGCTTGGCTTTATCGAGGGCAAGCTTTCTGAGTTCCGCATCCGCGCACCCAAGTTCCGCGAGGTCAAGGGCGGCAGCCATGTCAACCTCGGCGGCATCTCGCTCGACTTCTTCTCGATGACGCACTCCATCCCCGGCGCTCTGGGCGTGTTCATCCGCACCAATCAGGGCACCGTTATGCACACCGGCGACTTTAAGCTCGACCAGACGCCCATCGATGGCGTTACGCCCGACTATGCCGCTATCAGCCGCTTTGCCAAGCAGGGCATCGACCTGCTGCTTTCCGACTCCACCAATGCCACGGTTCCCGGCTTTACCAAGTCCGAGGCCGAGGTTGGTCCCAACCTGTTGCACGCCATCAAGAACGCCCCGGGTCGCGTGTTCGTCGCGTCGTTCTCGAGCCACATCCATCGTCTGCAGCAGATCTGCGATGCCGCCCGCAAGTGCGGCCGTAAGGTCGTTGTGACCGGTCGCTCCATGCTCACGAACACCCGCGTGGCGCGTGAGCTGGGCTACCTCAACATCGATGACGCCGATATCATCGATGCCTTCGATATCGATAACCTGCCCGACGATAAGATTGTCGTCATGTGCACCGGTTCGCAGGGCGAGCCGCTGTCGGCCCTGTCCCGCATGGCCAATGGCGAGCACAAGACGCTCTCCATCCACGAGGGCGATACCGTTATCCTTTCGGCAACTCCTGTTCCTGGCAACGAGAAGGCCGTCCAGCAGGTCGTCAACAGCCTGGCCAAGCTCGGCTGCGACGTGTGGGATAAGAACCGCGCTCTCGTCCACGTCTCGGGTCACGGTAGCCAGGAGGAGCTCAAGCTCCTGATGGCCATGGCCAAGCCCACGTACTTTATGCCGGTTCACGGTGAGGCCGTGCATCTGCGCGCCCATGCGCAGCTGGCCCGCAAGATGGGCATCAAGGACGATCATATCTTTATCCTCGATAACGGCGACACGCTCGAGATGCGCGGTGGTATCGTCAAGCGCGGTACGCCCGTCGAGTCCGGTGTCGTTTACGTCGACGGCCTGCGTATCGGCGATACCGACCCCATCGTCCTGCGCGATCGCCAGAAGCTCGCCAACGACGGTATGGTCACGGCCGTTGCCATCGTCTCCCTCAAACACAAGAAGATCGAGGCCATCGAGTTCTCGGGCCGCGGCGTCTCGTTTGCCATCGACGACCAGTTCTCCGAGGATGCCTCCGCGTCCATTATGAAGACGATCGAGAAGGGTAAGTTTAGCTTTACCAGCAGCGGTTCCGATGCCATTCGCAAGGCCGTGCGCGATTCGCTCTCTAACTTTATCTGGAGCCGTACGCGCACCCGTCCGATGATCATCCCGGTCGTCATGGAGGTTTAGTTTGGCGCGCGGATCTGCACAAAACGCCAAAGGCAATAAGGCCAATAACCAACCGGCATCTGCTAAGGGTGCCGGTTCCCATCTGCGTGCCAATAAGGGCCACGAGTCCGAGTTTGATGAGTTTGAGCCCCTGGTCGAGCCTTCGGCCAATCGCGATATCGCCGGTGTGGTCATCGCCGTTTTGGCGATCGCGTCCTTCATTGCCGTGATCTCTCCGGCAACAGCGCCCGTGACGGCTGCGGTTGCCGGTTTCTACCACCTGGGCTTTGGTCTGGGCGCCTACGTGCTGCCGATCGTCATCTTGCTGTTTGCCGCCACGCTCTTTTTGGGTGAGGACTCGCCGCTCAACGTGCGCTCTGTTGCGGGCGGCGCCTTGGTCTTTATCGCCGTCGTCTCCATTCTTTCGCTGATGGTGCCGGGCACGAGCGATTCGTGCGACCTTATGTTTACGCCGCAGAACCTTTCCGTGTCGGGCGGCTACATTGGCGCCTTTATCGCAAGTGCCTTGCAAAACGCCTTGGGTAAACCTATCGCCATGGTTGTCTTGCTGGGGCTTGTCGTCGTTGGTTTGGTCATTATCGGCTTTTCGGTGGGTGGCGTTTTGCGCTCCGCACGCGATCGCGCTGCCGATTTTGCCGAGCGTCGACGTGCCGATGTCAATGCGAGCCCGTGGGGCGATGAAGAGGCCCTGTCTGTTCCCGGCGTCGCTCGTCCGCACCTGAGCATTTTGCGCCAGAAGGGGACTGACGCCGCGGTGACCACGGTCATGGGTGGCGATGTCGACCCGGTTTTGGATGACGACGAGGACGATGACCCGTTTGTCGACGTATCCGAGTCGGTTGAAGCCGAGCGGGCCAAGACCACGCTGCTGCCGCGCCGTCATGCCAAGAAGGGCAAGACGGTTCCCAAGCTCAATACGAGTGAGCCCGACCCGTCTTGGTCCGATAGCGAGATTGAGCTCACCGAGGGCGATGACGAGGACGACGAGGTTCCGATTGAGACCGCAAAGACAACTTTGCTGCCGCGTCGCCATGCAAAGCGCGGCCAGGTCACCGGACAGCTTTCGATGGAGGACGATCCGGACAAGGTTGACGAGTCCGAGCCGCCGTTTGCCGTGAACCCTGTTTCGGCCGCACCTCAGATTCCCGACTTCTTAAAGCATCCCAAGGTTGCCGATGCGCCTGCCACGAGTGCTGTCGAATCGGCTGCGGCTCGTGATGGGGGAGCGGACGGCGGCGCCGCAGATAACGAGGGCGAAGAAGAGGACGGCCTCAAGCTTCCGCCGCTCGAAATCCTACATGCCAACCCGCAGTCGGCTTCTGCCGCGTCTTCGGATAAGGAGCTGGAGCAGACCGCTGAGTCACTGCAATCCACCTTGCTTGAGTTTGGCCGCAGTGCCCGCGTGGTCGGCTGGATCGCCGGCCCCACGGTGACGACCTTTAAGCTGCAACCTGGCGAGGGCGAGCGCGTGAGCAAGATTTCGAGCCTCGAGGACGATATTGCGCTTTCGCTCGCCGCCCAGTCGGTTCGTATCTTTGCCCCGATCCCCGGCACCTCTCTCGTTGGTATCGAGATTCCCAACCGCAAGCGCCAGAACGTCAATCTGGGCGACGTGCTGCCCTATGTGAAGGGCGGTCCGCTCGAGCTCGCCATCGGCCGCGACGCCGAGGGCACGCCGGTTGTCGCCGACCTCGCCAAGATGCCTCACCTGTTGATTGCCGGTACGACCGGTTCTGGTAAGTCGGTGATGATCAACTCCATCATCACGACCTTGCTCATGCGCGCCCTTCCCGAGGACGTTCGCCTGATCATGGTCGACCCCAAGCGCGTCGAGCTTGCGGGCTATAACGGTCTGCCGCATCTCTATGTGCCCGTGGTGACCGAGCCCAAGCAGGCCGCGAGCGCTCTGCAATGGGCTGTGTCCGAGATGGAGCGTCGCCTGAAGGTCTTCGAGCGTCTCAATGTGCGTAAGATCTCGACCTACAACGAAAAGCAGGCTGCTGGCGAGTTTGAGCATTACGACAATCCGCCGCAAAAGATGCCCTACCTTGTCATTATCATTGACGAGCTCTCTGACCTGATGATGGTCGCCGGTAAGGATGTCGAGGCCTCGATCGTGCGTATTGCACAGCTGGGCCGTGCCGCCGGTATTCACCTTATCGTTGCCACGCAGCGCCCCAGCTCCAACGTGGTGACGGGCCTCATTAAGGCCAACATCACCAACCGTATCGCCTTTAACGTCGCCACGGGCATCGACTCGCGCGTCATCATCGACCAGATGGGCGCCGAGAAGCTCACCGGTTTGGGCGACATGTTGTTCTCCAAGGTCGACTGGGGCAAGCCCCGCCGTATCCAGGGCTGCTTTGTCTCGGATGATGAGATCAACGAGATTGTCGAGTTCGTCAAGTCGCAGAGTGAGCCCGACTACCACGAGGAGATTCTGTCCGCCGTGGCGCCCGCTTCCATGTCCATGGCTGGTGGCGGCGGCATTGTCCGCACCGGAGTAGCCGAGCCGCAAGACGATGATCCGCTCATTTGGGAAGCCGCCCATATTGTGGTGGAATCGCAGCTTGGCTCCACATCTGGCCTGCAACGTCGTCTGAAGGTTGGCTATGCGCGTGCCGGGCGTATTATGGACATGCTGGAAGAAAAGGGTGTCGTCGGCCCGCCCGACGGTTCCAAGCCGCGCGAGGTCCTGTTGGACGAGGAGGGGCTTGCCGCGCTGGAATCTGTCGACGCCGAGATGGCACGTGAAGATCGTGAGTTTGGAGGATTCTGATGGCTGCACGCTTTGGTGACATGCTGCTCGAGCAGCGTCGCCGAATGGGCCTTTCCATTCAGCAGGTCGCCAACACCATCAAAATCAGGCCGCAGATCATCGAGTTTTTCGAGACCGGTAACTTTGCTTCGATGCCGCCGCGCGGCTATGCGCAGGGCATGATTTCGAGCTATGCTCGCTTTTTGGGCCTCAATCCGCGCGAGGTCGTCAATGCCTACTTTGACGAGCTGATGGCATACGAGCGCGAGACGTCGCAGCAGGGCGGTCGTTTTCAGGACGCCGCCGGCTATGTCAATTCACGTTCCTCGGTGGATAATGGGCGCTTCTTGATGGTTCAGGGTGGTCGCTCAACGCGTTATGGTCAGCGTCCGCAGCAGGCTGGCTATATTACCGAGACGGGTTCGGGCGAGGAGATTCGCTCACAGCGTGACCGGTTCCGCAGTACGCCGATGCCCGAGGACCGTGCACTTCCCGCTGCCCGCGGCGTGGCGCGTGACCCTCGTGCCGGCTACGGCGACGGCGGCTATTCCGATCGCGGTCACCGTGGTATCTCCACCGGACGTTCTCGCAGTGGCTATGCGGACGCCGATGCCACGCAGGTGACGCCGCGTCTTCGCTCTCAATCACAGCCGTATGGCCAGCGCTCTTCGGCTCCACGTGCGTGCCAGCGTGGCTATCAAGGCCGCGGTGAACTTGCGCCCCGCTCGGGTCAGCGCAGCCTTCAGGGCCAGGGTGGCTATCGCGGCCGTTCCGACAGCAATCGTGGTCGTATGCCTCAGGGAGGCGGCCGCAGCAGTTCCAGTCGTGGACGCGGCGGTTCCCGTACTCCTCAAAACAACGGTCTCGATCCGCGTATCGTCTACGCCGGCATCGGTGCCGTGGCGTTGCTGCTGATCGTGCTCATCGTGGTACTTCTGCGCGGCTGCGCATCTTCGACGCCCGAGACCACGCCCGAGACGCCCACTGCTACCAAGACGACGCCCAAGAAGTCCTCTAAGAAGACCGAAACGGTCGACGAGGATGAGGACACCGATGAGGCGACGGATGAGTCGACCGATTCGGACGCCACCAAGACGACGGCTAAAAAGGAAGAAAACGAGGTAACGAAGGTCAAGGTCTCCGTTGCCAAGGGAAAGACCGCCTGGATTGAGGTCAAGGTCGATGGCAAGTCGGTCTATGGCGCCCAGGCGACTGGCCCCTTTGAGCAGGAGTACACGCCTGAGTCCTCGATCGAGATCACCACGTCCAAGCCTTCCGATGTCACCGTTACCAAGAACGGCGAAAAGGTCCGTTACGATACCAAGACCTCGGGCGTGGCGCGTGTGACGATCACCGTTCCCAAGAAGGAGACGACTGGTTCCGAGAATGGTGAAAGTTCTGATGGTACCGACACCACCGATGGTACCGACACCACCGACGGCACCGATGCCCAGTCCACGGATGGCGCCGATACCGCAACTGACGGCCAGACGCCCACCGATTCTACCGACTATTCGTACGATAGCTACTAAGCCGCTCGTACGCGAAAGGAAACATCATGGCTAAAGATTCCAGCTTCGACGTCGTGTCCGAGGTCAACATGCAAGAGGTCGACAACGCCTTCCAGCAAACCACGCGCGAGATTTCCCAGCGCTATGACCTGAAGGATTCCGGCGCCACGATCGAGCTTTCGAAGGGCGACAAGCTCTTTACGATCAACGCCCCGGCCGACTTTGTCTCCAAGCAGATTATCGAGGTGCTGAGCTCCAAGCTCATCAAGCGCGGCATCGACCTCAAGGCTGTCTCGTGGGATGCCCCGCAGGCGGCATCGGGCGGCACCGTGCGCGTGCTCGGCCATATCGTCGAGGGTATCGACCAGGCGACCGCCAAGAAGATCAACAAGGACATCAAGGACCAAAAGCTCAAGGTCAAGGTGACTATCGAGGCCGACAAGCTGCGTGTTTCCTCTGCTTCGAAGGACGCGTTGCAGACCGTGATCCAGTTCCTGCGCGACCAGGACTACGGCCAGCCGCTGCAGTTCACCAACTACCGCTAATATCATTCGAAAGGACTGCTCTTCAACATGGATACACCGTTGGGCTCCGTGCTCTACATCACCCTCGGGTGCGCTAAGAACGAGGTTGACACCGACCGCATGCGTTCTCTTTTGACCGCCGCGGGCTACGAGGAGGCATTCGACCCACAGGATGCCGATATCGCCATCGTCAATACATGCTCGTTCCTCGCCTCCGCAACGTCCGAGAGCATCGAGACCACGCTCGAGCTCGCCAACGAGGTTCAGGACGGCGTTCGTTCTTGTCCCATCGTCATGTGCGGCTGTGTGCCGTCGCGCTATGGCGACGACCTGCCTGACGAGCTGCCCGAGGTCGCTGCCTTTGTGAAGGCCGACGAGGAGGATGGCATTGTGACGGTCATCGATGGCGTGCTGGGTGTCGAGCGTGAGATTGCCGCCTATATTCCGCAGGTCAAGCGCACCGTCGAGGGCGCTGTCGCCTACGTCAAGATCTCCGATGGCTGCAACCGCTTCTGTAGCTTCTGCATGATCCCGTATATCCGCGGTCGTTATCACTCGCGCAATGCCGAGAGCATTATTTCCGAGGTGCGCGACTTGGTTGCCGGTGGCGTGCGAGAGATCGTGCTGATCGGCCAGGACACGGGTATTTGGGGCACCGACTTTGCCGACGAAGACGTCACCGATGGCTCGCCGCGCAATCTGGCGCAGCTGCTGCATGCCGTCGCCGAGGCCGTGCGACCGCACAACGTCTGGGTCCGCGTGCTCTACCTGCAGCCCGAGGGCATGACCGACGAGCTTATCGATACGATTCGCGATACGCCCGAGGTACTGCCTTATATCGATATCCCCGTGCAGCACTGCGACGCGCGCATCCTCAAGGCTATGCGCCGTTCTGGTTCGCGCCAGGAGCTCGAGGACCTGTTCCGTGATCTGCGTGAGCGTATCCCCGGCATTGTGATCCGTTCCACGGCCATGGTCGGCTTCCCGACCGAGACCGACGATGAGTTCCGCGACCTTATCGACTTTATGGACACCGTCGGCTTTGACTACACGAGCGTCTTTGCCTACTCGCAGGAGGAGGGCAGCCTGGCCGCTAAGATGGAGGGTCAGGTCGATGAGGAGGTCAAGCTCGAGCGCGCCCAGGAGGCCATGGACCTGGCCGAGTCGCTCGGTTTTGCCGCCACCGCCGCACATGTGGGCGAGCGCGCCCAGGTGATTGTCGACGGCATCGAGGAGACCGAGGACGGCGCCGAGCTGATCGGCCACGCTTGGTTCCAGGCGCCCGATTCCGATGGCGCGGTGCACTTGGACGCCAGCGAGGCGTCCGTGGGCGATATTCTGACGGTCGAGTTTACCGATAGCTTCTGCTATGAGCTTATCGGCCATGTTGTGGAGTAGGAGAGCATCGTGGCAAACGAGAGCAATAAGGAAC
This sequence comes from Collinsella sp., assembly GCA_019414565.1. Taxonomy (GTDB): domain Bacteria; phylum Actinomycetota; class Coriobacteriia; order Coriobacteriales; family Coriobacteriaceae; genus Collinsella. The sequence goes on along the minus strand of DXLU01000035.1, from coordinate 28,631 downwards.
TGACGAGTGTTTGGACGCCCGCCAACATCGTGACGTGCGTTCGCATCGTCTTTATCCCGGTGTTCATGATCGTGTCGGCGCTTTCTCACACGAGTGTTGCCGGTACAGATTGGAGCACCTTCGACGGCCCGCTCGCCGCCGCTGCCTTCATTCTGTATGTGATCCTGTCGTGCACCGATAAGGTCGACGGTTATCTGGCGCGCTCGCGCAACGAGATTACCGATTTCGGTAAGTTCTTGGACCCCATCGCCGATAAGCTGCTGGTGTTCTCGGCTCTGCTGCTGTTCTTGGATTTTGGCGCTGTGACCGTGTGGTCCGTGTTCATTATCCTGTTCCGTGAGCTTCTGGTGAGCGCCCTTCGCATGGTCGCGAGTGCCGCCGGCGTGGTCGTTGCCGCCGATAAGCTTGGCAAGTACAAGACGGCGACCACGATGGTCTCCATCTGCGGTTACCTGTGCGTCTTTGCGATGGCCGGCTTGCACCTTGGCCCGCTGGCGCTGACGCTCGGCATCTACTCGGTGTCGCGCTTCCTGTACGCCGTTGCCGTTGTCCTGACCGTTATCTCGGGCGCCCAGTACTTCTGGAACTGCCGCAAGATCGTCTTTTCGGTCTAGGTCCTGGTGGGTATGACGGACTCTTTTGAGCAGATTTCCGCACATAACGAGGAGCTGGCGCGTCATATTGTCGAGCGCGCGAGCGCTCGGGGCGTGACGGTTTCGACGGCTGAGTCGCTGACAGCAGGTATGATTGCCTCGACGATTGCCGATATCCCGGGCGCCTCGGCGGTGCTGCGTGGCGGTGCGGTGACCTACTGCGATGAGATCAAGCATCGCGTTTTGGGCGTTGATCAGGAGACGCTCGACCGCTATACCGCGGTGTCGCATCAGACCGCGCGCGAGATGGCGGCGGGTTCGCTGGAGCTGTACCAGAGCGATATTGCAGTGAGCGCAACGGGTTATGCCGGCCCCGGCGGCGGCACTGAGGACGATCCGGCTGGCACTTTCTATATTGGCTGGGCGTATCGCGCGGCTGATGGGGAAGTGCCGGTCGTGGACTCTGTGCGCTGCCACTATGAGGGCGACCGTTCGTGTGTTCGTGCCCATGCGGTCGCGGAGGCATTGGGACGCATTGCCCTTTTGCTCAACTCTATGGAATAGACGTGTTTTAAGGGGCCTTAGGGCCCCTTAATTGTGGAGATAGGGACCTCTGACAAATTCAGCGTTTTTGCTGGTCATAGGTTTATTTTCGCCTTCCTTGCTTATATTTGGCCCTATGTGGTCAAGCATTTGGTCAGTATTTGGTCGGCGTTTGGTTGGGTTTTGGAAAGACTGCCTGCATATGATTTATCTGAACGGTTGACCACGAACAGCCGTTCGTTTATTATCGATGCAGGTTGTTAAGAGGAGGGCTTTTCATGGCCAAGAATTCAGGTCCCGTACGTACCGTTCATGCTCGCACGACGGGTAAAGAGCGCGATGAGATGATCGCCACCACCAAGGCCGAGATCGAGAAGAAATTCGGCCAGGGTTCCATCATGAGGTATGGTGACGGCGGCCCCGAGCTTGAGGTTGAGGCCATCCCCACGGGCGCTCTGGCACTCGATGCCGCTCTGGGTATCGGCGGTGTGCCGCGCGGCCGTATCGTCGAGATTTACGGTCCTGAGTCCTCCGGTAAGACGACGCTTTCGCTCGAGATCCTGGCCGAGGCCCAGGCAATGGGTGGCGTGGTGGCATTTATCGATGCCGAGCACGCGCTCGATCCCACGTATGCCGCGCGCATTGGCGTGGATATCGACGAGGTACTGATTTCCCAGCCCGATACGGGTGAGCAGGCGCTCGAGATTGTTGACATGCTCGTGCGTTCCGGCGCCATCGATGCCATCGTCGTCGACTCCGTCGCCGCGCTGACCCCGCGTGCCGAGATCGAGGGAGAGATCGGCGATACCACGGTCGGCTTGCAAGCTCGCCTGATGAGCCAGGCGCTCCGCAAGCTTGCCGGCTCGCTGTCCAAGTCCAACACGACGTGCATCTTCATTAACCAACTGCGTGAGAAGATCGGCGTCATGTTCGGCAACCCCGAGACCACGACGGGCGGCCGCGCCCTTAAGTTTTTCTCTTCGGTGCGTATCGACATTCGCCGCATCGACAGCATTAAGCTTAAGGATGAGGTTATCGGTAACCGCGTGCGCGCCAAGGTCGTTAAGAACAAGGTGGCAGCTCCGTTCCGTTCTGCTGAGTTTGACATCATGTACGGTACGGGCATCTCTAAGGAGGGCTCGATTCTGGACATGGCTGTCGAGTGCGGCATCTGCAAGAAGATGGGCTCCTGGTTTGCCTATGGCGAGGACAAGCTCGGCAACGGTCGCGAGGCCGCCAAGGCGTTCCTGCGCGAACACCCCGATTGCGCCGACGAGATTGAGCATAAGGTCCGCCTTGCCTGCGGGCTTGAGTTTGACGACGATGCTCCATCCGAGGTCGAGCTGACCGATCAGCCTGCGCCTGAGGAGTTTGACGAGCTTTACGCCATCGATGGTTCCGCCATGCTCGATGATGACGACGAGTAGCGGTTACGCTCATGTCGTATACGGTGACCGAGGCCACGGTCGTCTTTCCCGATAAGAAGGCGGCCTCCTCGTTCTCGAGCGGGTATGCGTCCAAAAAGCCTTGCGCACATATCGATTGTGAGCTTGAGGGCGGTTTTGAGCGGTCCATTTGGATTCCCGCGCGGGTCGCGCGCCTGTATGTCAAAAACCGCCCCGATCTTCCCTGTGATTGGGACAACTTTCGTGAGGCGGTGCAGCTCGTCGAGCGTAAATGTGCACTTACCATGGTGACCGAGATGCTATCGCGACGCGACCATGCGACGGGCGAGGTCCGTGACAAGCTGGCTCGCTACGGCTTTCACCAGACCGCGATCGATTTCGCCGTCGAGCGCGCCACCGAGTATCGCTTTTTAGACGAGAACCGCTTTTGCTCGTACTTTATCGAGGAACGCAAGCGGCGCGGTTGGGGACAGCGTAAAATCGAGACCGAGCTCAAGCGCCGTCATGTCGTGCTCGATGACATTCCCGGTTATCCCGAGGACTATTTTGCCGTCGAAGACGATTTGGCGCGTGCGTCAGCCCTGCTCGCCAAGCGGCGTGTTCCAGAGACGCGCGGATTCGAAAAACTGGTTCGGTTTTTGATGGGCAAGGGCTTCTCGTATCACATCGCCGCCGATGCCGTTAAGGCACGTCTCGATGCCGAACGTGAGGAATGTGCGGTTTAGGCGTATGCGTTTTGTGGCCCTGCCGTTCACCGCGTTTTAGCCGCCGTGCTGGGGCCATTTATTTGACAGTTGTTGTGGTTCAACGTACGATAAACACTGTCATTTGCTTTGTGATATGTGCTCATCTGTGATGAGTTTGTTTATATGTTTATCTGTATCCGACCCGCATAAGCTGCGCCCATATTACTCAAATGTCGCGAGCCGTTCGTAAGGACGGTTCGCTTTGTTGTGTAACGAATCCATAAAAAGGAGTGAGCATGCCTATCATCGCAGCGCTCGTTGGCATCGTTTTGGGTGCCATCGCCGCCATTGCCTACATGCGCACCGCCAAGCAGGGTAGTCTTCACGAGGCCGACGAAAAAATCCAGTCGGCACACGCACAGGCTGAGTCCCTGATCGGTGATGCCAAGCGTCAGGCCGAGACCCTCAAAAAAGAGGCTCTGCTCGAGGCTAAAGAGGAGATCATCAAGAACAAGCAGGCCGCCGAGGCCGAGGACAAGCAGCGTAAGAACGAGATTCGTACGCTCGAGAACCGCGTGATGCAGCGCGAGGAATCCCTTGATCGCCGCAACGACGCTCTCGACAAGCGCGAGCATCAGCTGTCCAGCCAGGCCGGTCAGGTCGAGAAGCGCTCCCGTGAGCTCGAGGAGCTCTGCGCAAAGCAGACCTCCGAGCTCGAGCGTATCGCCGACCTTACCCGCGAGGACGCCCACAAGGAGCTCCTCGATAAGGTTCGCGGCGAGGTCACCCACGAGGCTGCCACGATCATTCGCGAGTCCGAGCAGCAGGTTCGCGCCGAGTGCCACAAGACCGCCCAGGAGATTCTGTCTCTGGCGATTCAGCGCTGCGCTGCCGACCACACTGCCGAGGTCACCGTTACCTCCGTGCACATTCCCTCTGATGACCTCAAGGGCCGTATCATCGGTCGCGAGGGTCGCAACATCCGGACCTTCGAGCAGGTTTCCGGCGTCAACCTCGTGATCGACGACACGCCCGAGACCGTCGTTCTTTCGAGCTTCGACCCGGTCCGTCGTGAGACCGCCCGTGTCGCCCTCGAGAACCTCATCGCCGACGGCCGCATTCACCCTGCCCGTATCGAGGAGATGTATCACAAGGCCGCCGACCTGGTTCAGCAGCGCGTGCGCGAGGCTGGCGAGCAGGCTGCCTTCGATGCCGGCATCCACGACCTGCACCCCGAGATCGTCAAGACCCTTGGTGCCCTGCGCTACCGTACCTCGTTTGGTCAGAACGTGCTTCAGCATTCCCTCGAGGTCTCTGATCTGTGCGGCGTGATGGCTTCCGAGCTTGGCCTGGACGTTGTGACCGCCAAGCGCGCCGGCCTGCTTCATGACCTGGGCAAGGCAATCGACCACGACGTCGAGGGCCCGCATGCCGTCATCGGCGCCGAGCTTGCCCGCCGTTATGGCGAGAAGCCCGTTATCGTCCACGCTATTGAGGCTCACCATGCCGATGTCGACCCCAACACGGTGCTCGATGTCCTGGTGCAGGCCGCCGATGCTGTCTCTGCCTCTCGCCCCGGTGCCCGTCGCGAGTCTGCCGAGAACTACATCAAGCGTCTTGAGAAGCTCGAGGAGATCGCCAACTCTCATGACGGCGTCGAACGTACCTATGCCATGCAGGCCGGTCGCGAGGTCCACGTCATGGTCCAGCCAGACAAGATTTCCGATGCCCAGTCCACGGTTCTGGCTCACGATATCGCCCATCAGATCGAGGAAGAGATGGAGTATCCCGGTCAGGTGCGCGTCGTCGTGATTCGCGAGAGCCGCGCTGTCGATATCGCTAAATAACATGAGCGACGCGAACGAGCTCATCTCATTTATCGCGTCGATGTCGGGGGAGGGCAACCTTCGCGTCGAGGAGAACCTTGGCGAGGGGTATGTCCGCCTCCGCGTTTCGGAGGCCGAGCGGCGCCAGGCTAAGCACGACATTCAGCATGTCGAGGACATCGTCATCGAAATGCTCCGTAATGCTCGCGATGCCGGCGCCGACAAGGTCTATCTCGCCACGACCAAGGAAGATGGCGTCCGCACGCTTGTCTTTCTGGATAACGGTTCTGGCGTTCCGCAGGATATGCAAGAGCGAATCTTTGATGCCCGCGTTACCTCCAAGCTCGAGAGCATGAAGATGGACCGTTGGGGCGTTCACGGTCGTGGCATGGCATTGTTTTCGATCAAGCAGAACACCGACGAGGCCCGTGTGGTCACGTCCGGTGTCGATCTTGGTTCAGCCTTCAAGGTGAGCGTTGCGGCTAACCGCCTCAGTGAGCGTGCCGATCAGTCCAGCTGGCCCCAGGCCGTCAAGGATGAGGACGGACGTTATGTCTGTGCTCGCGGTCCGCATAATATTATTCGCGCTGCTTGTGAGTTTGCGCTCGAAGAGTTGCGTGGTTGCGATGTCTATCTTGGTTCTCCGTCTGAGATTGCCGCGACCCTTTATGCTCAGGCGTCAAGCCGGCTCGATACGTCTCGTCTCCTGTTCATTGATGACGAGAGCGAGCTTCCGGTTGTCGATCGTTTAGGCCTTGCTTCTGATGCCGAGGACTTTATCCGTATCTGTTCGGGTTTGGGTCTTGAGATGTCCGAGCGCACGGCCCATCGCATTTTGGTAGGGCAGATTAAGCCCGTTCGCGGTGTGACCGCGCGTCTGCTGCGCGAGCGTGATTCGTCCTCGCGTGCGCCGGCTCCTGTCGATCTCGCGAAGGATCGTCGCGGGCTACGTATTGCCAAGGATGACATTGCACAGTTTTCGCGTGCTGTGGAGCGCGACTTTGATGACCTTGCTGCCCGGTACTATCTCAACCTTTGCGGCGACCCAAAGATTCGTGTTTCGCGTGATCGAATCACCGTGACCTTTGATCTTGCCAAAGAGGAATAGTGCCTTTACCGAGTCCACTCGGTACGATACAGTTATTGCAGTTAAAACGTACTTTTAAATGCAGGAGTTTCTTCATGGATTGCCTGAAGGTATCAAGCAAATCATCGCCCGCGTCCGTTGCCGGCGCCATCGCCGGCATGGTCAAGGATGGTGTACCCGTCAACATCCAGTGTGTCGGCGCTGGTGCCGTCAACCAAGCCATTAAGGCCGTTGCTATCGCGCGCGGTTTTTTGATTCCAACCGGTTTTGATATTTCCTGCGCGCCCGTGTTCTCCGACATCCTCATTAACGGGGAGTCGCGCACGGCCATCCGCCTTTCTATCTACGTTCACCAGATCAATCGAGCTGCTATGGATAACGTCGTCATGGATGATGTTAAGCCTGTGGCATAGCTTCTGCTTGCCTCGTTCCGCTCCCCATCGTTAGGACTTATGCACATGGACCAGCGTTCCGTACGCGATATTCTTGCCGGTAAAACCTACTTTATCCGCACCTTTGGCTGCCAGATGAATCAGCACGACTCCGAGCGTGTGAGCGGTCTGCTTGATTCGTATGGCTGCCTCATGGCGCTCGATCCCGCGCATGCCGATATCGTTGTCTTCATGACGTGCTGCGTGCGCGAGGCCGCCGATACTCGCCTGTACGGTCAGTGCAATTCCTGCAAAAGCCTGCCGCCTTCGCCTTCGGGCAAGCGCGTGGTTGCCGTTGGCGGTTGCATCGCGCAGCGCGATGGCGAGGGCCTGCTCACCAACGTCGATAACGTCAATGTCATCTTTGGCACGCATTCCATTGCACATGTGGCCGAGCTCATTGCCGAGGCGTTCCGTGATGGTAAGCGTCATATCCGCACCAATGAGCATGAGGATACGGATGCCATGAGCATGCCGTGGCATCGCGAGACTCAGTATCACGCCTGGGTGCCCATCATGACGGGCTGCAATAATTTCTGCACCTATTGCATCGTGCCGTACGTGCGCGGTCGCGAAAAGAGCCGCCCCTTCGAGGAGATTGTCGACGAGGTGACCGGTTTGGTGCGCCAGGGCGTGCGTGAGATTACGCTGCTGGGCCAAAACGTTAACTCATATGGTCGCGATCTGTTTGGCAAGCCGCGTTTTGCCGATCTGCTGCGTGCCGTGGGCAATACGGGCGTGGAGCGCATCTTCTTTACGTCTTCGCATCCCAAGGACCTGTTGCCCGAGACCATCGACGCCATGGCCGAGACGCCTGCCGTTATGCCGCAGCTGCACTTGGCCGTCCAGTCAGGTTCGACGCGGATCCTCAAAGAGATGAATCGCCGTTATACACGCGAGGACTATCTGGGCCTTGTCGATCGCATTCGCAACCGCATGCCCGATATCGCGCTCTCGACCGACATTATCGTTGGCTTCCCGGGTGAGACTGAAGAAGACTTTGAGCAGACGCTCTCACTTGCCGAGACGGTCCGCTATGCTCAGGCCTATACCTTCATCTATTCCAAGCGCGCCGGTACCCCGGCCGCCGAGATTGACGATCCTACGCCGCATGAGGTTATTCTCGAGCGTTTCAACCGTCTGGTTAAGGTTATCGAGACCACGGCACACGAGTATAACCAGGGTGAGCTTCATACTGTGGTTCCGGCGCTCATTGAGGGAACGAGTAAAAAGAACGACGCGGTCCTGCTGGGCAAGAGTCCCAAGAATCAGACCGTGCATGCGCCTATCCCCGAGGGTTACAGCATCGATCAGCTTGTTGGTAAGATCGTTGATGTTGACGTTGACGTTGCCAAGACCTGGTATTTGTCCGGCTCCGTTGTGGGCGAGCCGCGCTAATGGTTTCTCCCGGGGCAGGTCTTTCCGCCGTTGCGATCGTCGGTCCGACGGCGGTTGGTAAGAGTGATGTTGCCGACCGTTTGGCAGCTCGTCTTTCGTCCGAAGTGCTGTCGTGCGATGCGATGCAAATCTATCGCGGCATGGACATCGGTACCGCAAAGATGGCGCCCGATGAGTGCACGGCGCCGCTGCGTCTCGTCGACATTGTAGAGCCGGGTGTGGCATATTCTGCTGCGCTTTATCAGGCCGACGCTCGCGCGCATGTTGAACGTCTCCTTGGTTCGGGTTGCCTGCCGGTTTTTTGCGGAGGTACGGGGCTGTATCTCAAGGCCGCCCTCGATGAGATGGACTTTCCCTCGGGTGAACTTGAGGACGATCGTCGTGCGGGCTATCAGGAGCTTGCCGAGCGTATTGGCGAGGAAGAACTGCATGCCTTGCTTGCCGAGCGCGATCCAGAATCGGCTGCTGTTATTCATCCCCATAACGTGCGCCGTGTGATTCGTGCGCTCGAGATGCATGATGATGGCGTCTCCTATGCGCAGCAAAAGTCGCAGTTTAGTGTTCCGCACGAGCATTATCATGCCCTTTGGTTTGGTCTGACGCGTAATCGCGAGGTGCTCTACGAGCGCATTAACCAGCGCGTCGATCTGATGTTTGAGCAGGGTCTTGTCGATGAGGTCCGCGGTCTTATGGGCCAGGGGCTGGGAGATGCCCTGACGCCGATGCAGGCAATTGGCTATAAAGAGATCATTGATGCTTTCAATGGCGTGATGAGCATGGATGAGGCTCGCGAACTCATTAAGATGCGTTCGCGTCGTTATGCCAAGCGTCAGCTTTCGTGGTTTAAGCGCGATGACCGTATCGTGTGGTTTGATATGGATGAATGTACGATCGATGAGGTCGTTGAGGATATCCTGCATCGTATTGAGGCTGCCTAATGCCCCGTTTCCCCCTTGTTCCCACGGCACCCGAGCCCGAGCGTGCCATTTTAGTTGGTGTTGAGTGGCGCGACAATGCATGGCCGCTCGATCGCTCGCTTGATGAGCTGGAGCGTCTTGCCCACACAGCTGGTGCCCAGTGCGTGGCACGCTTGTCGCAGCGTTTGGTAAAGCCGTATCCTAAATCGTTTATCGGTTCCGGTAAGGTTGAAGAGCTGTGCGGCCTGGTGCATCGCATGGATGCCGATGTCGTTATTTTTGACGACGACCTGACCCCCTCGCAGCAATCCTATTTGGAGAAAGCCGTGGGCGAGCCGGTAAAGATTATCGATCGTACTGCACTGATCCTGGATATCTTTGGCCTGCATGCTCAGACGCGTGAGGGACGCCTGCAGGTACAGCTGGCACAGCTTCAATATTTGTTGCCTCGCCTGCGTGGCATGTGGAGCCATCTCGCTAAGGAGCAGACGCGCGGCGGCATCGGCTCACGTTTTGGTCAGGGCGAAAGTCAGCTCGAGGTCGACCGTCGCCTCATTCGTAATAAGATCGCTGCGCTTCGTCGTGAGCTCAAGCAGGTTGAACAGCGTCGCGATGTTCAATCCAAGAGTCGTATTGAGTCCCCGGCGTTTCGCGTCGCGTTAGCCGGTTATACCAATGCCGGTAAATCGACGTTGCTCAATCGTCTGACCGGCTCTACGGTACTTTCGCAGGACAAGCTGTTTGCTACGCTCGACCCGACGACGCGTTCGTATCGTCTGCCCGGCGGTCGCGGCATGACGATTACCGATACCGTCGGCTTTATTCAAAAGCTGCCGCATGGTCTGGTCGATGCCTTTAAATCGACGCTGTCCGAGGTTTTGGGTGCCGATCTAATTCTCAAAGTCGTAGATGCGTCTGACGAGGACTATGAGCGGCAGCTGGAGGCTGTCGACCGCGTGCTTGATGAGATCGGCGCCGGAGAGCGTTTAACGCTGATTGTATTCAATAAAATCGATCTTCTCGATAGCGTCGATCGATTGAGTTTCCGTCGTCGCTATCCGGAGGCCGTTCTGTTCTCGGCCCAAACGGGCGAGGGGCTCGACGATCTCGTCGACCGGATTGCTCGCGAGGCAGCTGCCACCGATGTGTTGCTCTCCGCTGATATCCCGTATCGTGAGGGCGCTCTCATCACGCTGGTGCATGAGCAGGGAACCCTTCTGCATGAGGAATATCTCGAGGACGGCGTTCGCATTGTGGCGAAACTGCCGGCTCGTATTGCACCGCGGCTCGAGCGTTATCGCACCGAGTAGACGATCTCCAAAATGCCCAGAATGATGGGCTGATGCAGCAGATAAAAGGGGAGAGCGTGACGTCCAAGGCTGGCGAGCGCCGGCAGGGGGTTGGCGTAGGCCCAGCTAGGGACGGTCTTATCGATACTCTTCGCTATGTGTGCGGCGAAGTATCCTGCAAGATACATAAAGATAAACGGGATGATGGGGTAGTAATCACCTGAGACAAACCCAGGGCTCGGAAATCCCAGCCACGCCAGGTAGGGGACAGGGTAGATCGTTTTGGGGATGCTCCAGGTGAGGGCGAACAACACAAGGCATAGGGGCATGCCCCATCTCGCCGTTATCTTCTTAAGGACGGGATCGGTCAACGCCACGATGCCGGTGCATGCGGCCATGCAGTAGATGATGCCAAAATTAACCGAATCGTCGAATGAGACAAGTGTTGTTGCCAACCAGACAACGAGTGCTGCTAAGGCGTATTTGGCGGCACGTTTGATATTGTTGCGCGAAAGAGTGCACATCCAACCCGCGATAAACAAAAATACCCAGCTGATGCTGGCGCGCCAGACGTCTTGAAAGACAGTCTGGGTAAACCAAGGCATATCCCAGCCGTACAGGTAGGCGAGATCATAGCAAGCGTGAAAACCTGCCATAGAAATCATCGTAAACCCGCGGACGGTATCAAAGATGGTGATGCGTTTTTGCATTACGAGAACCGGCGCATTAAACCGACAACTTTACCCAAAATAACGGGGTTCGTCGCATAGATGGGCTCCATAGTGTCGTTCTCGGGCTGCAAGCGCACGCGCCCCTGCTCCTTGTAGAACGTCTTGACGGTCGCTGAACCATCAATCATGGCCACGACAATTTCGCCGTTCATGGCACTCTTTTGTTCACGGACGATGATGTAATCGCCATTGAAGATGCCGACATTGATCATTGAGCTCCCATGCACCTCAAGGATAAAGGAACCCTGATCAGTGGCGATTTCGGTCGGGATAGTAAACGTGTCTTCAATATTCTGCTCGGCCAGAATGGGAATCCCTGCCGCGACGCGACCAACGAGCGGTAGCGAGACCGTTCCGCGAGGTGCGGTGGGCTCGTCAGATTTAGAAATTGAGACAGAGGAACCGTCCTCGTTAAAGAGTTCCAGGGCGCGCGGTTTGGTGGCATCGCGCTTGAGTAGCCCGCGCGCCTCCAGGGCAGAGAGATGGGCGTGCACGGTGCTGGGGGAGGAAAGGCCCACGGCAGAAGCCATCTCGCGCACGCTGGGCGGATAACCCTTCTCCTGCTGATATTCCTTGATGAAGTCGTAAATTTGCTGCTGACGCTTGGTAATTTTGCGAGCCATCAGGGCATCCTCTCTACCCATGTCAAACAAATGTTCGAATTTTGCTTGACAGGAACAACTGTTCGAAGATAATAATAACCGAACATTCGTTCTCGCGCTAGACATTTTTGTCCGCGCGGCTTGATAAAACTGTTCTCAGCAAAACACGCGAGAGGAGAACATGATGAACGTAACGAATATGGTCCAGGGAAACCTCGCCCTTAAGCTCGAGACGCCTGCAGAACCCACTTTTACGGTTGTTCAGGGTGGCCGCTCCGGCTTTCAGCCTTTGACCGTAAAGCCTGCGCGCAATCAGCAGGCTGTAGTCGCGCCGGCCCGCGTTGCCCTGAAGGTTCCGACGATTGTTGCCGTCGCCGTTGCGCTTACGCTCTTCTTTGTCCTCGCTATGTCGGTCTTTAGCGCTCGTCACGCCGCGTATGCCGAGTCCGTTTCCAACATTACCTACGGGACCATTCGCGTTCAGCCTGGCGATTCTCTTTGGTCGCTTGCCGAAGAATATCCAATCGAAGGCCTTTCCACGCAAGAGACTTCCGACATGATCCGTAGCGTCAATCATCTGGAGTATGGTTCGCTCGCCGCCGGTGCGCATCTTAAGGTTCCTGCTCGTTCGTAATCATTATCGCGCTGCGCATGGTACCCTTGTTATCGTTTAAGAGGAGGTACCATGCGCTGTCCCAAATGCGGCAAGGCACATACCCGCGTCGTTGATTCCCGTATGCAGGAGTCAAATAACACCATTAAGCGCCGTCGCGAATGTTGCTCGTGTAACTACCGCTTTACAACGTTCGAGCGATGCGAGGACCCTATCGAGGTCATTAAGTCAGACGGAACCAAGCAGCGGTTCGATCGCAATAAGCTGCTCGTCGGCTTGATGCGAGCCACCATCAAGCGCGATATCGACACTAAGAAGCTCAATGAGATTATCGATGACATCGAGGTCGAGCTGCGCTCTCGCACGCTGACGGCCGTCACGTCCCATGAGTTGGGTGACATGGTGCTCAAGCGCTTGGCCAAGATCGACAAGGTTGCGTACATCCGTTTTGCCTCGGTCTACCGTGATTTCAAAGACGTCGATGAGTTTCTGCAAGAGCTCGACAAGCTAAGGTGATTCCATGTCCAACATTACCGTCAACATAAAGCGTCTCGACCCCACCGTTGAGCTTCCCAAATACGCCCATCCCACCGATGCCGGCTTGGATTTGCGCTCCAACGAGGACTGCGTCCTGAAGCCCTTCGAACGCCGTCTGGTCTCTACTGGGCTGGCCATCGCTCTGCCCGATGGCTACGCCGGCTTCGTCCAGCCCCGCAGCGGCTTGGCCATCAAGCAGGGCCTGTCTATAGTCAACACGCCGGGCCTCATCGACGCTCACTACCGAGGAGAACTCAAGGTTATCCTCATCAACCTGGATCCCTCCAATAACATTCAAATCAATAAAGGCGACCGCATAGCCCAACTCGTCATCCAAGAAGTCCCCACGGTCAATCTCATAGAAGTAGAAGAACTAGACGAAACCGACCGAGGCAAAGGAGGCTTCGGCTCCAGCGGCATCGCCTAGGGCGCTCGTATCCCTCCCGCCCGGGGCTTACCTATATCATTCCATGCTCAAACATTCTCGCGTCGCTTCGCTCGCTGCGAAACTGCGCGTGGAACGATATAGGTAAGCCCCGGGCGGGCGGCTACTCGCTTGAAACAATATTTACTTTTCTAGTAAGTCGATGCGATAAAGGGACGCCTCCTTTGTCGCATCGACTTACTGTATTTATATTTTCTGGTTCCCCTTTGCAGATTCTACTGGAGGGGAATCTGGTATAGCTGCTAGTACGTAAACGCAGCTTACCTGCGGGAGGCCCCTATATATCGTCCCACGCGCAGTTTCGCAGCGAAGCGAGAATGTTTGAGCATGGGATGATATATAGGGGCCTCCCGCAGGTAAGCGGACATAAAGACGCTAGCGGATATGCGCGGGTTTTCCGCCCCAGTAGAAGCGGCAGAAGGCTCGTTTGCGCTTTTGGGGTTTGCCTACGAGCTCCATGGCGGCGATGGCTATGTCTTCGGCTGCGTGGGGGCGGCGTAGTACTTCGCCGTTGATGAGTAGGGCTTTGAGTGATTCGGGATGGTCGTGCAAGTGACGTAGGGTAACGATGAGCTCTCGTGCGGTGGTGACATGCATGCTGGCGCCCATGCCGGTGAGCATGGTGGTGTTGGCCTTTTCCTGGCCATAGGACTTGCCCAGCAGGATCATCGGCAGATGTGCGCATAGGCACTCGGTGACGGTGAGTCCGCCCGATTTGAGAATTGCCAGGTCGCAGCCGTGCATGAGGGCCGCCATGTCGTCGACATAGTCCAGCACCGTGACATTTTCGAGCTTCATGGCATTGAAGAGTGTCTTGAGGCGGGCGGCGTATTCGGCGTCCTTGCCCGGCAAAAAGACGAAGTGCATGTCCTCGAAGCTGCGCAGGAAGGGGAGTGTGTGGTCCATCGCCGCGCGAAAGCGAACGTACGGTTGAGGCAAACTGGCGCCGGCCATTACCAGCACGACGGTCTTGTCGGTGGGGAGGTTGAACTTGGCTAGCTCTTCCTCGCGATTGTAATCCGTGTCGAATCCGGCGCGAATAGGAATGCCGGTAATGCGAATCTTTGTCTCGGGCACCTTGCGCGGACGTAGCGTTTCGGCCATAAATTCGTTGGCAACACAGAATAAATCGGTGTCCTTGTGGGGCCACCAGCCCTCGACTTCGTAGTCGGTCGGCACGCAGATGACCGGATAATCGATACCCGTAATTACGCGGGCGCCCACGGCGACATTGGCTGCTGTGATGTGCGTTGCGACCACGGCTATGGGCCTGCGGCTACGAATATATTCGTTGAAGGCGGGGAACATAATTCGCGACCATGCTGTGCCGCCGCCCCAGAGCAGATGTCCCGTAAGCGTATATCGCCAGGTCAGGTCGTAAATGGGGCGCGTGGCTCCCGTAAAAGAAGCCGCGGTTTTATTGCCGTCGAATTTAATACGTCCAAAATCAAGGATATCGAGTACTTCAATCTCAACATCCTCGGGGATGCCATTGTTGCCGCGGATGAGGTCGAATGCCTGCGCAATCGCATTTGCGGCGGCCTTGTGGCCCGAGCCGACCGAGGCGTGCACGATGGTCACGAGAGGTTTTTGCTGAGCCGAGAGCGTGGTTTTCTTCGATTGGGGAGTGCTGAGCGTAAGCAGGGGAGCGTCGCCGCTCGTCTGCGTCTGATCCATCGATAACTCCCCTTCGACGTTGTAACATGGATTTATCATTGTAGTGCATGAGTGTCACGTTCACGTAAATTTGGGTATGAGCGCAAAGAACGACAACGTTTCGACGAAAGGACGCTTCATGACTACCGATAAGCCGATCGATGTTGCGATTATCGGTGGCGGCCCCGCGGGCTATGCTGCCGCCATTTATGCTGCGCGTTGCAACCTGACGACGACCGTGATTGAGCAGGGCATGTCGGGAGGGCAGATCGCCACAACCAATGAGGTCGAGAACTATCCGGGTTTCCCGCTCCTGAGTGGCGCCGAACTCGGCGAGCGTTTTCAGCAGCATGCAGAGGGCCTGGGAGCACAGGTTACATGGAGCATGGTTACGGGTATCGATTACGATGCCGATGCAGCGTTGTTTACGGTGCATCACGATATGGGCGATACGCTGGCCTCGAGCGTTATCGCTTGCATGGGTGCCACGCCGCGTCCGGCAGGTTTCGCAGGCGAGGATACGTATCGCGGTCGTGGCGTTTCGTATTGCGCGACGTGTGACGGCATGTTCTTCCGTGGCAAGCGGGTCTTTGTTATCGGAGGCGGCAATTCGGCATGCGAAGAGGCGCTGTTCCTGTCCGACATTGCCAGCAGTGTGACCATCGTACTGCGCCGCGACCAGTTCCGTGCGCCCGATGGTGTTGTTCAGAAAGTACTCGCAAAGGACAATATTACAGTTAGGTACCAAACTAGTATTGTGGAGCTATCGGGCGAAGCCATGCCAACGACGATTACCTTTAAGGACAATGCATCTGGGGAAACTCATGCCGAGTCATTTGAGCCCGGCTCGTTTGGCATCTTTGTCTTTACGGGGACGCAGCCACATACCGAGCTTGTTGAGCATCTAGTCGACCTGGCGCCTGATGGCGGCATTCTGACTGATGAATCCATGGCGACCCGCACGCCAGGTCTATTTGCCGCTGGCGATATCCGTTCCAAACGTTTACGCCAGGTTGTGACCGCTGTTTCGGACGGAGCCATAGCGGCAACGAGCGCATGCGCGTTTCTCCGTTGATAAGTACGATAATATATCTTATGTAAGGTTGTTATCAATTGACTAAATGGCGGGACGAAGCATCAGTGCACTGTCCCGCCAATTTTCTTGGCGGCTATGTGGTATGTAAAACTAGATAACCTAGAATACAATATAGAAAATGAACGGAGGACCTTTATGAACCACGTTAAACACGTTATTCCGATGTCCGATTCGTCGGTCAGCATTAAGCCTGAGGATATTCAGCCCACTGTGCTGCCCGATGCATTTATTCAGTCCGAAATCGTGCGCAAACTCAATACGTTGAGTCTGCCGCGCTATGACCAGTTGCCCAATGTGACGCTCTACCGCGACCAGGTTATTGAGTATGTTGCGCTGTGGATGGAGCCGCTGTCCATTTGCGTTGAGCACCCTGTCATTACGCCATCGATGATCAATAACTACGTGAAGGTCGGCCTGGTGCCTGCTCCGGTCAAAAAGCAATATGGCCGCGAGCAGATTGCCCGCCTGATCGCTATCTGCCTCTTTAAGCAGGTCTTACCTATTGCTGCGGTGCAGGCACTCTTTAACATTCAGCGTTTGAGCTACGATGCCCCGACGGCCTTCGATTATGTGGTCGATCAGCTCGAGGCATCGATTCGTTCGGCGTTTTCCGTCGAGCAGACGCCGGTTCCCGATACGGCGCATCAGGTAACGCGTGAGTCGCTGCTTGTGCGCAGTGCGGTTTCATCCTTCGTTTCGAAAGCGTACCTGATGAGCTATCTAAAGTTTAATGGGTTTAATAGCTAGCCGACGTATAAAACGGGCGGGACAAAGAGCCAGCTGTCACTTTGTCCCGCCCGTATTTTTGCTTGGTTGGACTTTATTGGCCCGAAGCCACGCCCATGCCGTAGCCGATAATGAGCCCATGCATTTCGGCATAGTATGAATCTAGCCCGTTACAGGGCATGATGATAGTCTTGGAGCCTGACCAGCGCTCCACAATGCGGCTGGCAAGTGCCTGGGCGCCTGTCTCATTTTCCACATGGTCGATGACGACCTCGCCGCCCGTAAAACCCTCGGCTTCCATGGTATCGATGATCTTGTTGAGCATCTTCTTTTCGCCACGCGTGTGACCGACGAGTTCGATTTTACCGGCCTCGCTCGCCGTTCCCAAAATGCGGATATTGAGCTTGTTGGCAATGACGCCGGCTGCCTTAGGGATACGTCCAGCTTTGGCGAGGTTTTCGTAATTGCACAAACTGAAGAGGATTTTGCTGTTCTGCTCAAGGCTATCGAAGTATGCGCAAGCGTCCTCGAATGAGACATCCGGATTGCTTGCAAGATAGCGGTCAAACAGCAAGAAAATGAGGTCCATTTTGCCGCCAGCTGCGCGTGAATTGACTAGATGAATCTGTCGGTCGGGCTCCTCGGCAAGAACCATATCGCGAGCCGTGGCTGCCGCGTTGTAGCTGCCCGACACGCCCTCAGAGATCGGCATGCAGATGGTCTTGTCTGCCAATTTGAAGAGCTCGGCCCACTCCCCTACGCTGGGACAAGCGCTCGAAGAAGCGTTCGTCTCCGCCTGAACAGCGCAGTTGAGCTCATGTACATCGAGCGAAAGGTCATCGACGAATTCACGCTCCCCCACTCGAATTTTGAGGGGCGCAAATGCAAAGGTGGTATGGGGCGCGGTCGGTTGCCAATCGCGGAGGTTACAGCTTGAATCGGAGATAAGTGCCCAGCTCATAGAGGGTCCTTTCTAATTGTTCCTAAACAATTATAGCCTTCTTGCAAACCGAATGTACGGCTATCTAGTTTTGAATACTAGATAGCCGTACAAGATTAGAGACAAAAGAATAGACCTCGCGACTTTAAGCCACGAGGTCCACATTCACACGCTGTGTAAGATGACTTAGTAGCGCACGAAGATATAGTTGTTGTTCATGCCGGCGGCAACGGAGCTGATGATAACACCCGTATTGTAGTCGGAAGCATGAATCATCTGACCACCACCGATGTAAATGCCGGTGTGGTACGAGTTGACAACAACGTCACCGGGCTGCGGATCAGACACACGCGTCCAGCCCATAAAGGTACCCGTGGTGCCGAGGCGGCAATAGCGACCAGTGAGGCAATAGCTAACAAAACCAGAGCAGTCGAAGCTGTTCGGGCCAATTCCGCCCCAGGAATAAGCGCAACCAAGCTTGCTGTATGCACGCGAGACAACAGAACCGCCGTCGACGGACTGGCTCGGAGCAGAAGGCGTCGGAGCCGGAGCGGGCGTGGAGGGCTGCGGTGTAGGAGCAGGTGCCGGCGTAGGAGCCGGAGTGTTGCCGCCCTGGTTGTTGTTATTGCTGGTCTGGCCACCGTTGTTGGTGTTCTCGGTTGTACCGGCAGTCTCGTTGCTCACCGTGGCCTTCTCGGCAGTGCTGGCGTTGATGCCGGCCTGCAGCGCGGCGTTGGCCTCGGCCTCTGCGGCAAGCTCGGCCTGCAGCTGCGAATCCAGGGAGTTTACGACGTTCTGGGCTTCAGCCTGCTGGGCGTTAAGCTCGTCGACCTTCTTTTGCGTGGTGGCGACGTTCTTCTCCTGCTCGGCCTGCTTATCGGTGAGCTGCTGCTTAAGCTCCTTGACCTCTTGAATGGTCTGAGCTTGCTTGTCGGAAACTTTGCCGTAGTAGAACAGGCGGTTGAGCATATCGCTCAGATCATCGACACCCGTCAAAACCTGAAGCAGGCTCAGACCGCCGGTTTTGTACTCGCCGGCGACATAGGTCGAGAGCTTGGCCTGACCATCGGCGATCTCCTGCTGCTTTTGCGTGATCTCGCCGGCAGTCTGATCGAGCGCCTGCGTCTGCGTGGCAAGCTCATCGTAAATCTGCTGGGTTTGGGTGCCGATCTGCTCGAGTTTCGTACGAGCAGCGGCAAGGTCGGATGCGGTATCGGCGTAGGCAGGAGCCGCGAGGCCCAAGCCCAAAACACAAGCGAGGGTTGCCGTAGCAGCGCAGCGTGCCATGTTTTTGTGCGTGTTTGCTGTGCGCATGTAGCTTCCTTTCCAGTAACTAAGGGTAACGGCTAGTCTACCGTCACCAGGCTAAAGAGCTCCACATCGTCATCAGACGGCGTGAGCTTCTCGCGCGGGTTGAGAAACGCAAGCTCAAGTATACAACCGTAACCGATAAGCTTTGCGCCCATATCTCGCACCAGTTTACCTGTTGCCTCGACGGTTCCGCCCGTCGCGACCAAGTCGTCCAGAATCAACACGGTATCTTTAGAGCTGATAGCGTCGGCATGGATCTCAATTGAATCGGTGCCGTACTCGAGCTCGTAGCTCTGGCTTACGGTCTCGCGCGGCAGCTTGCCCGGTTTACGTGCGGGAACAAAGCCGGCGCCAAGGGCTACAGCCACCGGTACGCCAACCATAAAGCCGCGAGCCTCGGGACCCACGACCTTGGTGATTCCCATGCCGGCAAAGTGCTCGGCGAGGGTATCGGTCATGGCTTTGAGCGCCTCGGGATTGCCAAAGAGCGGCGTGATGTCTTTAAAGATGACTCCGGGCTCGGGATAGTCGGGGATGTCGACGATTTGAGATTCGAAGTCGTACATTGCATGACCTTTCAATGGGTTGCCGAAATATCAGCAGCGGTTATTTGCCCGCGGTGACGGTGCCGGATTGCGAAGGGGCGACGACCTTGAGCGGCTTTACGAGAGAATCCTCGTGCGAAGCCGGCGCGGCAGTTTCTTCGTTTTTGGCCTTGGTGGACTCGGAGCGAGCGATTTCCTCATCGAGTGCATCAATGTCGGCGTCCTCGACCACGGCGTTGAGCGACTCAAAAACGCGGTTCTTGAGCAGCGCAGTGTGCACACCCTCGGTCAGGTCGTGAAGCTTCTTAAACGCACGCTCGAG
The DNA here is from genome assembly GCA_019414565.1 of Collinsella sp. GTDB lineage: Bacteria > Actinomycetota > Coriobacteriia > Coriobacteriales > Coriobacteriaceae > Collinsella. Next base: position 8,931 of record DXLU01000035.1, on the reverse strand, counting down.
CTTGGCGTCGCGCTCGTCATCGGAGGTATCCATTCCGAGCATGCTCACGAGCACCTGCTCAAACATCGAGGACTCGCGGTTGGCGGAAGACACGTACTGACGCAGGTTGCGGGGCTCGATATGGAAGCGTGACAGCTCGGAGCAGTAGCGGATGATTGGAAAATCGCGACCATCGACGAGCTCACGATTCTGCGGACTCTTGATGATGCGAATGAGGTCGTTCTCGGCGAGCGAGCGGATAAACGAAATCTCGACGCCCAGCATATCGGGAATGGTCTCAATGGGATGCAGCTTTTGCTTAGTCTCCTTGGGCTCCGTCTTGAGCGGAACATCGGACAGCAAGCCCACCTCGTAAGCGAGCGTTGACAGGTCCGTGGCGTTTTCCAAGCGCTGCTTAATCACGTTGAGCGGCATGTAGCGGGTCTTCTGCAAATGCAGGATGACCTCCAGGCGATCAACGTCCTCCTTAGAGTACTGACGGTATCCCTTAGGCGTACGATGAGGGGTAATGAGCCCCTCATCTTCTAGAAATCTAATTTTTGAGTTCGAAAGATCGGGGTATGCGCCTCGAAGTAGGTTGACGACTTGGCCGATACTCAGATAGTTGCGTTCGGCCATGCCCTACTCACCGGTTTCGATGCGCTCCGGCGTGCTCTCGTGGTAGATGAGCGTAAACGTACCGATTTGGACGGAAGAACCGTCGTGCAGCGGGGCTGCATTGACGATGGCACCGTCGACCCAGGTGCCATTGAGCGAGCCCAGATCCTCGATGCGAGCGCCGAGGCCCTCGCGGATAATGCGCGCGTGGCTGCGCGATACGGTCATGTCATTGAGGAAGATGCCGTTCGCAGGATCGCGGCCGATGGTGGTCACGTCGTCCTCGAGCTCAAAGGCGGCACCAGTCTGCGGACCCTTGACGATGGACAGAACGGGGGCGGTGATGCGCACGTTGGCCATGAGGTCGGGAACGGTGACGTCGCTTGAAGGCACGCGGAATACGCAGGTAGCGTCAGCAGTCTTATCATTCTGAGGCATATTGTTAACCATGTTGTCCATGACAACCCCTAACTTATCGCGGACGTGCCGCAAATAATGAACCGTACGTAATCATACCCCAACGAATCAGTCTTCGATTTCAGGGTTCAGAAAGTCGATGTCCTCGTCCTCGGGATGCGCGAGAGCCTGTTTAATGGCCACTCCGCCCTTAATGGAATAGATGACAGCCGTGAGCATGGAGAAGATCACGCCGCCGTACACAAAGAAGATGCCGAGGGGCACCGAGCTTCCGTTGAGGCCCGGGAAGGCCGTAAGGGTTGAAGGTAAAAGATGCAGGCCGTCAATAACGGGGAACCCGAGCAGCATGAGCGAGAAGCCGGTCATGAGCAGTGCAGTGGCAATCTTTCCGGGAAAGACGACATCGATGGGGCGACGGTGATAATGACGAACGATAAGCGTGCCGATGCCCAGATAGATGTCGCGGCCAATAATGAGCACGCAGACCCAGATGGGCAGCTCTCCGCGGACCACCAGCCCAAGTACGCCGGTGAACAGCAGCGCACGGTCGCAGATGGGATCCATGACCTTGCCGAGCCACGAGACCGTCTTGGTCATGCGGGCGATCTGACCGTCCATCCAGTCGGTAGAGGCGGCAACGGCGTAGATAACGATGGCGATGACGCGGTTGTTATCCGTCACAAACAGGTACAGAAATACCAGGGTGAGGATCAGGCGCGTAAAGGTGATGAAATTGGAGATCGTAAAGATCTTATTCGACGGGTAATCGGAAGTGCCGATAAGCTCCTTTTTGATCTTCTTTTTGATGCCCACAGGACTCCCCCGCTGGTTAACGACAAAACTATCGATACTATACCCGTTCCGGCGATGTCTATCCAGCGTAAGCATAGAGAGTCCAGACATATGGAGGATGCTACTGGGTTGTGCGGGATTCTGCATTTGTGTACATCAGCCTCTAAATATGACATTTTTCGGCATCTTTGATGGCTGATGTACACGTTTTGATTCGGTGATTACATCGATCGGGAAAGTTGTTGCCTTAAGCAAATTAATCATGATGTGCGGGTCGAGAAGGGTTGGCGCTAAAAGAACCCAACGGCCGTTACGGCTTCGTTAGAAACGCGCCCCACCATGGATGGTGAACCCGAAAGGTAAGACGCGGGGGCACGGTGAATCGGCCCGCGCGCCCGGAAGAGAAAGGATAAACCCATGGGTTACATGCTTGAGACGCGCGGGCTCACCAAGCGCTTCGGCCGCGGCGACCAGGCGCAGGACGCCGTGGCCGACGTGAGCCTTCATATCCGCGAGGGCGAGGTGTACGGGCTGCTCGGTCCCAACGGCGCCGGCAAGTCGACAACGCTCAAGATGATCTGCGGGATGCTGCGGCCGACGGCCGGGGAGATCCTCTTTGCCGGGCACGCCTGGCGCCGCGAGGACCTCTACGCAATCGGCAGCCTCATCGAGGAGGCGCCGCTCTACCCCAACCTCACCGCGCGCGAGAACCTGCGCGTGCGCACCACGCTGCTGGGCCTTCCCGAGAGCCGCATAGATGAGGTGCTCGCCGCCGTGGACCTCGCGGACACCGGGAAGAAGCGCGCCGGGCGCTTCTCGATGGGCATGCGGCAGCGCCTGGGGCTCGCACTGGCGCTGATCGCCCGGCCACGCCTGCTCGTGCTCGACGAGCCCACCAACGGCCTCGACCCCATCGGCATCGAGGAGCTGCGCGACCAGATCCGCGGCTTCGCGGCGGCGGGTACGACGGTGATCGTCTCGAGCCACATCCTCTCCGAGGTGCAGCAGATGGCGGACACCATCGGCATCATCTGCGGGGGGCGCCTCGCCTACGAGGATGCGCTTCGTCCCGGGCAGGACCTCGAGGAACTCTTCATGAGCTTCTGTCGGGAAGGGCGACGAGCGCGCGGGGAGGTGGCGGCATGACGGGTGAGAAAGGCGGCCTGCTCGCGGCCCTGCGCGCCGAGGCCCTGAAGTCGCGCCACGCGGCACCGGTTCGCCTGGCCGTGCTCATGGCGCTGCCGATGCCGCTGCTCGGCGCGATGCCCTACCGGGGCGTGCAGATCTTCAGCGCGTGGAACTACTGGTACGCGCTCTTCCTGCCCGTGTGTCTCTCGCTCGTGGTGGCGTGCGTCGCGCGGGCGGATGCTCGCACGCGGATGCGGGGGCTTCTGGGCCTGGGCTTCCCGCTCGGGCGCGCCTGGTGGGCCAAGGCGCTCTGGTGCCTCGCGCTCTGCACGCTCTCGAACCTCGTGGTCTTCGGCATCTACCTCGCGGGATCGGCGTTCTCCTCGCAGGGTCTCACGGCCGCGGGCACGCTCACGATGCTCCTCTGCGCGCTCGCCAACACGGTGACCGCGGCGTGGATGATCCCTGCAGGGCTCTTCCTCACGGCGCGGCTCGGCATGCTCGCGGGCATCTTCTGCCCGCTCGCCGCGCAACTCTTAGGTGGGTTCGCCTGGTCGTTGGTGCCGCTGCCGCAGCTCTTTCCGCCGTCGGCGAACATGGTCATCCCCACGAGCTTCATTCCCGTGCTGCCGAGCGGCGAGCCGCTCGCGGCGGACATGGCGCTCGGCGGGGCGCTCATGGCGGACGGCATGCTCACGCTGGCGGGCCTTGCGGTCTGCGCGCTCGCGTTCGCCGCGCTCACGGCGGCGGGCGCGGCCTGGTTCGCGCGCTCCGAGGAGAGGTGATGGCCATGACACGACTCTCCGACCCGACGCCGCGCATGACTCTCCCGCGGGCCCTGCTCTCCGAGGCCCTGCGCCTGGCGCGCTCCCCGCTCTCGGCGGTGCACCTCGCCTGCGGCCTGGCAGCCGGTCTTGCCTGCGGCGAGTACTTCTCCGTAACCCGATGGGACCCGGCGCTGGGCGCGGACGCCTACGCCCAGTTCCTCGGCGCCCTCATGCCGCTCATGTCCGCCATCGTCTGCGGGCTCGCCGTGGACGAGGAGCGCGCTGCCGGGCGCCTCACCAACCTCACGGCGGTCCCCTCGCGAGGGCGCGCCGTCGCGGCGAAGCTGCTCGCCCTTGCGGCGCTCGGCGCGGGCGCGCTGGCCGTGGCGCTCAGCGTGTTCGGGGGCGCGCTCGCCGTCGCCGGACGCCTGCCGCTCGGGCCCGCTCCGCTTGCGGCCGCCTGGGCGGGCATCGTGCTGGGCAGCTTGCCCCTCTACGCGCTGGGGCTCGGCGTGGCCCTGCGCCTCGGCCGCAACGCCGCCATCGGCGGCGGCGCGGCGGGGACGCTCCTCGCGTTCTTCTCGGTGGGCGGACTTGCACACGGCCTCATGACCGGCGAGCTCACCGGTACCCTGGCGACGCCCCTGGGCTGGGTGCCGCTCGCCTGGCCCGCGCGCCTGGGGTCGCTCGGGGTGGAGGCCTTCATCGACGCCGCACGCGCGGCGGGCCCTCTCCTCACGACTGCGCTCGCTGGCCTCGCGCTCACCCTGGCAGCCGCCGCCGTCCTTCTCGCCTGGTTCTGCCGCTTCGAGGACGGGAGGGCAGATGCGTAGGAGGCCGCTCGCCGCCGTGCTCGCCCTCCTCTCCGCAGCGCTCATCCTGGGCAGGAATGCCCTGCTCGACGCCGGCTGGGGGTCGGCGCTGCGCTCGATCGCCGACCGCGTGCTGCCTAACCCTGAGATCGCCATGTGGGCGCCCGCGCCCGAGCCCGGCAGCCACGCGAGCTCCTACGCCGACGCCACCGGGGCGGGGGCAAACTACGTCTACCTGGTGGACGCGGCGGACGACAGAGGCAATGTCCGAGAGCTCCAGCTCATCTTCTTCGGGCGGGAGTCGGACGGCGAGGGCTGGCTCGAGATCGAGGCGCGCGGCGGCTCGGGCGTGCGCTACCGCGCGTGCGACGCGGCCGAGACACCCGTGGCTGCGCGCAGGGCTCTGGACCGCTGAGCGCGGCGTTAGTACAATTCCGACGAGAGTTTCAGGAGGTCGAACATGGCGAGGATACTGGCAGTGGATGATGAACGGGCGATCCTCGACGCGCTTGCGCGCGTCCTCGGCCGCGACGGCCATGAGGTCGTCAAGGCGGAGGACCCGACGGCGGTCCCGGGGATGGACCTCTCGCGCTTCGACCTCGTGCTCTGCGACGTCATGATGCCGGGGCTCGACGGCTTCGAGCTCGTGCGGCAGATCCGCCAGGACTTCGACGGCCCCATCGTCTTCCTGACCGCTCGCGTGGCCGAGGAGGATGCCGTGGCCGCCTACGGCCTGGGCGCCGACGACTACGTCCGCAAGCCCTTCGGGGCCGCGGAGCTGCGCGCCAAGGTCGCGGCCCATCTACGCCGTGAGCGCCGGCCGCGCTCGCACGCCCTCTCCTTCGGGGAGGTGCGGATCGACCTCAGGGCGCGCGGCCTCGCCGTGGGCGGCGAGGCCGTGCCGCTCACGCCCACCGAGTACGCCATCTGCGAGTACCTCGCCCGCCACCCCGGGCAGGTCATGAGCCGCGCGCAGATACGCGAGGCGGTGCTCGGCTGGGAGAGCGACGCCGACGACGCGGCCATATCCATGCAGGTCAGTCGCGCCCGGAGGAAACTCTCCGAGGCCGGCGCCGATCCGATCGCGACCGTCTGGGGGATGGGGTACAAGTGGCAGCTCTGAGGATCGGGGCGCGAGGTCGCGGGGGCATGCCGCTCTCCTTCGTCATCGCGCGCTACTTCGCCTACGCGTTCGCGGCAGTCGCCACGGCGTGGCTCGCCTCGTTCATGATGCTCTCTGTGGCGATCAACGCGGGCTTCGTCTACGAGGCAAGCTGGGGGCCGGCCAATGCGCGCGAGGTCGCGGAGGGCCTGGCACGCGACGGCGTCTGCGGGCAGCAGGACGTGCCGACGGCGTACCGCTACCTCATCCTGAACAAGGACGGAAACGTGCTGATGACAGACCTCGAGAGCACGCGGCTCGAGGACGCGAAGGAAATGGCTCGTACGGCACTCGCCGCGGATCCGGGCACAGTGGAGATCGAGGGCGGGGGTTCGGGCGTTACCTACGCCGCGTTCCCGCTCAAAGGTGGCGGGGCCTGCGCGCTCGTCAGCGAGTATCTGCCGCAGTGGGTCTCGCGCGACCTCGCCGGCCTGCTTCCCAACCCGCAGAACCTCATGCTCGTCGGCGCCACGGCGGGAAGCGCACTTGCGCTTGCGCTCGTCGCGCGCCGCGCGAGCCGCGTGATCTCGCGCAAGATGGCGCCGCTCGCGGAGGCGGCGGGGCGCGTCGGCGCGGGGGAGCTCGACTTCGCGGTCGGCAGCACCAACGTGCGCGAGGTGAACGACGTCCTCGCCGCGATGGACGCCATGCGGGCCTCCCTCGCCGAGTCGCTCGAGGCCCGCTGGGCCGCGGAGCGGGGGCAGCGCGAGCAGATGACGTCGCTCGCCCACGACCTCAAGACGCCGCTCACCGTGCTGCGCGCCAACGCCGACTTCGTAGCGGAGGAGCTGGAAGACGAGAAAGACGCCGACCTCGCGGCCGCCGCGCGCGACATAGCCGGCAGTGTCGAAAGGCTCGACGGCTACGTGCGCCTGCTCATCGAGGCCTCGCGCGGGTCCGGCGGGGCGGAGAGGGCCCCCATGCGGCCGGCCGAGCTCTGCGAACAGGTCCTCGCCGAGGCCGCCCAGATCGCCCGGGCGCGAGGCGTGACGCTCGACGCGGCCACGGGCCCCGCTGTCGCGGGCGCGCCCGAGGCCCCGCTCGACCGAACCGCCCTGGCGCGAGCCGCCGCGAACCTCGTGGCCAACGCCGCCGAGCACGCGCGCTCGCGCGTGGCGGTCTCCTGCGACGTCGCGGGCGGCCACCTCGTCATCGAGGTGGCCGACGACGGACCGGGCTTCTCTCCCGCCGCCCTCGAACGCGGCTGCGAGCGCCTCTTCACAGACGACTCGTCCCGCTCCTCGCGCGACGGAGGCCGCCACTACGGGCTCGGCCTCCATGTCGCCTCCGAGGCCGCGAGCGCCCACGGGGGCTCCGTCTCGCTCGCCAACAGCCCCTCGGGCGGCGCGGTGGTCACCATCGCGGTCCCCCTGTGCGGGATCTGACGAATCAGGCCCTCACACCGGCGTGCCTCGCAACCAAACGCTTCCCGGATAATTCATGAGGCCGTACTCGTATTCGAGCCTGTCTATCTCGGCGGCGATGGCCTCCGTCATGTAGAAGTTTTTCGTGCGGCCCGTCGACTTCGCCAGGCGGTCGTACCTGTTCGAGAGGTCCTCGGGGATTCTCAGGGCTGCGGTGGCGGTTGCCATGATGCGCCTCCCAGTTGGATGCAATACGTGAATTACTTTCTATCACATCACCCGAATCCCGCACCGGCGTACGGCCGCATCTGCTTTTTTACCTTTCATTTGTCGACCGGCCCATGCCCGGCTTATTCAGCCGGATTAAATCAAGCATTAAATCAATCCAGACCTATAAGGGGCGGTGGAAATCCATTGAGGAATGAGGGCGCCGTCCCTAGGTCGGCTCCTCGATGGCCGCGGCTGAATTCCCCTGCCATCGTCTGCGTGGGTTCCGGCACGGGGTTCTGGCACTGCTCGAGTGGGGCACAAGGCTCGGCTGTCGGTCGTGCCGGACGGCATACGTTTTGAGACCGGCAAGCTGTTGCCGGCTCGAGGACAGCGGCCCGGTGCACCGGGCCGATCGATAGAGGACTCAGGTTCACAGCGCAGTTTCTTGGGGCTCGCATATATAGGAAGACTTGATCGGCAATCGATTTTAATGAAGTCGACAGCGCATGTCAGAGCTTTCAATAAACCGCAGGTAAATCCGTGTACCAAAAATTGGTACACGGATTTACCTGCGATGTTCATGCTTGGTCAAAAGCCCATCAAGCGATATATTCATTATTTTAATGCGCGCGCCTGAGCTTTTGGCTGAAGTGGCAGTCCGACCGCCGGCAGGCGGCCACGCTATGTCCAAAGGCCACGCCTACTCCCAGTGCCCGGCTACGTCGACGACCCAGTGCTGCCCGTCGAGTTCCTGCCGCAGGGCTACATCAGGGACGTCTTATTGGGGGACGACCACATGGAACCCCGGGAGATCAAGCTGTACGGCTGATCCATCCGTCAACAACATGTCAAAGCCCCAAACCCAACAGGATCGCGAACGAGGGGACGAATTGACCGCCCGGGTATTTGCGCCCGGGCGGTCAATTTTATCAACCATGGGTGCGATTCTGTGAGGCCATTTTTCTGGCATCCGCCGTTTGCTCCGGTCTCAACGCACCCATCGACCGTTCAGTTATCTTTGCGAACGCGACCACGTGCGCATTTGTCGAACAATCAAATGTCCGACAATGTCTGACGGAGCTGTCAGACATTCACGCACGAACAGGTGAGCTTCGCGAGCGATTGTAGGCAACTAGTAGCCCCAGCTGCGTCTTTAGCGCAGGTTCGACGTCTGACATCTTGAATGTCTGACGTTGAACGAAGCTGGTTGATAACAAGCAGGTGGAATAAACATGGAGCCCGACACCTCTCGCGCAATCGGCGCGCGGCAAGGGTCTGGCCCATCTCATATGTTGCCAACGCTAACGGTGAACCTGAGCGCCCGGGCACATTCTTTGTTGGCTGAATCCGGCATAGCAACTAGCGGAAGGCATCATCGAAGGAGTGTGCTGGAAAGCACCCGTCTCCTTAACTGTTAGAAATGCAAGTTAATAATCTATGTGGTCAATATAATACCGTTGAACCCGCGTATCGATACCGCTCAGCCATTCGCCTCGCCCCCGTCGCACGTATCTTCATTCGGTCTGTCATCATTAATCTAACGATGCTTTGAGGAATGTGGGTGCTTCTAAATGTACTGTCGACTTCTTCTCAAACTAATCCTAAGAGACAGGGCCGTATGGATTTGTACGCTCGTTCTCGCTGCAGCCTTCTCCGTCCCCATTGCGTTCAATTCACCCATC
>DXLU01000034.1 GCA_019414565.1 Collinsella sp. | reverse complement strand
GACGGAAAGCACATTAAGTGCTTTCCTTTGCGTGCGGAACTCGCGACAAACTTAACCCCCGCCCTCAGCCCCGGAGACCCTCCCCGCCGTCACTTTGTTCGAGTCGTTGTTGTTCCTCGCCGCTTCCGCGGCTCGAGATCCCCGTTCTCCTCGGCGGGGTTGTCTAAGGTTGTCGCTGAAGTTCTGCCTTTTGCTGAAACAAAAACGGGGGATGCGGCTTGCATCCCCCGTTTTTGTTGCGGTTAGTCTAGGTCAATAAACTTGGTGCTTATAATCTTGCCGTCTTTTACTAGCATTCTGGCCATGGTGGGGCCTCGGGTGCCTCTGGGGTAGCTGGCGCTGCCCGGGTTGAGGACTAAGCAGCGGCCCACTTGGGCTTCTTTGGTTACGTGGGTGTGGCCGTTGATGGCTACGTCTACGGATCCCACCGGAAGGTCTTCGCGGTAGTGGGCTACGGCGAATTTGAGGCCTTCGTAGGTAAAGAGCGCAAGACGGTCTACATCGGGGCCGTAGTCGCGGTAGTAATCGTTGTTGCCCAGTACGGCCCGCACGGGGGCGATGGTGCATAGGTGCTCGTAGTCCATCTCTGACGTAAGGTCGCCGGCGTGGATAATCAGGTCTGCGCCCCCAAGCTCGTCCAGGAGCGCAGGCGATAAATAGCCGTGGGTGTCCGAGATGATGTCGATACGCTTGGCGCTTGCGCTGTTCATGGGATCCCTTCCGCAAAAAACGATTCGGCAGATACATACAAAAAAGGCCCCACGGCCCCGCAGACGATGGGTCTACAGGGCTGCGGGGCCAGTGTGCTAGAGACTCAGAGCCTTCTTGAGCGGCACGACGCGGCGGCGAGAAACCGGCACGCGTTCGTCGACGCCCGTAATGCCCAGCTGGATGGCGCCCGAGGGCACCGTCTCGACGTCCGTAACGCACGCCAAGTTGACGATATAGCGGCGGTGAACACGGAAGAAGTCAAAGTCGCAGAGCTTGGCCTCAAACTGCGCCAGCGAGGTCGTCGACAAAAAGCGATCATCGACGGTATAGATGCAGGAGTAATCGTCCTTGGCCATGATAAAGCGAATGTCGTCCACGGGAATGAGCACCTTGCGGCCGCCCTTTTCCACCGGGATACGCTCGATGGTCACCTTGCTGTCCGTAACCGGCTTGGCGCGTTGCATGACCTTCTCGATCGCGCGATCCAAGCGAGCTTCCTCGACCGGCTTCATCAGATAATCGACGGCATCCACGTCGAATGCCTCGACCGCATGGTCGCTATACGCAGTCACAAACACGATCGCCGGCGGATTTTTGAGCTTATGCAGCGCCTCGGCAAGTTGCAGGCCCGAGGCACCGGGCATCGAGATATCGAGAAACACGACATCCACGCGACTTTCCATAAGCATCTCGATGGCGGAGCGGACGCTCGACGCCTCCGTGATCGTGCCGATCTTGCCCGTTTGCTCGAGCAGGAAGCGAAGCTCCGAGCGAGCCGGCGCCTCATCATCCACAATCATCGCACGCAGCATAGGGATAAAACCTTTCGTCAACTAACTACGCCGGGCATCCGTCGCATGACGTTGAGCCCGTAGCTTTTTATTTTACTCTTGAATGTCAAAGATGCTCTCTGACAAATCAAGATGAAGAAGCACTTTGGTGCCCTTGCCCGGCGCCGATTCGACACGCGTATAGGAGTGCGGCCCAAAAAAGCGATGGATGCGCTCCGAAATATTGTGCATGGCCACACCGGCGCCGCCACCCTGGGGAGAGCTGGCGTCGGGACGGGCAGAGCGCTCGTCAAACAGTCTGGCGGCGGTACCCTCATCCATGCCCACGCCATTATCGGCCACGGCAATCAAGATTGCATCCTCGCCGTCTTGGTGAACGGTCACGTCGATCCTCAGGGCGTCGTCATCGCCCATACCATGACGCACAGCGTTCTCGACAATCGGCTGGATCACGAACGCCGGCACCAGCGTATCTTCCACATCCTCGGACACATCGAACGTCGCAAGCACGCGGTCCTCGCCAAAGCGGGCCTTCTCAAAGGTAAGGTAGCGCTTGGTCTGTGCGACCTCGCGCGAGACCGGAATAAGCGATCCCGAGTTGTCGAGCGTGGCGCGATAGAACGATGAGAACTCACGAAGCAGTTCGCGGGCCCTCAGCGGGTCGGTGCGCGTAAACGATGCAATGGTGTTCAGCGTGTTGAACAGGAAGTGCGGGTTAATCTGCGCCTGCAGCGCACGCACCTCGGCGCGCGCCGTGAGTTCCTTTTGCACCTCGAGCTCGTGGATGGCGAGCTGCGTGGACAAGATCTCGGCAAAGCCCGAGGCAAGCGCGTACTGGGTACGGTCGACGGCGTGCGGGGTCTTGTAGTAGAACTTGAGCGTGCCGACGGTACGATCGCCCACCTTGATGGGGGCGATAATGCCGGCGGGGACTTGGTTGTGTGAGCCGTCCGAGCCCACGACATCCACCATACGGTTGAACGACTGCACGATGCCATGTTCGATAACGTAGCGTGTGGCAAGCGTGTGGATGGGAGAATCTGGCAGTAGTTTTTCCTCAAACTCGCCCGCGCAGGCAAGCACGTTGTCCTCGTCGGTGATGGCCACCGTCATGGCGCGCGTCTCGGGCAAAATGCGCTGGCACACCAAACGCGCCGACTCCTGTGTCAAACCGCCCTTAATATCCTCGAGCATGGCCGAGGCCACCGAGAGCGTCTCCTCGGTGTACTGGGAGCGCACCGAATCGGGATTGAGCGTCAAAAAGATAAAGATGCACAGAAAGATGCACAGCAGCGCGCAGGCAATCACCGTGGCAATCGGCTCGATTCCGGTCGCCAAGGCAAAAATAAAGTACACCAACACGCAAATGGCGCAGGCAACGGCAATGATGCGAAAGATTGATATTGAACTATCGCGCTGGGCGCGGCGGTCGATCATTCGGCCCCCTCCAGGATACTGATCAGTTGTGCGTCACGCCAAAGCCCGTCCATGATCTTGGGCCAAAAGCTCTGGAAACGCAGGTAGCTTGCAGCGTTTTGGCGTGCATAGGCCTTTGCCTCGTCGATACCATGGCGCCAGATGCGCAGGTAGCCCTCATGCTCGCGGGTAAACACGCTGCGGACCATAGCGGTCTTGCGCACGCGGTCGTCGAGCTCACGCGAAATCCACGGGCCCGGGTAGGGCATGAGCGATGCCGCCGTAACGGGAATGAGCTCCTTTTGATGCGCGGCGAATGTCAACTTGGCCCGTTCGTAGTACCAACGGTATACATCCTGCATAAAGCGCGGTGAGCGCTTTTCGGACTCCGGAGGCAGATGGCGCACGGTCCACTCGTTATCGAACCACACGTCGTAGCCAAACATGCGCATGTTAAAGAGGTAATCCAAGTCCTCGCCGCGGGTGATAAACGGGTCAAAGGCCACACGCGTAAAGGCGCGGGCGTGCAGGGCCATCAGGCCGCCGCACACGTAGTTGGAGCGCGAGATGCGGGTGCCCGAGAGCGCCTTTTTCATCCAACGGTTGAACTCGATGCGCTTGGTCCACCAACGATGGCAGATGCCCGCCTTGTCCGTGGGAGCCAACGGCGAGCCGTCGCGATCGTAGAAATAGCCGCTCTTGACCAAGATCGGCAAGCCCTGACGCGTCTGCTGCCCCAACGCATAGGTCGCGCGCTTCATAAAGTCGGCGTCGATGACAGCCTCATCGTCATCCAAAAAGATAACCGCGTCATGCCCCAGCACCGCAGCGCAGGCCAGCCCCATGTTGCGGATGGCACCGTAACCTCGCAGGCTCACGCACTCGCCCGAACCCTTGGGCGCGATCTGAGCAACCCGGTCTGCGATGCGCGAGGCCTGGGTGTTGGTGACAACGGTGACCTTGAGCGTGGGATGCGCGTCGACAATCTCGTGCACGCGCAGCGACACATCGGCTGTGGCAGAAACGGGACAGACCACCAAAAGGATGATGCGCGGGATGTCGCGCACCTGCTCAAGCGAGGCCAGGCAGCGGTCGAGTTCGGGATTGTCGGCGTTGAGTCGTGTCGAATGGTCATAGGTGCCAGGGGCGTTTGCGCGAGCGTCATCGCCCGCCCAATACGTTGGAATCACGACCGTGGCGTTCATGCCTTACCCTCCCTGCAACACAAAAACGGGACGCCGCCAAACACAGGCGACGCCCCGCGACCTAGCTGACTCCATCATACCCACTTGGGCTAATCATTGTTCGAAAGTCAGAATGTTTATTGCGGATAACCCCAAAAGAGTATCGCGGCGGACGCAATTACCGGCAGGTTCCTATGCGGCCTGCTCTGCCGTCTGAGACATGCGGGACAGACGGACCAGCAGCGCAAAGCCCACCACCAGCAGCACGCCGATAGACAGGACGCCCAGCGAGGGGTTGCCGGTCAGCGAGGTGACGACCGACACCAAGAAGGTGCCCATAACACTTGCGTAACGACCAAAGATGTCAAAGAAGCCATAGTACTCGTTGGACTTTTCCTTGGGGATAATGCGGCCAAAGTAGCTGCGGCTGAGCGCCTGCACGCCGCCCTGGAACAGGCCGACCAAAATGGCAAGCACCCAAAACTCAAAGGCGGTCTTTAAGAAAAACGCGGCAAAGAGCACGATGCCCATATAGGCGGCGACTGCCACCAAGATCATGTTGAGCGTGCCCACGCGGCCGGCGAGCTTGCCGTAGATGATGGCGGACGGGAAGGCCACAAACTGCGTAACGAGCAGAGCCAGCACCAGTTGGGTCGAGTCGATGCCCAAAGCCGATCCGTAGCTGGTTGCCATGGAAATAACCGTGTGCACACCGTCGATGTAGAAGAAAAACGCGATCATGTAGATCAGCACGGTCTTGTTGTGGGCGATCTCGCGCATGGTGTGTCCGACCTCGGAGAACACATCGCCCACGATGTGGCCGATAGTATCCTCGGGACCGCGCTCGCGACCGTACTTTTGCTTATAGGTGCGAATGAGCGGCAGGGTAAAGATGAGCCACCAGGCACCAGTGATGATAAACGACAGACGCGTTGCCAGCATGGTGGGGACGCCAAGAGCGGGGCCACCCATGATAAGCGCCAAGCAGATGATGAACGGCACGGTGGAACCGATGTAGCCCCAGGCATAACCCGAGCTGGACACGGCGTCCATGCGCTCGTCGGTGGTAATGTCAGGCAGCATAGCGTCGTAGAACGTCATAGAAGAGTTAAGGCCGATGGTGCACAGCACGTACACGGTCAAAAATGCCATGGCGGACATTGGGATAGCCTGCGCCAGGCAAAGAACCAGGCCCGTGAGGAAGAAGCCCAAGAAGAACTTGATCTTGTTGCCGGCGTAATCGGCAAGCGCGCCCAGAATGGGCATGAGCATGGCAATGACCAGCGAGGCAATCGTCTGAGCGTTGCCCCAAGCGACCACCAGGTCTGCCGAGGAAGCACCGGTATTGATGGCGTTAAAGTAGATGGGCACCACCGAGGTATTGAGCAGCACGAGGGCTGAGTTTCCCACATCGTACATGACCCAGTTACGCTCGAGCTTGGTGTATTTCATGGACAGGGACCCTTCGTATTCGCCCGATATGCAGTTAGTTCATCGTACCCCAATTGTCCAGAAGCGCCGGTAAGGATTCGGCAAAGGGGCACGCATGGGCCCTACTCCTCGCGGTCGAACTCCTCGTCGGCGCCGAGCACGCGACCGCTGTAATTGACATGGTTGGTCACGGCTTCCATATCGCCGGTCTCGATAAAGCGGGCAACCGTGCACTCGTAATCGAGCAGCGCGCGGTCAAAGACCTCGGGGAAGCTCTCGGTCGAGACTTCATCGGTAAAGGGGTTCTTCCATGCCAAGTGGCCCAGGTTGCCGGTACGCTCGGGCAGCTCGGTCGTCACGCGGTGCGCAAGGCCGTCGAGCAGCGAATAATCGTGCACCAAGCCCTCAACCAGCGAGATCGCGCGCGTCTTTACGGAGCCGGCCGGCTCAATCGCGCGGTAAAGTCGCTGCATATTGGCAACGGCAGCACCGTACTCCCCCGCCGGAATGTCAATGCCGTACACGCGTCCGGCAACATAGCTCATCAGCACACCGGCAACGCGATTGATGCGATCGGTGGTAACGATCTCGCCCGCCGGCGGATAATCCTCGACCGTAGCGCCATCGCGCTTAAGCTGCAGCATCAGTACATCCAGGTCGCTCTCGATCACGGCATGGACCTGACTGCTCGAATCCTCAAGCTCTGAATCGGACTCCACGATGCCAAACTGCTGCTCATAGACAAAGGGATGGGCGTTGCGGTCGAGCACGTAATGAGACAGCAGGCCCAGCGCAAAGGCGCGACCCAAGCTGGCGTCGCGCGGCAGCAGATGCGACACGCCGTCGCGCAGGCACGCGAACTGGCGAGACATGCGCGAGCGATGCATGACCTGCGCCAGCAGCGTACAGTCGGAAACACGCGGTGTCAGAATGTGAAAGAAAAACGGGTCGGGACCTTGGTTGCCCAAGATAAAGGCAATGCGCTCTTCATCGGACGTGATGACGCCCTGCGGAAGACGGTCGATGCTTTCCTCGCCAAACAGATGATGGGTGATAAGCGCGGGCATAATGATCCTTTCGATTTCATTCGATTCCACCCATTATGCCCACCGCGCGCCCATGCCAAACCTGCGATGGTAAACGACGACACGCAAGCCTCTTACGCAAGCCCCAGGTGCGACTTGACCTCGGCGGCACGACGACGGGACACCGGCACCGTCGAGCTCACGCGGTCGAGCCTGAGCTCCATCAACCCCGTGGAACCAATCTCAACATTGTGCACGTCTTCCAAATTGACCAGATAGCTGCGATGAACGCGAATAAAGCCCTC
The DNA here is from genome assembly GCA_019414565.1 of Collinsella sp. Taxonomy (GTDB): domain Bacteria; phylum Actinomycetota; class Coriobacteriia; order Coriobacteriales; family Coriobacteriaceae; genus Collinsella. The sequence goes on along the minus strand of DXLU01000034.1, from coordinate 19,398 downwards.
GGAGCCCAAGCGACGCTCGAGCGAAGAGATCGACTCATTGATCAGGTAGGTTCCCTCGGCGCAGATGGCGTTGCAAAAATCGGCGCGCGCCTCAAAGTAGCAGACGTCTGCGGCGGGAATGAACACCTTTTTGCCCCCGCGATCCACCGTCAGACGCAAAGGCTGGCGCGGAGCGTGGACAACACGACGGGCACCCAAGGCTGCCTCGATCTTGTCGAGTGCCTTTGACAGGCGTGCATCCTCGACCGGCTTGACGATATAGTCGACCGCATCGAGGTTATACGCATCGGCGGCGAACTCGGCAAACGCCGTCACAAACACAACCACCGGCGGCGTCTTTAAGTTCTGCAGCGTCTCGGCAAGCTCAATTCCCGAGCGGCCGGGCATCGTGATGTCCAAAAACAACACGTCGGGCTTGCTCGAGAGAATCGACTCCACGGCCTCGGTGACATTGCCCGCCTCGGCAATATGCCCCACGCGCGCGTCCTTCTCCAATAGATAGCGTAGCTCAGCCCTGATGGGAGGCTCGTCATCAACCACCAGGATGTTCCAGCCCTCGGACATGTGCGCTTCCTCTCTCTCCTCAATACACTCGCGTGCTACGCCGTCAACGGCGCCGGCTCATGCGGCTCGCCGTTCAGCTCGACGATAACCTGCGTTCCCACGTCCTCCTGGGACTCCACGCGCATGCCGGAATCTTCTCCGTAAAAGAAATGGATGCGCTGAAGCACGTTGAAGAGCGCCAGACCGCAACCTCGCTTGATGGAGCCGTCGGCGGTAATGCTCTCGGGCTCCTCTCGGCGATGCTGCTCAAACAGATGCGCGCAGACCTCTTCGCTCATACCGATACCGTCATCTTCGACGATGATCTCCAAGCCGTCATCGGTCTCAAAAGCCCTAACACGAATAGAAAGCGGCTCGGTCTCGCGCTGCGCATGCTTGATGCAGTTTTCGAGCAGCGGCTGCAAGATAAACGGCGGCACCAGGCTGTCGCGCACCTCAAAGTCGATGTCGACCGAAACGCGCAGACGGCCGTCGCCATACCGGGCCTGCATAAGATTGATGTAACGAGTGCCCTGTTCCACCTCATGCTCGAGCGTTGTGAGGGTATCGGAATCGGACAGTGTCTGACGGTAGTAATTGGAAAAGTCGATGAGCAGCGACCTGGCCTTGTCGGGCTCGGTTCGAACGAGCGACACGATGGTGCTGATGGTGTTAAACAGAAAATGAGGATCGACCTGCGATTGCAAGGCGCGCAGCTCCACGCGGGCCGTGAGCTCGTCCTGGCGCTCGAGCTCAAAGCTCGCAAGCTGCGTGGAAATGAGGTCGGCAAAGCCCGAGGCAAGCGCCGTCTGGCGCATATCGATGCTGCTCAGACGGGGATAATACAGCTCGAGCGTGCCCACGCAATGCCCGCGCACGGTAAGCGGTGCGACAATACCGGCGCGCAGACGCGGAAAGTAGCCACCCGTCTCATTGGAGGCGTCGCGCGAAAACACGCTTTGCTCACCGCTGTTGATCACGTTGAGCGTAGTCCGCAGCACCACCGGGGTGCCCGCGGGGCATTTTGCCGAGTCCTCGCCCCAGCTCGCCAGCACCTGCTTGCCGTCGGTAAAACAGATGGCAGAGGCGATAGTTTCGGACAGAATGATCTTAGAGGCGCCCAGGGCGGCCTCGGGCGTAAGGCCGCGCGACGTGTAGGCGAATATTTTTGATGCGATGGCAAGCGTACGGTCGGTTGCGCTCGATGTGAGATCGTCGGGAACGACAAAGACGTACGAGAAGAAGAAGCACAGCATGACCAAGCCGGCAATGACGACAACGGCCGGAACGGGATTGGGATTATCGGTTAGATCCCAGATGAGCAGCAGGATAAGCAGCGGAACGACAACACCGAGCAGGATGGCCTGGACCACATGCTGGGCCGTACGAAAGACCTTGGTAGAGTTGTAGCTCTTGCCCAGAATCAGCCTGTTTAAATCCACCGTCATCCCCTTTTATCTACCGCACCCATAGCAATAAAGAGGGCCGCAAGCGACCCTCTCCATTGCATTATGCAATCAAAAACTGTGTTTTACATCCAGCCATCGACAAACGGTATCTTAGGCGCTGTATTTGTTGGCCTCGCCAAAGGTGCCAGCCTCGACGATCCAGCCGTCCTTCATGATGACGTCCATGTTGTCAGTGTTGAGCACGTGGATGTCGGCGGCGACGTCACCGTTGACGACCAGCAGGTCGGCGCACTTGCCGGCCTCGATGGAACCGGTCTCGTCCTCGATGTGGCACATCTTGGCACCGTTGAGGGTGGCGCAGGTGATGGTCTCGACCGGGGTGAAGCCGATCTTGTCGACGAACTCGTACATCTCCTCGATGGAACAGGTGCCGTACGGGGTGACGAAGGAGAAGGAGTCGGAGCCGATCGTCATGACGACGCCACGCTTCTTGGCCTCGCGCAGGCAGTCGTAGTTGCGCTGCAGCTCCTTCTCGACCAGGGTGCCCTCGTACTTGTCGTGCAGCTCGGGGACGTAGACGGGCGGATAGGTGGCGTACCAGGTGGGCAGGAAGGCGATCGTCGGCGTGAAGAAGGTGCCCTGCTCGGCCATGAGGTCCATGGTGCGTTCATCGATATCGAAGCCGTGGATCAGCTGCTCGCAGCCAAAGCGGACGGAATCGTAGGCAGCGGCGTGGTTGTTGTAGCAGTGGCTCCACACGGGGATGCCGACCAACTTGGCCTCTTCGATCACAGCCTGGATTTCCTCGGAGCAGTAGTGCTGGTCGCGGCCGGAGTCCCAGCGCCAGATGCCGCCACCGGTAGCCCAGATCTTGATGGCATCGGGGTTCTCGCGCAGGCGACGACGGACGGCCTTACGCAGATCCCAAGGACCGTCGACCTGGTCGCCCCAGGGGTGCGATTCCTTGTTGAGCTGCTGGCTGCAGTGGTGGGAGTCGCCGTGGCCGGCAACGCGGCAGAAGCCGAGGCCGGTGGCCAGAACGCGCGGGCCCTTGAAGACGCCCTTGTCGATGCAGTCGCGAATCTGGATACCAAAGCGGCCGATCTCGCAGACGGTGGTGAGACCGTGGGTGAGGCAGTCGTAGGCCTGCTTGACGGCGACGGCCTGCTTCTCGAGGAGCGGCTGCATGACCCAGTCGGTGTCATCGTCGGTCAGGTTGCCCGAGAAGTGCAGGTGGGTGTCGATCAGGCCGGGAAGGACGGTCTTGCCGGCGGCGTCGATAACCTCAACGCCCTCGGGAAGGTCCTGCATGACACCGGCGTACTCGATCTTGCCATTGTCGTCGACGAGAACGAGGGAGTTCTCGACCGGCTCGGCACCGGTACCGTCGATGAGCTTGCCGCCAACGATTGCATACTTAGTGGACATGGTTCCTCCTTATGGATCCATATAGTGGGCGAGGCCGCGTTGGGTTAAGGCCTCACAAAACTACCCAAGTGGTGCCGGGTTCGGTGCGCGGGAGAGAGGGCCCCGCGCACCCGATCCGCCCCGGCTAGGCGTTATTTTTTGCGGGAATTGGTGAAGGCCATGAGGGCCAGGCCAACAGCCAGCCAGCCGATCACGATGCTCCACTCCACCATGTTGAGGGAGGCGGGAGAGAACGGGATCACGAGCAGGCCAATGATGGTGCCGCAGGCAACGATAGCGAGGCTGATGCCAAACTTGCCACCGGGCACCTCGTAGGGACGAGGCAGGTCGGGCTCGGTGAAGCGCATGCGCAGGCAAGCGAGGGCGACCATGCCGCAGGAGAAGATGAAGGCGAGAGCCGACACGTTGGTCAGAGGGATGAGCATGTTCTTGCCCAGGAACGGACCGACGACGGTGATGACGCCCAGAACGACGCAGGCGAGCTTGGGAGCGCCGGACTTGGGATCGACCTCGGCAAACTTCTCGGGCAGCTGGCCCTTGCGGCCCATGGCGAGCATGATGCGGCTCGTGGCGCCGTAGAAGGAGTTCATCGGGCCCATGGGTCCAAGCGTGGCGATGACGAGCATGGCCAGGTACAGGAGCATGTTGATGCCCTTGAGGCAGGCAAGCGCGGGAACCGGGCTCTTAACAAACTCATGCCAGTCGAGGATGGTGCCGAACGAGTAGATGCAGACCATGTAGAAGCCGCCGGCGGCCAGCAGGGCCAGGGAGATGATCTTACCGAACTTGTTCCAGTTGAGGCCCTCGGCTGCTTCCTCAGCCTGCTGAGGAATGGTGTCGAAGCCGGCGTAGAAGAACGGGGTCAGAACCAGGACCGACACGATACCGGCGAACAGGCTGGTGCCCTCGGTAGCGGGCTTGCCGCCGCCAGCACCGGTGACCTGGGAGAACACGGGCATGGCGTTGTCCGGCGAGCCGGTGAACAGCGAGACGCCCATGGCGAGCAGCATGCCGCAGAGCAGGGCCTTGGTCAGGAAGGCTTGCAGCTTGGCGGCCGAGCTGGCACCGCGGAAGTTGAGGAAGATGACGTAAGTTGCAAAACCGAGCGCGATCAGCGTCGGGAACAAGTAAACGTCGGCGCCCAGGATGGTGTAGAGCTTGACGGCGCGCAGCCACTCAAGGCCGGGCAGGCTGCCGAACATCTCGGACACGAGGGTCGAGATGGCGATGGCCTCCCACGGGCACAGGATGCCGTTGCCCAAGGCCAGGAGCCAGCCGGTGATGTAGCTCATCGTACGGCCAAAGCTACGATCGACATACTCGACGATGCCGCCCGAGATGGGGATAGCAGCCGTGAGCTCACCGAAAACAGCTCCGACGGGCACGAGGAAGATTGCACCCAAGAGGAATGCGATCATAGCGGGAACGGGACCGCCGCCCACGACCATCCAGTCGCCGACCTGCAGAACCCAACCGGTACCGATGATGGCACCAAAACCGATGGTGAAGAAGTTCCAGAGCGAGAGCGTTTTCTTCATGCCGCCGTTATCCTCGACTGCAACTTCTGCGTTCTTGTCCGCCATTGTTCCCCTCCTTTCCTTTTTGACGCCCCCTGGCGTCACCCCTTGCGCGGTCCGTTTTGCCGCGCGCTTTTATTTCGTGGCTTTAAGATACGGCCTTGGCACAGCAGCGCCGCTTGCAGCTCGACCGAAGGCAGAACTGCAAAACGAGCGGCACCGTTTTTGGGACGAACGGCGGGAGACGTCATTCGTCTTGGACGCTTTCATCTTGTCTGCTTTTGAATACCTGTTGCCGTGACGCTTGGCGCGCGGCGCGGCAACGTTCATACCATTTGTCAGGCTTTTGGCGCACATACCCATGTGTCGTGCATCTTTTTATGTAGGATAGACAAGTTACACACGAGGCAAGGTGATTCGAATGGCATACGGATACAATGACGGCGACCAACGGCCACAAAGCGTGCGCCTTGCCGGCCGCACCACGCCAACGCCCAGAAGCACCTCCGACAACGGCAACCAGCAGCGCCCCCAAGAGCAGCCCGGGGCTTCTTCTCGGCAACAAAGCCGTACCGCGCAGCAGTCAGACCGCGTGAGCACGAGCACACGCCAACGCCAGACCGACACATCGCAGCCGCGCCGCTACGATCGCCGTACGACCGACTACTACGTTAAGCGCTCCTTTTCGCGACCTCAACGCAATCGCGGCAATTCCGCCCCTCGCCCCGCGTCGCACACCACAAGCCACGTGCTTCCGGCCCGCCGCCTACGCCTTGCGCTTTGCTCCATTGCCGCCTGCCTCGTCTTTGTGTTTTTGGGATCCTGTATCTCCCACGGATCAGCCGGTCTTGAGCCCACTGCCGAGGACAAGCTGCTTAAAGCTCCTGTCGCTCCCGGCTACTCCTTTGCGTTCTCGACCCCACGCTCGCAATGGCAGGCCGGCACCATGCCCCACATCTACCAAATTGACCCCGCATGGTCGGAGCTGCCCTACGCCGGCGGCACCATCCGCCAAAATGCCTGCGGACCGACCTGCCTCACCATGGTCTACATCTATAAGACCGGCCGCACCGATATGACACCGGTCGACATGTGCGCCCTTTCCGAGGTGGGCAACTATGCCCCCACCGGCGCCACCGAGTGGTCATTTATGACGCGCGGCGCATGGCAGCTGGGCCTTAACGCAACGGAGCTCCATATCGATCGCAGCTCTATCACCCAGGCGCTGCGCTCGGGTGCGCCCATTATCGCATCGGTTCGTCCCGGCACCTTTACCAGTGTTGGACACTATATCGTGCTCTGGGGCATCGACGATGCCGATCAAGTGGGAGTCTACGACCCCAACTCGGCCAGCCGCAGCGCCCGTCGCTGGGGCGTCGTAGAAGTCCTCAACGAAATCGAAGCCATGTGGGCCTACTACTAGTCATTGGGTACTAGTCATTGGGGACAGACTTAAATGAGTAGTCGTTGGGGACGTTCTTGTTTGACTAGTCGTTTAAGAACGTCCCCAATGACTACCCACAGAATGAGAGTGGATAATCTCCCACTTTTGGCCTGTATGCAGGCTCAAAGTGGGAGATTATCCACTCTCGTGATTTGGGTGCGGCGCGCGGCACTCCTCATGAACAGTCACCTCAACAGCAAAAGCCCCGCGGCCGGAGCGGGCTGCGGGGCTCATGAAGAGAGGCTAGTCTGTGGGCGCTTTGCCTGGCGCCCACGAGAGAGGCAACGGAGTAGGGACTACTCGTGGATGCGGGTACCGGAGAGGCCGGCCATGGTCTCGGCGGCCTTGTCCAGGGCGCCGATGATGCAGGTGCGGCCCTTGCGGGAGCGGGCGAACTTGATGGCGGCGCGGACCTTGGGCTCCATGGAACCCTTGCCGAACTGGCCCTCGTCGGCCAGGCGCTCGGCCTCGTCGGCGGTGAGGTCCTCGAGCTCCTCCTGGTTGGGCTTGCCGAAGTTGATGGCGACATGCTCGACGGCGGTCAGCAGGAACAGGACGTCGGCGTCGCAGTCCTCGGCCAGCAGCTCGCCGCCCAGGTCCTTGTCGATAACGGCGGGAACGCCCTTGTAGCAACCCTTGTTCTCGTAGTCGCGGACGACGGGGATGCCGCCGCCACCGCAGGCGATGACGATGAACTCGTTGTCGAGCAGGTTGAGGATGGAGTCGGCCTCGACGATCTTCTTGGGATCGGGGGAGGCGACGACGCGACGCCAGCCGCGGCCGGAATCCTCGACGAAGACCTTGGAGGGATCCTCGGCCATGAACTCCTTGGCCTGCTCCTCGGTGTAGAAGGGGCCGATCGGCTTAGTCGGGTTCTTGAACGCGGGGTCGTCGGGGTCGCACTCGATCTGGGTGACGACGGTGGCGGCGTGCCAACGCTTATAGCGCTTGTGCATCTCGCGGCCGATGCCCTGCTGCAGGTGGTAGCCGATGTAGCCCTGGGACATGGCGCCGCACTCGGGCAGCGGCATCTCGGGGGTGCCGATGGCGTCGTGGGCGGCGGCGAAGGCGTTCTGGATCATGCCGACCTGCGGGCCGTTGCCGTGGGTGATGATGATCTCGTTGCCCTGCTCGATGAGGCCGAGGAGCGCGTGGGCGGTGTTGCTCACGGCCTCGATCTGCTCGACGGGGTTGTTGCCGAGGGCGTTGCCGCCGAGGGCGACGACAATACGATCGGGCTTTCCGTACGGTTTACTCATAGTGTTCGTTCACTTCCCAGCTACTAGCGAAGCGTCGCGTACATCATGGCCTTAATGGTATGCATGCGGTTCTCGGCCTCCTGGAACACGCGAGACTGCGCGCTCTCAAAGACCTCGTCGGAAACCTCCATCTCGGTCACGCCGAACTTCTCGGCAATCTCGGCGCCGATGGTGGTCTGCGTATCGTGGAAGCTCGGCAGGCAGTGCATAAAGATGGCGCCGGGGTTTGCCTTGGCCATGACCTCGGGCGTTACTCGATAGGGAGAGAGAAGATCGATTCGGCTCTTCCACAGCTCCTCAGCCTGGCCCATACCGACCCAAACGTCCGTATAGATCACGTCTGCATCCTTGACGCCCTCGTCGATATCCTCAGTGAGCTGGATCGTGCAGCCATTCTGAGCGGCGATCTCCTGGCAGCGCTCAAGAAGCTCGGGATCGAAGTGCGTGGCGCCCTCGACATCGCCTTTGGGTCCGCAGGAGCAGAAGTTAATGCCGAGCTTGGCGCAGATAACCATCAGGGAGTCGCTGACGTTGCCCTGCTCCTTGCCCATATAGGTGAGCTTCATGCCGCGCGTGTCGCCAAACTCCTCACGCATGGTAAGAATGTCGGCAAGGGCCTGGGTGGGATGGTACTCGTTGGTCAGACCGTTCCAGACGGGAACGCCAGCCTTGGCGGCAAGCTCCTCGACGATCGACTGGTCGGAGCCGCGATACTCAATACCGTCATACATGCGACCGAGCACGCGGGCGGTATCCTCGATGGACTCTTTCTTGCCCATCTGCGACGAGCCGGGGTCGAGGTAGGTCACGCCCATACCCAGGTCCATACCGCCGACCTCGAAGGCACAGCGCGTGCGCGTGGAGGTCTTCTCAAACAGCAGGACAATGTTCTTGCCCTCGAGAAAGCGGTGCGGATAACCGGCACGCTTCATATCCTTGAAGTTCTTTGAGAGGTCGAGCATGTACTCGATTTCCTCGGACGTAAAGTCAAGCAGGGTAAGAACGCTTCGACCAGAAAGATTAAGAGCCATGATTTGAGTCCTTTCGATTGTTGGAACACACAAGGAGGGATGGGCGGCGCAGACGCACACGCGCCGCCCAGATACGCTAACGCTGACTAGATTTCCTCACGCCAGAACGGCATGGTCATGCAGCGCGGGCCGCCACGACCGCGAGAAAGCTCCTCGGAGGGAGCGACGAGCAGCTCGACGCCAGCCTTGTAAAGAGCATCGTTGGTGACAACGTTGCGCTCATACACGCAGACCTTGCCCGGTGCGACCGCAAGAGTGTTGGAACCATCGTTCCACTGCTCACGGGAGGCCTCGATCGGATCGCCGCCACCGCACTCAATCATGGTGATATGGTCCATACCCGTCGCAAGCTCGAGGATATGCTGCAGGGTGCCCTCGAGTTCCTCGATATGCACCTCCCCCTCTGCATCGCCCTTGGTCAGGCGGTAGGCACGAAGCGTCTGGTAGATGCCGGGATAGACCGTGAACTTATCGCGATCGACCTGCGTGCAGACGGTGTCGAGGTGCATGTAGGCGTAGCCGTGCGGGATCTTGATGGCATAGATGTTCTCGATCTCGGCCTCATCGGAACCCCAGAACATATTCTTGGCGAGCTCATCGATGGCCGCAGTCTGGGTGCGCTCGGAAATACCGATGGCGAGCGTCTTGGCGTTGATGTTGAGGATATCGCCGCCCTCGATATGCCACTCGCTGTTGTGGTCGTACCAGATGGGGCTACCGGCGTAATCGGGATGGTTGCGCAGCACCGTTTCGTAGAAGATTACCTCGCGGTTGCGCTGATTCCAGTACATGCGGTTCATGGTAGCGCCCTTGCCCACGACAGCCAGAGGGTCACGGGAGAAATACGAGGCCGGCATGGGGAACAGCACCATATCGTCAGCCTTCAACTCCTCGCCGTCCATACTGGCAAGAGAACCGCCAACCTTGGGGATCTCGAGGTCGCGAACGTAGAGGCCGCCCATGGCAGCAAGGACAAACTCCTTGTTGTCCTTAATCGAATCAAGCTTCTCGACAACGGCCTGGCGAAGGGCCGCGTTGGAGATGCCGGACTCACCCATGAACTTCGTCATGAACTCTGCGCGAGTGCCCTCGACTTTGTCAAACGTCTCAGCGAGCAGCTCCTCCATGTAGACGACCTCGGCTCCGGCGCCGCGAAGCAGATCGGTAAATTGGTCGTGCTCCTTCTGGGCATAGTCCAGATAGAAGGCGTCGTGGATCCAGACGCGATCGAAGTCCTCTGCCTTCATGTTGACCAGGTCCATACCGGGACGATGCACGCAAACTTTCTTGAGAGCACCGATTTCGCTGTGGACGTTCAGTCCCTTACTCATTTTTCGTCCTTTCTTTTGATGACCGATTAATTGATTTCAAAAAAACCTTATGGGCTACGCTAGGGGGATAAGACCCGACACGGCGGTAAATGCCAAGCAGACGATGCTAACGACCACGAAGAACTTCCACGCGACCTTCCACCACTGACCAAGGGGGATCTTGCACACGCCGAGTCCGGCAACGAGCATGGCGCTCGTGGGCGAGATAAGCGACATGGCCGCGCTGCCCATGGAGAGACCCGTCACAGCGGCCTCGGGATTAAGGCCCATGAGCTCGACGAGGGGTCCAAAGATGGGGATCGTAAGCGCCGCAATACCCGAAGAGCTCGGAACGAGGATCGAGAGCAGGTTGTCGATCACATAGAGAATGCTCGTGAACACAACCGGGGGAACGCCGGCAAGAGCCGTTGCAAGCGTGTTGAGGATCGTGTCGATGATCATGCCGTCATTCGCAATCACAAGGATGCCGCGTGCAAGGCCGACCACAATGGCGGAGAAGGCGAAATCCGCGATACCCTTGACGAACTCACCGGCGATCTCCTTCTCATTCATGCCGGAAACGACACCGGCAAGAAGGGCCATAGCCAGGAAGATGGCAGAGATCTCGTTCATGTACCAGCCCTGGGTCACGAGTCCCCAGATGATTGCAACGAGGCCGAGCACAAAGATGGCCATGACGGCCTTCTGCCTGCCGGTGAACTCACTTTCGAGAAGGTTCCCGTCGGCGCCGAACTCCTCGCGCTTCTTGATGTCGTCATGGTATGCGAGGGAGGATTCGGGGTTCTTCTTGACCTTGAGGGCGTACACCATGACCCAAGCGACGCCAATGGTCGTAAGGACCACGAGCGCGATCATGCGCAGCCAAAGCTGGGGATTGCCCTGGATACCCAGGATTCCCTGAGCGATCAGGACGTTGAACGGGTTGACAGTCGAAGCGATATAGCCGATTCGAGCACCTACAAATACCGTCATAAACGCTGTGATGGAGTCGAAGCCCATGGCCATCATGATTGGCATGAGGATTGCGAAGAACGGGAGCGTTTCCTCAGCCATGCCAAAGGTGCTTCCACCCAGAGCGAAAAGGATCATCAAGATCGGGATGATGAGAACGTCTTTACTCTTGAACTTCTTGACGACACGCGCCACGCCGCTCGTAATCGCACCCGTCGCAGTGATGACCTGGAACGAACCTCCCACAATCAGGATGAACGCAACAACCTCCACGGCCTGCTGGATACCGACCGCAGGGGCTTCCAAAACATCAAAAACACCTTGACGAAGATCGACCTCGTTGCCGTCCTCATCGGTATAGACCTTGTCGATGGGTTCATAAGTACCCGCGACCGTAACCTCGCGACCGTTAACTTCCTGACGTTCAAACGATCCCGAAGGAACCAACCAGGTCATAACCGCAAAAATAGCCATTAAAGCAAGGATGATGGTGTATACATGGGGGACGCGGATACCGCGCTTCTTCTCTGTCTCTGCCATTTCCCCTCCTTAATTCGTTGGTGTAACCTCTGCCGGCGATTTGATTTTTTCATCAGCCGCATCCCCCGCGTGCTTTTCGTCCACCAGCGCGCTGGTTTTCGCTATAAACGGTTTTCTACTTGACGTTATTTATCAATTATTGCTTTGGATTGATATTTAATGTCAATTCCTTGTCTTGAAAAGCATCTATGAATACTCAATTTATGACAAAAGATGAAATGATTTAAAAATATGTCACTATAAGAGTCGAGATAACGCTACATCCGGAACGAGGATTCATGTCTGCTCTCCAGGTCCAAAATGAAATAGGAAAGCTTCAGAAAGCCCTCCTGCACTGCCCCGGCAACGAAACGCGCAACTATCCAGACGGACAATTCAACCAGGTGTTTACGCTGCGCCCCTCAAACAGCTCCTTTGACCTCGAAAAAGCGCTGGCAGAGCATCGCTCCTATTCGGACATCCTAAAGAACGAGGGCGTGGAGCTCTTCTATGTCGAGGATTTGCTCATCGAAGCCCTCGATCAGTCGAACCGGGCCCGCCAGTCTTTTATCGACCTATATATCTCCGAGTGCGGAGTCGGGGGGATCGAGCTTCAATCGGCCATACGCGATCTTCTCGAGGGCGCCAAAAGCTCTCTCGACCTTGTCCAAACAGCCATCAAAGGCATTCGCTACGGCCAGGTCTTTGATACCGAGAGGGAGGCGCATAGTCTCGCGGCACTGACTGGAGACGCTTACCTCCCCGAGGACCTTCTCGTAAACCCGCTTAACACTATGTGGTTCACGCGTGACCCGGTAAGCGTCATAGGAAGCGGCGCAACACTCAATCACATGTACTGGCCAGAACGAAACCGCGAGGTCATCGCCTACCAGACGATTTTTAACTACCATCCGGCCTTTATGGGAACGCCGCAGTTTTTCAAGCACGAATCTACATATCATCTCGAAGGCGGCGACGTTCACAACCTAAACAGTGAAAACGTAGCTATCGGCATCTCGCAGCGCACCGAGCCCCTGGCCATAGACTCGTTGGCACGAGAGGTGCTGTGGAATAAGGACTCGACCATCGAATCTGTCTGGGCGATCAAGGTCCCCTATGACGAACTCTGCATTCACTTAGACACCTATTTCAGCCGTGTCGACTACGATACGTTCCTCATCGATCGAACTTTGCTGGAGGAGGCAGAAGTCTACCGAATCACGCGAGGGAGACGCGAGTGGACGACCCGTGCCGCAATCGTCGAGGGAGGGATCCGCGAGGCGATTGGGATGGCACTTGGCTCAAATAGTCTGAGGTTTATCCTCTGCGGCGGATCGAACCCCGCTGCCGCCGAGCGCGAAAGGGCCAACAATGCCGCGAGCACACTCTGCCTTAAGCCCGGAAAGGTCTGCGTTTACGGGGAGAACACCGAGACCAACGCCGCCCTCGAACAGGCCGGGATAGAACTCGTGCCCATATCGATCTTTGAACTCACAAGCGGCTTTGGCGGGCCCGACTGCCTCTGTCTCCCCTTGGCCCGCTCAATCTAGCCATGGGGGTCGGAGAGAACATCAAGGTCCTTCGAAAGAAGAGCTCCCTCACGCAAGAGGAGTTTGCAAAGCTCATCGGCGTCTCCAAGGAGACCGTATGCCGCTGGGAAAAGGGCCGGTCGGCGATACGTCAATCGACGCTGCAAACAATAACTTCGGTGTTTAACCTGCAGCCTGACGACCTGACCTCAGAGGCCGCAGGTCTTGCAGCACAGAATGAGTTTCCCAAGAAAAGTAGGCCAGAGGAAAACTGCCAGCCGAGCGAAATGTGCGATGCGTTTAAGATCGCGATGAGCAGCGGCAGAACAGGCCTTAAACGGACGGGAACGGTACCATCGCCCCCCTCGCTACTCGCCCGGCATCCCAACTGCTTCTTTGTCCAAATGGACACCTCAGCCATGTCGAAATGCTATCCAATCGGCTCGCTCCTGCTTGTCGATCCTAATAAAAAGCCATGGAATGGCTGTACGGTGTTGGCAATTGCAGACAATTCGAGAATGGTGATCAGGCGCTACAGCGTCGGCACAAATTCGATAATGCTTTCGTCACACTCTTACCGCACGGCCGAGCCCGACATTGTGCTCGACAAGCGCAGGATTAGAATCCTCGGCGTCATTGTTTGGTTTCAAGCCTCCCATGACCTGGGCGAATAATCACTAGAAAGTAGTACTTATTACAGCAAAAGCCCCGCAGCCGGAGCGGGCTGCGGGGCTCATGAAGAGAGGCTAGTCTGTGGGCGCTTTGCCTGGCGCCCACGAGAGAGGCAACGGAGTAGGGACTACTCGTGGATGCGGGTACCGGAGAGGCCGGCCATGGTCTCGGCGGCCTTGTCCAGGGCGCCGATGATGCAGGTGCGGCCCTTGCGGGAGCGGGCGAACTTGATGGCGGCGCGGACCTTGGGCTCCATGGAACCCTTGCCGAACTGGCCCTCGTCGGCCAGGCGCTCGGCCTCGTCGGCGGTGAGGTCCTCGAGCTCCTCCTGGTTGGGCTTGCCGAAGTTGATGGCGACATGCTCGACGGCGGTCAGCAGGAACAGGACGTCGGCGTCGCAGTCCTCGGCCAGCAGCTCGCCGCCCAGGTCCTTGTCGATAACGGCGGGAACGCCCTTGTAGCAACCCTTGTTCTCGTAGTCGCGGACGACGGGGATGCCGCCGCCACCGCAGGCGATGACGATGAACTCGTTGTCGAGCAGGTTGAGGATGGAGTCGGCCTCGACGATCTTCTTGGGATCGGGGGAGGCGACGACGCGACGCCAGCCGCGGCCGGAATCCTCGACGAAGACCTTGGAGGGATCCTCGGCCATGAACTCCTTGGCCTGCTCCTCGGTGTAGAAGGGGCCGATCGGCTTAGTCGGGTTCTTGAACGCGGGGTCGTCGGGGTCGCACTCGATCTGGGTGACGACGGTGGCGGCGTGCCAACGCTTATAGCGCTTGTGCATCTCGCGGCCGATGCCCTGCTGCAGGTGGTAGCCGATGTAGCCCTGGGACATGGCGCCGCACTCGGGCAGCGGCATCTCGGGGGTGCCGATGGCGTCGTGGGCGGCGGCGAAGGCGTTCTGGATCATGCCGACCTGCGGGCCGTTGCCGTGGGTGATGATGATCTCGTTGCCCTGCTCGATGAGGCCGAGGAGCGCGTGGGCGGTGTTGCTCACGGCCTCGATCTGCTCGACGGGGTTGTTGCCGAGGGCGTTGCCGCCGAGGGCGACGACAATACGATCGGGCTTGCCAAGAGGCTTAGACATTGCTGGAATCCTTTCTGTAAAAGGCCTACAACCCATTAATAACCCGCGTCCGTGCGATACGCGAGTTTATTAAGGTTTATATTCTCTTTATCGCTCATTTTATTCATTTTGAAAATAGCGGAACGGTGAACGGTCGTTTTTATCCGCTCAGCGTACAGAACCCCAGCTCAGACATATCTACGCCATTTACGTGCAACTTTATTTAAATGCAGCGAGGATTATGTCGGATTATGCAAACTACATCTCTGCTAAACACAAAACGGACAGCGCAATATCTTACTCGCACTATACGAGATTCTATGCACTTATAAGTTGAGTATGCACCCCTGCAAAAACAAGGGGCTTTTCATCCAACATAAGGAATAAAGAAGAGCTCCGAAAAGGCGGCAACAGCCAAGTCCCCCATCTATCTCCAAAGTGGCGCGAGGTTTCGTGGCAAAGCCGCGAAACAGCGAAGGGGACAAAAGCCCCCACAACCACGTCCTTCATCCGCCCACACAATCCGAAGACGTAGTCGTAGCAGGATCTGAGGGCTGACCTTCGCGGACACTCCGCAGGACGAAAGAACCCCCGCCGCACGTAGTGCGCAGCGGGGGTTCTTTCATGTCCGAGGACGTCCGCGAAGGTCAGCCCTCAGATCCTGCGGTAGGAGACCTAGGCCTCGTTGTACACCGTCTTGAGCTTCAGCAGGTGAGCGTAGCGGTCCATAGCGGCCTGCTCATTCTCCTTGAAGAGCTCCTCGGCGCGCTCGGGGAAGGAACGCGTCAGCGAAGCGTAACGGGCCTCGTTCATCAGGAACTCCTGATAACCGCCCGCGGGCTCCTTGGAATCGAGCGAGAACTTCTTGCCGGCAGCAGCCTCGGGGTTGAAGCGGAAGAGGTTCCAGTAACCGCACTCGACAGCCTTCTTCATCTCGGCCTGGCAGTTCTGCATGCCGCCCTTCTTGATGGAGTGCATCTCGCAGGGGCTGTAGCCGATGATGAGGGACGGGCCGTCGTAGGCCTCGGCCTCGTGAATGGCCTTGAGGGTCTGAGCCGGGTTGGCGCCCATGGCAACCTGTGCCACGTAGACGTAGCCGTAGCTCATGGCAATCTCGGCCAGAGACTTCTTCTTGGTCACCTTACCGGCAGCGGCGAACTGAGCGACCTGGCCCAGGTTCGAGGCCTTGGAGGCCTGACCGCCGGTGTTGGAGTAGACCTCGGTGTCGAAGACGAAGACGTTGACGTTGTGGCCGGAAGCCAGGACGTGGTCCAGGCCACCGAAGCCGATGTCGTAGGCCCAGCCGTCGCCGCCGAAGATCCAGAAGGACTTCTTGGTGAGGTAAGCCTTGTCGGCGAGGATCGCCTTGGAGGCGTCGCAGCCGCACTTCTCAAGCTCGGCAACGTAGGCAGCGGCAGCGGTCTTGGAAGCCTCGGCATCGTTGACGGAGTCGAGCCAAGCCTGGCCGGCGGCCTTGAGCTCATCGGACGGACCATCGGCAGCAATGATGTCCTGGGTAGCGGCGATCAGCTTGTGCTGAACGGCCTCATAGCCAACGGCCATGCCCAGACCATGCTCGGCATTATCCTCGAACAGTGAGTTGTTCCACGCCGGGCCGTGACCGTCCTTGTCCTTGCAGTAAGGAGCGGTGGCAGCGGGGTTGCCCCAAATGGAGGAGCAGCCGGTGGCGTTGGAAATGAACATGCGGTCGCCGGCGACCTGGGTCACCAGACGTGCATAGGCGGTCTCGGCGCAGCCGGCGCAGGAGCCAGAGAACTCCAGGTAAGGCTGCTTAAACTGGCTGCCCTTGACGTTGGCCGCGATGAGCTCCTTCTTCTCGGAGACGTTCTCGACCATGTAGTCCCAAACGGGCTGCTGGTCCATCTCCTGCTCGGTGGGAACCATCTCGAGGGCGCCCTTGGGGCAGACCTTGACGCAGTTGGTGCAGCCCATGCAGTCGAGCGGGGACACGGCCATGGTGAACTTCATGCCCTTGGCCTTGGGGCCCATAGCGTCGAGCGTGCGGGTAGCCTCGGGCGCGGCTGCAGCCTCGTCCTCGGTCATCGCGAACGGACGGATGGTGGCATGCGGGCACACATAGGCACACTGGTTGCACTGGATGCACTTGGTCTCGTCCCAGTGAGGAACGACCACAGCGACGCCGCGCTTCTCGTATGCGGAGGCGCCCAGCTCAAACTGGCCGTCGGCGCAATCGACAAAGGCGGAAACGGGCAGGCTGTCGCCATCCATGCGATCGATGGGCTCGAGCAGATTCTTGACCTGCTGGGCGATAGCGGACTTGGTCTCCTCGGAGAGCTCGACGGGAGCGGCATCCTCAGCGGTAGCCCAGTCGGCCGGAACCTCGAACTTACGGAAGGCGGTAGCGCCGGCATCGATGGCCTTATGGTTGGCGTCGACGATGGCCTGGCCCTTCTTCATGTAGGACTTGGTAGCCGCGTCCTTCATGTACTGCAGGGCGTCCTCGGCGGGCAGAACCTTGGCCAGCGCGAAGAAGGCGGACTGGAGCACCGTGTTGGTGCGCTTGCCCATGCCGACCTTGGCGGCCAGGTCGATAGCGTCGATCAGGTAGACGTTGACGTTGTTGTTCGCGATGTAGCGCTTGGCCACGGCGGGCATGTGCTCGGCGAACTCCTCGTCGCTCCACTGGCAGTTGACCAGGAAGGTGCCGCCCGGCTTGACGTCGCGGACCATCTTGAAGCCCTTAACGATGTAGCTGGGGTTGTGGCAAGCGACAAAGTCGGCCTTGGTCACGTAGTACGGCGAACGGATCGGAGAATCACCAAAGCGCAGGTGCGAAACGGTGACGCCGCCGGTCTTCTTGGAGTCGTACTGGAAGTAGGCCTGAACGTACTTGTCGGTGTGGTCGCCGATGATCTTGATCGAGTTCTTGTTGGCGCCGACGGTACCGTCGCCACCCAGACCCCAGAACTTGCACTCGATGGTGCCGGGGGCTGCGGTGTTGGGCGCATCCTCGGCCTCGGGCAGGCTCAGGTTGGTCACGTCATCGACAATGCCGATGGTGAACTCGCGCTTGGGCTCGTCCTTCTTGAGCTCCTCGAAGACGGCAAACGCGGACGCGGGAGGCGTGTCCTTGCTGCCCAGGCCGTAACGGCCGCCGACAACCTTGATGCCCGTCTTGCCGGCCTCGTAGAGAGCGGAAACGACGTCCTGGTAGAGCGGCTCGCCGATGGAACCCGGCTCCTTGGTGCGGTCCATGACGGCAATCTTCTTGACGGTCTCGGGAAGAACGTCGACAAAGTGCTTGATGGAGAACGGACGGAACAGGCGAACCTTGACCAGGCCGACCTTCTCGCCGTGAGCGTTGAGGTAGTCGATGACTTCCTCGAGCACGTCGCAGAAGGAGCCCATGCACACGACGACGCGGTCGGCATCGGGAGCGCCGTAGTAGTTGAACAGGCCGTAATCGGTGCCGAGCTTCTCGTTGATCTTCTTCATGTAGCCCTCGACGACGGCGGGAAGCTCGTCGTAGACCTTGTTGCAGGCCTCACGGTTCTGGAAGAAGATATCGCCGTTCTCGTGGCTGCCGCGGGTGTGCGGGTGCTCAGGGTTGAGCGCGTGGTCGCGGAAAGCCTGGACGGCGTCCATGTCGCACATCTCGGCCAGATCCTTGTAGTCCCACATGGCGACCTTCTGGATCTCGTGGCTGGTGCGGAAGCCGTCGAAGAAGTTAAGGAACGGGGTCTTACCCTCGATGGCGGCAAGGTGAGCCACCGGCGAGAGGTCCATGACCTCCTGGACGTTGCCCTCGGCGAGCATGGCGAAGCCGGTCTGACGACAGGCCATGACGTCGGAGTGATCGCCAAAAATGTTCAGGGCGTGGGAAGCGACGCAACGCGCGGAGACGTGGAAGACGCCCGGGAGTTGCTCGCCCGCGATCTTGTACATGTTCGGGATCATCAGGAGCAGACCCTGAGAAGCCGTGTAGGTGGTGGTCAGAGCACCGGCGCCCAGCGAACCGTGAACGGTACCGGCCGCACCTGCCTCGGACTCCATCTCGACGACCTTGACCGGGGTGCCGAAGATGTTCTTGCGACCCTGGGCCGCCCACTGGTCGACATGGTCGGCCATCGGGCTGGACGGCGTAATGGGATAAATTCCCGCTACCTCGGTGTACGCATACGAAACATATGCGGCCGCCTCGTTGCCGTCCATAGACTTAAACTTACGCGCCATATACCCCTCTCCTCTCATATAGGTATACAGGCCCCGGCGATCGCCGGGATGTTGGCGTGATGGGATTTTCGCTGTTGCTTCCAATCATCTGGCAGGCGGACTTGGCAGCAGGTACATGGCGTGGAGAGAAGGCATGCCGAGGCGAGGAGGGCTGCACGCGCTCCACAGGCCCAGCTACCCGTCTTGCACATGACCGAGCGCCGCAAAGGCCGCATGCCGGATGCTCCCGGGCACGCCCCGGCGATGGGAGGCGCCCGCAACGAAAATCCGCATGCGGGTTTATTGTACCCCGTCGTCAAGTGTAATAGCGGCAAATATAGGCGGGCGGTAAAGGTTTACCTCGACTGACCGCCAAGGGCCAAATGGTCCCTGTGTTCCCGGGCAATCGGCTCTGACGCGCCAAGGAGTGTCCCCAAGTGCCGGCAGAGACGATATGAGCAGGACATAAAAACATTGGGAGCCCCCGGCATGAAAGTCCGCG
>DXLU01000033.1 GCA_019414565.1 Collinsella sp. | reverse complement strand
TCGTATGCCTCCGTCGGCGTTCCGAGCTGGTCGGTCAGTATCGAGTAGGACCTGCCTTCCTTTATCATTGCCACCGGCACGAAGGACTCCTCGTCGAAGAGCCATACCGTCATGTCGCGGCGTTCCGTGTCCGTGTTCCACCTGTCCTCCATGACGGAGTATTCCCTGCGCTGCTTCCACTGGTGCAGCGGCACGTTACCGTTCCATATCCACCGCGTCACGGTCGTGCCGAAGCTCTTGGAGAGCCTGCGCCCGAGCGCGTCGTATGTGAACTCCACCTCCCTCTTGTCGGGCCGCACCACCTTTGCCAGAGAGCCGTCGGCGTTCCACCGGTATCTCCAGCGGTCCTTCTTGCCGTCAAGCCACCTTCCCGTGCCGAGGTAGCGTTCCGTCAGGTTGCCGTCCGCATCGTACTCGCAGTGCCATTCGCCGTCCTGCTCCAGCCGTCCGCCACCGAGGTAGCGGCGCAACTTCATGTCCGGGTCGGGATACAGGTTTCCCGTCTGGTCGCTCTTTCTCCACTGCTCCCTGCCGTCGGGATATTCCGCCCTTTCGAGCTGCCCCGTCGGGGTATAGGAGTAGCGGGTCTCGCCACGCCTGCTGTCCTCCACGGACAACAGCCTGTCGGCGACGCCCCAGCGGTAGCGGCGCATATGCCGTGTGCGCGAGTCCTTGCGTGTGCGGGCATCCACCAGACGGCCTATGTCATCATAGGCGAACGAGCGGACGACGCCTCCCGGAAGGATGCGCTCCACCTCGAAGCCCAGCGTGTCGTGGCGGTGTGCCGATTCCCACGAGCCCGCACCGTCACTGCCGCCGGTGGCCGTGAAGCCCTCAAGCTCCCCGTAGCCGTTGCGGGTGTAGCGCAGCGAGGCCCCCGCCGTGCTGTCGAGCGTGAGTATCCTGCCGGTATGGTCGTAGGTGCGGAGTATGGTGTTGCCGTCGGCCGTCTCCCGGACCGGAAGCCCCAGGGAATTGTATGCGAACTCCACCGTGCTTTCCCCCCTCGATGCCTGCACCAGCCTGCCGGACAGCCCGTAGGCGTAGGTCTGGTCGGGGTCGCCTGCCGTGGGGTATGAGACGCGCGTCACGCGCGAGCAGGCGTCATAGCCGTATTCCCTTTCCGTTCCCGATGGCAGCGTCTCCCTGACGACGCGTCCGCCCCTGTCACGCAGGTAATGACGGACGGCCCCGTCGAAGCCTTTCTCGGCGGTGACGTTGCCCACAGCGTCGAGGGCGAACTCGTAGCTCTGGAGCCTCTCGTTTATCACACGGCGCAGGCGTTCCTCCCGGTCATAGCGGAAGTTCACCACGCCCCGGTGGTCGCGGCGCCTTGTCAGCTTCCACATGCCGGAGTAGCCGTACTCCACGTGCTGGACGTTGTCACGGTATTCGGTGAGGTTGTCTATCCCGTCGTAGGACAGGCGTATGTCGTTGCCGTCGAAGTCGAGCACGCGCACCACGCGGCCCACGGGGTCGTATTCCCTTTTCTGCACCGCACCCTTGGGGTTGGTGACGCTCACGCACCTGCCCAGCAGGTCGTAGCCGTACAGCGAGGTGTTCCCCCGGCTGTCGGAGGCTTCCGTGAGGTTATGGAAACGGTCATAGGCGAGCCTCGTCACCACGCCGTAGGGGTCTTTCACCGATGCCACCGCACCGTTGCGGTAGGTCATCCTCGTGACGGCACCTTCGGGGTTGGTGCGGCTCACCAGATTGCCGGAGCGGTCATAGCCGAACTCCCACGTGCCGCCGTCCGGCGTGGTCACGGATACGGGACGGTTGCGCAGGTTCCCCTTGGCGGGGTACACGGCGGACACGCTGCCGCCGCACGGGTCGGAGCTGTCGGTGCAGTTCCCCCAGCGGTCATATCTGTACAGGGTGCTGTTACCGAGCGGGTCTGTCTGTGCGAGTAGCCGGCGGCTGTCGTCGTAACGCCACAGGTGTTCCCCTCCGTTGGCATCGACCTTCTTCCACACAAGGCCGCCGCGGTGGTGGTACACCGTCAGCTCCCCGTGGCTGTCGAGCACCTCGGTCACTCCTTCCCGGAACGTGAGCCTGTGGTCGTATATGCCGCCGTCGCCCCACGTGTGTACGCAGCGCGAACCCACGCCCGTACCGTCGTACTCGAAGTACCACGCAAGGCCGTTGCGCCATGTCTCCTTCACGATGAGCCTTCCGGCATACTCGTATGTCATCACGTCGCCCGCCGCGTTGCGCTGGAGGGTCATGTTGCCGTCGGCGTCGTACTCGTAGGAGGCGAGGGTAATCTCTTTCTCCGGATCTTCCGGATGCGGGCCGCATATCTCAAGGATGCGTCCGCTTCTCGTGTCGTGCTCCACCCTCAGGCGGCGGCCCGCGCTGTCGGTGATGGAGCGCAGCAGGCCCTCTTTCGTGTAGTCGAAGCGGATGCCCAGGCCGTTGCAGTCGGTCACGCTCTCAAGCAGGCGCACGGAATCGTACTCCTTGCGCGTGAAGCGGTAGTAGAGGTCCTCGGCCATGTCCCACACGCAGTAGCCGCCGTCCTGTTCCAGACGGGCCTCCTTGCGCTCGGAGAGGATGAACGAGGGTTCCTCCGCTGTAGGCAGGGGGAAGGCCACCGGGATGCCGTCACTCATGCGGAGCGTCAGCGTGCCCTCTTCCGTGTCCGCGACGACGCCCATGTCGTAGGCGTGGTGCCACCCGTTGCCCAGAGGGCCCCGGTAGTCGCTGCGGCTGTACCACGTGCGCTCCCATGACAGGGGCACCGGGCCGTCGAGCCAGAAGTCCTCCTCGTCGGTGAAGAACGTGCCGCTGGCCACGTCCACGGGGTGCCCCGTGACCGTACAGATGGCCTTGTGGAGCATGTTCTTCAGGGATTCGCTCTTTATCGTCCTGTTGACCTTGCTGTGCAGCCTGTCCGCCAGCTTCCTGGTCTTTTTCTTGTAGAAACGCCCGAACGCCCCCGTGCACTTGCGGGCGAGTGCCGCCATGGGGTTGAGGGGGACGGGAACCGGGCTGGTGAGTATCTGTCTGGCGGGAGGTATCGGGTTGATGACACCCGTGGGCAGGAACATGCCCGGAACCTTGTGCACGCTCGGTATGCCCACGTCGTTGCAGTCAAGGTGCAGGTGCGCGCCGCCGCCCGAGAAGGGCATCCCGTCGGCAAGTACCGTCAGGCTGCCCATGAAGGCGTGGCCGTTGTTCTTGGGTATCGCCGCTGAAGGGGCCGCCCAGCCTGCGCCCATGGGGATGTGCGGGATGCTCCGCGTGGGTGTGGATGCGACCGCGCGGGGGATGAAGCCGCCTATCTTGACGGTGGCGCCCAGCATCCCGACGGCCATCGTCAGCACGGTGTGGCCCACCTCGGCGAGCTTCGCGCTGTCGGCGTCGCCCGTCTGTTCCGCTGTCGGTGGCGGGGGGATGAACGAGGAGACCGCCGCCGCGATGAAGTCCTGCGGACGGAGGAGAACCCCGACATAAGGGTGAGGCATGGGCACGACGGGGGACGGGGGTATCGTCACGAGGTGGATGTCCACGCCGATGACCGGGTCGAGCTGCTTGGAGATAGGCAGGCAGGCCATGCCCTTCATGCCCATGGCACCCAGTACGGGGAGCATGGCGGCTTCGCTCAGGCCGTCGGCAAGGCCGCCGATGGCGGTTGCCGCCTTGACGCCCGTGTCGAGGGCATTGACGGACGGTGACACACCGGCCTCGGAGTTCGCCTTGACGCCTTCCGAGATACCCTTGACCTG
>DXLU01000032.1 GCA_019414565.1 Collinsella sp. | reverse complement strand
GAAAGCACTTAATGTGCTTTCCGTCTTGCGCAGGACTGTAGAGCAGCAAACTTAATCGCCCCGCCCGGCGAGCAAGCGGACGACAAACACATCTGTCCAATAATTCGTCTGAAACACAATGAAAAACCGTTTGATGTGAGTTAATATAAACAACGTCGTGAATCTGACTCCTGCCACATGCATGACAGGGGTTAAACACAAAAAGGAGTCAATTATGGTTTCTGAGAAGGCTACCCTCGTTAATCCTCAGGGTCTGCACATGCGTCCGGCTGGTCTGTTCGCCTCCACCATGGGCAAGTATGCCTGTGACGTGACGGTCGTCACCCCCGAGAAGGAGGTCAACGGCAAGTCCCCGATGGCCCTCATGGCTGCTGGTATCCCCTGCGGCACCGAGGTCGAGGTCAAGTGCGACGGCGCCGACGAGGCCGAGGCTCTGGCTGCTGCCATCGAGCTCATCAAGAGCGGTCTTGGCGAGTAGAACTCAAACGGGTCGCATGTTGAACAACTAAGTTCATATTTGGGGGCGCAGTGACCTGTCTTAAGGTAGCTGCGCTCTTTTGTCATGGATATGGCAAAACGCTTTATCACATGACACGGAGAGAGGAATGGGAATGTATCAGGGAGTCAACGCTTCCGAGGGCATCGGTATCGGCACCGTCATGGTCGCCGTCGATCCCGACTTGACGTTTGAGCCGCACGAGGTTGCTGATTCGGCAGCAGAGAAGGAGCGCTATCAGACCGCTCTTTCGGTCTTCTGCGAGAAGACTCAGGCTCAGGCCGACCACATGAAGGAGACGGTGGGCGAGGCCGAGGCCGAGATCATGAGCGGACACATTGTCCTGGCTCAGGATCCGGGCATGACCGACGCCATCAACGCCGCCATTGACGGCGGCACCTGCGCCGAGCAGGCGCTCATGGACACCTCGACCATGTTCGAGAACATGTTCCTGTCCATGGACGATGAGATGTTCCGTCTGCGCGCGGCCGACATCGCCGACATCCGCACCGGTATTCTGGCCGAGCTGCTGGGCAAGGAGGTCGTCGACCTTTCCGTCCTGCCCGAGAACACCGTCGTTGTCGTGCACGACCTCACGCCGTCCATGACCGCCACGATCGATAAGGCCCACGTTGCCGGTATCGTCACCGAGACTGGTGGCCGCACGTCGCACTCCGCAATCATTGCGCGCGCCCTCGAGATCCCGGCTGTCCTTTCGGTTTCCAACAGCTGCACCGCACTGCGCAACGGCATGACCGTTGTCGTTGACGGTGGCAAGGGTATCGTCGAGGCCGATCCCGATGAGGAGACGCTCGCCGCCTACACTGCCAAGGCCGAGGCTTTCGCTGCCGAGAAGGCGGCTCTCGAGGCCTTCCGCGGCAAGCCGTCCGTGACTGCCGACGGTATCAAGAAGATCATTGCCTGCAACATCGGCAACCCCGATGACGTGCCCAACGCGCTCGATCACGATGCCGAGGCTATTGGCCTGTTCCGTTCCGAGTTCCTGTTCATGGACTCTGCTGAGCTTCCTTCCGAGGAGGAGCAGTTCAACGCCTACCGTAAGGTCGCCAGCGCGCTCAAGGGCGCTCCGGTCATCATCCGCACGCTCGATGTGGGTGGCGACAAGGAGATTCCGTACCTTCACATGGTCAAGGAAGAGAACCCCTTCATGGGCTTCCGTGCCGTGCGTTACTGCCTGGCCAACCCCGATCAGTACAAGGTCCAGCTCCGCGCCCTGTTGCGCGCCAGCGCCTTTGGTGACGTCAAGATCATGATCCCGCTCGTCACCTGCGTCGAGGAGGTCGTGGCCGTCAAGGAGCTCGTCGAGCAGTGCAAGACCGAGCTGACCGAAGAGGGTCGCAAGTTCAACGAGAACATCGAGGTCGGCATCATGGTCGAGACGCCTGCCGCCTCGCTGCTCGCTGACCGCCTGGCCGAGGTCGCCGACTTCTTCTCCATCGGCACCAACGACCTGATCGGCTACACCATGTGCGCCGACCGTGGCAACGACACCATCTCCAACCTGTACCAGGTTTACTATCCCGCCGTGCTCCGCTCGCTCAAGAACATCATCGAGAGCGGCGTGAAGGCCGGCATCATGGTCGGTATGTGCGGCGAGGCCGCTGCCGATCCGTTGCTCGAGCCGCTGCTGATCAGCTGGGGCCTGGAGGAGTTCTCGATGAGCGCTCCGTCCATCCTGCGCGCCCGTAAGACCATCAGCCAGTGGACCAAGGCCGAGTGCGACGAGCTTGCCGAGAAGGCGCTCGCCTGCAACACCGCTGCCGAGGTCAAGGCACTGCTCGAGTCCGCAGCTCGCTAATTTGGTATCAGAGGTAACCGCGTGGTTGGAATGGGCCGGCCACGCGGCCCTCACATATACAGGGGGTACTGTAAATGTTCTACACGCTAACCGCTAACCCGGCTGTCGACATGACGGTTTCGAGCTCTCCGCTCGAGCCCGACGAGAACGTCCGCACCGGCTCGGCCAGCTACACGGCTAACGGCAAGGGCCTCGACGTGTCCTTCGCCTTTAAGAAGATGGGCGTCGACACCGTCGCGCTCGGTTTCTTCGCCGGCTTCACGGGCAAGTTCATCGTCGAGGAGGTCATGAACCTGGGTTGCCTTTGCCGCCCGGTCTGGACCGACGGTATCACGCGCATCAACACCTACGTCAACGATGGCCAGCACGAGTACGGCATCCTTAACCCCGGTGCTCCGATCACGCCGCAGCACCAGGAGGAGCTCTACAACATCCTGGACACCGCGGGCGACCTTGAGTGCCTGATCGTCTCCGGTTCCGTGCCTCCCAAAGCTACGCCTGACTTCCTGGCTCAGGTCATGGAGCACGCTCAGGCCCGCGGCGCCGACGTCGTCCTGGACCTGTCCTCCGACAAGCTCAAGGAGCTCGCTCACAAGAAGCCGCTGCTCATTAAGCCGAACCATCACGAGATGAAGGCTATCTTCGGCGTGCCGGTCGACACCGACGACGAGGTCCGCGTTGCCATGAAGCTGGCTCACGAGGCCGGCGTCCAGAACGTGCTGCTCACCCGTGGTAGCCGCGGTGACGCTTACTTCTCCAACGGCGAGGACATCTGGTATGCCAAGCGTGAGTTCAACATCAAGCTTGTCTCTTCCGTCTGCGCCGGCGACTGCACCCTCGCTGCGTTCCTGCACAAGTGGTACAGGGATCGCGACAACGTCGAGGAGGCCATGAAGCTCGCTATGGCCACCGGCGCCAACGTTGCTGAGTCCGTCGGCATCGGCGACTTTGGTCACGTCGACGAGTACAGCAAGCGCGTTGCTGTCCGCAAGCTCGATCGCAAGTAAGCGAAACGCGACAAACTCGTGCGCATACGGCGTCCCGGTTTCGACCGGGGCGCCGTTTTTTTTGTCCCACTCGAACCTCGGAGCCGCGCTTCACGCGTTCCACTCCGTTCACCGAGTTGTTGTAGCCTTTTGCCGAAGCGTGGAATATACTTTCATTAACACGTTGCTTCGTGAAAGGAACATTCATGTTTTACACGCTTACTGCAAATCCCGCTATTGACTACAACATCTCCTGCGATGGCCTGTCCGCCAACACCGTTACCCGCACCCGTAACGCTGTCTACACCCCCAACGGCAAGGGTCTCAACGTTTCGTTTACGCTCGACCACTACGGCGTCGACACCACGATCCTGGGCTTCTTCGCCGGCTTCTCGGGCGAGTTCATCGTTAAGGGCGCCGAGGCCCTGGGCGTTCCCGTCAAGCCCGTGTGGACCGACGGCATCACGCGTGTCAACGTGTTCCTCAATGCCGGTCCCGACACCGAGTACAACATGGTCAACGCCGGTGCCGCCATCAACGAGGCCAACGAGCAGGAGATGTTTGAGCTGATCGATTCGCTCGAGGACATGACCTGCCTGGTCATTAGCGGCTCGCTGCCCCCCAACACCTCTGAGGGCTTCCTGGCCGAGGTGCTTCGCCGCGTTAAGGCAAAGGGCGCCGAGTTCGTGCTCGATATTTCGAGCCATCAGTTGGCCGACCTCATTGCTATGGAGCCGCTCCTCATTAAGCCTAACGACGACGAGCTGCTCGACATCTTTGGCATTAAGGTGAGCGGCGGCGACGATGAGTCCGTCAAGGCTGCCATGGCCGAGCTGCATGCCAAGGGCGCCAAGAACGTGCTGTTGACCCTGGGTGGCGCCGGCGCGTACTTCTCCAACGGCGAGCACATCTGGTTTGCCAACCGTACCTTTGAGGTCAAGCTGCTGTCGACCGTTTGCGCCGGTGACTCTTCGCTGGCCGCCTTCCTGTCCGTGTGGCACGACGCTCCCGAGCGCGTCGAGGACGCCCTGCGCCTCTCGATGGCCACCGGCGCCAACGTGGTCGAGTGCCCGGGTCTGGGCGATTTTGCCAAGGTCGATGAGTATCAGAAGGGTATTGCAATTCGTCAGGTTTGCTAGTTCCGGCACCTTGCCTGAATAGTTCAATTATTTCGCATCCGTCTTAGACCAGGACGGATGCGTTTTTGTTTATCGGACTTGCGTGTGCAGTGGAGGCTGTTTCTTGCTAGACTTCTTGCAGACGCAATCGATAGCCAATTTGATAGTCGCAGGAGGCCATAGGCATGTGCAATGTTTCGCTCAACGGTACGCAGCCGACCGATGCCTCTATCCGTGTCCTGCGTGCGCTTGAGGCAGCAGGTCTTGAGGCTTGGTACGTGGGCGGTTGGGTACGTGATGCCCTGATGGGACGCCCCAGCCACGATGTTGACATGTGCTGCAGCGGCCTGTGGCAGGAGTCCAAAGAGGCGCTCGAAGCGGCTGATATTGCCGTGGTTGAGTCGGGCATAAAATTTGGCGGCATCACGGCTATTTGCGATGATGAGCGCATTGAGGTCACCACCTACCGCCTAGACGGCTTTTACACCGACGGCCGCCATCCCCAGAGTGTGGAGCGTGCGGCGTCGCTTGAGGACGATCTGGCGCGTCGTGACTTTACCGTTAACGCTATGGCCTGGCATCCCGAGCGTGGTCTTTTCGACCGCTACGATGGTCAGGGCGACCTAGACCGCAAGCTCATCCGCGCCGTTGGAGATCCCAAGCGTCGTTTTAACGAGGACGCGCTTCGCATGCTGCGCGCGGTGCGTTTTGCCTGCCGTCTGGATTTTATGATCGAGCCTAAGACTAAACAGGCGCTTGCCGAGTGCGCGCCGCTGCTCGATGCTGTGGCGCGCGAGCGCGTGGGCATTGAGCTCGAGGGTATCCTTTCGACCGGCCATGGGGGAGACGCGATGCTGCACTACCCCGAGCTTGTTTGCGCCGCCGTGCCCGAGCTCGCGTCCGCTCGCGGGTTTGATCAACGCAGCGTCTATCATGCGTTTAACGTCTACGAGCATATCGCCCGCGTGCTGACGGTGGCAGGGGAGCTGGCGCTGTGCGACGGCGTCGCGCCCTCGTCGAGCCTTATGTGGGCTGCGTTTTTGCACGACGTTTCCAAACCCGAGTGCTTTACGGTCGATCACGACGGCAGCGGCCACTTCTACGGTCATCCCGAGCTCGGCGCCAAGAAGGCGCGTGTCATCATGGATCGCCTGGCGCTCTCGCACGATTTGGTGCGCGATGTGTGCCTGCTGATCAAATACCATGACAAGCCGCTGCGCCCCGAGCGCTCCTGCCTGCTCAATATGATGCGCGCGCTTTCGGGCGAGGGTGTCGATACGCCGCGTCTGATGGACGAGCTCATGGACCTTAAGCGTGCCGACACGCTCGGCAAGGCGCCCTCGTGCTTCTATTACGTCGAGACGATCGAGGAGATGCGTACGCTCGCCCACGATCTGCTGCAGGCGGGGGAGCCCTATACACTCAAGATGCTTGCCATCAATGGTGGCGATCTGATCCGCGCCGGCGTCAAGCCGGGGCCGGAGCTGGGGCAGCTTCTCAACGCTGCCCTCGACGCCGTGATCGAGGACAACATCCCCAACAACCGCGAAGCCCTCCTGGCTCATCTCAACTTGAACTAGCTAACCAGTTGACCTGCGCGTTCCATAACCTGCCGACAATTTTTTCGGCAATTTGGAATTTCTTCTTGCGCTGATGTTTTTTGTCCCGTAATATATTTCCTCGCAGCACGGCAGTGCAGATGTCATGTGGCCCGTTCGTCTAGCGGTTTAGGACGCCGCCCTCTCAAGGCGGAGATCACCAGTTCGAATCTGGTACGGGCTACCACTTCTTTTCTGCTGAGGCTTATGGCCCGTTCGTCTAGCGGTTTAGGACGCCGCCCTCTCAAGGCGGAGATCACC
>DXLU01000031.1 GCA_019414565.1 Collinsella sp. | reverse complement strand
AGAGCAAACCACCCTTTTTAAGGGTGGTTCTGATTTCACGTCACCTTGCTCGCTTAGGGGCGTTTTCGCTGACGTTGCCGGAACATCGAGGTTTTCTGTACCGACGCTTTAGCGTAGTGAATTGCGTGGGTTGCTTGGTTGTTGCTACAGTAGCGGGGCGTACCGGGGGTCCGGTGCGCCCCGTTTTTATTTGACCATGAGGCGGCATGCGGTCACGCGCGTGCGGACACCACGCCCAGATTGAGCGCGAGGATGTTCCATGGCCCAATACGCTGCCAACGAAATCGAAAACATGCCCGATAGCCCTGTAGCCCGTGAGGATTTGGGCGCGGGTGGTATTCCCCGGGGTGCCGGCGCACGCTCGCCGTTGTTCTGGAAAGTTCTACTGCTTTCGGTGGCGATTATCTGGGGCTACTCCTTTACCACTATGAAAGACGCACTCGACACCATTCCGGTGTTCGAGCTGGTCTACGTTCGCTTTCTCCCGGCTTCGCTGGTTATGTTCGCCATCTTCCGCAAACGCATCATCGCACACTTTAATGCTCGCAACCTTATCGTCGGGCTTGGTATGGGCGCACTTATGTGGGGTGCGTACGGTTTGCAGACGATTGGCCTGGCGCAGACCACGGCGGGCAAGAGCGCGTTTTTGACGGGTACCTATTGCATCCTCGTGCCGTTTGCGAGCTATGTCCTGAGCGGAGAAAGGCTTACCCGTTACAACTTGGGCGCCGCATTGCTGTGCCTGGCGGGCATTGGCCTGGTGGCACTCGATAGCGTCGAGTTCAATACTGGAGATGTCATCACGCTGAGCGGCGCGGTCTTCTTTGCTATCCAGATGGCGGTGACCGCCAAGTATGGCCGCAAGATGGATATCAACGTCATCACGTTTTGGATGTTTGTGGGCAATGGCGTTTTGAGCTTAATCACGTCGCTACTATTCGAGACTCAGGCGCCTCTGTCCGTGTGGACGCCGAGTTTTATCGGCGTGATGGTCTTCCTCTCGGTGGGCTGCACGTGCGTGGCACTGCTCGTCCAAAACGTCGGTCTGGCGCACGTCCCGGCCTCGACGGGCTCACTGCTTCTTTCGATGGAGTCGCCTTCGGGTGTGCTGTTCTCGGTGCTGCTGATGGGGGAGGCGCTCACCTCGCGCCTGCTTGCCGGCTTCGCGCTCATCTTCCTGTCGATTATCTTGAGCGAGACGCATTTCGATTTCTTGCGCCGAAAATCACACCCGCAATTGTAAACAACTTGTTGCGCCGCCCTCCCGGGGCGGCATTTTTTATGTCATGCCCTTACAGTTGTACCTTGCACTTTACGCTGTCAAAGTGCGTGCTGCAAAAACGTTACTGGAGGGCATCTATGGCATCAGCTCTGTCCGATCTTCAACCGCAACCAGCGCCTCAGGCTACCACAGCGGCGCAGACCTCTATCGGCGATGGTCTGGTCAAAGAAGCCCAGGCATTTGCCGGTGAGCTTGCCGCATGGCGCCACGATCTCCATCAGACGCCCGAGCTCGGTAACAATCTTCCGCAGACGTCTGCCTATATCCAGGCACGTCTGGACGAGATGGACATCCCCCATACCACGCTTGTCGACGGCTCCTGTGTTGTTGGCCTGATCGGTGCCGGTGCGGCCGCGGCTGCTCAGGGCAATGGTACGTGCGCGGACGAGCAAGCCGGTACGGTTATCATGCTTCGCGGCGACATGGATGCCCTGCCCGTTGTCGAGGAATCGGGCGAGCCTTTCGCTTCCACCAACGGCTGCATGCACGCTTGTGGCCACGATATGCATGCGACGGCGCTGCTCGGCGCGGCCCGTTTGCTCAAGGCCCGCGAGGCCGAGCTTGTCGACGCCAATGCCACCGTCAAACTGCTATTCCAGCCGGGTGAGGAGACCTTTGAGGGAGCCCGCGCTGCCATCGCCGATGGCCTGCTGCAGAACCCGCGCCCCCGGGCTGCCTTTGCCATGCACGTCAACAGCCAATCGCCGCTCGGCCTGGTGCTCTATGGGAGCCCGGCGCTTTCGGGCGTGTACGGTTTCCGCATCACGCTGCAGGGCAAGGGCGGCCATGGCTCGAGCCCCGAGATTTGCATCGACCCCATCACGGCCGGCGTCCATGTGCACCTGGCGCTCCAGGAGCTTATCTCCCGCGAGGTGCCAGCGGCCAAGGAAGTCGCACTTACCGTTGGTAAGTTCGCTGGCGGCTTGGCGGCCAACGTCATCCCCGACACCTGTGTGCTCGAGGGAACGCTGCGCGGCTTCGATGTCGAGCTCATGACTCATCTCAAGGAGCGTATCGCGGAGGTCGTCAACGGCGTTGCCGCAACATATCGTACGCCGGCAACCATCGAGACGCTCTCGGACGTTCCGCCGCTCGTGCTCGACAGCGATATGACCCAGGCCTCGCTTGGTTACGTGGGCGCGGTGCTGCCCAAGGCTGCCTTCCTGCCGCTATTCCACGCCATGGCGAGCGAGGACTTCGCGCTTATCTCGAGCGAGATTCCGAGTGCGTACTTTACCGTGGGCGCGGCCGTGACCGATACGGACGAGCATTTTGCCCAGCATCATCCCAAGGCGCGCTTTAACGATGCCGAGCTTCCTCTCGGCGCCGCGGCTTATGCCGCCGTCGCTCTCGGATACATTGCGGACCACAAGGAGTAATCCATGTCCCAGCAAAGTAAATATTTCCCCGGCTGGCTCGTGGTGGCCTCCGGCTTTGTCATCATGGCCACGTGCTACACCATTTTCGTTAACTGCATGACTATTCCTTCCGCACCAAGCCTTCCGAGATTGGCCTGAAGCCGCTCGGCGAGAACCCGAGCGACCCGTCCGTCTCGACGGCCGGCGATAAGGACGAGCACACGGCTCCTGAGGTTAACGTTGGCTGGTCTCGCATCAAGAAGAGCCCGGCGTTTTGGCTGCTTGTCGTTGCCTTCCTCTTTATGGGGCTTTTCAATGGCGCCATCCTGCCCAACCAAGTTACGAACATGACGAGCGTTACCGTCAACGGCGCCAAGATCGTCACGGGTGGCCACGATCCCATGTGGGCCGGTACGGTGCTTTCTGCCTGCATGGTCACGGTCGTTATCGCCAAGATTTCGCTCGGTGTCATCTACGACCGCTTTGGCCTGCGCTTTGGCAACGTGCTGGGTTCCGTTACGTGTATTGTCGCCTGTGTGGCGCTGTGCTTCCGGACGACGGACCTTAGTCCTATTGTGGCCGCTGCGAGCTTTGGTATCGGAACGTGCATGGGTATCATCACGCCTACCATTGCCGCGTCCAAGCAGTTTGGCATGGCCGATCTCGGCAAGGTCACGGGCACCATTACCTCGCTCGAGATGGTCGGCGGCACCGTGGGCGCCATCGTCTCGGGCGTGCTGTTCGATGCCACGGGCTCCTTTGCGAGCACCTGGATCGTGTGCCTGGCGTGCTCCGTGGTCATGCTCGTGTTCCTGCTGGCATCCGAGCCCATCGCCGCCAAGCTGCGCGCAAGCGTGACGGGGGAGTAGGCGTCCGTCGCTCTTTTCTGTTCGCCCCGTTCTGTCCGTGGCCGCCTTGGAAGCCGAATGGATGCTCGTACCATCATTCGGTTTCCAAGGCGGCCACGGGCCTACGAAATGATCCCTTTTCCTCCGTCTCCAAGGGATCACGTGATCCGAAGGAGACGGAGGAAAAGGGATCACAAACAGCGGCGGCGCGTCTGGCCGAACGAGTTCCCATACCCTCGTTCGGTCAGACGCGCCGCCGCGTTGCTGCTTTGTGCCGTATAATGACCGTTACCTATGACGCGATACAAAAGAAAGGTGTTTGCCCATGCAGGCACAGAAGGCGGAGGGAACCCGCGACCTTATCGGCGCCGAGATGCGCGCTTGGCAAAAGATGCAGCAGATCGCTGCCGGCGTGTTCGAGCCGTTTGGCTTTAAGCCCATCGAGACGCCCGCGATCGAGCAGGTGGACGTCTTTGTCCACGGCATCGGCCAGTCGACCGACGTCGTGCGCAAGGAGATGTTCCGCGTCTTTAGCGGCGCCAACTTGGAGCGCGTCTTTGCTGAGGGCACCGATAGCAAGCTCAAGCCCAAGCAGCGCCTGGCGCTTCGTCCCGAGGGCACGGCCGGTGTGGTGCGCGCCGTCGTGGAGAACAACCTGGTGCCCCAGGGCTCCACGCCGTTTAAGGCTTATTATGCCGAGGCCATGTTCCGTGGCGAGCGTCCCCAGAAGGGTCGCCTGCGCCAGTTCCACCAGGTGGGCATCGAGTGGCTCGGCGCTCCCGATCCGGCAGCAGACGCCGAGTGCATCATCATGCTCATGGAGTTCTACAAGCGCCTTGGTTTCGATCTTTCCAAGCTCCGTCTGCTCATTAACTCGATGGGCGATGCCCAATGCCGTCCGGCCTATCGCGAGCAGGTCAAGCAGTTTATCCTCGATCACGCCGACGAGATGTGCGACGAGTGCCGCGAGCGCGCCGAGCTCAATCCGCTGCGTGCCTTCGACTGCAAGAACGACCACTGCCGCGAGATCATGGCCGACGCACCGCTGATGGGCGACAACTTGTGCGATGAGTGCCGCGAGCACTACGAGCAGGTCAAGCGCTATTTGGATGCGGCGGGTATCGAGTATGTCGAGGATCCCACCTTGGTGCGTGGCTTGGACTACTACACCCGTACCGTCTTTGAGGTCGAGGCTCCCGGCGCCGGCGTCGGCTCCATCGGTGGCGGCGGTCGCTATGACGGCTTGGTCGAGCTCGAGGGTGGCAAGCCCACGGCAGGCGTCGGCTTTGCCGTCGGTTTTGAGCGTGCGCTGCTGGCCCTGCAGGCCTTTGGCAGCGACCTGGGTGCCGAGGAGGCCCCGTGCGTCTACGTCGCCAATGCCGGCAAGGAGCTGCGCCAGAACGTCTTTGCCATCACGCAGGAGCTTCGCGCCGCTGGCATCGTGACCGAGGCCGACTACCAGGGTCGTTCGCTCAAAGCTCAGTTTAAGCAGGCCGACAAGGTTGGCGCCAAGCTCATTTTGGTCCTGGGTGGCGACGAGCTTGCCGCCGGCAAGGTCAAGGTGCGCGACATGGAGAGCCATGACGAGGCCCTCGTCGATCTGGCCAACGTGGTCGAGGCGGTTCGCGAGCGCCTGTAGCGCATGATTTTTGAGCTGTAGTGCCGCTGAGGTGCCCAGCTCATTGCGAGCGATTGTTACGGGGGTGTTTCGCATTTATGCGGAATGCCCCCGTTTGCATATGCCGTCCACCGAGAAATACGACCATTTGGGGCAAAAACCCTTGCAATGCAGAAAATACTTTTGTGTGGTAAAGCGCAATCAGCTCCGAAAGTTTTTGCCGAGTGCCTATAATGGATACCGCATGTTACGTGCATAGAAGGAGGAATGGGAGGAAACGTGGCTGAGAACCTAAGCAACCAGTCTGTACCCGAAGCCGCGGCGCGCGTCGCTGCCGTGGTCAACCGCCTCGTTAACCGAATCGGCTCGAATGCCGAGTCCAAGGAGCGTCTCGCCGAGATCGAGATCCCCGAGGAGCTGCGCGACAATCTGGCGCTGTTCTTGCGCCTGGAGCGCCGTGTGCTTAGCGAGTATGATCCCGAGATCGCGGACCTGTTCGACAAGATTTTGACAGCCGAGATTGTGGCCAATGCCGGCAACCCCGGTAGCCGTGCTGCCGACGAGTCCGTCGACGAGCAGGGCGTGCCCACTGCCGACGAGCCCACCGCCGTGGCGTTTCGCGAAGTCGTCGATCTGATCGACAGCCTGCCGCTCGTTAAACAGCAGGTTATCGTCCGCGCTTTTACGAGCTTCTTCCATCTGGCAAACCTGTCGGAGGAGAATTACCGTGTGGCGCAGCTGCGCGAGCGCGAGGCCGGTGCGTCGACCGATACCGAGGTCGATCCTGCCAACGAACTCACCGTCGCCTATCACCAGTTGGTAAACGAGATGGGTGTCGAGGGTGCCAACGAGCTGCTCGGCAAGCTTGAGTTCCACCCTGTCTTTACCGCACATCCCACCGAAGCCCGTCGCAAGGCCGTCGAGGGCAAGATTCGCCGTATCTCCAACCTGCTGGAGGAGCGTCCGCGTCTGGGCGGCTCCGACCTGGTGGAGAACGAGCGCCATATGCTGCAGGAGATCGACGCCCTGGTGCGTACGAGCCCCATCGCGCTCAAGAAGCCCACGCCGGTCGAGGAAGCCGATACCATCATCGACATCTTCGATAACACGCTGTTCGACGTTATCCCCGTCATCTATCGTCGTTTTGACGACTGGGTGCTGGGCGACAAGGCCGGTACCGTGCCGCCGCTGTGCCCGGCGTTCTTCCATCCCGGCAGCTGGATCGGTTCCGACCGCGACGGTAACCCTAACGTCACCGCCAAGGTGAGCCGTGAGGTCGCCGCCAAGTATTTCACCCATATGGTGCTCAAGCTCGAGGACAAGTGCCGCCGCATCGGCCGCAACCTCACGCTCGAGGCCACCTACAGCAAGCCGTCTGCCGAGCTCATCAACCTGTGGAACCATCAGGTCGAGATGAGCACCCAGTACACGGCACGCGCCGAGCTGATCTCCGAGCACGAGCCGCATCGCGCCGTCATGCTCGTCATGGCAGACCGACTCAACGCCACCGTCCGTCGCATCACCGACACCATGTACCACAGCGCCGATGAGTTCCTGGAGGACCTGCGCGTCGTCCAGCGCTCGCTGGCCGCCTGCGGTGCCGTCCGTGCTGCCTACGGCCCGGTCCAGACCATCATCTGGCAGGTCGAGTCCTTCGGCTTCCATATGGTCGAGATGGAGTTCCGTCAGCACTCTGTGGTGCACGCCCGCGCCCTCAAGGATATCCACGAGAACGGTATCCATGGCGACCTGCAGCCCATGACACGTGAGGTCATCGATACCTTCCGTGCTATCGGCTCCATCCAGAAGCGCTACGGCAAGAAGATGGCGCACCGCTACATCATCTCGTTTACCAAGAGCGCCCAGCATGTGGCCGACGTCTTTGAGCTTGCCCACCTGTCCTTTGCACACGAGGAGGATGTCCCCGAGCTCGACGTGATCCCGCTGTTCGAGCAGCTCGAGGACCTCGAGGGCTGCGTCGACGTGCTCGACCAGATGCTTACGCTGCCCGTGGTGCAAAAGCGCCTTGCCCAGACCGACCGCCGCATGGAGGTCATGCTGGGCTACTCCGACTCCTCCAAGGATGCCGGTCCTACCACGGCCATGCTCGCACTGCACTCCGCGCAGGAGCGCATCGCCAAGTGGGCAGAGAAGAACGATATCGACCTGGTGCTCATGCACGGTCGCGGCGGCGCCGTGGGCCGTGGCGGCGGCCCGGCCAACAAGGCCGTGCTGGCTCAGCCCAAGGGTTCGGTCAACTGCTTCTTTAAGCTCACCGAGCAGGGCGAGGTCATCTTTGCCCGTTACGGCAACCGCACGCTGGCCCAGTGCCATGTTGAGTCCGTTGCCGCCGCAACGCTTTTGCAGTCGGCCCCGAGTGTCGAGAAGACCAACACCGAGACCACGCAGAAGTTCTGGGATATGGCGGAGAAGCTCAACGCAGTAAGCCATGAGCGCTATCTGGACCTGTTGAACACCGAGGACTTTACACCGTGGTTCTCGACCGTGACGCCGCTGACCGAGGTCGGTCTGCTGCCGATCGGCTCGCGTCCCGCCAAGCGCGGTCTGGGCGCCAAGTCGCTCGACGACCTGCGTACCATTCCGTGGATCTTTAGCTGGAGCCAGGCACGCATCAATCTGGCCGCTTGGTACGGCCTGGGCACCGCCTGCGAGCAGCTGGGCGATCTTGATCAGCTCAAGGCTGCCTACCAGGAGTGGCCGTTCTTCCGCACGTTCATCGACAACATCGAGATGTCGATTGCCAAGACCGACCAGCGCATCGCCAAGATGTATCTGCACCTGGGCGATCGCCAGGATCTGTCCGAGAAGGTCTTTACCGAGATGCAGCTCACCCGTAAGTGGGTCCTTGCCATCGTCGGTGACGAATGGCCGCTGCAGCGTCGTCGCGTGCTCGGCTGCGCCGTTCGTGTGCGTAACCCCTATGTCGATGCCCTGTCCATCGCCCAGGTCCGCGCCCTTCGCGAGGTGCGTATGAACCAGGACGAGATGGCCGAGGAGAAGAAGGCCGAGTACATGAGCCTGATTCTTTCGACTGTGACCGGCGTCTCGGCAGGATTGCAAAACACGGGGTAATCGATAGCCCTGTGGCTCTCACCGGGACCCGAAGGGTTTCCCTCTGAATGCGTCCTCGCACTTGAAGCCCCCTTATCCTGCTCCTTCGGAGCTGCGGATAAGGGGGCTTCGTGCTGCGGAATGCATTCAGAGGGAAACCCATCGGGTCCCTTCGTCCTCGGTCTTCAGGGATTAGAGTTGAGGAGAAGAATGGCGCGCTTCGCGCGTTTTGGAGGGGGTCTATCCTGGTGGCGCATGTGGCGCTTCTCGATTTACGACTGTAGCGGCCGCGGTCCCGTTTGGGATCGCGGTTGTTTTGTTGTGGGTCAAATATGAACGTTGTGTTAATGAGTCGGTGGACGGTGGTGTTTTTCGGTGAGCGGCGTATCCTTCCAACGGTTTATCTAGTGTGTCAGTTGAAAGGAAGAGGGCGCTCGTCATTGTTTGAATGTGAACTGCCGTTTGACCACAAGACGTTGCATCTGGAGCTCGAGGATAAGAACTTCGCGGGTGTGATGGAAGGTCATCAAAACGAGTTTAAGACCACGAAATCGCAGGAAGAGCTAGTAGAGGAGTCGCTTGCCAACCCTTATGGCTCGCCTTCGCTCGAGGAGCTTTGTGCTGGCAAGAAGGATATTGTCATCATTAGCTCCGATCATACGCGTCCCGTTCCCTCGCGTGTGACGATGCCTATTCTGCTGCATCACATCCACTCCGCTGTGCCTGAGGCGCGCGTTCGCATTCTGGTTGCTACGGGTATGCACCGTCCGTCGACGCACGAGGAGCTCGTCAACAAGTATGGCGAGGAGATCGTTGCCAACGAGGAAATCGTTATGCACGTCGCGACTGACGACAGCATGATGAAAAAGATCGGCACCCTGCCTTCTGGTGGCGAGTGCATCATCAACAAGATTGCTGCCGATTGCGATCTGCTGCTTGCCGAGGGCTTCATTGAGCCGCACTTCTTTGCCGGTTTCTCTGGCAGCCGCAAGTCCGTCCTGCCTGGCATCGCCAGCTACAAGACCATCATGTACAACCACAACGGCCAGTTTGTGAACGATTCCCATTCGCGCGCCGGCAACCTGTGCCACAACTACGTGAGCGAGGACATGTTTGCCGCCGCTGAGATGGCCCACCTTGCCTTTGTGCTCAACGTGGTGCTCAACGGCAAGCACGAGGTCATTGGCTCCTTTGCCGGCGACATCCACAAGGCGCACGAGGCTGGCTGCGAGTTCGTGAAGAGCCTTGCCGGCGTTGAGCCCGTCGAGTGCGAGATCGCCATCACCACCAACGGCGGCTACCCGCTCGACCAGAATATCTACCAGGCCGTGAAGGGCATGTGCGCTGCCGAGGCCACGCTTCCCGAGGGTGGCGTGATTATCGATGTCGCTGGTTGTGCCGACGGTCACGGCGGCGAGGGCTTCTATCACAACATCGCCGACAACGATCCGGCGGAGTTTGAGCGCGCCTGCATCGATCGTCCCAAGGACGAGACCCTGCCCGACCAGTGGACGAGCCAGATTTTCGCTCGCATCCTGGCACATCACCCCGTGATCATGGTTACCGACCTGTGCGATCACCAGATGCTCAAGGATATGCACATGACGCCGGTCAACACCCTCGAGGAGGCGCTCAAGCTCGCCTTTGAGATGAAGGGTGCCGACGCCAAGGTCGCCGTCATCCCCGATGGCCTGGGTGTTGTCGTCGCACAGCACTAGTGCGCGGCTTAAACGAATCGTTTGTAACCGATAAGAAAGATAAGGTTTTATGCTTACCAAACTCCTCTGCGAATTCGGCGCGACGGCCCTCATGATCGTCTTTGGCGTGGGCGTGCACTGCGATACCGTGCTCAAAGGCACCAAGTATCAGGGCTCCGGTCACATGTTTGCCATCACCACTTGGTCTTTTGGCATCTCGGTCTGCCTGTTTGTCTTTGGCGGCGCCGTGTGCATGAACCCGGCTA
Organism: Collinsella sp.; assembly: GCA_019414565.1. Classification (GTDB taxonomy): domain Bacteria; phylum Actinomycetota; class Coriobacteriia; order Coriobacteriales; family Coriobacteriaceae; genus Collinsella. Next base: position 188,524 of record DXLU01000031.1, on the reverse strand, counting down.
TGGTGCTTGCCCAGTGCATCGTCGGCTTGGTGCCGTGGGGCAACTGCATCCCCTTTATGCTTGCCGATATGCTCGGCGGCTTTGTGGGTGCCGTAATCGCTTGGTTTATGTATGCCGATGAGTTCAAGGCTTCCGAGGGCGTCGTCGACCCCATTGTCCAGCGCAACATTTTCTCGACCAACCCCACCACCGAGGGTACCAACTATGCCCGTAACTTCTTCTGCGAGGCTATCTGCACCTTTGTGTTCATCAGCGCCATCCTTGCTGCCGCTAGCCGCGCCGGCGAGAACGTTCTGATGCTCGCCATCTGCGTCGGTCTGATTGTTTGGGCTGTTGGCATGGGCATGGGCGGCATCACCGGCTTCGCCATGAACCAGGCACGTGACCTTGGTCCTCGCATGGCCTATCAGGTGCTGCCGATTAAGAACAAGGCTGACAACAACTGGAAGTATGGTCTGCTTGTTCCTGGCATCGCACCGTTTATCGGTGCCGCTTTGGCCGCACTGTTTGTGCATGGTTTCTTGGGCATGTTCTAGTCCAAGACAATTGATATAACGCCCGGGTCCGGCATAGGTTATCTTTCCGCCGCGTCCTCGGACATGCAAGAAGCTCCCGCTGCGCACTTCGTGCGACGGGAGCTTCTTGCGTCCTGCGGAGTGCGGCGGAAAGATAACCTATGCCGGACCCTGCGGGAATCCAGTTGCGTTCGAACAAGCAACCAACATATATATCTGAATTTGGATGTGGTGGGCACTTTGTTGTTAGGCGCTTTGAGGTGCGAGTGACACTTTGGGATGCGTGGCGCCTTGGGGTGGGGCGATGCTTTGGGATGAGCTTCTTACTTAGTTGAAGAGGGGCTTAATGGCTGATAGGTAGTTTTTGGCTACTTCGGCCTTATCTGCTTGGAAGTTGTGCCAGGCCCACCATTGGACCATTCCTACGAAGCTTGAGGCTATGTGGTGTAGTAGGAAGCTTCGGTCCATGGTGCCGGCGGGGCCTGTGGGGTCGACGGGGACGGTTTCGGCTGCTCGTGACATGATGGTCTTGCGGAGGCTGTCGGCGAAGACGCGTGAGCCGGCGCCGGCTACGAGGGCTCGTACGCCCTGGCGGCGCTCCCAGAGGTTGTTGAGGATATGCTCGACCTGCACGAGTGGGTCGTCGAGCGGTGTGCCATCGTCGTCGAGGGCGTGGGTGCAGATGTCGCTCACGAGCTCAGCGAGCAGGTCGTCTTTGCTCTTAAAGAGACCGTAGAATGTCGCGCGGCCTACGTGAGCTCGCGCGATGATGTCGCCTACGGTGATCTTGCCGTAGTCCTCCTCGCGCAGGAGCTCGGAGAATGCTGCGACGATGGCGGCGCGGCTTTTTGCCTTGCGGGCATCCATGGCTATGCGTCCGTGTGAACGAGCAGGCAGCGGAGCGTACCGGAGCAACCCTCGTAGGGGCGCTTACCGGCGCCGTAGCCGACGGCCTCGATGCGGTAACGGGCCGGCAGGTGCTCGGACGTGCGCAGTGCGGCGACGATGGCGGCGCCCGTGGGCGTCACGAGCTCACCGGCGACCGGCGCGGGCGTGAGGGCGATATTGCCCGCTTGGCACAGGTTGACGACAGCGGGGACAGGAATGGGCATAAGGCCGTGGGCACAGCGGATGGTGCCGTGACCCTCGGAGAGCGACTCGACCACGATGTCCTCAATACCTAGGTCATCGAGGCAGATGGCGACAGAGCAGACGTCGACGATGGAGTCGATGGCGCCCACCTCGTGGAACATGACGGTCTCGGTCGTTTTGCCGTGGGCCTTGGCCTCGGCGGCGGCGAGCGCGGTAAAGATGGCGAGCGCGCGACGCTTGGCGCCATCGCTTAGCTGCGAGCCATCGATGATGGCGGTGACGTCCGCCAAAGAACGGTGGTGATGGTGGTGGGCGTGATGGTGACCCTCGTGGCCATGACCGTGGCCCTCATGGTCATGCTCGTGGCAGTGCTCGTGTTCGTGCTCGCCATGATTATGATGGTGGTGCTCATGCTCATGTGTGTGCTCGGCAGCTGCTTCGTTACCGTAGAGCCAGGCCATGTCGTGGTCGTGGTTCTCGAGCTCCTCTGCAAGCTGGACGTCGAAATCGCAGGCGTCGATGCCATGCTTGCTTACGCGTGTGACGGCGATCGTAAAGCCGTCGACCGGCAGCGTGGCGAGCTGGTCGCGCAGATGCTCCTCGCTGGCACCCAGGTCGAGCAGGGCCGCGACGGTCATGTCGCCGCTGATGCCCGAGGTGCCGTCGATGATAAGCGTGTGCTGATGGTTGGACATGAAATGCTCCTTAGCGGGCGCAGGACGTGCCGGCGCTCAGATGATTGATAAGACTTGCCTGATAGGCGGCGCCAAAGCCGTTGTCGATATTGACGACCGAAACGCCGCTGGCGCAGGAGTTGAGCATGGCGAGCAGTGCGGCCATGCCGCCAAAGTTCGCGCCATAGCCCACGCTGGTGGGGACGGCGATGACCGGACAGCTCACCAGACCGCCGATAACGCTCGCCAACGCGCCCTCCATGCCGGCGATGGCGATGACCACCTGCGCCCGGGCAAGTTCCTCGGCATGTGCGAGCAGGCGGTGCAGGCCGGCGACACCTACGTCGTAGAGGCGGTCGACCTCGTTGCCATAGAACTCGGCCGTCAGTGCCGCCTCTTCGGCGACGGGCAGGTCGCTTGTGCCGGCGCAGGCGACGACGATGCGTCCGTTGCCGGTAGGGGAGGGCTTGCCGCCCACGAGGGCGAGCTGTGCGTCCGGGACATATCCCAGGTCGATGCCGTTGTCGAGGAGCTCCGAGGTACGGGCCGCTTTTTCGCTGTCCAGGCGCGTGACCAGGATGCGCTCCTGACCGGCATCGCGCAGCGCCTCGATAATGGCGGCAATCTGCTCGGCGGTTTTACCGGCACCGTAGACAACCTCGCCGGCTCCCTGGCGTACCCCGCGTGAAAGATCGAGCTGCGCAAAACCCAGATCGGCGGTTGGCGCCGTCTGGATGCGCGTGAGGGCATCGGCCGGCATAATGCTTCCGTCTGCCACGTCACTTAGCAATTGCTCAAGATCTCGTTTGTCCATATAAGTTCCCTTCGACGCAGAAAAGTTTAGCACGCGAAGGGTTGTTTCCGAACATTAGAGCATAATTGTTCGGAAATCTGACATGTCAGATTAGATGAAGTTGTGAGGCAAACTGACTAGTCGCGCAGGATGATGTCCATGGCGAGCATCAGATTGCGCTCGTCGATGGCAAACGGGGCGGCCTCGCGCGTCTTGGGCTTGGCACAAAACGCGATGCCCGTGCCCGCGGCCTGAATCATGGGGATGTCGTTGGCACCGTCGCCGATCGCGACGGTGTGGGCCATATCGACGCCGCACTCAACTGCCCAGTCCAGCAGCTGGATGAGCTTGGACTCCTTGGTCACAATGTCGGCAGCCAACTTACCGGTGAGCTTGCCGTCCACGACCTCCAGACGATTGGCCAGGCAAAAGTCGATGGCCGCGGCGGCCACGATCTTATCGGCGACTTCGTGAAAGCCGCCACTCACGACGCCGACCTTCCAACCCTTGCTGTGTGCCGAGCGCACAAGCTCCAACGCTCCGGGGGTAAATGTCACGCGCTCAAAGGTGCGCTCGAACACGCTCTCGTCCAGGCCGGCGAGCAGCCCCACGCGCTCCTCGAGCGCCTGCTTAAAGTCAAGCTCGCCGCGCATGGCGCGTTCGGTGATCTGTGCCACCTGCTCGCCCACGCCGGCCTCTTCGCCCAACAGGTCGATGACCTCCTGGTTGATGAGCGTGGAGTCGATATCCATAAGGATGAGGCGTGCAGTCATGGCGGGCCTTTCCGAGTGCTGTTTTATTGGGGCATATTGTCGCACGTGACGAGCGCGGGCGGGTGTCACGGCGCGTCAATTGTTTCGTCTCCGTCAAGTCTTTGGGCAGGAGCCACTTTTTCGCGGCACATCGACGCGAGTGCGATAAGATAGAACGCCATGTCTGGCTGCGCGGTTTACGCAGGCTGGGCAAATCTGTACGACGCCGCCCGGAACGACACGGGGCGGCACAGATCCATAAAGGAGGATCACTGGTATGAGCCAGACCCGTCCCATCGATGAGCATTCCATGCACACCCGTACCTGCGGCGAGCTTCGCTTCGAGAACGTGGGCGAAGAGGTCACCCTCACCGGTTGGGTGAGCCGTCGCCGCGACCACGGCGGCCTTATCTTCTGCGACCTTCGCGACCGTGAGGGCATCACGCAGCTTACCTTCGACCCCGAGCACTCCGACGGCGACGCCTTTAAGATCGCCGAGACCATGCGTCCCGAGTGGCCCATCAAGATTCACGGCGTCGTGCGCGCCCGTGGCGAGGAGACCACCAACACCAAGCTCGCCACCGGCGAGATCGAGGTCCTGACCGACCACGCCGAGGTGCTCAATACGTCCGTCACCCCGCCGTTCCAGATCGAGGACGGCATCGAGACCAGCGAGGACACCCGTCTGCGCTATCGCTATCTGGACCTCCGTCGTCCCGAGATGATGGCCAACCTCAAGCTGCGCTCCGACTTTACCTTTGCCATTCGCGAGGCGCTGCACAACCGTGAGTTCATGGAGGTCGAGACGCCCTCCCTGTTCAAGTCCACGCCCGAGGGCGCCCGCGACTTCATCGTCCCCAGCCGCATCCAGCCGGGCAACTTCTACGCCCTGCCGCAGTCCCCGCAGCTCCTGAAGCAGCTGCTTATGGTCGGTGGCGTCGAGCGCTACTATCAGGTTGCCAAGTGCTTCCGCGACGAGGACTTGCGTGCCGACCGTCAGCCCGAGTTCACCCAGGTCGATATCGAGATGTCCTTCGTGGACCAGAACGACGTTATGAGCGCGCTCGAAGAGGTTCTTGCCGATGCCTTCGGCCGCATGGGTGTCGAGATGCCCACGCCGCTGCGTCGCATGAACTACTGGGAGGCCATGGACACCTATGGCTCCGACAAGCCCGATACCCGCTATGGCATGCACTTGGTCGACCTGACCGACATCTTCGCCAACTCCAAGTTCAAGGTCTTTGCGACTGCCGCGAACGAGGAGGGCTCTGTCGTCAAGGCCATCAACGCCAAGGGCGCCGGGGCCTGGGCTCGCGCCAAGATCGATAAGCTTGCCGGCGTGGCTTCCACGTTTGGCGCCAAGGGCCTGGCCTGGATCGCATTCCGCGAGGACGGCTCCATCAACAGCCCCATCGTCAAGTTCTTCTCGGACGAGGAGATGGCCGCCCTGCGCGAGCGCATGGACGTCGAGCCCGGCGACCTTGTGATGTTCGCCGCCGGCCCGCGCCTGCTCTCCGACGAGATCCTGGGCGGCATGCGTTCCCACATGGCTAACGCGCTCGAGATCAAGCGCGAGGGCCACGACTTCCTGTGGGTCGTCAACTTCCCGCTGTTCCACTGGGACGAGGATCGCAAGGTTTACGCTGCCGAGCACCAGCCCTTCACCCTGCCGACCGAGACCGACATCGCCAAGATCGAGGCCGACCCGTTGGCAGCCGGTTCTTGCACCTACGACTTTGTCATGGACGGCTTTGAGGCCGGTGGCGGCGGTATGCGTATCCACAACGCCGAGATGCAGATGTCCATGCTCAAGCTCCTGGGCTTTACCGAGGAGCGCGCCGAGTCTCAGTTTGGCTTCCTCATGGAGGCGCTCAAGTTTGGTGCGCCCCCGATGGGCGGTTTCGCTCTGGGCCTGGACCGCGTGTGCATGCTGCTCACCGGTTCCGACTCCATCCGCGACGTCATGGCGTTCCCCAAGACGGCCAGCGGCTCCGACCTCATGTCGGGCGCCCCGAGTGCCGTTAGCGGCGCCCAGCTCAAGGACGTCAGCCTGCGCCTGATGTAGGCAAGCGGCTACATATTGCCCGTAACGAGGGAAGGACACGTGCCTTTCCTCGTTTTTTATACGCCGAGATTGTGGGGGCATGGGATGACCGGGCGTCGCGGAAAGTGCGTCCCGGAATCTGCGTCCGGAATGGGATGAGCTTTCCCAAAGGGGGTCCTCTGGGAAAGCGCGACCCAGAATTCGGCAAAATAATGGGACACAGTTTCCGCTTGAGCGGTCTAACGGAAACTGTGCCCCAGAATGAGCGCTCAAAACGGGGCAGGCTTTCCGCAACAACTGTCTGGCGAAAAGCCCGGCCCAGTTTCCTACAGCGAGTCTCTCTGAACGAGCTGCATGTGCATCACGGAGGTGGTGGGCTCGGCGCCCTTGATCATGTCGAGCGCAATGTTGGCGGCCATGTGGCCTTCTTCGCGCAGGGGCTGGCGGACGGTCGTGAGTGCGGGGACGCAGCGCGCCGCAATCTCGTGATCGTCGAAGCCGACGACAGAAACGTCCGCCGGAACGGATAGGCCTGCCTCGTTGAGTGCGGTGATGACGCCAGCCGCGATACGGTCCGATCCGCAGAGCACGCCATCGAAAGCAATCTCGCGCGCGAGGATCTGGTGCATGGCCTGATAGCCGTCTCCGCTGTTCCAGCCGGTATAGATAACGTTTGCGCCTGGGAGGTCTTCGCCCAGGACGGTGCGGTAGCCGCGCAGGCGGTCGACAACAGCGGGGTTGTCTTGCGGTCCCAACACGGCGACGATATCTTTGCGCCCGCGATCTTTCATAGCGAGTGCCGCAAAGCGTCCACCCTCTTCGTCGTCAGAGTAGACTGTCGAGAACACATCGCGATAGGGGTGGCCCTCGAGCTGGCCGCACAACACGGTGGGTACGCCCAGCTCGCGCAGCACCTCGAGCAGCTCGCTGCCCTTGTAAGGGGAGACGTCGATCACGGCGTCGAACGAGCGGCGCTCAAAGTGCTCGCGTGCGCGGTTGCGCTCATGCGTAGAAGACGCCTGCAAGATAACGGGCAGATAGGACGACTCCGACAGTTCCTCGGTAATGCCGCTCAAAAATTCGCTATAGGTGGGGTCGCTGAAGAGCTCACTCAGGGGCTCGGTCACGAGCACGGCGATGATTTCCGTGCGCCCGACAGCGAGCGCTCGGCCGCGAGCGTTGGGGACAAAATTGACTTTCTTGGCCGCCGCACGGACGCGCTTTTTGGTTTCCTCGCTAATGCGGGGCGAATCGTTGAGGGCGCGCGATGCCGTGGAGCGCGACACGCCGGCAGCTGCGGCAACCTCGGCAAGCGTAGGTGCGGTGCGAACTGGCTGGGTCATGGCGTCTCCTGGAAAATGCGGTCGATGTTGTCACTGATACGGGCTGGTGCGGATACAGCTTACTATAGTGCACCTGAACAGCGTTCATGATATCCGGTGACAGGTGTCGTTTTGCAACCAAGCCGCAATCGAATACGTCTCGTGTGGGTGAGATATCAGCGGGCGTGGCGGTTGCCTACGAGCTTAAGAACGATGTTTTGCGTTGAGTTTCGATATTCAGGGTGACATAAGTGTTGCGGTTGTACAACCGGTTGCACCGTTAATCCGGCCAAATCGACCGTTCAGCGGACAACCGGTTGCACAGTTTTTTGCATCGCCCGTAAGATAAGGACAACCGGTTGCACAAGAATCACTACGATGACGAAGGAGCATCACCATGGACGCCATTAACGATTGGGAAAACCAAGCGCTCACCCACAGGAACCGCCTGGCACCCCATGCGTACTTTATGGGTTATGAGACCGCCGATCTCGCTGCTACGTACAGCCGCGAGCTGTCGCGCGGGTTTGTTCAGCTGTCTGGCTCGTGGCAGTTCCGCCTCTTTGAGGGGCCTGCTGCCGTCTCCAACGAGGAGCTCTCCACGTACAAGTCCGAGTGGGATCACGTGGAGGTTCCGCACCTGTGGCAGGTAGACGGCTATGGCAACCTTGCCTATACCGACGAGGGTTTCCCGTTTCCGGTGGATCAGCCGTTCGTTCCCTCCGACGACCCCACGGGCGTCTACCAGCGCATCGTCAACCTTCCCGCCGTTCCTGCCGGCGCCCGCGAGATCATTCGCTTCGACGGCATCGAGAGCTATGGCGAGCTGTACGTCAACGGCCAGTTTATCGGCATGACCAAGGGCTCGCGTCTGTCCGCCGAGTTCGACGTGACCGACGCGCTCGTCGAGGGCGACAACCTGTTTGCGGTCAAGGTCCTGCAGTACAGCGATGGCAGCTATATCGAGGATCAGGACATGTGGTGGGCTTCGGGCATCTTCCGCGATGTGTACCTTATGCAGCGTCCCGCCGCGCACCTGGTCGACTTTAGGTTCCGCACGCACCGCGAGGGCGATGCCGCTCTGATCACGCTCGATACGGTGGCCGAGGGCGCTACCCGCGTCGTGTTTACGCTCAGCGATGGCGAGAACGTGGTCGCTACGGGCGAGTGCGTCGACGGCCATGCCGAGTGCAGCGTTGCCGATGCCCACTTCTGGAACCCCGAGGACCCCTTCCTCTATGACCTTACGTTTGAGGTCTACGACGGTGACGAGGTCAGCGAGTACGTTCCGCATCGCCAGGGCCTTGCCGAGGTGACGGTCGAGGGCAATCATATCTACCTCAACGGCACCTACTTTAAGATGCATGGCGTCAACCGCCACGATCACGACGATCACAAGGGCCGCGCCGTGGGCCTCGATCGCATGCGCCGTGACCTGGAGCTCATGAAGCGACACAACATCAACGCGGTGCGCACCTCTCACTATGCCAATGACCCGCGCTTCTACGAGCTGTGCGATGAGTATGGCATCATGCTGGTCGCCGAGACCGATATGGAGAGTCACGGCTTCGAGAATATCGGCAATATCGCCCTGGTCACCGACGACCCGGCATGGGAGCCGGCCTACGTCGACCGCATTGAGCGCCTGGTGATGCAGGAGCGCAACCACGCCTGCATCATTATGTGGTCGATGGGCAACGAGAGCGGCTATGGCTGCAACATCCGCGCGATGTACGCCAAGGCTCACGAGCTCGATGATCGTCCGGTCCATTACGAGGAGGACCGCAACGCCGATACCGTCGACGTCATTTCCACGATGTACTCCCGTGTGTCGCAGATGAACGACTTTGGTGAGCATCCGTTCCCCAAGCCGCGCATCAACTGCGAGTACGGCCACTCCATGGGCAATGGCCCCGGAGGCCTGTCCGAGTACCAGGAGGTCTTCGATCGCTGGGATTGCATCCAAGGCCAGTTTATCTGGGAATGGTGCGACCACGGTTTGGCTGCTGTGACCGAGGACGGCGTTGCTTACGATATGTATGGTGGCGACAACGGCGATTACCCCAACAACAGCAACTTCTGCATCGATGGCATGGTGTTCCCTTGGCAGCAGCCGAGCCCGGGCCTCACTGAGTATGGCCAGGTCATCTGCCCGGTTCGCATGGCTTATGACACCGAGGCGGGCGAGCTGACCGTCACGAACAAGCGCTGGTTTACTACCCTCGAGGATGTCTGCCTGTCGGCGGAGACCCTGGTAGACGGCGATGTAGTGTGCCGCAAGACGCTTATGCCCGGCGCGGTGGCTCCCGGCGAATCCGTCCAGCTGCCACTGGTGATTCGCGAGGCCGCGGTAGGCGAGACCCTGCTGACCGTGTGCGCCTACACCATGGCGGCTCACGCCTGGTGCGAGCCGATGTTCCAGCTGGGCGCAAGCCAGTTTGCCATCGCAAACCATCCGGCGCCGGCCATCGCCGCCCCCGCTCGTCCTGAGCTTACGGTCGAGGAGACCGAGCAGGAGATCCGCATTCACTCCCTCAACGGCGAGCTGACCTTCAGCAAAGTCAACGGTACCGTGAGCGAGTGGAAGGCATCCGGCCGCGACGTAATGGCCTCTGGTCCCCAGGTTGGTTTTTGGCATCCGCTCGTCGACAACCACGCTCAGGAGTATGACTCCCTGTGGAAAGACAACTTCATCGATGTGATGCAGACGTCTACCCGCAAGGTTTCTTGGAAGCAGGACGGCAATGCGGTCGTCGTTACCGTGAGCCAGCGTATCGCTCCTCCCGTCCGCGCGTTCGGCATGCGCGTCGAGCTCGTCTACACCGTGCTTCCGAGCGGTCGCGTCGACCTCAAGGTTTCCGGCGAGCCCTACGGCGATTACTCGGATATCATCCCGCGCATCGGCATCTCCTTCGAGGTCCCCGGTTGCAATCGTGCCGTCGAGTGGTATGGCCACGGCCCGGGCGAGAACTATCCGGACTCGCTGCGCGCCAACCCGGTCGGTCATTACCGCACTACGGTCGACGACATGTTCACGCCCTACGTTATGCCTCAGGACTGCGCCAACCGTGAGGGTACCCGCTGGGTTGCCCTGCGCTCCAGTCACGGTGACGGCGTGTTGGTGACTCGTCCGGCTGATGCCGCCTCCAACCCGTTCTCGTTCTCGGCATGGCCCTATAGCTGCGAGGCAATCGATAACGCCAAGCACGTCTACGACCTTGTCAAGGGCGATACGGTCACGGTCAACATCAACGACCAGCTGCTCGGCCTTGGCTCGAACTCTTGGGGTTCCGAGGTACTCGATTCCTACCGCACCCGTTTTGAGAGCTTCAGCTTTGAGGTGTCTCTGCGACCGCTGACGTCTGCCGATCTGGCTCAGGCGCTGGCACCCATTAAGGAGGCATAAGTCATGCATGTCTTTAACTCGCGCGCCGATTTCGACGCTCAGATGAAGTCTGTCAAGAAGTGGATGCGCACCGGCCAGGCGCTCGATGGTGTTGCCGACCTGCAGCACGACGTGGCGTACTCCATCGGCGACTCGTTGGTGTACTGGTGGGTGAACGCCCACGAGGCAGCTACCGCCGATCTGGTCGGTCACCGTCGCTACCATGCCGTGCTCGCCCCGCTCGACGGCGACCTGACCGTCGAGGTGGCTTCCAAGACGGATCTTACCTGCACGCGCGCCTACAGCGATATCGACGATCGCGAGCGCTTTGAGGGTACGGGGGAGACCGTGACGATTCCCGCCGGCGGCGTTGCCGTCGTCGAGATCGACGAGGCCTACCGTGTCGTGGCCGATGCCACGGATCCCCGCGTCGTGGTACTGCACGTGACGGTTGAAGGTTATTCCTTCCCCAACAAGTAGTATTCGTCCGTTTGGACGTTTGCTTCGCGCCGTTAAGGGGGATGGCTTTGTTGACTCCCTTTTCCCCATTCCCCTTAGCAGGTGCGCCGTCCACGATTGCGCTTGCAGTCCGGACGGTTTTAGATGAGATATAACGGATGATTGGGAGGGCTTATGAGCTCTGAAAAACGAGGAACGATCGGTTCGTTCGCTCTGCTGGGCATGACGGTCGCCGCCGTGTTCGGTATCAAGAACATCATCAACAACAACGCGGCCATCGGCTTGGCAGCTGCGCCGTCGTTCTTCTTCGCCACGCTTTTGTACTTTGTCCCCTATACCCTGGTTACCGCTGAGTTCGTCGGCCTCAACAGGGACTCCGAGTCTGGCGTGTACGCATGGGTTAAGACCTCGATGGGTGGTCGCTGGGCGTTCCTGACGGCATTTAGCTACTGGTTCGTTAACCTGTTCTACTTTGCGTCCGTCCTGCCCAACGTCATCATCTACGCGAGCTACGTGTTCTTTGGTGCCAATGCAGAGCTTTCGCAGCTGTGGATCACCATTATCGAGATCGTCGTCTTTGCTATCGCCACGTGGGTTTCGACCAAGGGCGCTAAGTGGATCGGCTCCATTTCCTCCTTCGGCTCGACCGCGGCTCTCGGCCTGACTGCCGTGTTCATCTTGCTGTCCCTGGCTGCTGCCTTTGGCGGCGTCGAGTTCGCTACGGCTCCTACCCCCGCTAACATGGCTCCCGACATGAGCAACTTCGCAACTATGTGGGGCTTCTTCGGTACGCTTGCCTGGATCATCCAGGGCGTTGGCGGCGCTGAGTCTGTCGGCGTGTTCCTTAACGACCTTAAGGGCGGCGTCAAGGCCTTCGTGCGCACCGTCGTTATCGCCGGCCTGACCATCGGCCTTCTGTACGCAGGCGCTTCGCTGCTGGTCAACCTGTTCATTCCCGAGGGCGGCGTTGCCATCTCCACCGGTATCTTCGACGTATTCGGCGCTGTCTTTGCCCACTTTGGCATTCCCATGGAAGTGTCCACGCGCGTCATTGGCCTGATCCTTCTCGCTGCCACGCTGGGCTCCCTCATGATGTGGACCTCTGCTCCCATCAAGGTCTTCTTCACCGAGATCCCCAAGGGCGTCTTTGGTAGCAAGATCGTCGAGCTCAACGAGCACGGCATTCCCGCCCGCGCCGCTTGGCTGCAGTTCGCCATCGTCGTCCCCATCCTGATCATCCCGGCCTTGGGATCTGGTAACCTCGACGACCTGCTCATGATCGTCACCAACATGACGGCTGCCACTGCTCTGCTCCCGCCGCTGCTGATCCTGCTTGCCTACTTTATGCTGCGCAAGAACTTCGACGCCGCTCCCCGTGACTTCCGCATGGGCTCGCGCAGCTTTGGTCTGGTCGTTGCCGCATTCCTGCTTGTGGTCTTCTGCTTTGTGCTTGTCTGCGGCACCATCCCGCTCGATCAGCCGCTGTGGCTGACGCTGGTCTACAACGTTGGCGGTGTGGTTGTCTTCCTGGGCCTTGCCGTGATGTGGTACAACCGCTATATCAACCGCCTGCGCGAGACCGATCCCGAGGCCGCCGAGAGCGAGCTGCGCCCCTCCGTCCTCGACATGATGGAGTAGCGGCTAGGATTAATCTACAGCTGTGGAATAAATCGATTCCCTTTCCTAAGGAGGGGCCTTACGAGGCCCCTCCTTTTGTGTTTTGGGGCATGGTTTTGGACCCCGTGGTCAAAAAATGCCAAATATGAGTACTGTTGCAAAAGAGGTGACATATTTTTCGGCCTGTTCTGAGCAAAAACGGGCTCAAAATCAATTTATATAACCCCCTTTAAAGGGCGTTTGACGGCTTTCAACCTCTTCGAATCGCTCAAAGGAGGCAATTTGCTCTCGATTTTGCTGCTACTAAATTGGTGACAGTACTCATATTTGCCACTTTTTGCCCACGAGGTGTTCAGAGGAGCTCTCGACAAGCATCTAACGCTACAATAACTACCACGTGGCTGGGTTTGCCGGCCGAATGTGCGATGCCGTGGGAGGGGACATGGTCGAGTTTACAAAGACGATTAAAGATCCGTTGGGACTGCATGCCCGCCCGGTTGCGCTGCTCTATGACATAATTGCCAAGCATCGTAGCAACGTATCGGTCAGCATCGGCGATCGCCATACCGACGGCCGCGATGTAATGGGGCTCATGGCTCTCTACGGCGAGTGCGGCGAGGACATCATCTTCCGCATTTCGGGCGTAGACGAGGCCTCGTGTGTCACGTCGATCAGAAACCTCTCCCTCTAAACGCAACAATGTGACAAAGGGGCTGTCCCCTTGTCACACCTGTTTCATATGGGAAACTTTTTCGAAAACTGAATAGGGACCCTTTCCAAAAAGTTAACCACGTGCTAGTTTACTGTAGCGAACATAGACGTGGTTAACTTTTGCTGCGTCGATGTTGAGGACGAACTGACGTTAGGAGCACACTCATGTCTTGCGGACCGCAGATGCCGGCCATGCCGCTTTCGATGGTGAAAGCGGGCGAAACCGTGCACGTGTCTCGTGTAAAGGGCAATGAGGACATGAAGCACCACCTCAAGGACCTCGGCTTTGTCGAGGGCAGTGAGGTTCACGTGGTGAGCTCGAGTGGTGCCAATATCATCGTCACCGTGCTGGGCGCACGCTTTGGTATCGATACCAAGGTCGCCATGCACATCATGACCGTCGGTTAGTCCGCAGCATTTCATAAAAACCGAAAGGGGGACAAGAGGATGAAGACGTTGGGTGACGTTAAGGTGGGCGAGAGCTCCACCATCGTCAAGCTTCACGGTGAGGGTGCGCTTCGCCGCCACCTTATGGACCTGGGGCTCATCAAGGGCACTTCGTTCAAGGTCGTGAAGGTTGCACCGCTCGGTGATCCGGTCGAGATCAACGTGCGCGGCTACGAGCTTTCCATCCGCAAGGAGGAGGCGGCCGTCGTCGAGGTCCAGTAAGGGCTCGCGACGTATATTTCTGCAGATAAAGTTAGGTTTTTCTAACTTAATGCAGCATCTTTGAAGCACATTATCCAGCCTGCGCGGAGAAAGCAGCGCGGGCACACAAGGAAGAAGGATTGAATGGCGGATTCTCAGATCCATGTCGCGCTGGCGGGTAACCCCAACTGCGGCAAGACCACGCTTTTCAACCTGATCACCGGCGCCAACGGCTACGTTGGCAACTGGCCCGGCGTCACGGTTGAGAAAAAGGAAGCTAAGCTCCTAAGCGACAAGAACGTCACGATTACGGACCTCCCCGGCATCTACTCGCTTTCCCCCTACAGCCCCGAGGAGCAGTGCTCGCGCGACTACCTCATGAGCGGCGAGCCCGATGTCGTCGTCCAGGTGGTCGATGCCACCAACCTCGAGCGCAACCTGTACCTGGCGCTTCAGGTTATCGAGACCGGCCTGCCCGTGGTCGTCGCCCTCAACATGGCCGACTTGGTCGAGAAGAACGGCGATAAGATCGACACGGACAAGCTCTCCAAGAAGCTCGGCTGCCCGGTCATGATGATCTCGGCTCTTAAGAACAAGGGCATCACGGAGCTGTTCGAGCAGGTCAAGAAGTCCGCTGCTTCCAAGGGCCAGGTGCCGGAGCACAAGTTCGATTCCTCCATCGAGGACGTTCTGGACCACATCGAGAACAATCTGCCGGCGAGCGTTCCCGCCAACAAGCGTCGCTACTACGCCGTCAAGCTGTTCGAGCGCGACGCGGACGCCTGCAAGCTCATCAACCTCACTAAGGAGAAGGCCGCTCGCGTCGAGCAGCTGGTCGCCCAGTGCGAGCAGGATTGCGACGACGACGCCGAGTCCATCATCACCGGCGAGCGCTACGGCGTGATCGCCCACATCATCGACGAGTGCCTCACCAAGGCTCCGGCCAAGATGAGCACCTCCGAGAAGATCGACCGTGTGGTTACCAACCGTATCTTGGGCCTGCCGATCTTTGTGGTCATCATGTTCTGCGTGTACTACATTGCCGTCTCTACCTTGGGCGGCACGGTGACCGACTTCACCAACGACCAGCTCTTTGGCACCGACGGTTGGTATGTGCTCGGCCAGGGCCGCGACGCCTACGACGCAGCTGTCGAGGCTGCGGGTGACGCCGCCGACTCGGTCGACCCGGCACAGTACGGCCCCTATGTTCCGGGTATTACCACCGTGGTGCACGATGCCCTTGTGGCGGGCGGCACCGAGGACGGTGGCCTGGTCGATTCGCTGGTCTGTGACGGTATCGTCGGCGGTCTGGGCGCCATCTTCGGCTTCGTGCCGCAGATGTTCCTGCTGTTCGTGATGCTGTCTTTCTTGGAGGACTGCGGCTACATGGCCCGCGTCGCCTTCATCATGGACCGCGTGTTCCGCCGCTTTGGCCTGTCCGGTAAGTCCTTCATCCCCATGCTCGTGTCCTCGGGCTGCGGCGTCCCCGGCGTCATGGCCACCAAGACCATCGAGAACGAGAAGGACCGCCGCATGACGGTCATGACCACCACGTTCATTCCCTGTGGCGCCAAGCTGCCGATCATCGCTCTGCTCATGGGTTCCATCATCGGCGATTCTTCCACCACCGCCGCATGGATCAGCCCGCTGTTCTACTTCTTGGGCGTCTTTGCCGTCATCGCCTCGGGCCTCATGCTCAAGAAGACCAAGCTCTTCGCCGGTCGCCCGACGCCGTTCGTTATGGAGCTTCCCGCCTATCACTTCCCGGCAATCCGCTCTTGGGCGCTGCATGTATGGGAGCGCTGCTGGGCCTTTATCAAGAAGGCCGGCACGGTCATCTTCGCGTCCACCGTCGTGGTTTGGTTCCTCTCCAACTTTGGTAGCTACAACGGTTCCTTCGGCTTCCTGCCTGCGATGGACGGCATCCCTGAGGAGTTTATGGACTACTCCGTGCTCGCCATGCTGGGCAACCTGGTCGCTTGGATCTTCGCCCCGCTCGGCTTTAGCACCTGGCAGGCCACCGCGCTGACTGTCTCTGGACTTGTCGCCAAGGAGAACGTCGTCGCCACCGCCGGCTCGCTGCTGTCCGTTGCCGACGCCGCCGAGACCGACCCGAGCCTGTGGACCGCGTTTGCGGGCATGTTCCCCACCATGGGCGCTTGCGTTGCCTTTGGCGCCTTTAACCTGCTGTGCGCCCCGTGCTTTGCCGCCATGGGCACTATCCGCAACCAGATGGACTCCGGCAAGTGGACCGCGATTGCCATCGGCTACGAGTGCGCCTTTGCCTGGGTGATCGGCCTGTTCATCAACCAGTTCTACAACCTGCTTGTCCTTGGCCAGTTTGGTATTTGGACGGTTGTAGCCATCGTTCTGCTGGTTGCGATGCTCTTCCAGATCTTCCGTCCCATGCCCAAGCACGCTTGGACCGACGAGGACGAGACCAACACCGCTTCCGCTGCAGTTTCCGCTTAAGTCCGAATAAGGATCAGCCCCTTTCCACGAGCCCGGGTGTCCCAGCGACACTCGGGCTTTTTGGTGCAAAGGTGTCAGGTTTATCTGCACCAGGTTGGTGCAAAGTAACCTGACCCCCTTGCACCAGAAGTTAAGATGTGGCGTTTCCGCAGATAAAAACGACCAAAATAAACCTGTCCCTTTTTGGCAGGTGGAGAATGGGGTAAAGTAAGTGGTGGTTAACTAGAGGAGGCTTGCTATGGCACCTATCGATATTGTTGTGCTGGCCGTTATCGCCATTGCGTTTGTCGCCGTGTGCGTGCGCATTTATCGCAAGGGCACCTGCGCCGACTGCGCTCAAGGTGGCGTTTGCACGGGGCATTGCTCCAACAAAAAGACCTGCGCCGCACTTAAGGGCGTGGACAAAATCGCCGAAGACTTGGGTCGCGGTATCAAATAAGGCCCGGACATCAAAGCGTCCCGCGGGCATTCGTTCGCGGGGCGCTTTGCGCATTTGAGCGCGAGCGAGGCGAGCTGAAGAGTATTTTTGGGTATCGTTAAATCAGTTGCGGTGAAATGCGGACTGTTTTGGCTGTCAAAGGCCTTATCTACTCCGTATTCCACTGCAACTTTTTGTGGGGTGGGCTAGAGACGCTGCATGCGGTACCCGACACCCATGTGCGTCTGAATCATCTTAGGGTGAGAGGGGTCTGCCTCGATCTTCTTGCGCAGGGTGCGCATGAACACGCGCAGGCTCGCCAGATCGCTGTCCCAGCTCGTGCCCCATATCTCGCGGGTGATGAAGGTGTGGGTGAGCACCTTGTCGACGTTTTTCGCCAGAAGGATGAGCAATTTGTACTCGGTTGGGGTGAGCGAGAGCTCGCGTCCGTCTTTCGTCGCGTATCCCGCGGCGTAGTCGATATGCAGCGGACCGTTGTCGAACGTGCTCGCTTCTGTCGACTCACTCGACGCCATCGAGGAGCGCCTCAAATTCGCGCGGACGCGCGCGAGCAACTCATCCACAGAAAAGGGCTTGGTGAGGTAGTCGTCTGCCCCGGCGTCAAGCGCTGCAATCTTGTCGGAATCTTCGGTGCGCGCCGAAATGACGATAATGGGGACTGCCGACCAGCTTCGGATCTTCGTGATGACCTCGATACCGTCAATGTCGGGAAGGCCGAGGTCGAGCATGATGAGGCTGGGGCCGTGCGACACCGCATCCATGATGGCGGCCTGGCCGTTGCAAACCTTGCTCACGACATAGCCGTGGAGGTCAAGCGCGGTCGAAACGAGGTTTTGAACGGTCAGGTCATCTTCGACCAGGAGGATGCGTGGCTTAGCGGCATTATTCATGAATCTCGATCTCCTCAGCGGGCAGGGTAAAACGGAAGACGGCCCCATGGGGGTGGTTGTCGCGAACTTCGATGACGCCGCCATGCGCCTCCACGATGGAGCGGCAGAGCGACAGCCCAAGGCCGATGCTTCGACGCGAATCCACGGGCCGCGTATTGCCTGAGGTAAAGAAGCGCTCAAAGATATGAGGCTTGTCGCAGTCTGCCACACCCGGCCCATCGTCCGCGACGTCCACCACGACGAACGCGCCCTCGCGACGTGCGCTGACAATGACAGTCGAGTCCTCGGGCGTGTATTTGAAGGCGTTCATGATGAGATTCGTAAGCACCTGCATGATGAGATGGACGTCGACGCGTACCAGCAGGATGTCGTCAGTGTGCTCGATGGTGACGGCATGTCCATGCGATGCTTGGGCGACATGGCTGAGGGCGGCCTCGATGACCTCGTCGATGAGCTCGGATGTGAGGTTGAGGCGAATGGTGCCGTCCTCGACGCGTGTGATGGCGAGGAGGTTCTCCACGGTATCGATAAGCCAGAGGGAGTCATCGTAGATGGCATCGGCAAGATCGCAGCGTTGTTCGAGGCTGAGCCTCTCGTCGCTCTTCCGAAGGATTGCCGCAGATCCGGATATAGCCGTGAGGGGTGTCCTCAAATCGTGGCCGATGGAGCGCAAAAGGTTGGCGCGCAGCTGCTCGTTTTTCGCCAAGACCGCAGCCTCTTCGCGCTCTTGCGCCGCTCGGTCACTTTCGAGCGCCAAGGCGCATTCACCTACGATAGATAGGACGATCGAATGCTCGAAGGCTTCGGTCTCGCGCCCCTCCAGGGCGATGCCGATGACACCGAATACCTTGTCGCCGGTGCGAACCGCGAGGTAGAGACAGCGCGCCTCAGGCAGGGTCCGCGTGCTTGCGCCCGCGCGCTTGTTGTTGGTGAAGGTCCAGGTTGCAACGGCGCGCTCGTAGTCGGTGAGCAGCGACGCGGATCGGTTTTCGGTGCCAGCGGACTCATAGAGCGCCTTGCCGAGCGTGCCGTGTTCGGCGGGGTAGAAGACCACGTCGAGTTTTAGCAGTTTGACGAGTTGGTTCATGGCGACGCGGGCGCACTCCTCCGCGCTATGGGCTTGCTGTAAGAGCTGGTTCGTTTCGAGGAGTACGCGCGTTTTGAATGCGTTCTCGGCGGAGGTACGGGCATTGTCGGCGATGCGCGCAGTTAACTCGCCGGCGACCATAGCGGTAGCGAACATGATGCCGAACGTGACCAGATAGCTTCGGTCGTAGCTGGCGAGCGAAAACAGAGGCGTTACGAAGCAGAAGTTGTAAAGCACTACAGAGAGCACGCTCGATACGATCGTGCAGATACGCCCCGTCGTGGTGACGGCGGTCAGCAGGGCCGTGAGGATATAGAGGGATATGATGCTGGAATCGGCAAATCCCAGATGGCGGAAAGCCGTGCCGATCGCCGTGGCGACAAGAGAGAGGGCCAGCGTGCGAAGCACGTTTCGGCTGCTGGGCGGCTGCAGGGCGAGCGCATGGCGGCGTCCTTTGGGTCGGGAGGGCGGAGTCGACTGGTCTGGAATGATGTAAATGTCGAGGTTCGGGGCGAATGTTATGAGCTGTTCTACGAGAGATTTGCGGCCGAAGAGGGCCTGACGGACGCTGCTGTGCTCGCCCGTGCGCCCCATGACGATCTTCGAAATACCCGACAGGCGTGCGAACTCGGAGATCTGAAACGCGACGTCGTCGCCATAGACGGTTTCCATATGTGCTCCGAGCTGCTCGGCTAGGGCGATATTGTCTGCAAGCTTGGCGCGCTCATCATCGCTCATGGCTTGCGTGCGCGGGCTCTCTACGAACAGGGCGACGAGCTCGCTGCGAAACGCTTTCGCCATGCGTGCGGCGGCACGGACGATGCGGGGATTGGTCGGCGCCGGGGAGACACAGACTAAGATACGCTCCTTGGTGTAGTAGTCACGGTTTCCCAGCACGCGTGCGGCGTCTGTGAGGTGGCCGGTGCGATCGGCACAGCGGCGCAGCGCGATTTCTCGGAGTGCGGTGAGGTTTTCGACGGTAAAAAAATGCTGTTGCGCTCGGTCGGCTTGTGCGGGACGGTAGACGAGGCCGGCGCGAAGGCGCTCAAGTAGGTCTTCGGGCTCTATGTCGACGAGCTCGACCTGGTCGGCATCATCGAAGATACGGTCGGGGATTCGTTCGCTCACGACAACGCCGGTGATGGATGCAACCATGTCGTTTAGGCTCTCGATATGCTGAACGTTTACGGTCGTATAGACGTCGATGCCCGCATGTAGAAGTTCCTCGACGTCTTGATAGCGTTTGTCGTGGCGAGACCCCGGCGCATTCGTATGGGCGAGCTCGTCGACAAGGATGAGCTGAGGGGCGCGCTCGATAGCCACATCTAGATCGAACTCGCTGAGCGCAATGCCGTTGTGCTCGATGAGTTTACAGGGCACGTTCTCAAGCCCTTGTGCAAGATGGGCAGTTGCCGGACGTTCGTGCGGCTCGATGTATCCCGCGACGACGTCGACACCTCGCCGCTTGGCGGCGTGGGCGGCTTGAAGCATCGCATAGGTTTTGCCTGCGCCAGCAGCGTAGCCAAAGAAAATCTTGAGGTGTCCCCGGCTGGTTCGAGCGTCATCGGCGGCCTCGTCTTTCTCAATTGCCTTGAGGATGAGGTCTGGATTGACGCGAGTGTCCGA
Source organism: Collinsella sp. (assembly GCA_019414565.1). Classification (GTDB taxonomy): domain Bacteria; phylum Actinomycetota; class Coriobacteriia; order Coriobacteriales; family Coriobacteriaceae; genus Collinsella. Next base: position 167,998 of record DXLU01000031.1, on the reverse strand, counting down.
TGCGTCGCGCTGCATAGCGTAGCCTTTATGAAACGTTGTCCATGCGTGCATACGCGGTGAGGACGCCACTGTATGCTCGCGAGGTCGAGTATAGGCGCACTGCAGCCGCAATAGTGCTTTCTACCTGCATCTTTACGGCATCTTAAGGACGTGAGCCCCGGCCCTCACGCCTCTTTAATCCCTAGAAGCGTTTACTGTCCCCAGACGCTTGCGAGAGCAGGCGTCCGAGACATCGGACAGCGCGTGAAAGGGGCGGTAAATGGACATCCTCATTCCCATCATCGGAGTCGTCTGCATTGGACTCCTTATCTATTACATCTACATTCTGATGAGGAGTGATTCGTAAACTATGGACGCTGCGATTCAGTACATCTTGTACTTTGCCGTGCTCGTCGTCCTGGCCGTTCCGCTCGGTCGGTTCATGGCCCATATCATGGATGGTGAGCATACGTTCCTGTCGCCTGTGATTGCTCCTGTGGAGCGTGGCGTCTATCGTCTGCTTCGCATCGACGCGGCAGAGCAGATGGGGTGTAGGCGCTATCTGGCGAGCGTGCTGGTCTTTTCGGGGATCGGCCTCGTGGCTCTTGTGGCACTCCAGGTGTTTCAGTCCTTCTTGCCAAGCAATCCCCAGCACCTGCCGGGTGTGTCATGGGACCTGTCGTTCAATACGGCTGCTTCCTTCATAACCAACACCAACTGGCAGTCCTACTCCGGTGAGACCACCCTGTCCTACCTTGTGCAGTTCATGGGTCTCACCGTGCAGAACTTCGTTTCCGCTGGTACCGGTATCGCGGTCATGTTCGCGCTGATCCGCGGCTTCCGTCAGGTCAAGGAGCAGGGTCTGGGTTCCTTCTGGGTCGACCTCACCCGCACCGTCCTGTATGTGCTCATCCCGCTGAACCTCGTGTTCGGCATCTGCCTGGCTGCCGGTGGCGTCATCTCCAACTTCCAGCCGGCTCAGAAGGCTGAGCTCGTAGAGCCCGTCGCTGTCCAGCCTAATGCAGACGGTGGCTGGAGCGTCATCGACGGCGCCCAGATCGAGGGCGACACGGTCAAGGTCGACGGCAAGGTTGTCGAGGGCGCGCGCGTGGTCACCGAGCAGTTCCTGCCCCAGGGTCCCGCGGCTCCTCAGGTCGCCATCAAGCAGTCCGGCACCAACGGCGGCGGCTTCTTCGGCGTGAACTCCGCCCATCCGTATGAGAACCCCAGTGCCTTCACCAACATCATCGAGATGACCAGCCTGCTGCTGATTCCGGCCGCCTGCTGCTTCACCTTCGGTATCGGCGTCAAGAACACCAAGCAGGGCAAGGCCATCTTTGCCGCCATGTTCATCCTGCTGGTGATCTTCACCAGCATCATCGCCGTCAACGAGCATGCGGGTACCCCGCAGCTGGCCGACGGCGGAGCGGTCGGTATCGAGATGACCGACGGCCAGGCCGGCGGCAACATGGAGGGCAAGGAGAGCCGCTTCGGTATCGCCACCTCCTCTACGTGGTCGGCTTACACCACCGCCGCTTCCAACGGCTCGGTTAACTCCATGCACGACTCCTACACCCCGCTGGGCGGTTTTGTCCAGATGCTCCAGATGGCTCTGGGCGAGGTCGTCTTCGGCGGCGTGGGCTGCGGCCTGTACGGCATGATCGGCTTCGCCATCCTCACAGTGTTCATCGCCGGCCTTATGGTCGGCCGCACGCCCGAGTTCCTGGGCAAGAAGATCGAGCCGGGCGAGATGCGCTGGGCAGTTGTCCTGTGCCTGGCAACTCCGTTTGCCATTCTGGTGTGTTCGGCCATCGCCTGCATGGTGCCCGGTCTTGCCGACCAGCTCAACAATGGTGGCGCGCACGGCTTCTCCGAGGTGCTGTATGCCTTCACCTCATGCGACGGCAACAACGGCTCGGCGTTTGCAGGCATGAACTGCAACGTTCCCTGGACCAACGTCATGCTCGGCCTCGAGATGCTGTTCGCCCGCTTCATGCCCATCATCGGTACGCTGGCTATCGCTGGCTCGCTGGCCAAGAAGGGTAAGGTCGCCGAGAGCGCCGGTACCCTGTCTACCACCAACGGCATGTTCGTATTCCTGCTCGTGTTCATCGTTCTGCTGATCGGTGCCCTGAGCTTCTTCCCGGCCCTGGCGCTTGGCCCCGTTGCCGAGTTCTTCCAGATGATTGCGTAAAGGAGGGCGCAGATTTATGGCTATGCAAAAAGACATGATGGGCCGCGCGGTCCGCGACTCGTTTGCCAAGCTGGATCCTCGCGTCCAGATTCAAAACCCGGTCATGTTCCTGGTGTGGCTTTCCGCCGTCATGACCTCCGTCCTGGCCGTCGCTTCCATTTTCGGTGTGCAGGACGCGGGTGTGCCCACCTACTATGTGGTCGCCATCGCGGTCATCCTGTGGCTCACCGACCTGTTCTCGAACTTCGCCGAGGCGCTTGCCGAGGGCCGCGGTAAGGCCCAGGCCGATTCCCTGCGTGCGGCCAAGAAGGATGTCGAGGCCCATCGCATCGAGTCCGTTGAGGACAAGGAGCACTTCATCGTCGTTCCCGGCACCGAGCTCACGCGCGGCGACCTGGTGATCGTACGCGCCGGCGAGCAGATTCCCGGCGACGGTGACGTCATCGAGGGCGCTGCCTCCGTTGACGAGTCCGCCATCACCGGCGAGTCCGCCCCCGTGGTCCGCGAGGCCGGCGGCGACCGCTCTGCCGTTACCGGCGGTACCACGGTGCTGTCCGACTGGATCATCGTCAAGATCTCCAGTGAGCCCGGCCAGAGCTTCCTGGACAAGATGATCGCGATGGTCGAGGGTGCCGCGCGCAAGAAGACCCCTAACGAGATCGCTCTGGAGATCTTCCTGGTGGCCCTCTCCATCGTCTTTATCCTGGTCACGCTGGCCCTGTATTGTTACTCCTGCTTCTCGGCCGGTCTTAACGACATGGTCACCCCCACGGCCGTGACCACGCTCGTGGCGCTGCTCGTGTGCCTGGCTCCCACTACCATCGGCGCTCTTCTGTCCGCCATCGGCATCGCCGGCATGAGCCGTCTGAACGAGGCCAACGTGCTGGCCATGTCCGGCCGCGCCATCGAGGCCGCCGGCGACGTCGACATCCTCATGCTCGACAAGACCGGCACCATCACCCTGGGTAACCGCCAAGCCGCCGAGTTCATCCCGGTCGACGGCGTCGATCCCGCGGAGCTGGCCGATGCCGCCCAGCTTTCCTCGCTGGCCGACGAGACCCCCGAGGGCCGTTCCATCGTCGTGCTCGCCAAGGAGCAGTTCGGTCTGCGCGGCCGCACGCTCGAGGATAAGGGCATGGAGTTCATCCCGTTCACCGCGGCAACGCGTATGTCCGGCGTGAACTACGAGGGCAATGAGATCCGCAAGGGCGCTGCCGATTCCGTGCGCACCTATGTGGAGGCAGCCGGCGGCGTGTTCTCTCAGGAGTGCGACGAGGCCGTCGAGCGCATCGCCAAGGCCGGCGGCACCCCGCTGGTCGTGACCAAGAACTGCCGCGTGCTGGGCGTTGTGTACCTCAAGGACATCATCAAGTCCGGCGTTAAGGAGAAGTTCGCCGACCTGCGCAAGATGGGCATCAAGACCATCATGGTGACGGGCGACAATCCGCTCACCGCCGCGGCAATCGCCGCCGAGGCCGGCGTTGACGACTTCCTGGCCGAGGCCACCCCTGAAGGCAAACTCGAGAAGATCCGCGAGTTCCAGCGTGAGGGTCACCTGGTCGCCATGACCGGCGACGGCACCAACGACGCGCCCGCTCTGGCCCAGGCCGACGTCGCCGTGGCCATGAACACGGGCACCCAGGCTGCCAAGGAGGCCGGCAACATGGTAGACCTCGACTCCAGCCCCACCAAGCTCATCGAGGTCGTGCGTATTGGCAAGCAGCTGCTCATGACCCGCGGTTCGCTCACGACCTTCTCAGTGGCCAACGACGTGGCGAAGTACTTCGCTATCATTCCGGCCCTGTTCTCGCCGATCTACCCCGGGTTGGACGCCCTCAACATCCTCGGCCTGGCAAGCCCGCTGTCCGCGGTTCTTTCGGCCATCATCTATAACGCGCTCGTTATCGTCGCGCTGATCCCGGCCGCGCTGAAGGGCGTTAAGTACCGCGAGGTCCCGTCCGGACAGCTGCTGACCCACAACCTGCTCGTGTGGGGTCTGGGCGGCATCGTTGCCCCGTTCGTATTCATCAAGCTCATCGACATGCTGCTCGCGTTCTGCGGCATTATGTAAGTGGAGGTTTGTATGTTCAAAGGTGTTGCATCGCGCGCACTGGGCGTGTTCGCGCTGTTTACCGTTGTCTGCGGCCTGGGCTATACGCTCGTCGTGACCGGCATCGCCCAGGTTGCGTTCCCGTATCAGGCGAACGGTTCGCTCATTACGGTCGACGGCAAGGTTGTGGGCTCCGAGCTCATCGGCCAGAACTTCGAGGACGAGGACCACATGTGGGGCCGCATCCAGAACGTGTCAATTGTCGAAGGCGAAGACGGCGAGCTCATGGCGTATGGTGCCCCGTCCAACTTGTCCCCGGCGAGTGAGGAGTATCGGCAGCTTGTGGACGCGCGCGTGAAGAAGATCCGCGCTGCCAACCCCGATGCCGATATGGACGCTGTGCCCGTCGACCTGGTGACGTGTTCGGGGTCCGGCCTCGACCCGGAGATCTCTCCGGATGCCGCCGAGTACCAGGTCCCGCGCCTTGCCAAGGCCACGGGCAAAAGTAAGGACGAGGTGCGCGACATCATCGCCGCGTGCACCAAGGGCCGTTTCCTCGGCGTGTTCGGCGAGCCCACGGTTAACGTGCTCAAGGTGAACCTTATGCTGGACGGCGCGCTGTAGGTGAGGGAGTGGCGGATGAGATGAGGGCATGGCTGACTATCTGAGCCCTCAATTCCATCCCGCCCATCAGTTGCGGTGAAATACGGACTGTTTTGCCTGTCAAAAGCCTCATCTACTCCGTATTCCACCGCAACTTTTTGTGAGGGTCGGGATTGAAGGTGGAGAGTGCGAGCGAGTGCGGATACGGCAGTTGCTGATACGATAGGTACGTTAGCAACTGCCGCCGAGCGGCTCAAACGAAAGGAAGCCTGTATGGAGTCCTCCGCCTATCCGATGCTCTTTAGCCCGATCAAGGTCGGTACGACCGAGGTCAAGAACCGCGTCTTTATGCCGCCGGTATCCACCAACCTGGCCGATCATGGCTATGTGACCGACGACTTGGTCGATCATTACCGTGCCCGCGCCAAGGGCGGCGTGGGCCTGATCATCACCGAGGTCGTGACGGTCGAGCCCACCTATACCTATCTGCCGGGTGACATGTGCTGCTACGACGACACGTTTATCCCCGGCTGGGAAAAGCTCGCCGCAGCCGTCCATGAGTATGGCTGCAAGATTATGCCGCAGCTCTTCCACCCCGCCTACATGGCCTTTAACATTCCGGGTACGCCGCGCCTGATCGCTCCGTCCTTTGTGGGCCCGTCCTATGCCCGCGAGGCGCCGCGCCCCATCACGGTCGATGAGATCCACGAGCTTACGCATCAGTTTGGCGACGCGGCCGTGCGTATGCAGAAGGCCGGCGTCGATGGCGTCGAGGTCCATGCGGCGCACGCCCACGGTATGCTCGGCGGCTTTTTGACTCCGCTCTACAACAAGCGTACCGACGAGTACGGCGGCTCGCTCGACGCCCGCATGCGCTTCCTGCTCGAGGTCATCGCCGAGATTCGCGAGCGCTGCGGCAAGGACTTCATCATCGACGTTCGTATCTCGGGCGACGAGTACACCGATGGCGGCCTGACCCTCAACGATATGATCTATGTCTCGCGTCGCCTGGAGAAGGTCGGCGTCGACATGATTCACGTGTCGGGCGGCACCACCATCAAGCGCGGCTCTGCCATTCCCGCCGCTGGCACGCAGCAGGCCTCGCACGCCGCTTGCTCGCGTGAGATTAAGAAGCACGTGAACATTCCCGTCGCCACGGTCGGCCGCATCAACGAGGCATGGATTGCCGAGGAGCTGATCGAGGACGGCGCCGCCGACATCTGCATGATGGGCCGCGCCAACCTGTGCGATGCCGAGTTCTGCAATAAGGCGGCTGCCGGCAACGCCGACGAGATCCGTCCCTGCATCGGCTGCCTGCGCTGCCTGAACGGCATCATGTTCGGCAAGCGCATCTCCTGCACCGTCAACCCGGACGTCGAGCGCGACGAGGCCGGCTACGAGCCTGCCGCCGAGGCCAAGAACGTGCTCGTTGTGGGCGCCGGTCCCGCTGGCATGGAGGCGGCCTACATTGCCGCCAAGCGCGGCCATAACGTGGTGCTCGTGGATAAGCAGGACGAACCGGGCGGCGAGATGCGCATCGCGGCCGTTCCGCCGGCAAAGCAGGAGCTCACTCGTGTGATTAAGTATCAGTACCGTCGCCTGGCCGAGGCCGGCGTCACGTGCGTCTTTGGTACCGAGCTTTCGGCCGAGGACATTCAGTGCGATTACGCGGGCTACGAGGTTGTCCTGGCTTATGGCGCCGAGCCCATCGCTCCGGCCTTTATGCAGGGCTTTAAGCAGGTTATGACGGCTGACGACCTGCTGGGCGGCAAGGCTTTCCCGGGCAAAAAGATCGTCATCGTGGGCGGCGGTACCGTTGGCTGCGAGACGGCCGATTACCTGGCTCCGCTGGTCAACGACCTGTCACCGGCCAACCGCGATGTCACCGTCATCGAGATGACCAAGACGCTCGCCGCCAACGAGGGCGGCGCCGGTCGCGCGGTGCTCATTACGCGCATGCTCTCCAAGGGCGTCCACGTGCTGACCGAGGCCAAGGTGACCGAGATTACCGAGGACACCATCAGCTACGAAAAGGATGGCGAGATCCACACCATCGCCGATGCCGATACGCTGGTGCTTGCCATGGGCTATCGTCCCAATAGCAAGCTTGCCGACGACCTTGCCGCGGCCGGTGTTGCCACCCGCGTGCTGGGCGATGCCAACAAGTGCGGCAACATCCGCGACGCTATCGGCGATGGCTACAAGATCGCCTGCGAACTCTAGTCAACCCCTTGGCGCATGGGGGCCAGGTTACTTTGCGCTAAGTTGATGCATGTAAACCTGACCCCATTGCACCATTTGATAAAACGCAAGCGCTCGCTGCCTGCGTTTTATCAAAGAAAGATTATTGTCGAGCCTTAAATGCCTTTTGTCTGTGTGCCTTCCGCAATCATGTTGCGGTTGTAGACCAGGTGCAGATACATCGCATCGTGAGCGGCGGTGGGGTTGCGCGCCTCGATGGCGTCGGCCACACCGTGGTGCGTGCGGATGGTCTCCTCGACGAGCTATTTTGCCCGTTACGTCGATAAAGAGGGGAACGGATGCCTTGAGCACACCCATCAGACGGGTAACGGCGAGGTTGCCGCCATCCCAGGGCGGCTTCATGGAGTAGCGCCCGTACGCATCGAAATTTTCCTCTCATAGATGTGCGGCGAAAAGAGCCCCGAGTTCATACGAGCTCGGGGCTCTTTTCGTTTGGATTGCAGACATATTGACAGACGAAAACCGTTTGCGTCGTGGATTAATCAATACGCAAACGGTTTTCGTCTTATAATACGGTTATGAATGGTACGAAACGAGGGGGTTGTGCATATGGTTGTTAGAGAGAGCCCTACAGTCGAATACAAGGAAAGCGTTACGCCGACGTTTCTTAAAACGGTGAGCGCCTATGCAAACTACGGGACGGGCAAGATTGAGTTTGGCGTTGATGACGATGGCGTGGCTGTCGGCCTTGCGGATCCGGTTGCAGAATGCCTGCGCATCGAGAACATGATTAACGACAGTCTTGATCCCGCGCCTCGTTACTCGCTTGAGCCCGATGAGAAACACGGGACCGTAATCCTTACGGTTTATGAGGGGCAGGACAAACCCTATCGAAGCAAGGGAAAGGCCTACAGACGAAACGATTCGGCAACGGTGGAGGTCGACCGGTTTGAGTATGGCAGGCTGACGCTCGAAGGCAGCAACGTAACGTTCGACGCGCTCACGTCGGCTCGCCAGGACTTGAGTTTTCACACGCTCGAGCATAAGTGTGTTGAACATCTCGGCATTTCCGAGCTAACACCGGATATCATGCGTACGCTCCGCTTGCTCGGCAAGGATGGCTATACCAACGCTGCGGCGATTTTAGCGGATAAGAATGATTTTCCAGGCATCGACTGTGTCCGTTTTGGCGATACCGAGGATGTGATCTTGGATCGCGAGACGGCGACAAATGTATCCGCAATTGAGCAGGTGGACAGGGCGGTGGCTATGTTTGCACGCTACTACCGTTATGAGCGTATCGAAGGGATGGAGCGCGTCCAAACCGATCGAATTCCTCTTGAGGCATTCCGCGAAGCTGTTGCAAACGCTTTGGTGCATCGGACGTGGGACGTTCGAGCGAACGTTCAAATTGCCCTGTACGATGATCGTGTCGTTGTGACCTCCCCCGGATCGCTGCCCGCCGGTTTGACGACGGAACAATACCTGTATGGGCAGATATCCGTGCTCAGAAACCCCATCGTTGCAGAGGCCTTCTTAAAGCTGGATTATATCGAGAAATTTGGTACGGGAATTGCGCGCATTAGACGTGCCTATCGCGATTCGATCAATCAACCAATTTTTGATGTTCGCGGCGGCATGGTGGCCGTCACATTGCCCGTTACCGATGCCTTTGAAGGGTCCGAGGAAGAGGTCCAGGTTCTCAAGGCCTTGTCGGGCGGGCGAATTATGTCGCGAAGCGAGATTGAAAAACAGACGGGGCTGAGCCGCACGCGGACGTTGGCGGCACTCGAATCTCTGCTTGAACGGAATGCAATCGTAAGGCAGGGAACCGGGCGGGCCACGAAATACGAGCGCTCATAGTCCAAAAGAGCCCCGTCCCAAAAAGACTGATTGGGAGCTGGGGCGTGTCGATGCGATAGTATTACGTGGTGATATTCGACAAACCGTGGGCTTCATTCGAGGGCTTTATGGAACAACACCAGCATTATCAGAGCCTGCAAGACCAGGCATACAACGCATTGCGCTCCAAGATCATCTATGCCGAGCTCAGGCCCGGCACGCGCCTTTCGGCGATTGGTCTGGAAAAGGAGACGGGAATCGGGCGCACGCCCATTCGCGAGTCCTTTGTGCGCCTGCGCGAGCAGGAGCTGGTGGAAACGCGTCCCAAGAGCGGCACCTACGTCTCTAAGATCAGCATGGAACACGCCGAGAATGCCTGTTTCTTGCGCGAGAAACTCGAAAGAAGCGTACTCATAAAATGCTGCTCTGCCGCCACGTCCGAGCAAAAGCAGCGGCTTGAGCAGATTCTTGCCGAGTCCGAATCACTCGACCATCGCGAAACGCGTCGCTTTTTCGACTTGGATAACCTGTTTCATGAGACGTGTTTTGTGATTGCCGGTCGCCATATGTTGTGGGATTGGATGAAGAGCGTCAATACGCATTTTGAGCGATACAACTGGTTGCGTATGGTGTCGCAGGATCTGGATTGGGAGCCGATTCGTCGTCAGCATCGCCGGATTCTCGAGTCCATTAAGAGGGGCGATACCGACACGGCGAGCTATCTGGCGGAGACGCACTTGCACCTGATGCCCGAGGAGCAAGGCCCGGTTATTGCCTTGCATCCCGACTATTTTGAGCTGCCTAAAGACTCGTCTATCTAGCCCATCATCGCATCTGCTCGAGACGCAAAAACGATGCTGCTCATCTGCAGCGTTTTGAAGCCGAGTTTTTTAAAAATGCCTAAAATGGCTCAAACCGCCGACAATTGGGAAACGGGGTGCGCTATGGCGCAGATGAGAATCAAGGACATTGCCGCCGAGGCGGGCGTGAGTCCGGCCACGGTCTCGCGCTATCTCAATAACCGCCCCGGGCAGATGACCGAGGAAACCCGCGCTCGCATCGCGGCGGTTATCGAGCGCACCGGCTATCGCCCACGTGCCGCCGCACGCAATCTGCGCAGCTCGCGCACCAACCTCATCGGCGTAATCTTGGTCGACATCGCCAACCCGTTCTCCAGCGCCATGCTCGAAGGGCTTTCCGCCAGCGCCGCCGCGCGCGGCTGCTCGCTCATGACGGCCATTAGCGGCAACGACCCCGCCAAGGAAGCGGAGTCGCTCACCAGACTTATCGATGCCGGCGTGGACGGCCTGGTCGTCAACACCTGCGGAGGCAATGACGAGGCGATCGCCGCGGCAGCGGGACGCCTACCCGTTGTGCTGCTCGACCGTGATGTTGCCGACGGCGGTATCGACTTGGTGACATCTAACAACCGTGAGCTGGTCGCCGGCTTGGTAGACGTCTTGGTCGCCGCTGGCAGCGAGCGCTTGTGCCTGCTCACCGAGGCAAGCGACGACAGCCCCGTCCGTCGCGAGCGCGCCGAGGCCTTTACCGACGAGCTATCGCGACGCGGCCTGGCCGGCGAGGTCGTCACCTTGGCGGACGGTGGTGTCGAGGGTGTCAGTCGCCTGGACGAGACCATGCGTGACTATGCGGGTAAAAAGCTCGGCCTCATTGCCGTCAACGGTCTGGTCTTCCTGCGCCTGACCGAGGCGCTGGCACAGTTGGGACCTTCGTTGCCGGCGGGTCTCAAGATCGCAACGTTTGACGACTATCCCTGGAACCACGTGCTCTTTGGCGGTGTAACCACGGCCGCGCAGGACACCCTCACCATTGCCGAGCGCGTGGTCGAGCGCCTGTCCGAGCGCATCGACGTCGTTACCACTACGGTGGGCGAGGCCGCAAGGCTGGCTCCCAAGCACATCGAGATCCCCGGCCACATCGAACACCGCGCTTCGACCTCACGCTAGCCGCCCGTCCGAGTCGGTCTGTTCGTGCTTGGCACCCGCCTGCGCGCACGTTTTTTGAGCGCTTGATACGCTTTAACCCTGCGGAAACATTTTTCTGCGATAGTATCTGCGATATAGACCAGTCGAAACCCGCCCGAAAGAAAGGGGAGCGACATGAACCAGCAGAACATCGATTACGTACTCCGCTCCGTAGAACAGCGTGATATCCGCTTTGTGCGTCTGTGGTTTGTCGACATTCTCGGCCGCCTCAAAAACTTTGCTATTAGCCCCGAGGACCTCGAGGTCGCTTTTGAGGAGGGTATTGGCTTTGACGGCTCCGCCATCGAGGGCTTTGCCACGCCCGAGGAAGCCGACATGCTGGCGTTTCCCGATGCTTCGACCTTCCAGATTCTGCCGTGGCGCCCGAGCCACAACGGCGTCGCCCGCGTGTTCTGCGATGTGTGCACTCCCGATCGCAAGCCCTTTGCCGGCGACCCGCGCGATGCCCTTCGCCGCATGTTCCGCAAGGCCGAGAAGGCTGGCTACCTGCTCAACGTGGGCGCCGAGCTGGAGTACTATTACTTCCCCGACGAGCACACGCCCGAGCCGCTTGACAACGTTGGCTACTTCGATCTTTCGGTGAGCGATGCCGCTCGCGACCTGCGTCGTAACACGGTCCTCACGCTCGAGAAGATGTCCGTGCCCGTGGAGTACACCTTCCATGCCGCCGGCCGCTCGCAGCACGGCATGAGCCTGCGCCACGCCGAGGCCCTGAGCATGTCCGACGCCATCACCACGGCCAAGCTCATCATTAAGCAGCAGGCCTACGAGAGCGGGTGCCACGCCTCCTTTATGCCCAAGCCGTTGGCGGGCGAGGACGGCAGCGCCATGTTTTTGCATCAGTCGCTGTTCGACCACGACGGCAACAACGTCTTTTGGGGCGAGGGCGACGAGAAGTACCATCTCTCCGACGTCGCCAAGCACTATATGGCCGGCATCTTGGCGCACGCGCGCGAGATCAGTGCTATCACCAACCCCACCGTCAATTCGTACAAGCGCATCACCACGGGCGGCGACTCCGTGCCGCAGTACGCCACGTGGGGCCTGCGCAACCGCGCAAGCATGATTCGCATCCCGGTCTACAAGCCCGGCAAGCAGCTGTCCACGCGCATCGAGCTTCGTAGCCCCGACCCCATGGCCAATCCGTACCTGGTCAACGCCGTCACGCTGGCGGCCGGGCTTGACGGCATCGAGCGCAAGCTGGAACTCCCGCCCGAGGCCACGGCCGAGACGCTCAAACTCACCGGCCGTCAGATGCTCGAGGCCGGTTACACGCCGCTGCCGCGCTCGCTTAAAGAGGCACTCGACGTCTTTGAGGACTCGCAGTTTATGAAGGATGCCCTCGGCGATCACATCCACGGCTTCTTCCTCAAAAAGAAGCGCGACGAGTGGCATAAGTTCGAATCCACGATCACCGAATGGGAGATCAAGCACTACCTGGCGAACTCCTAATCGCGCTGGCTTGTCCCAGTACGATTGAGCTCATTTCTTTGGAGGCCGATTTGTCCGAAAAGAGTGCCCTGTTCATGGCGCGCACGACGCGCTTCCACGAGTTTGCCCGCAGCTTGACGACCACCCTGGGTGTCGAGGTGAGCCTGGCCACCCCCGATTCGCCGACTGCGGCGCACGACTTTGACCTGCTGATCCTCGATTCCGATGGCATCCGCAGCGACCGCATCGATCAGATTGCCAAGTGGCTTGACGACCGCGGTGGCGTTCCCATGTTGGTGATCGTCGACGACGAGGCACTCGGCACCCTGCGCCTGCCGAATCATGCGCATGCCGACTTTGTGTGTCCCACGGCGACGCCCAACGAGCTCAAGGCTCGTGCGCAGCGCCTGATGGGCGAGGAGGAGACCGTCACCGCCGACGATGTGCTCAACATCGATAACCTCGAGATCAACCTGGCTACCTACCAGGTGACGCTCGATAACGAGCCCATCGACCTGACGCTGATGGAGTATTCGCTGCTGAGCTTTTTGGCCACGCACCCCAACCGCGCCTACAGCCGCGAGGTGCTGCTGCACCGCGTATGGGGCTTTGAGTACTGCGGCGGTACGCGCACCGTCGACGTGCATATCCGACGCATCCGCTCCAAGGTGGGCCCGCAGATCGCGGCACACATCACTACCGTCCGCGGCGTGGGCTATCTGTTTAAGGACTAGATTTCCACCACAAAGGGGACAGGCGCCTTTTTGGTGGTTTTGTCACGGGTGAGGGTCTCTTTCGGGTCTGCAACAGAACTTAAGCCTTCCTAAAAGATTGCGTTCTCATACACGTGCACCCGCATATTGGGGTACAACTCAACGTGAACAATGATGGCCCGCCACATGTTTGGCGGGCCTTTGGTTATTTGACGAAAGGATCGCAGCTATGAGCGAGAACGATTCCCAGCGTCCCCAGGACGCGGGCAACGCCGGCGAGACCCAGCAGCAGCCGCGTGTGCAGGTGGAGTCGACGCCTGCCGGCAGCAACATTCCCTACGTGCAGGCTTACGACACACAGACCGGCCAGCCGCTGGGTGGTCAGCAGGTTGTAAACAAGCACACGGTGGTCAAGACCAAGACCAAAAAGCTGCCGATCTTTATTACAGCACTCGCCGGCTGTGCCTGCGGCGCCCTGCTGGTCATTGCGCTCATTATGAGCGGCACGCTCGATATCGGCGGCGGCAGGAACGCCGTGACGGCGGGTGCTTCGGGTTCGTCGACGCAAAAGATTACGATCGACTCCGAGGACACCACGCTGGCCGAGGCCGTTTCTGCCAAGGCCCTGCCCTCCGTGGTTTCCATTACCGCCACTTCGAGCGGCGGCCAAAGTGGCTCGCTTTCTCAGTCTGCTGACGGGTCGGATAGCTCGGGCAGCGTCGGTTCGGGCGTGGTGCTCGATACCGAGGGCCACATCCTCACCAACAACCATGTGGTCGATGGCTATGACCAGTACGTGGTGACCATGGACGACGGTACCACCTACGAGGCCGAGTTCGTGGGCAACGATGCTTCGAGCGACCTGGCCGTCATCAAGCTCAAGGACGCCGATGCTTCCAAGCTCACCCCGATCGAGATCGGTGACTCCTCCAAGCTCAACGTGGGCGAGTGGGTCATGGCGATCGGCTCGCCGTTCGGCAACGAGCAGTCTGTCTCCACGGGTATCGTGTCGGCGCTGTATCGCTCCACGGCCATGAGTTCTACCAACGGTAACACCATCTATGCCAACATGATCCAGACCGATGCCGCCATCAACCCGGGCAACTCCGGCGGCGCGCTCGTCAACGACAACGGCGAGCTCGTGGGTATCAACTCGCTTATCGAGAGCTACTCGGGCTCCAGCTCGGGCGTGGGTTTTGCCATTCCGGTCAACTATGCCAAGAACATTGCCGACCAGATCATCGACGGCAAGACGCCGGTGCATCCGTACCTGGGCGCTACGCTTTCGAGCGTCAACGCGCTCAACGCTCGCACCAACAAGCTGAGCACCGATAGCGGCGCGTACGTGGCGAGCGTCGTCGAGGACGGTCCCGCCGCCAAGGCTGGCATCCAAGAGGGCGATGTCATTACCAAGCTGGGCGACGACGAGATTACGAGCGCCGATGGCCTGATCATTGCGCTGCGCAGCCACGAGGTGGGCGAGAAGGTCGAGATCACGCTCATGCGCGGCAAGGAAGAAAAGAAGGTCACGGTTGAACTGGGCTCCGACGAGGAGCTGCAGAACCAGCAGCAGGATGACAGTTCGACCGACACCGGCAACGGCGGTATTACCGACGAGCAGCTGCGCCAGTACCTGGAGGAGCTGCTCGGCCAGCAGGGTCAGGGTCAGGGCTACGGTCAGGGTTACTAACGAGCCACTCCACACATATCGAAGCCAGAGGGGGCTGTCCCATCAACGTGGGACGGCCCCCTCTTTTCCTATTGATCCGTTGGGGACGGAGGAAAACGGATCACTTGGGGCTGATAAGAGGCCTGGTTCGTAATGGTCTGGACAGTTAGTTCAGATACGTATAAATCTGGGGTAGCTTGGGATGCGTTTTGAGCAATTATTGATTGGGATGGGGCTTGAATGGGTGTTTGGGAGGGAGAACGGGACGTTTACATGGTCTCGAGGAGCCCAAATTAGTTGAAACAGGGGTGTTCGTGCCTGATTCAGCTCTAGCATTTATACGTATCTGAACTAACTGTCCACCCCAATCCGACGGCTGCCGATTCGGTGCGGTTTGAGACCGCTATTCGGCCTCATTGCGACCGGTGGTACTCTAGTATCCGTTTGAAATCGAGCGAAGGAGTGCCGCTATGGAGCAATCGAGCCTGTTTGGTGACGGCGTGGACATCGATACCGAAACGCCCGCAAGCGCGGATGCCGCCGCACCGGCCGATGCCCGTGCCCAGGCGGCAACGCGCGCGGCCGAGCTGCGCCACGAGCTCGATTACCACGCCTATCGCTACTACATGCTCGACGCGCCCGAGATCACGGACGCTGCTTTCGATAAAATGCTCGTTGAGCTGCAGGAAATCGAGGCTACCTACCCCGACCTGGTGACGCCCGACAGCTATACCCAGCGCGTGGGCGGCTACGTGAGCGAGCAGTTTACGCCGGTCACGCACATGGCGCGCATGTATTCCATGGACGATGCCATGGATCTGGACGAGCTCGACGCATGGCTCCAACGCACCGAGGATGCGCTCGGTGCCGGTAGCGTCACCTATACCTGCGAGCTTAAGATCGACGGTCTGGGCGTGGCCCTTACTTACCAAAACGGCACCTTCGTACGCGCCGCCACACGTGGCGATGGCACCACGGGCGAGGACGTGTCGCTCAACGTCCGTACCATCAAGGACGTGCCCATGCACCTGTCCGAGCCGGCGCTCGCCCACATGGGCGCCGACCGCGAGCGTACCATTGAGGTGCGCGGCGAGGTCTATATGCCCAAGGGCAGCTTTGTGCGTCTGAACGACGAGGCCGATGCCGAGGGCCGCGACCCCTTCGCCAACCCGCGCAACGCCGCCGCCGGCAGCCTGCGTCAGAAGGATCCCAAGGTCACGGCGCGCCGCGACCTTGCCACCTTTATCTATGCCATTGCTGATACCGACCCGCTGCACGTCCACAGTCAGCGCGAGTTCCTCGATTGGCTGCGTAGCGCCGGCTTTAGCGTCAACCCCAACGTTGCCCGTTGCGCCACGCCGGCCGAGGTCCACGAGTTCTGTGCCCAGGCGCTCGAGCACCGCGGCGATTTGGACTACGACATCGACGGCGTAGTCGTAAAGGTGGACAGCTTCCAACAGCAGCTCGACCTGGGCTTTACCGCCCGCGCGCCGCGCTGGGCCATTGCCTTTAAGTTCCCGCCCGAGGAAAAGCAGACCGTCCTGCGCGAAATTCGCATCCAGGTGGGCCGCACCGGTGTGCTCACGCCGGTCGCCGAGTTCGACCCGGTGACGGTTGCCGGCTCCACCATCGCGCGCGCCACGCTGCACAACATCGACGAGATCCGCCGCAAAAACGTGCGCGAGGGCGATACTATCATCGTGCACAAGGCAGGCGACGTAATCCCCGAGGTCGTGGGGCCGGTGCTCGACAAGCGCCCGGCCGATTCGGTTGACTGGCACATGCCCGAGGTCTGCCCCGTGTGCGGTGGCCCCGTGGTCCACGAGGACGGCGAGGTTGCCTACCGCTGCGTGTCCATCGATTGCCCCGCGCAGCTCAAGGAACGCCTGCTCCACTGGGTGAGCCGCGGCTGCATGGACGTTGACGGTCTAGGCGACGAGATCGTCGACAAGATGATCGCCGCCGGCCTGATCCACGATGTTGCGGACTTCTACCAGCTCACGGTCGACGACATCGCAGGCCTGGACACGGGCCGCACCTATGCCAGCTCCAACAGCAAAAAGGGCGTCAAGAAGGGCGATCCCATTCCGGTGGGCCTCAAGACGGCCGAGAAAATTATCGCCGAGCTCAACAAGTCCAAGAGCCAGCCGCTCGGTCGCGTGCTGTTTGCCCTGGGCATCCGCCACGTGGGCAAGAGCGTGGGCGTGGTCATCGCCGAGCGATTCCTGTCGATTGACAAGCTCATCTTGGCGAGCGAAGAGGACATCGCCGAGTGCGAGGGCATCGGTCCCAAGATTGCGGCGAGCGTCAAGCAGTTCCTGGCCGTGCCCGAGAACCTTGCCGTGCTGGAGCGCCTGCGCCAGGCGGGCCTGTCGCTCGAGGTCGACTTGGGCGCCGCGCACGCGCGAGCCGCGGCCGACGCTGGCGTGGCAGGCGAGCTTGCCGACGCACAACCGCTTGCGGGTCTGACCTTCGTGCTCACCGGCACGCTCGTCAACCGCACGCGCGACGAGGCGGGTGCGGCGCTCAAGGTGCTCGGCGCCAAGGTTTCGGGCAGCGTGTCAAAGAAGACGAGCTATCTGGTCGCCGGTCCCAAAGCGGGCTCCAAGCTCACCAAGGCCGAGCAGCTGGGTGTACCTGTGCTGGACGAGGACGCCCTCGAGCAGATCTTGGCTACCGGCGAGGTGCCCCAGGCTTAGCGCATCGATAACCAAATTGAAGATCCGCCCGGAAAGCATGATGCCTTCCGGGCGGATTTTATTTGGACGGGGAAACGGGCACCGTGATCTGCGTCACGTAGGTTGCCGGGTCGTCGCTGATGATGTCATCGATGAGGGCGATCTCGCGTGAGGGACCGGCGGGTGCCAGGCCGTGCTCGCGCATATAGCTGAGCAGCTGCTCGTAGCGTGGGGCTGCTTGCCCGTGCGTGCCGCGGAAGCTTATGGTCAGGCAGCGCGCGGCAGGTCGCGTCTCAACATCGCCCAAGTAATCATCGGTGTCATCGAGCAGCAGAAAGACCTCGTCGTAGCCATTAAAGTCACCGGCTGCCAGGCGTTCGGGCGCGATACCCACACCCAGATTGCCCAGATAGGCAAAGGTTTCGTGCTGCCCCTGCTGAAGCTGGCGGATATGCCATCCCAGCGAATAGGCGTCGGTGGGATTGACGCGCTCGTGCAGCGTGGCGCAGCGAAGTTCGGGTTCCTCGATTTCGCTAATGGTGTCGAGATCAGCATTCAAAGCGCCATGAAGCAAGGCAAGCCGCTGGTCAATCTTGCGCGACATGCGCTCCAACTCACGCCGCCTGTGCTCAATTAACTCCTGTTGCTTGGTCAGTTGCCGTTGCATCAAATCCATATCGCGCGTAGTGACAAACTCGCGAATTTGCGCCAACGGCAAGTCGAGAACGCGCAGGTTGCCGATGGTGTTGAGGGTGGAGAGCTGCCGGGATCCGTAGTAGCGGTACCCGCTCGTCGGATCGACATATGCCGGCTCCAATAGCCCCATCTGTTCGTAATGGCGCAGTGTGCCCACGCTCAAATTGAGCAAGCGCGCCACCTCGCCAATGCGGAGCAGGCCCTCGGTGTGTTCGCTTGGCATGTCGGTCACAGGACCGCTCCTTTCGGTAAAACAGGGGAGAGGCGCTAGGCCTGCGTCGCCTCGCTACGCCACCAGCTTGTCAAAAGTTCCGCGGCGGTTGAGCACGGTAAATGCAATCACGCAGATGGTCGCCGACAGAATCGACCCGCACGGTGAGGCGATGCCCATGGGAAACAGCGTGTCGGAATAGGCGTTCGACAGCAGCCACGCGCCCGGCACGCGAATGAGCGCCACGGCCAGCACGTTGTGCGCAAAGCCGATGTAGCTCTTGCCGTATGCAGCGAAAAAGCCGCTAAAGCAAATGTGGATGCCGGCAAAAATCGCGTCGAAAATATAACTGTGCATATAGCCAGTACCGGCGGCGACCACCGCGGGGTCCTTGGCAAAAAAGCCGATAAACGCCGGTGCCACCAGCCACATCAGCACCGTGATCAGGCAGCCGTACACCACCGAGATCGTCATGGCGTCCTTGAGTACCTGACGCGCGCGGTCGCCCTTGCCCGCGCCGGCGTTTTGCGCCGTGAGTGCGCTGACGGTGGCACCCATGGAACTCGGCACAATGAACAAAAAGCTGATCATCTTCTCGACCAAGCCCACGGCGGCGGCATCAACCAGGCCGCGGTGGTTGGCGATGACGGTGATGAACATAAACGCCACCTGGATGCAGCCGTCCTGCACGGCTACGGGCACGCCGATCTTAAGAATGCTACCGAGCACTTCGGGCTGGGGGCGCAGGTCGCTGCGCTTGAGGTGAATGTGCGTGCGGCGGCTCTTGAGCCACACGAGCGCGAGGGCAACGCTTGCCGTCTGGGCGGTTACCGTGCCGAGCGCCGCACCCACGGGGCCGAGTCCCATGTGACCGATAAACAGAAAATCAAGCGCGATGTTGATGATGCATGCCACGCCAATCACGTACATGGGCGAGCGCGAATCGCCTAGGCCGCGAAAGATGGCCGAGAGGATGTTGTACGCGGCGATAAAGGGAATGCCCATAAAGCAGATACGCAGGTAGGCGGCGGTTCCTTCGACCGCTTCGGCCGGCGTGCCAATGAGTGCCACAATCTGCGGACACAGTGCGAGCAGGACAGCGGCCAGCACCACCGAGACACCCATAAAGAGCGTGATGGTGTTGCCGATGGCGGTCTCGGCGCGGTCAAACCGACGCGAACCCACGGCGTGGCCGACGATAACCGTCGTTCCCATGGCCAGGCCCACGAGCGTCACGGTAATGATATAGAGCGTCTGCGCGCCGTTGCCCACGGCGGTGATGCCGGCGGCGCCGCTAAACTGCCCCATCATGTACAGGTCGGCCATGCCGTAGAGCATCTGCAAAAAGTACGAGAGCATATAAGGCAGGGCAAAGACCGCGATGGTCTTAAGGACATTGCCGCGTGTGAGGTCGTGTTCCATGGGCGGGGCTTTCTGGCTTGGTCTGTTTACGTACCAGTGTAGTGAAAACCCTACAACGATTGTAGAGTCAAGGTTTGTGTTGGCGGCGGGGAGAAAAAAGTCACGCTCCAAGCACGATGCTTTGACCCTCCGTGCCCCTCACCTCGCCTCAAACCATCACAACATTCGACGTTTTTTGCCAAAAACGGGAAAAGCATCGAATGTTGTGATGGTTTTTCTGCCACTCGATCGGGTGGATTCGCTTTCTTGCGCACGAAGGTGTGCGGACCCGTGAGCGGGGGAATAAGGTTGGTTATCCGACTCCATTGGAGGGCTCATGGACCTGCCGATCGTCCTGTCCCATAAGACTGCCTGGCTGTACCACAACGTGGCGCGCCCGTCCGAGCCGCTCTCGCGAGCAAGCAGCCTATGCGATGAGGACTCGCTTGCTAACGAGGCGGAGCCGACCGCGAGCCTGTCCGAATTGGGACTCGATGCCAAGGGGCTGAGGGCTTCAACGGCAGTTGGGATCGTTACCGACTATCTGGTTGCGCTTGGTATTCCACGAGAAGAGCTCGATCATATCGACACGCTCGTCAACTTCGATTTTGAGCGCTCGACGCCGGCTGGATTTAGGTGCCACGTGTTTGGGGCACCGGTACCTCCGGGCCATCTTATCGAGGTGGCGGAGGGCCTTCTGGTGGTTGATGAGGCCATGTGCTTTGTCCAAGCGGGTTCGTGGATGAGCGAGCCCGGGCAGCTGGAATATGGCTACGAAATCTGCGCCCGATACCATTTGAATCATCTGTCGACAGGCGATTATATTGAGATGGGGCAGAGGTATACCGTTGCCGACTTGATTGCCTATTGCAATGAGAACCGATCTCGTCAGGGGGGCTGTACGCGCGGCCGCCGTGCTCAAGCGCGTGCACGATGGCGCGCGATCGCCCATGGAGACGGCCACCGCAATCATGGTCGTAGCAAAACGTTCCCAGGGCGGGCTGGGATACGTCAAGATCGAGCTCAACCATCGGGTCGATGTTCCCAACGAGTTCAAGTATCTCGCTAAGGCCGGGTATTTCGAGATCGATGTATATGCGCCTGCGAGCGGTACGGGGATTGAATACAACGGCTCGGACCATCTTGATAAACAGCGCAGTGCGTCGGATGCGGAGCGCATGACCGTGCTGAGCGCGCTGGGCTTTAGGATGATCGTCCTCACCGGGACTCAGTTTGCCCACCAGCTGCAATTACACCGGGCGATGAACGCTGTCGCACTCGCTATGGGTCTCAAGTGCGACCGAAGCGAAGCGTTCCAAAAGCGGCAGAACGACCTGCGAGAATTCGTGATTCGGCACTGGGACGGCGGTCTTTAGGGGCGCTTGGTCCTTCTACGGGGTGCCATGGACAGGCAAACCATCACAACATTCGACGTTTTTCGCCAAAATCGGGAAAAGCATCGAATGTTGTGATGGTTTGTATGCTGAGGATGGGCTTGGGAAGTCCGTTTTGCTCGAAGCGACCCGTCCTGTCGTACGGGTGTCGGCATGATTCTCTCGTGGGGTATTATGTTTTCCGAAGAATAAAACGCCGCGTGAGGGGAGGGTTGCGTGGACGGGCACGTGCAACATGACGGCTTTGGCCGCGATATCAACTACCTGCGCATTGCCGTTACCGACAAGTGCAATTTCCGCTGCATTTACTGCATGCCGGCCGATGGCGTGGCGCCCCGTGCACACGACGAGCTGCTCAGCGCCGAGGAAATCGCCCGCTTTGTGCGCTTGGTAGCGGGGGAGGGCATTCGCCGCGTACGCCTGACGGGCGGCGAGCCGCTGGTCAGTCGCCGTATCATCCCGCTCATTCGCGACATCCGCGCGATTCCGCAGATCGAGGACATCTCGCTCACCACCAACGGTGCCCTGCTGCCCAAGCTGGCGCCGCAGCTCAAAGATGCCGGGCTTAACCGCGTCAATATCTCGCTCGACACGCTCGACCCTACGCTCTTTGGAAAGATCACGCGCCTGGGCCGGCTCGAGCAGACCATGGTTGGCATCGACGCGGCGCTGGCTTGGGGCTTTGAACCCGTTAAGGTCAACTGCGTTGTGGTGCGCCGACTCAACCAGGATGTGGCGGCCCTTGCGCGGCTCACGCTCGATCGCCCCATCCACCTGCGCTTTATCGAATACATGCCCATTGGCGACGAGCGCACGAGCTCGCATTGCGCCGTGGACCCTCACGCACCCACGCTCAACCCCGAGTTGTGGGATGCGAGCGACAGCGTGCCGAGCGACGAGCTGCGGGCGCGCGTCAATGCCGGGGCCGCCGCGATGGGTCTGGGCGAGCTCGAACCGCTTGACATCACCGACGCTCCTGCCGGCGCGGGCCCCGCGCGCTATTGGCGCTTTCCGGGCGCGGCGGGAACGGTCGGCTTCATCAGCGCCATGTCCAACCATTTTTGCGCGAGCTGCAACCGCCTGCGCCTGACGGCCGATGGCAACGTGCGTCCGTGCCTGTTCAGCGATGCCGAGTATTCGGTGCGCGAGGCGTTGCGCCGTGGTGATGATATGCAGGTACTTTCGATTTGGCGCGATGCCGTGGCCCACAAACCGCAGGAACACGCGATAATTGAGGGCACGCAACGATTTATGTCCCAAATCGGAGGATGATCATATGGCCAAGAGCAGGTACGCCGATGCCACCAAGGCCGCTCGCAGGGCCGCGATGTCTGCCCATAAAGCTTCAGCCGCGGCGAATGCTGGCGATGCCGACGCGTCCGCGCGGCCGACTGTCAGCGCTGCCACCGACACCGCCCGCGACGCCCGTCGCGACGAGCTGACGCACGTGGATGCCAAGGGCGAGGTACGCATGGTCGACGTGTCCGACAAGGCCGAGACCCATCGCATCGCCATTGCCGAGGGCACCATCCTCATGCACCCCGAGACGCAGGCCATGGTGCTGCAGGACCGCGCCAAAAAGGGCGATGTGCTTGCCTGCGCGCGCGTGGCAGGCATCATGGCCATCAAACGCACGAGCGACATCATTCCCATGTGCCATCCGTTGCTCATTACCAAGAGCAAGTGCGACATTGCGCCCATCGCGCCGGCGGGGACGCCTGTCGAGGACGTGCCCGAGGGCTGGGCGCCGCCGCGCGCGGACGGGCAGGTTGGCTTTCACGTGCTGGTTACGGCCGGCGTAACGGGCAAGACGGGTATCGAGATGGAGGCCCTGACCGGCGTGAGTGCCGCGTGCCTTACGATCTATGACATGTGCAAGGCCGTCGATCGTGGCATGGAGATCGTCGACGTTCGCCTGCTGCACAAGGAAGGCGGCCGCTCGGGTGTGTGGGATCGTGCCGAACGCCAGGCCGCTGCTGAGGCTGCCGCTGCCGACGGCGAAGCTCCCGCGAGCGCACCCGTCGCCGCCGCGTCCGTCGCTCCCGCCCCGGCCGTCCCCGCGATCGCGTTTATCGGCTACCAAAACTCGGGCAAGACCACGCTCGTCGAGAAGGTTATCGCCGAGCTCACCCGCCGCGGCCTGCGCGTGGGTTCGCTCAAGCATCATGGGCATCACGGCTTTGATATCGATGTACCCGCTAAGGACACCTGGCGCCATCACCAGGCCGGATCCAAACACGTGGGCCTCATCTGCGCCACGCGCTGGGCGGAGTACGCCGACACGCGCGAGGAGGACGAGATGCCCGCGCGCGAGCTGCTGTCGCGTTACAACGATGTCGACGTGGTGATCATCGAGGGCTACAAGACCGAGGGCTTCGACAACATCGTCGTCGCGCGCTCCGGTGTCGACCGTCTGCGCGGCAAGAGCTCGCTCGACCTGGTCGATGGCCACACGCTGGCCCTTGCCTGCAACGAGGCCCTGGCACGCCAAGCATTCGACGCCGGCTTTGCGACCCGAGCCATCAACATCAACGACGCCCGAGCCATCTGCGATCTCATCCAAGATCATCTGGCCTAAAACCTGCCAAATAGGGACAGGTTTTTTTGGCAGGTTTTATCTGGGCAAACGTCACTTCCACCACAAAGGGGCCAGGCACCTTTGTGGTGGTTTTTGTTTTAGTAGATGTGTGGGACATGCCTTACAATCTACCAAGTAGTTCATGACGGACGGAAAGACGGAAGGGGTTCGATGCGACCCTAGTCAGGCATACGGATAGATTGAGCCAATGGACAGCGGATGAATGGCCGCTGCCCGCTATTCGTATGCGATTAGGAGCACCCATGCCCACGCTTGTATTCCCAAAAGTCCGCTCATCGCTGTCCGCGCAGGCTAAACGCCTGGTGGCGATGCGCTTTCTCATCTACACCGGTTTTCAGACCAGTTATTTTATCGGCGTCATCGGAACGCTCACCTATGCGGACGACGCTTCGGTCGTTGCGACATCGCTGGCAGTGCTCTTTATGAACGTTTTTGTGATCCTGGGATCCTTTGCGGGTGGCGCGGAGCTCGACGCCTGGGGTCCGCGCCGCCATTTCTTGCTGAGCATCATCGGCGCTCTCGCAACTGGCACGGCAATCATCGCTTTTGGTAGCGCGACCGGCGTCGTCCTGCTCGGCGCGGTGTTTCTGGGCTTTACGATGGGATTCGCCCAGCCCATCGCCACGTCCTATCCGGCCTACCTCACCGACGACCCCGTCGAGCTCAAAGACATCAACTCCGCCATCGCCATGTTTTCAAACGTGAGCATCATTGTTGGCCCCACGCTGGGCGGCTTTGTCGCTGCGGCTGCGTCGTCGCGCGCGGTCTTCGTGCTTATGATGCTCTTTACCGTGCTGGCGTTCGTCGTCGGTTGGGGCTTTAGGCCGCAGACCAGCCATGTCGCCGGGCATGCGGATGCCGATTCGGCAGAGGAAGGGGAGCGTGCGGGACAAAGCTCCAACCCCAGCACGTCCTCCCGCGTCACCTTCGCAGCCAGCATCAAGACAGTCTTCACCAACAGCGTCCTCGCCCTGCTGTTTTGCATCATTTTTCTTTCGAACTTTGGCTACGGAGCCTTCGATCCGCTTGAGTCGTTTTTCTATCGCGATGTCCTACACGTCGGCGTTGAGTGGATGGGCTGGCTCTCTTCTGCCTCGGGCGTGGGCGCGGTGCTGGGCGCCGTGGTTGCGCTCCGGCTGCCGCCGCGCCTGGTCAACCTTAAAACGCTGCTCGTGGCGCTTATGTCCGTGGGCCTGGGAAGTCTGCTCTATGTGGGGACGCCGTACGTGGGTGTGGCCCTTGTCGGCCAGGTCGCCCTGGGCATAGCTTGGGGTGTCGTCAACCCGCTCCACAACACCATCGTGCAAACGACGGCGCCGCTCGAGCAACTCGGCCGCGTGAACTCGGTCATGGGCTTTGGCAATATGTTCGCCGGCGTGGCCCCTCTGGCGGTTGCACCGTGGCTGGCGGCAACATTTGGCGTACAACGGACACTCGTGGGGGCGGGCATGGTCGTGACGGCGGTTCCCGCGTCGCTGCTGCTGTTTGGACGTCGGCATTTGGAACGTGCCACAAGGCGGTAAGAAACCGGTAGGAAACCGGTAAGAAAGCGGTAAGAAACCGTCCCAACATTCGATGAAAATCGCGATTATGCCGAAAAACGTCGAATGTTGTGATGGTTTGCGCCGCGGATCCTGCCACCACAAAGGGGCCAGGCACCTTTGTGGTGGTTTTTGCTTTGACGGGCCGCGCCTGTGCCTTGGTATACCATGTACGCCGTTCACGACCGCACCCCACACCGCCGCACAACCCAGAAAGGCTCCCATGGACACCACCTTCAGCCACATCAAAGCCGTGTTCTGCGATATCGACGGCACGCTGCTCACGAGCCAGCACACGGTGTCCCCGCGCACCGTGGCGGCGATCCGCGCCCTGCGCGAGCGCGGCGTGCTCTTTGGCCTGTGCACCGGGCGCGACGCCCACGCGACCGAGGCCATGTACGAGCTCTGGGGCATCGAAGGCCTGGTGGACGTGCTCGTGGGCTGCGGTGGTGCCGAGGTTATCGACCGCGCGCACGACACCAACGAGCTGAGCTACCCGCTGCCAGGCGAGACCATCGCGCGCATCTGTAAGTACATGGCTGACCTGCCGGCAACGCCCGTTTGCCCCCGAGACGGCGTGCTCTATGTGCCCGAGAGCAATGCATGCGTCGAGCACCTGTCGCGTGTCGACGGCGTGCCCTACCAGGTGGTCGACTTTGCCGAGTTTTTGCGCGAGCCGCAGACCAAGGTGATGTTTACCATGGCGCCCGAGGTGATGCCGCAGGTCATCGAGCGAGCGTCGACGTTCGCCGACGACACCGTTAAGGCGGCTGCTCTACAGACTACGCAGCGACTCTACGAATTCATGGATCCGCGCGTGTCCAAGACGCGCGGCCTTGTGCGCGTGGCGGAGCTCAACGGCATGGAGCTCCAGAACATCTGCGTGTTTGGCGATGCCGACAACGACACCTGCATGGTGGCCGACGCCGGCGTGGGCGTGGCCATGGCAAATGGCAGCGACGCCACCCGTGCCGCCGCCGACTTTGTAACCGCGAGCAACGACAAAGACGGCATTGCGATCTTTATCGAGGAACATCTGCTGTAGCGCCGGGGCAGAATCACCACAAAGGGGACAGGCACCTCTGTGGTGGCCTCAGGCGATTTGGGCGAATTGATACCTAAAATCTATGTGAAAATTCAAATAATGTTGTCTGAACATCATGCTTCTAACCACCGATGGGTTTAAGAGATTCTCATCAATTTAGTAGGATATTCATCCCGGTTAATGGCCTACCGCTCACGGTCGATTTTCGACCGTTCACAGGATGTTTGCTCTTGAGCAAAATGTTGTGCAAATAAATCTAATGCCATTAAAAAATAATAGGCAACTAAATTACCAGCAGAAACAAAAATTAGATAGCGAATAAATGAAGGCAAATCCGAGTAAATGTCAAGAGAATTGAGAACTGGCTACAGAAATTTCGGTTTTGTTGCTTAGATGTTTAAACAATCGTTATAATTGCATTACTAAACGAGCGCAATTACAGATTGCGCAGATACGTTTGATGGTGAAAGAGCAAGATCGCGGTCTCTTGGGGAGGAGACATCGATGAAAGCGAATTCGGACAAATCTAAGCAGAGTAATAAAGCGACGCGCCGTGTGCTGGCAGGCGTTTTGTGCGGAACCTCCGTGTTGAGCCTGGTACTGTCGCTCGTTATGCCCCCGATCTCGCAGGCTATTGCCAACGATGCCCAGACGGTTTCTACCGAGGAAACTGTGATGGGGGGGGGGTTCCTCAAGTGAGTCTACTGATGTAGGCAACACCAACAACGGGGATACCGAAAACCAGAATAGTGACGAGACCGAGGGCGACGAGACTGGCGACGATGTCGCGGCGGGCCCGTCATTCGATGGCACGGGAGCAAAAAGTGCCGAGCAGCCTGCGGATGATGGCGCCAATGATGAGAATGATGTCATGCCGACCGCAGCGGACGGCTTTACCGAGCTAAATCAAAGCAACATACATAATCAATTCGGAAATGGCGGAACGCCTGGTAACTACCGTCTCATTGGGGATCTTGAGTACGCGGACACTATTACGCTCGACCATGGCGAAACCGTAATTGACCTTAACGGCCACAAGATTACACATACAAGTGATAATCGATCCCTGTTCAATATCACCGGCGGTGCAACGTTAACCGTCATGGACAGTCAGCAAGCTCCAGTGGACAATCCGATCGCCAGCGACTTTGAATGCTCTGACAGCACACTCAGCAAAAATGCCAACCTTGCCTCTGTGGGTTACGATGAGACTTCTAAAATTCCGGACAAGCTAATTTATTACGTAACTGGATCGTCTGTTAATGCAGACAGTATCAGCACTACTGAGGCTCTTTATAAACACGAAGTGACTATCGGTGGTGCCATCGTGGCGTGCAACAGCAGCAACAGAGTGAGTCTCATCAATCTCAATGGTGAGGGCTGTACGTTTAACCTTCAGAGTGGCGTGCTTACTCAAGAGAAAAATCGCAACGTTGGTCACCTTATCCATGCCGAGAATCGCTCTATCGTCAACGTGAGTGGCGGAT
Source organism: Collinsella sp. (assembly GCA_019414565.1). GTDB lineage: Bacteria > Actinomycetota > Coriobacteriia > Coriobacteriales > Coriobacteriaceae > Collinsella. The sequence continues at coordinate 140,257 of DXLU01000031.1, read as the reverse complement.
ACGTTTGTGGTGCTTCTGTGGGCAACAGTGGTTGTGGTGCTGGTATTCATGTCATTAGCTCAACCCTGGAGATTTCTGGCGGCGTAATCGCTGGTAACTATGCCCCCAGTGGCGGCGGCGTTTATGCCAAGGATTCTACGTTAGAAATGACTGACGGTATTATCTCCGGTAACGGTATAAATGATTATCAAAGCGGTTATGGCGCGGGAATTTGTGCTGAGAACTCTAATGTGACCATTACGGATGGTCACATTACTAACAATAAATATCAGCACTACGATGAAAGTCACAAGGGTAACGGTTGCCACGGTGGTGGCGGCATTGCTGCTTTCAATGGCGGCAGTCTCACAATTGCAGGCGGTTACATCACGGGCAACTACTCTGCCGAGGCTGGCGGCGGCGTTTATGCTGGCGCTTGGAATAGTGCTCTTTCCGGGTTTACGTTTTCTGGTGGAACCATAGCTAGCAACGTGGCGCAAAACTCGGAGGGCGGCGGTATCCGTATCTCTGCGCCTACTGAGAGCGTGTTTAACGTTCCTCTTGGCACTAAGGCATATATCACCAACAACAAAACCAATACAGACAACGACTGGGGCGGCGGTGGCGTATTCGTCCAGGGCAGCAGCGACAACAACGTTCAGCCGGCAAGCCTCAAGATATATAACGCGCTGATTACCAACAATCATGCCAATGGCTTTGGTGGCGGGTTTGCCGCTTGCCCGACTGGTAAGACTGCCATTACCGATACCAATGGCATCGCGATTTTCGGTAATTCTGACGGTAATTCTGACGGTGGTTATAACCGATCGGGCGGCTCCAACGGCAAGAGCGAGGACTGGGATTACGATGAGGAGAATGATCGGGGCGGCGAAATAACTGATAAGTTTAAAGAAGCCGGTCACCAGGATCTTTTTCTTATTCGCGATGGTAAAAACGTTGAATTACTGCCGTATATCGCTGCCGTAACGGGTCAGATGCTTGGTGGCGGAGCTGCCAATTGGTCGGGCACGATCGACAACAATACACGAACGTCTATCGGCAAGTACGAGGGCGCCCAAGCTAAGTACATGATTGGCCTTAAATCTAGGCCGATTCAGGAAGATATGGATGCTGCTACCGCGGCTGCGTCCCTCTTCATCACGGGCAACAGATCCAACATTCACGGTGGCGGCATCATGACCAACGGCGACGTAATCGCTGGCTCCACCACGGAGGTGAACGTGTACCCCAAGATGAAGCTCAGCGGCACTAAGGCGCTAACGGGTCGTGCGCTTAAAGACGGAGAGTTCAAGTTCCAGCTGCTCAAACAGGGTACAAACAAGCAGGATCCCTCGTTTGCCGATCACAAGCTGCAACTCAATGGCTGCGCAAAAGTTGGCGATGGGGTCACGAATGATAGTGACGGCAACTTTGCCTTTAATCTGGGCGAGGTCTACTCCGATGGCCCGGTTGTCTACTACCTAGTTGAGGATCCCGGTGACAAGCCCGTTTCTGGTGTGACTTACGACAAGGCTATCTACAAGATTGAGTTTGAAACAAAGGTGGACCAGAAACAGAAGGTGCTGCACATTACTTACACCTACTACTCGGTTGATAAAGTAAAGGTCACTAATCTCACCAACGGGGACTCGATGGAGGTCAACCCGCACGATGGCAGAAATGTGTCCGTTAATTTCACGAACGGTGAGATCTTTACTAATGATAAGACCTTTACTAATGCATACACAGCCAAGGGCTCTTGGACACCTCAGGTGACCAAGAAGGTCGATGGCGGCGAGATGAAGGCGTTCTCATTCGAACTCGCGAACGAGGACGACCCGAACTTCCAAAAACCAGAAACGGCAACAATTGATCTCGCGAAACCCACTGACGAAAACGGTAATGTGAGAACGGTCGATTTCAAGCCGAAGACATATGAGCTCACGGACCTTAAAAATGGTTCCAAGACCTTCACGTACTATGTGCGCGAGAAGGACGAACACTTGACCTATCCGCATTACAAGTTTGATCAGTCGGTCTATAGGTTCAAGGTTGTGGCAAAGGATAACACCAAAGGAAGGATCGACTGTGCGGTGACCTACATGAAGGGAACCGTTGACTCCGAGGGCAACTGGAAAGCAGACGTCGGTGCCGAAGAGCAGAACCTCACCGACACCTCCATCCCCACCTTCACCAACACTTACTCAACCTCTTTGCCCCTTTCTGGTATGTCGGGCGTCACTCTGACGTACCTTGCCGGCGCGGCGGTGCTTTGCGCTGCTGCGGCCTGGATGCACATTCGTCGCAAGGCGAATGCGAAGGGAGGTAAGCGTCATGAATAAGAAAGTTTGCTCCTTCCCAATCTTGTTTGCGCTGCTTACCCTCCTGATCGGCACCTGCGCGGTTGTGTTCCCCGCATCCGCGCAGGCCGCGCCGACCTCGACCGGTTCCATCACGGTGAGCGGCACTGTGGCGAGCAGCTACGACGCCTATCAGATCTTTAGCGCCAACGTCGTCGACGGCGACAGCGACGCCAAGATCGCCACCGACCTCGCCTGGGCAAGCGACGCCGCGCGCGACGCCGTCCTGCCCGTGCTGCACAGCGCCGGCATGCCCAATTCCCAGACCACCGCGCAGGAAGCTGCCGAGTGGCTCAACACCGATTCCCACCTTACGAGCGCGCTGAGCGCACAGCTCGCTCGTTCCCTCCAGAGCTCTGGCGCCGTGTCCGTGGCCCTTAACGCGGGCACGACGGCCAAGCTGCCCTGCGGCTACTGGCTCATCGTCGCCGACGACGACGCCATCGCCCAGGGCGAGGCCGGCACCGCGCCGATCATGGCCCTGGTGGGCGGCAGCGCCGTCACCGTCAAGCCCAAGGCCGCGACCCCCAAGGTCCAAAAGCATGTGCTGGAGGACAGCACCGCTGCCTGGCAGAAGGCCGCCGACGCCACAGTCGCCGACGACCTGTACTGGCGCCTCTCGGCCACGGTCCCGGCAGGCCTTGCCGCCTACGACACCTACACGGTGCAGCTAGTCGACACCATGGGCGCGGGGCTCGACCCCTCCAGGGTGGCCGCGAGCATGCGCGTGTACGTGGCGGCGGGCGCGGACGGCGGCTTTGACGCCGTCCAGACCGGCAAGGACGGGCGCGCCGGCACCGAGCCCGCGAAGGGCTGGGCCGACATCACGGCCCAGTGCGCCACCAAGGTAGCGGTCGACGGCAAGACCTTCACCGTGCGCACCGGCGACCTGGTCGCCGCGCTCGGCGGGGCCGACGCCTTTACCGCGGGCGCCCGCGTGGTCGCCGTGTACAATGCGCCGCTCAACAGCGCATGCAACCACGGCATCGCGAAGGGCAACCCCAACGAGGTCTACCTGCGCTACCCGCGCTCTCCCCTTGCCGACCAGTCCGGCGATGCCGGCTTCACCCGCACGCCGAGCGACGATGCGTGCGCCTACACCTGGGATCTCGCGCTCACCAAGCGCGGCAGCGACGGCGACAAACCGCTTGCCGGGGCGGTCCTGAGCATCGCCGACGACCGCGGGCGTACGCTAGCGGCCGACGGCACGTGGGATGCAGAGGGCAAGGCCACCGTCACCACGGGCGAGGACGGCCGCGTGTCCGTCTCGGGCGTGGACTCGGGCAAGCTGGAGGTCCGCGAGCTCAAGGCGCCCAAGGGCTACACCGCCTTTGAGGGCACGCGCTGTGTGACGGTTAAGGCCGAGGGTCTGGACGTCGACCAAGTGGTCACCGCCAGGCCCAAGCTTACGATCACGGCCGAGTCGCCCCTGCGTGCCGACAGCGCGGACGGGTCGACGGGCAGCCTGGAGGCGTCGTTCATCAACACGCCCACCGGCACACCCCCTAGCATTACCACCGGAGGCTTTATGCCCTCGACTGGCGATATGGCAATGTACGCCGCGGCCGCCGCAGCGGTCGCCGGAGCCGCGCTCATCGTGGTCGCGCTCCTGGTCAAGCGGGGAGGTGGCGGCCATAAAGAGTAGCTGGCAGCCCCACAGAGAGCGGGGCGAGACGTAGCGAAGCAGATGCTAAGACACAGACAGATGATGATCGATCGAATGAGAACCAACCGGAAAACGGAGGAAAAGAAGATGAGCATGAGCAAGAACATCGCACGCCTGGCAGTAACCGCCGGCCTCACAGCAGCGCTGAGCTTCGGCGGCGTGATGGCGCCGGTGACCATGGCGTTTGCTGAGGGTACGCCGAAGGTGGCCGAGGGCGGCAGCGTGACGATTAAGGAGGATATCTACAAGGATACGACCTTTAAGGGAATCAAAATTTTCTCGGCGAAGGTCACGCAAGACCAGAAGGATGATGGTACCTGGGACTCCACTGTGGAGAAGACGCTTTCCGATATCGATTGGGCAAGTGGTCCCGTAAAGAGCGCAGTGACTACGGCATTTAATAACGATGACCCCAAGCCTGATGGCTTGCCGACTGGCGAAGATGCTGAATCTGCTCAGGCGTGGGCTCAGTTCATCAAAATGCACGAGAACGAAGTTGTGGGTAATAACGTCAAGGCCGGAAGCGTGCTCGACAAGATCGCTGCTGCTGTTGAGAAGGCGAACATTCCTGAAGGCAATAACGGCTGGCTAAATGCTGACAACACCGGTTCTTTTAGTAACTTGGCTACTGGTTACTGGCTCTTCGTGACTAAGAGTGTCGGCAAGAATGCTAATGCTGAAAAGGGTAACACGGATACCTTCAGTTCGCCCATTTTTGCCGTTGTTGGCGGTTCCGCTGAGAACTTAACTCCCAAGAAGCAGGTCCCCACTGTAACCAAGGCCGTCAAGGATGACAAAGAAGGCGGCTCTTTTGGCGATAATGTGTTCACGAATCCCAACATGGCTGCGGACTCCCGAATGGATCAGTTTATCGATTATCAGCTTACCGGTACCGTTGCGGGTAACATCGACACTTACAGCACCTACGGGTACACCTTCACGGATAATCTTCCCAAATCCATGACGCCGAAGTTTAAGGATGGTAGCACGACGCCAGACGTCACGGTCAAAATTGACAATATAAAGGTCAGCTCCTCTTGCTACAAGGTAGACTACAGCAACAACGTGCTCACAGTTAGTTTCACTGATCTTAAGACGTGCGCGAACGAGAGCGGCGCCCCTATCACCCTGAATGGCAACTCTAAGGTGACCGTTGAATACCAGGCCAAGCTTGACTCCACCAAGATCTTCGACGCTAATGATGCCATTAACACTGATTTCGAGGGACTCGTCGGCAAGGCGCAGAAGAATGAGGTTAAGCTTACCTACTCGAATAACCCGCATGGTGCCGGTGAGGGCACTACGGTCATTCACCGTGCTTATGACTATACCTACGGCATCGATGTCACCAAGGTCGGTAGTGACGCTGTAGATGGCAAAAACCCGACTCTTTCGGGCGTTAAATTCACTCTGCAGGAGAAGAATGGCGTTAATACCGAAAACAAGTACATCGACGCTAAAGGCATAAAACATAACGAGGGCGAAGTGGTGCAGCTTACCACGGATAACGACGGCAAGATTAACGTTGTTGGTCTTGATGAGGGCACCTATGTCCTCAAGGAGGTTGAGCCTGCTCCTGGGTACAACAACTCCGCAGCAAGTGGTGTTACCTTTACTATCAGCCGCACGCTCAATCAGGCCGGTACGGATGTAACGCCTGACACTACGAGTGCCATCGTGGCAGGTCAAGATGTTGTTCAGACTGGCTCTGCAAAGGCTGAGGTCGGTAAGCTCAGCTTCACCATTGTCGACCAGAAGGGCTCCGGCCTCCCGCTCACCGGTCTCAACGGCGTGACCTTCACTTGGATCGCTGGCGGCGCGGTGCTGTGCATCGGCGTGGCGCACCTCATCCGCAGCCGTAAGCAGGCTGAGGAGTCCGAGCAGGAGTAACGCTCACTCATCCATCCCTTTGGCAGGTGGGATGTGATGGCCATGAGACTTGCGGACACTTTTCTCGTCCATCGACGTTCTTGCTTTGCCATTCTCTTTTCGGGGCAGACTCCGCGCTGGAGTCTGCCCCGTTTTTTGGGATAACGCAGCCAGCCTCCATCGTCCGATGCGGGCACGTTCGTCATGGCGTTTCTTGACTCGTATGAGGTTCGGTTTAGGGTCCGTAGGCGCACGCGCGGTGCGGACGGTAGAAGGCATTTGCGCCGCAACAAGCGCAAATAAGAATGCCCGGGGTTCGGAGCCCGGGCATTTAACTAAAGCTGAAAACTAGGCCGCCCGCGCTCTCGTACACTTACGCGGGATGCATCGTTTTCTATTGACATTGTATCCCGAATCGCCCCGCCGATCCGGGACATTTTGAAAACGCAAACACGTCGGGCAAACCCGGACAATGCGGCCAGGCTCCGCCGGACGATGAACCGTGTTTGTGACTATCGAACAAATGTTTGTCAAAATCGCGTTTACCAGCTGTGGGTGCATGCATTCGCAGTAAAATGGCCTTGCGACGCATCCCGTGCGCGGGCGGCCGACGACTCGATCGGAGGTCACCATATGCTGAAATTCCTTAACGCGCTCGCCGCCCTCGCGGCGGTGGGCTCGTTCGTCATCGCGTTTCTTGACTCGTATGAGGTTCGGTTTAAGGTCCGTAGGCGCACGCGCGGTGCGGACGGTGGAAGGCATTTGCGCCGCAACAAGCGTAAATAAGAATGCCCGGGGGTCGGATCCCGGGCATTTAACAACGTCGGAAACTGGTCGCCCGCGCTCCTAAGTACTTACGCGGGGTGCGTCGTTTCCTGTAGCTATTGTATCCCGAATCACCCCGCCGATTCGGGACATTTTGAAAACTCAAATGCTGGCCCAACTCGCGCCCAACTCGCGCTGCGCAATGCTGTCAGGCTGCGTTGTCCGGCGTATGAGCTCGCAATTCGGCTATTATTTGTTTAGACAACTTGAGTTGTAGAGGAGTGACCGGCGATGGTGCAGGGCGCCAAACATATGAAGAGCAATAACGCCGCGGACAACGGCGGCTCAAGCCCTCAGCCCAAACCTCAACCAAAGCCCAAGCGCCGTCGCAAGCGACTGCCGCGCTGGGCCGATCGGCTCATCACCATCGTCATCATCCTTATTGGCGTGGGCCTTATGACCTGGCCGTGGATCTTGGACCGGCTCGAGGCCTCGGGCGTGTTCAACCAGATCAGCACCGTGTCCAGCACCGTGGACGCGCTGTCTGCCGAGGAGCGCGAGCGCATCCTGCTCCAGGCGCGCTCCTTTAACGAGCGGCTGGCGGGCGAGGCCACCGAGCTCCCCGCCGACCAGATCGAGCCCTACGCCCAGCAGCTCATCTTTGACCGCGACCCCATGATGAGCTGGGTCGAGATCCCCTCCATCGACGTGAGCATGCCCATCTACCACGGCACGAGCGAGGAAGTCCTTATGGCGGGCGTCGGGCACTTGGAAGGCACGAGCCTGCCGGTGGGCGGCACCTCGACGCATTGCGTGCTCACGGCGCACTCGGGCATGCGCAACCTGAGCATGTTCGACGACATCCATTCGCTGGAGCCCGGCGACCTGGTGCTGCTGCACACCATGAGCAAGACGCTCGCCTATAAGATGGTGGACTCCGAGGTCGTGCTGCCCGAGGAGATGGAGTCGCTGACCATCGAGCCCGGCGCCGACAAAGTGACGCTCGTCACCTGCACGCCCTATGGCGTGAACGACCATCGCCTGCTGGTGCATTGCGTGCGCACCAAGTACAACAAGAAGGACGTCGACAAGCAAAAGTCGCTGGCCGGCCGCCACTGGGGCAAGCGCGAGTTCGCCGTGCTCATTGTGGTCGTAGCCATTGTGCTGTTGCTGCTGGACATCGTGATCCACGCGGTCCGCAAGCGCCGCAAGGCCAAGGCCTCGGCATAGGACATTCTCCAGAACCACCACAATGGGGACAGGCACCTTTGTGGTGGTCGGGGCTTCCAAACCATCACAACATTCGATGAAAAGCTCGATTTTGGCGAAAAGCGTCGAATGTTGTGATGGTTTTCGTTGCGGGCGGGATGGTTTTCGTTGTGGGCGAGACGGTTTTCGCTATGGACGGTGCGGTTTCGCTCCAGAACCGCCAGTCCGCAGCCTGCCAGCCCGCCGCCCTCGTTACGTTTTCGCTGCATTTGGGTAAAGCGCCTGCTCCAAGCGGCATTGCCTTGTATACTAGAGCGGTTTATCTGTTATGCGGAAGGGAGCGCCTATGGCACTCAGCGAGAAAGACGTGCGCGGCATCGCCGAGTACGCAAAGATCGCACTGACCGATGACGAGCTCACCCAGATGACGTCCTACATGAACGACGCCGTCCAGATGCTCGAGCCCGTCTTGCAATATGACTTGCCCGACGTGGAGCCCACGTTCCATCCCATCGGAAGCCTGTCCAACGTGATGGGCGATGACCTGCGCGAGCCCGAGCGCGACCTGCCGCTCGACGTCGCGCTCGAAAACGCCGGCAGCGCGCGTGAGCGCTACTTCCGCGTGCCGTCCATTTTGGGAGAGGGGGAGAGCGAATAATGGCGCTAAGCTTCGATTCCCTTACCGCCGCCCAGATCGCCGCGGGCGTTGCCGCCGGCGACTTTACCGCTACCGAGGTGGCCCAGGCCTCCCTTGCCGCCATCGAGGCGCGCGAGGGCGGGGTCCAGGCATTCCTGCAGGTGGCGCCCGAGCTTGCGCTCGAGGCCGCCGCGCGTGTGGATGCCGACCGTGCCGCCGGAAAGCCGCTGCCCCCGCTCGCGGGCGTGCCGCTGGCCATTAAGGACAACATGAACCTCGTGGGCACGCGCACCACCTGCGCTTCCCGCATGCTCGAGGACTACCAGAGCGTCTACACCGCCACCTGTGTCCAGCGCATGCTCGACGCCGGCTGCCTGCCCATGGGCAAGGCCAACATGGATGAGTTTGCCTTTGGCAGCTCCACCGAGAGCTCGGCGTTCCACCGCACCAACAACCCCTGGGATACCGAACGCGTGCCCGGCGGCTCCTCGGGCGGCTCCGCTGCCGCCGTCGCCGCGGGCGAGGTCGCGCTCTCGCTGGGCTCGGACACCGGCGGCTCCATTCGCCAGCCGGCGTCGCTGTGCGGCGTGGTGGGCTTTAAGCCCACGTATGGCGCCGTGAGCCGTTACGGCGTGGTCGCCTTTGGCTCGTCGCTCGACCAGGTGGGGCCCTTTGGCCGCACGGTCGAGGATGTCGCGCTGGCCATGAACGCGCTTACCGGCGCGGGCCACGATCCGTACGACTGCACGAGCCAGGATTGCGCCGTCGACTTTACCGAGCATCTCAACGACAGCATCGAGGGCAAGCGCGTGGGCATCATCCCCGCGTTTATGGAGGCCGAGGGTCTGACGCCCGAGGTCAAGGCCGCTGTTCAGCGCGCCGCCCAGGAGCTGCAGAACCAGGGCGCCGAGCTGGTCGAGGTCGACCTGCCGCACCTGGATGCCGCCATCGCTGCCTACTACGTCATCGGTCCGGCCGAGGCGTTCTCCAACCTGGCTCGCTTTGACGGCATTCGCTACGGCTATCAGGAGGAGGGCTGCGCCAACCTGTCCGACCAGAGCTCGCTTTCGCGCGCCCACGGCTTTGGCGCCGAGGCCAAGCGCCGTCAGATGCTCGGCGCCTACCTGCTGAGCTCGGGCGTGTACGACAAGTACTACTACGCCGCGCAAAAGGCCCGTACGCTCATCACGCGGGACTACGACGCCGCGTATGCCAAGGTGGACACCATCCTCATGCCCGCCTCGCCGCGCACGGCCTTTAAGTTTGGCGAGATCAGCGACCCCACGCAGATGTACCTCTCCGATCTGTACACCATCTCGCTCAACATTTGCGGCAACGGCGGTATCTCGGTGCCGCTGGGCCTGGGCGAGGACAGCAAGCTGCCTGTTTCTGCCCAACTGGTTGGTCCGGCCTTTAAGGACCGTCAGCTGCTCACGTTTGCCCGCGCCCTGGAGCGCGGCTTTGCCGATGCCGCCACGGGTGCGCCCGCGCTTTCCGTCGCGCCCGATTTTGCCGGGAAGGGAGGCGAGCTGTAATGAAGGAGCTTTCCGAGGTCCTGCAGGATTGGGAGGCCGTGATCGGCCTGGAGATCCATACCGAGCTCACCGCACTCGATACCAAGATGTTCTGCAACTGCAAGCTCAGCCACGATGACGAGCCCAACGCCAACGTGTGCCCGGTGTGCCTGGGCCTGCCCGGCGCCCTGCCGGTGCCCAACAAGCGCGCCATCGAGAGTATCGTCAAGGCCGGTCTCGCCACCAACTGCGAGATCCAGCGCCACTCGATGTTCTACCGCAAGCACTACTTCTATCCCGATATGGCCAAGAACTTCCAGACCACGCAGGGTCCGGTCGCCTTTGCCATGTATGGTCACCTGGACCTGGACGTGACCGGTCGCGGTGCCGCCGAGCGCCCCGACTGCGCATTTGGCGAGGCCGAGGCCCAGAGCCTGGCGAGCGCCTCGGCCAACGCCGAGGGTCTGTCCACGTCCATGACGTCGACCATGCGCGAGGGCAATCAGCGCGCCGGTCATCTGGCCAGCTACGATGCGTCCAACCTGCAGATGCCCGAGCGTCGCGAGGACGGTTCCTACACGGTGCCCATCCGCATCCTGCGCATCCACATGGAGGAGGACGCCGCCAAGATGGTTCACGTGGGCGGCGCCGAGGGCCGCATTACCGCCGCGGCTGAGTCGCTCGTCGACTACAACCGCTGCGGCACGCCGCTGATCGAGCTCGTCACCGAGCCCGACCTGCGCACGCCCGAGGAGGCTCGCCTGTTTATGGAGAAGCTCCGTCGCATCTTTGTGACGCTGGGCATTTCGGACTGCTCCATGGAGAAGGGCTCCATGCGCTGCGACGGCAACGTGTCGCTGCGTCGCCGTGGCGAGACCAAGTTGGGCACCAAGACCGAGCTCAAGAACCTCAACTCGTTTAAGAGTCTGCACGACGGCCTTGCCTACGAGATTTGCCGCCAGGCCGAGGTGCTCGAGGAGGGCGGCATCATCTATCAGGAGACCCGCCACTGGGAGCCCAGCCGCAAGCGCACCGTGGTCATGCGTGTGAAGGAAACGGCAGACGACTATCGTCTGTTCCCCGATCCCGACCTGGCGCCGTTCGATCTGGACGACGAGTTCATCGACCGCTGCCGTGGCGAGATTCCCGAGCTGCCCGATGCCAAGCGCGTCCGTTTTGAGGCCGACTTTGGCATTAAGACGGCTGACGCCGAGCAGATTGCTGGCGACCCTGAGTTTGCCGACTTCTTTGAGGCCGCCGCTGCCGGTATGGCCGGCAAGGAGGCCCAGACGGTCGCAAACCTGCTGGTCAACGAGATGATCGCCTACCTTAAGGGCGCAGGCGTGTCGCTCGCCGAGTCCGGCATCGCGCCGGCTCAGGTGGCGGCACTCGCCAAGCTGCTGGCGACCGATGCCATTAGCTCCAACCAGGCGCACGAGGTCTTTGAGGCGATGGCACGGACCGGCGACGACCCCAACAAGATCGTCGACGAGCGTGGTATGCGTCAGGTGAGCGATGCCAGCGCGCTGCAGCCGATCGTGGACGAGGTGCTGGCAAACTGTGCCGATCAGGCGCAGCAGTATCGTGACGGCAACCAGAAGGTCATCGGCTTTTTGGTGGGCCAGTGCATGAAGGCAAGCCGCGGCAAGGGCAACCCGAAACTCTTCAACGAGTTGCTGAGAACGTCGCTCTCGTAAACGGGAACCCGGGAGCCCCGGCAGGGCGGGTGCTTCCTCAAAATTTCGAACAGTCCTGCGCAAGACGAAGGCCACATTAAGTGGCCTTCTTTGCGTGCGGAACTCATTTTGAGCAAGCACTCGCCCTGCCGGGGCTCCCGGGTTCTGCAACGACTCGGCCTTCCGGGTCAGGCGGGCTGAATGGAATTTGGTGAATGGGCGCGCCGTCGGCGCGCCCATTTTTGAAGAGGGACTGTCCCTTTGTCACATTCGGTCTCATTGGAGGGCGGTGGAAATCGAAGTCGAATACTTTTCCCGAGAAGTGAACGACCTTATTTGGACCCCCGAAGCATCGACACTTTTTGAGCCCGCTTTCCTGCAGTTTTGTCGAGTTTTTCCTGCGGTTTTGCTGCCTAAAAGTGCGGCTGCTTCGGGGGCTGATTTCACTCGTTCACTTCTTGGGAAAAGTATTTGACTTCAATCTGTAAAGGCGGAAGTGGATCCTCTCTGGAGCCGCAGATGCGTATCGTGGTCGCTACGGTTTGCTGTACAACAAAGCAGCTTACCCGGTGACTATTTCGTGAATGGATACCGCTTGCCTTTTTGATAAGGGGCCTTGAGTTTTCCGGCAGCACACTGGGAGGTGTGTTGTTCCTGCAACCGTGTTGGTTGCACGTGTCGGGAGGTTCAATGAACAGGCATGTAACCGCAGCAATTACGGCAGGTTTGGCATTATCGATGACGGCGGGGTCGATGCCCATGCCGGCGATTGCAGAAGCCCTTCAGGGGGTCGATGGCATATCGATTGCCGCGGGGGCGGCGCCCGCGCAGCAAGCCGCCCCACAGGATCAGACCGCCCAGGGCGATTCCGAGACCGGTGCGGGCAATGACAAGCAAGCCGACGAAGCGGTATCCATCACGGCACTGCCCGATATAACGTTGGGTGCTGGAGGGACGGCAACGCTTCCCGGTACCGTTGCAGTTCAATTTAAGTCTGGTAAAACTGAGCAGCGCTCCGTTGTCTGGGAGTCGCAGGATGCCGACGGAACCGATTTGAGCAAACTGGCTGCGGGCGTCTATGAGTTCCGTGGCTCGGTTGCCGGCATCTCGCTCGCTGCATCGCAGCGCGTGATGGTCCAGCCGGCAGCTCAAGTGGATGTAACTGAAAATCCGAGCGAGGCGACCAACGATGGTGCTCAGCTGGCAGAAGACCTGCCGACGCCTCAGACTGCCCCCGCTCAGACTGCCGACTATTCATCAAAACAGGTCGTGTCCATCGATCCGGTTTCCGTCAATACGCTTGTCAACGTTCTTCCGACGCAGGGCGGAGGCAGCACGCTGCCGCAAAGGACCCGCGTTGTGTACTCGGATGGCTCTGCCGAGACGGTCAACATCGATTGGTACCGCGAGGGCGTTTTTACCGCAGACATTGTCTCGAAGCCCGGTATGAAGCAGATCGACGTCCCGCTTGCCAACCAGTCGGGGCCGCTTCAGGGTAAGCAAGTTCGCTGCAACCTTAAAGTTCAGCAGGTTCAAAAGCTCGAGGACGTGTCCGTTTTAACGACAACGGGAATCAAGCCCAACCTTCCCTCATTCATCGATGTCGTGCTATGGGATGGTTCTCGAATCTCGAGCATTGCGGACTGGGATCCAATCGATTCCTCCCAATATGCCCAGCCTGGCTCGTTCGAGGTCTACGGCCATTTGCGTGACACGGGGATGCCGGTCAAGGCCACCGTGGACGTATTTGATCTTGCAGATCCCGTTGTACTCGAATTGCTCGGTGCTCCCAATGCCGATATCGCGCTCCCCACGTACGTGCTGGCGAGGCTGTCGGATGGCGAGCAGTATCCCCTTCAAATTCTCGAGTGGAACGCCATTCCCCAGGAGTTTGAGGACGGAACGGTCGACGAGGCGACGATCGAGGGTACAGCTACAATCGGCAACTACTATTCGGATACCGTTGCCGCCGATTTTGGCACCGTCACCGTCAAGGCACATCTGAAACGCGCTCAGTTTGATGTCAAAAAGACGTCTCCGAGGGACAACGAGTTTACGGACACGATCTACAAGGGCGAAACGCTTCGTCCCTTTACGGGCAACGGCACCGCGGTGTGCAAGGACGGCACAATTGCCACCGATCTGGCCATCGAATGGGACGATTATGATCCTCGGCCAACCGCGAACACTATTCTGCATGGCCATATTGCAGGAACGGATATCCCTACCTCGATGAAGGTCTACGTGATCGATCCGGATGCGATTAACCGTCCCGACGTTGAAGGGCGTATCTCTGAAGGGCGTTCCTTCTCCCGAGGTTCTTCCTGCATGGATTGACGTCCCGCTCAACGAGGCCGAGGAATTCCTGGGCGGCGAGTGGACGCTGCGCGTTTCGGACATTACGTGGGATACGGCAAATGTCGACTGGAACAAGGGCGGAATGATCAACGGCGAGGGCCGTATGATGTTCTGGAACGATGACAAGGGGCTCGTCGAAAAGAAGATTCCGTTGCAGTTCGATCTTCAGGTCTCGTCCAAGGTCGAGAAGGTCGAGCCGGTAAAGGTCAGCACGATGCTGGGGCTCGATCCTCTAATGCCCCAGACGGTCAAGGTCCATTACAAGGGAATTGCCGAGCCCTGTGATGTCAAGGTTAACTGGGAACAGGCCCCGGCTCACAAGTACAACAAGGTTGGTAGCTTTAAGCTCAAGGGAACTCTCGAGGGCATTGCGAACGTTAAGGCCGAGGCAACGGTAAAGGTAGTCACGCAGTCTTCGCTCCAGATACCCACCAAGGTCGCAACGGTCAGCGGTACAAAGCCGAGCCTGCCTGCAAGGACGCGGCTGTATAACGCCGAGGGCGTACTCTCTGACTACGTGCTCGACTGGGATCTCGACCCTTATTCATATACGGGGCCCGTTGGAAAGCAGACCGTGGTGACAGGAATGATCACTTCGGATTCAGATTGGTCACGTCTCAGGGGAACTGGCGCGCCGCTCTCCGTCACCGTGGAGATCTGCGCTCCCGAGCACATTAGTGGAAACAAGAAGCATCGGGTTCGTACCGAAGAGGGCGTTGAGCCGTCGCTTCCAACGAGCGTTCCTGTTGAGCTTGCTGACGGCACGACGGTTTTGGCCGGCATCGACTGGGCCGAGATCGATCCCAAAGAGTATGAAAATGCCGGCGGGACGTTTACCGTCGAGGGCCTGGTCCAGGGCTTTGACGGGGCGGCTATGATGGCACTTGTAGATGACGATGATCGCTCGGGCTCCGAAGACGGACTCGTTACCGCAGAGGTTAGCGTTGTCGGCGAAGGGGAGGTCACCGCGCTCCAGCCGCGTACGGTGGTTATTAACGCTGTTCAGGGAACCGCTGTCGAGAACTGCGGTCTTCCCAGTGGCCTGGGCACGACGTATTCAGATGGCACGATGACGGATGATGACGATGAGGGTATGGCCGTCACTTGGGATACCTCGAAGGTCGATATGAGCAAGCCCGGCAGCTATACCGTGACGGGCAAGTATGTCGATGCCGAACTCGCCGATTTGTCTCCGACTGCTGTCATCAACGTTGTCGCCCCCGATACCGCTATTACCTCGGTTTCGGAGACGTCGCTGACGGTTGCGAAGGGCACGACGGTCGACGAGCTGCTCTCGCAGCTGCCGGCGACGGTCCAGGCCAAGTACTCGGATGGCACGAGCGATGAGGTCGCAGTTAATTATTGGAACCTCGATCCTGTTTCGGGGGATGCCTTAAACCAGGTTGGCCAGTTTGTCCTCGAAGGCGTCGTTGCCAATGGAGAGGCCGAGGCTACCTGTACCGTGACCGTTGCGGGAAACGATTCGGAGACTCCCGTTAAGGCGGATGAACTTGGCACGGTTGAGGTGCTTGAACATTCGTCTTCGGACGAAGTTAAGGGCAGGCTGCCTTCTGTTGCGCATGTCACCATGAAGGACGGATCGACTTGCGATTGCCCAATTGAATGGCAACAGGTTCCGTCGACGGGGGCTGCGGGGGAGACGCTCAAGGCAACCGGCACGACTGCCAATGGCCTGATAGATGTAAGGGTGCAGCTCAAGGTTGTTGCCCGCCCTGCCGCGCAGAGGATTTCGATTCTCGTGAACGGCAAAAAGCAGGACGAGGGGTCGGTTGTTAAGGTCAAGCGCGGCGATTCGGTATTGCTTGTGGCGGCGGTCGATCCGGCGGACGCATATCAAGATGTCGAATGGGAGATTGCTGATAGCGAGATTGCGTCCGTGAGCGGCAATACGCTGAAGGCGCTGCATGCTGGCAAGACAACGCTGCGTGCTAAGCCTTCGCGTGGGGCTGCGGCAAACATTCAGGCTTCCGTCCAGATCGAAGTCTATGAAGACGAGACGAATGCCGGTGCTGCCGTTGGCAGCAATAAACCCGGCAGCGATGAGCAGGTTGCCAAGGGCGATAAACAAAAGAAGGGCAAAAAGGATGCCAGGGCAGCTTTGCCTGGAACTGGCGATATATCTGCTGGTGCCGCTGCAGCTTTTGGGGTGGCTGGCCTGAGCTCTTTCCTTGCCGCTGCATGCGCTCTGATTAAGCGTAATAAGCACATTGGCTAAGGACTGGCTGCGTTCGATTGATTACCTGACACATGCCCCCCGTGCGGATATGATCCGCACGGGGGGCATTTTATGCGACAAAGGGACTTTCCCCTTGTCGCACTGGCCCTCTGCCGTCTCTTTATTGATGTTGGGAACGCCAGGCGGTGGGGGTGGTGCTGGTGTATTGTCTGAAGGCTTGGGCGAAGGCGGCCTGCTGAGGGTAGCCTAGACGCTCTGCCACCTGCGCTATCGTGAGCGCGCTGTCGGCCAAAAGGTCCTGTGCTCGCTCTATACGGCGTCTGCGAATGTAGGCGCCCAGGGACTCGCCAGTTTGGGCCTTAAAGGTGGCGCATAGTTTGGAGCGGCTTGTGTAGAGCCTCTCGGCCACCTCGTTGATGCCCACATGTTTGCCCTTGTCGAGCGCGCGCTCAATCATTGCCGTTGCTTCTTCGGCAATGGTTATGCTGACGCGTGTGTCTGCCGCCTGCCGCGCCTGCTTGTGGGCCGCGCGCGAACAGGCGAGCTCCGCGACCATGGTCTCCACGATGCCTTGCATATAGACGTGTCCGCCTACGGTACGGGCGCGTTCCTCGTTAATCCGACGCAGCGTGTGGCAGATGGCAGATGTCGCCTCCTCGTGCCATGGCTCGGCAAACGCCTCGAAGATTCCCGCGAACTCGGTGGGATAGCGGTGCTCCAGTTCGTCAAAAAATCCAGGCAAAAAGAGCACCGAGCGCGAGTGATAAAGCTGCCCTGCAAACAGCGGACTTAGCTCCTCGCCGCAGCTATCTTGGATAAAGCTGCACACCGCGCTGTTCGGCCACGGCCCGCGCAGTGGCTTAAGGTTCGCAGGCGTTATGCCAGCCTTGGGCATGCATATGAGCGTGGGCGCGCTGACCTCGCTCACGCAGGCGTACGGCTCGGGTGTGTATTCGGCCAGGTACATATCGTGCGTCGGGGTAATGAAATGCTCCATGACGATGCAGGCAGGGGAGAGGGGCATGATCCATGCGCGGCCGTGCGCCCGGTCGTTTGCCACCTCGCCGGTAAAGACGGCGCCCTTGCCGGTAAGCTCCAGGCCAAACTGCTCAAACTGCGGTGCGTAGAGCTCGGTTATATCGGTTGCTGCCCGCCGCATTTTCAAAAGCGTCCCTTTCCTTTGCAGAAACGTCCACGCCTGGCTCGATTGTGTGCCTCGGCTAACACGCCAATGATAAGTTTCTAACGGTTAACTCTCAAGCCGTTAGAAGGGAATCTCATGGCAAAGGGGTCAAAAAAGGAAGATGGCGGCATCGGCGAGCTGCTTGCATATGCCGGCGACCGTAAACTCCTAACATATTTGGGCATGGCCCTCTCGGCGCTCTCGCAGCTGCTGAGCTTTGGCCCGTTCGTGTGCATTTGGCTTGTCGCGCGCGATCTGATCGCCGTGGCACCTAACTGGAGCGAAGCCTGCGGCATCGCGACGTATGGCTGGTGGGCCGTGGGGTTTGCGCTGGCAAGCATCGTGGTTTATTTCGTGGGACTCATGTGTACGCACCTATCCGCGTTTCGCTGCGCGTCCAATATCCGCAAGGCTACGAGCGAGCATCTGCTTAAGCTGCCGCTCGGATACTTTGACACGCACGCCACCGGTGAGCTGCGCCGTATCGTCGACGGCTGCGCCGCCTCCACCGAGACGCTGCTCGCGCACATGCTGCCCGATATCGCAGGCGCCACCGCCATGGTCGTGGGCCTGCTCGTGCTGCTTTTCGCCCTCGATTGGCGTTTGGGCGCGGCATGCTTAATCTCGGTCGTCGTTTCGTTTTGCGCCATGGCCACCATGATGAGCGGCAAGGGCGCTGAATTTATGAAGGCCTACATGGGCGCGCTGGTCAAGATGAACAAGACCGGCACCGAATACGTGCGCGGCATCCCCGTGGTCAAGGTGTTCCAGCAGACGGTCTACTCCTTTAAGGCGTTTCACGATGCGATCGCCGAATACGCCGACATGGCGCAAAGCTATGCGGGCACGTTCTGCCGAGGCCCGCAGGTGCTCAACCTTACCGCGCTCAATGGCCTCGTGGCATTTCTTTTGCCCGTGGCGTTGCTGTTGGCGCCGGGCGAGACGGACTTCGCGCACTTTATGGTCAACTTCACGTTTTACGCGATCTTTTCGGCCGTGGTGCCGACGGCCATGACCAAGCTCATGTTTGTGGGCGAGGCGTCTCAGATGAGTGCCGATTCGCTGGCGCGCATCCGAAGCGTTATGGATTCCAAGCAGCTCTCCGTGCCTGCCCAGCCCAAGCACCCTATCGGCAGCGATGTGCGCTTTGAGGATGTAAGCTTTACCTACGAGGGTGCCGAAGCGCCTGCCGTCGATCATGTGAGCTTTAGCGTTCCCACAGGTAGCACCCTTGCGTTGGTTGGTCCCTCGGGCGGCGGTAAGTCAACCTGCGCAAGCCTGATCCCGCGTTTTTGGGATGTTTCCTCGGGTCGCGTGCTTGTGGGCGGCGTAGACGTTCGCGACATGGATCCGCACGAGCTCATGGACCAGGTCGCCTTTGTGTTTCAGACCAACCAACTGTTCCGGCAAACACTTGCCGATAACGTGCGCGCCTCCAAGCCTACGGCCACTGACGACGAAGTGCGTGCGGCCCTCTCCGCAGCTCAGTGCGACGACATTGTGGCCAAGCTCCCGCAGGGTATTAACACCATGCTCGGTGCTGGAGGGGCATATCTTTCGGGCGGCGAGGTACAGCGCGTGGCACTCGCCCGCGCGATCCTTAAAGACGCACCTATCGTGGTGCTCGATGAGGCCACAGCGTTTGCCGACCCCGAGAACGAGGCGCTCATCCAGCGTGCCTTTAGCAAACTGGCGGCGGGTCGCACAGTCATTATGATCGCGCACCGGCTTTCGACCGTGGTGGGGGCCGACAAGATCGTGGTGCTCAACCAAGGTAGCGTGCAGGAGACTGGCGCCCATGCCGAGCTGCTGTCCCAAAACGGTCTATACGCCAAGATGTGGGCCGAATACGAACAGGCCGCGAGCTGGAAGATCACTGCTGCCGCGGATGCCGCCGTCACGAAGGGAGGCGAGGCCTAAATGTTCGCCTCATTCCAAAAGAAGTATTTCCTATCCGATAAAGGCGTCGCCGGCGTAAAACGCGGCATTTTCTGGACCGCGCTCGCCAATCTCATTGCCATGGCCGGCATGGGCTTATTGTTCCTGGTCATGGCCGGTTTTGTCGAACATCTCGCCACCGGTGCCGACCTGCCGGATGCCCTGCCGATTGTGGGCGGCCTCCTGGTCTTTTTCGTGTTGCTCTTTGCCTCTAACTGGCAGCAGTATTACTACACCTACTGCATCTTTTACGAGGAGTGCGGCAAGCAGCGTATGGAGATTGCCGAGCGCTTGCGCAAGCTGCCGCTGTCGTTTTTTGGCCGTCGTGATCTGGCCGATTTAACCGAGACCATCATGGGCGACGTCCAGGCCATGGAGCACGCCTACAGCCACGTGCTGGGAGAGCTTTGGGGTGCCATCATCGCAAGCGCCATTGTGTTCGTGGCGTCGCTGTTCTTTTGCTGGCAGCTGGCGATCGCGGCGTTTTGGAGCGTGCCCGTGGCCTTTGCCGTGCTGTATCTGACACGCGGCCCCATGACCCCGGTGTTCGACCATGTGCGTGCCGAGAAGGTCAAGGTTACCGAGGCGATCCAGGAGACGCTCGACTGCGTGCGCGAGATCCGCGCCACCAACCAGGAGACTCATTATCTTGAGGGGCTCAACGCCGTGATCGATGCCGAGGAGCGCGAGACCACCAAGGGCGAGCTCGCCAATGGGCTTTTGGTCAACTCCGCCTTTGCCATCCTGCGCCTGGGGATTGCCACCACGTTGGTCACGGGCGCTGCGATGGTCGCCTCCGGCCAGGTCGACTTTTTGATGATGTTTGCCTTCCTGCTTATGGTGAGCCGCATCTATGCGCCCTTTGATCAGGCGCTGATGCTGATGTCCGAGCTGTTTGCCGCCGAGTCGTCGGCCAAGCGCATGCGTTCCATCATGGAAGAGCCCGTGGCGCGGGGCAGCGAGCAGTTTGAGCCCGTAGGCCACGATGTGGTGTTCGATCACGTGGCATTTGGCTATGGTGCGGGCGAGGACGGCCGCGCCGGCGAGAAAGTTCTTACCGATGTGAGCTTTACCGCCAAGGAAGGCGAGGTCACGGCACTGGTCGGTCCTTCGGGCTCCGGTAAGTCCACGGTGAGCCGCCTGGCCGCGCGCTTTTGGGACGCCACCGAAGGCACGGTCACCGTGGGCGGCGTGGATGTTGCGAGCGTGGATCCCGAGGCGCTGCTGCGCGACTACGCCATTGTGTTCCAAGACGTGCTGCTCTTTGACGACACGGTGATGGGAAACATCCGTCTTGGTCGTCGCGATGCCACCGATGAGGAAGTGCTTGCTGCCGCGCGTGCCGCCAACTGCGACGAGTTTGTGAGCCGCATGCCGCAGGGCTATGACACCATGATCGGCGAGAACGGCTCCAAGCTGTCCGGCGGTGAGCGCCAGCGCATCTCTATCGCCCGTGCGCTGCTCAAAGACGCGCCTATCGTGCTGTTGGACGAGGCGACGGCGAGCTTGGATGTGGAGAACGAGACCGTGGTTCAGCAGGCGCTCTCCCGTCTGCTTGCAGGTAAGACGGTTATCGTTATTGCCCACCGTATGCGCACGGTGGAAAATGCCGATAAGATCGTTGTACTCAAGGATGGTGTGGTTGCCGAGCAGGGCACTCCGGCGCAGCTCAAGGCGGCAGGTGGAGAATTCGCCCGCATGGTGGCGCTGCAAAAGGAAGCAGCTACCTGGCAGTTGTAAGAAGGGGCAAAGGGACAGTCCCTTTCTCACATTGACAATCGGTTACTCCGCATCGTTAATTTTCAAAAGGTTAGCCATGGCTGACCTAGATAGTTAGATAAAATTGAGATATTTCAAAAGCGTGCTCGAGCAAACTTGTTTACTCGGGTGCTGAAGCACCATGCCGCGTCCAATGCGGCAAAAGGGAGAAGCAACATGAAGAAGTCGACGTTCAATACCCTGCTTGTCGGTGGCGGTTTTCTGCTTGGCACGGCCGGCATCAAGCTGCTTACCAGCGCTCCGGTAAAGAATGCCTGCGTGCAGGGTATCGCGTGCGGCATGCGCATCAAGAACGGCTACCAGGACATGGTCGAGCAGGCCAAGGCTAATGTCGACGACATGGTTGCCGAGGCTGCTTACATCACCCAGAGCGAGGCCGCTGCTGACGAGGCAGCCGAGTAACGCTCCCAGGCACAAACTATGAGATTCTCGATTATTAGCGAGATCCCCGGCAGGACCCGTCTTCAATTGGCGGGTCCTGTGCCAGAGAGCGATCTCGATGCACTTCTTAAGCTCAGCGGCGATATCGACGGCGTGCACAAGGTGCGCGTATATGGCCGTATTGGCCAGATGGCGCTCGAATACGACGAGCCACGTCGCGATGCCGTGCTGGCCGCCGTCGGTGCGCTCGACGCTCAGGCCATCGCCGACGCAAAGACGGGTTACGTGATGCAGCTTGAGCCACGCAAGCACAAGCTCGTCATGGATCTTGCCACACTTATCGGCGCCCACTACGCGCGCCGCTGGTTCTTGCCGACGCCTCTGCGTGCGGTGTTTGTCGTGGCCGGTTACATGGCATTTTTGCGCGCTGCCCTTCATGAGCTGGCGCAGCCGCGCCTGACCGTTCCCGTGCTCGACGCTTCGGCCATCGGTATCTCGTTTGTCAAACGTGATGTCGATACCGCGGGCCAGACGATGTTCCTGCTCAATGTGGGCGAATTGCTCGAGGACTACACACGCGCCATGAGCGAAAACGAGCTCATCAACTCGCTGCTCGACGTGCCTGATAAGGCACAAAAAGTGGTCGGCGACACCGAGGTGAGCGTTGCCGCCACCGAGCTTGAGCCCGGCGATCTGGTCGCCGTGCGCACTGGCATGTCCATTTGCATCGACGGTGTTGTCGAGCAGGGGAGCGCTATGGTCAACCAGGCGACCCTGACCGGCGAGCCGCTGGCCGTTGAGCGCAGCGTGGGCGACGACGTGTTCGCCGGTACCGTCGTGGAAGACGGCAGCATCTTGGTGCGCGTGCGCGCCAACACGGCGCAGACCAAACTGCGCTCGATCGTCTCGCTCGTGCAGACGGCCGACTCGCTCAAATCCGAGGGCCAGTCGCATATGGAGGACCTCGCCAACAAGATCGTCCCGTGGAACTTCCTGCTCGCGGGCCTGGTTGCGCTCACCACGCGCAGCCTTATCAAGACCTCGGCGGCGCTGATGGTCGACTACTCGTGCGCACTCAAGCTCACGGGTTCCGTCGCCGTCATGACCGCTATGAGCGATGCTGCCAAGATGGGCGTCATGGTCAAGGGCGCAAAGTACTTTGAGTCGTTTGCCAAGGCCGACACCATTGTGTTTGATAAGACTGGCACGCTCACCGAGGCGCAGCCGCGCCTGGCTTGCGTGCTGACGACCGACGGCTGGAGCGAGGACGAGGTCCTGCGCCTTTCTGCCTGCCTGGAGGAGCATTTCCCGCATCCGGTGGCGCGTGCCGTGGTCAACGCCGCCCGCGAGCGCGGGCTCGAGCACCGCGAGCGCCATGCTGCGGTCGAGTACATCGTGGCGCATGGTATTGCTTCGTCCATCGAAGGGCGTCGCGCGATTATCGGCTCGGCACACTTTGTGTTTGAGGACGAGAGCGCGCAGCTCGATTCCGACATTAAGGAGCGCATTGAGTCCCAGATGCAGGGCCTGTCGCCGCTGTATCTGGCGGTCGATGGAAAGGTCGTCGGCGTGCTCGGCATCGAGGATCCGCTCAAGGCCGGGGTCCGTGAAGCCATCGCCGACCTGCACGCGTTGGGCGTTAAGCATGTCGTTATGCTCACGGGCGACTCGGAGCGCACGGCCGAGCGCATTGCTCGCGAGGCGGGGGTCGACGAGTTTAAGGCCGAGCTGCTGCCCGAGGACAAGTACGCGTATGTGGAGCGCATTAAGGGCGAGGGGCGCCACGTTGCCATGGTGGGCGACGGTGTCAACGATTCGCCGGCGCTCGGTTTGGCCGACGTGGGCTTGGCGATGGGTGGCGGAAGCGACATCGCCAAGGAGGTCGCCGATATCATCCTGACCGATACGGATCTTGCCGCGATCGTGCGCCTGCGCCGCATGAGTCAGGGCCTCATTGATCGTCTGACGAGCTCCTACTCTAAGGTGATGCTTACCAACTCAGCACTCTTGGCACTGGGCATTACCGGCACGATTACCCCGCAAGCGTCGTCGCTGCTGCACAACGGCTCGACGATTGCCTACAGCCTGAGCAACGCGAAGACTTACCTGCGTTAGCAGACGTGTTCGCCCACGTTATCTGGCCTGCGCCCAGACGGCATTGGTGTCGTCTGGGCGCAGGCCTTTTGCGTTTGGATGCCAACGTATGGGTTGATTCGTTTTGCGTCGACCATGCTGAGTCGCTTGCCGCGCGTGCGTTTATTGGGCAGGCGGCGGAGGCGGGGGCATTGCTGTTCTTTCCGGTGCATATCGCCAAGGACGTGCTGTACGTTGTCCAACACGAGCTGAAGCGTAGCGTTCTTGCCAGTGGGGAAGCGCTCGACGAGGCATCTGCCCGTGCAATTGGCGATGCGGCGTTGGCGTTTGTTCGGAACATGACCGAAAACGCCACGGCCGTGGGTGCAGATGCGTCGGACCTTTGGCTGGCCGACAAATACTTAGCGCTCCATCGCGATTACGAGGACAACTTGGTGCTCGCCGCGTGCAAGCGCGCGCAGGTCGATTACTTGGTGACCAACGATCGCAAGCTGCTCGAACATGCCGATCTTGCAGCAAAGACCCCGCGCCAAATGATGCCGATTCTGGCTTTGGCCGAACGCGGCGGCGCGGCTATCGGTTGACGCGAACTGTTTGTGGGCCTCTTGGACGACGATGCGCCAAGGGACCCGCGCCTTCTATTTACAAAAGCTCGGCCTTAATGGCGGGACTTTCTGCGAGCTGCTCGGCTGCCTTTTCGTCGGAGCTGTCGAGTGCTGCCAGACTGCGGTAGACCCACTCGTTGACCTGGGTGTTCTTGACGCCTGCGGTCTGCATAAGGGCGCCTACCTCGCGGATTGCTGCGAGCAGATCGGCTTTGGGACCCGCGAGTTCGACCTCGATGCCGTGGTAGGCGGCCACGCCGCGGTTCTCACTCACGTGGTCGATAAAGCCCTCGACGGTCTCAAGCTGCTGGGCGAGAGCCACATCATCGTTAGCGTCCAGCGCGACGAGTGCGTTCGAAACCGTGAGGGCGGGATGTCCGCAGGGGACAAAGCCTTCGATGACATCCATAGCTTCGGTAATGGTTGAGCCCAGGCCTGCGAGGGCATTGACGAGTTGCTGCTTGGTATCCATAACGGTCCTTTCGACGGGTCAATTTTGCTTGGCGAAAATATACGTTACGCGATCGGTGGCAAAAGTGCGAAGTGCGGCGCACATTGGGGTCTTCACAGCTCGTGCATAGAACAGCTGTCCGCTTTCAGAACGTGGTAAGATAACACTCCACAAGCGGGGCTCGCCCTGCATGCTCCTTGAAAAGTCGACGGGTGTTGGGTGCTTGCGTGCCCAATGCCATCCAGACTTTCCCGACATTCGGGGGCGACTGGTTTCGACACGATAGCTCTGAGAGAGGAAGCAAGCCGAGGTCTCCTCGCCTCGTTAAACAGGGGTACCGTCAAATTGAATTGACAACAACTCTTCTTTTGAGCCTATGGCTCTCGCTGCTTAGTTTATAGCGGCGCGTCAACCCGGTGATTTCCCCGACACCGGCGCGACGTCATTTTAGGGGAATGCTCCTGCGCACGTAATCGGTATGGCGCAGGCTAAGACCGAACCGGTTAGGACGCCGCGAGCGTGTCGCTGCGCGCAAAGCGTCCGAGACAAAACCAGCGACTGAGCTTGGAGATGCCAATCAGGGGGCTTTCGTGGACCGGAGTTCGATTCTCCGCGCCTCCACCATACGTAACAGGCAGGTAGAGAAGTGTCTCTACCTGCCTTTTTATTACATATGGATACCGCGGAGAATCGAACTCTATGCAGGGCGCGGGCGTTAAGCAAACGCGAAGCGTTTGTAGCCCGCGGGCGAGGGCGGCGGCAGCCGGCCGAAGCCGGCGCGGATTTGCGAAGCAAATACGCGGATTCTCCGCGCAAACTATCAGCCCAATATGGATGCGATGTTATCGAATCTCAGCCGGCCATGCGCCGCATCAACGGAACCCCAAACCCGCGGGGAATCGAACTCTGTGCAGGGCGCGGGCGTTAAGCAAACGCTACGGCAACGTAGGGTGGGACGCGCTTTCCTAACGGCGGCCCAGGCGGAAAATCCATCCCGGAATCCGCGCTCAGAACGGGACACGCTTTCCCAACGGCGGTCCAAGCGGAAAGTTCATCCCGGAATCCCGCCTCAAATTGGGACACGCTTTCCGCTCCATATTCTCAACTCCAAAACCTATGCGCCCTCCATTCCAAAACTGGGTAGAAGAAAGCCAAAACGCAATCGCAGGAGGTCAATATGACTGCAGAAGATAAGGCAAAGAACGCCGGCAAGGTCGCGCTCGTTTTGGAGGGCGGCAGCTTCCGCGGGCAATTTACCGCAGGCGTACTCGACGTTCTCATGGAGGCCGGCGTCGAGATTCCGGCGGTATATGGCGTATCGGCCGGCGCTCTCAACGGCGTGAACTACAAGTCGCATCAGATCGGCCGTGCCAACCGCATCAACCTGGCTTTCTGCAATGACAACCGCTTCATGGGCGCCGCATCGTTTGCGTCCACGGGCTCCATCGTGGGTTACGATTTTATCTTCAACGATGTCCAGGACCGCCTGGATCCCTTTGACAACGAAGCGTTCGACGCGAGCCCCACCAAGATGTACGCCGTCGCGACGGACATGCTCTTTGGAACCGCTGCATACCTGCCGGTCAAAAGCGCCGTGCTCGACCTCGATGCCGTGCGCGCCTCGACGTCGCTGCCGCTGGTGACGCCGCCGGTCGAGATCGATGGGCACAAATACGTCGACGGCGGCGTAGCCGATTCGGTCCCCATCGAGCACGTGCTGGAGGAGGCGGGCTTCGACCGCGCGGTTGTCATTGTCACGCAGGACCGCTCGTACGAAAAAAAGCCCTACGAGTTTATGCCCGCCGCACGCGCTCGCTATGCCGACTACCCCTACCTGCTTGAGGCTATCGAGACGCGCCACGACCGCTATAACATCCAGCGCATGCATCTGTGGAAGTATGAGCGCGAGGGCCGCGCGCTGGTCGTTGCTCCACAAAAGCCGGTCGAGGTCGGTCACGTTGAGCATGATCCGGCAAAGCTCCTCGACCTGTATATTCAGGGCCGCCAGGAGGCAAAGCGCCTACTGAGTGATATCGAGGCATTTGTCGAGCGCTAGTGTCGCGACGTCATGACCCATGGATGACATGTGCAGAAACTCTGGTCGGAGCCAAAATACCTGTTGACTCGGGCGGCGAGCGGGGTAATATGGACGGGTTACTTGCAGAGCCCCGTGAATCTCTGTAACAACACGTACTGTACATGGAGGAGTCTAAGTGATTTCGAAATCGACTCACTACGCCAAGCAGGGCGAGGTCCAGCGCAACTGGGTTCTCGTCGACGCCGATGGTGCTGTCCTGGGCCGTCTTGCCACCCAGATCGCAATGATCCTGCGCGGTAAGAACAAGCCCCAGTTCACGCCCAACAGCGACTGCGGCGACTTCGTTGTCGTCATCAACGCCGATAAGGTCCAGCTTACCGGCAACAAGGCCGACACGAAGACCTATTATCGCCACAGCGGCTACAACGGCGGCCTCAAGGCTGAGAGCTTCCGCCAGGCTATGGAGAAGCACCCGGAGAAGGTCATCGAGCGCGCCGTTCGCGGCATGCTGCCCAAGACCACCCTCGGCCGTGCCCAGATGACCAAGCTTAAGGTCTACGCTGGTGCCGAGCATCCGCACGCTGCCCAGAACCCCACGAAGATTGAGCTGGAGGCTTAAAGATGGCTGAGAACACCGTTGTCTACCAGGGTACCGGCCGTCGTAAGAACGCCGTCGCCCGCGTCCGTCTCGTCCCCGGCACCGGCAAGGTGACCATCAACAAGCGTGACGCCGAGCAGTATTTCGGCCGTCATCAGCTCGTTGAGAACGCCCTTGCTCCCTTCAAGGTGACCGACACCGCCGGTCAGTTCGACGTTATCGCTCTGTGCGATGGCGGCGGCATCTCCGGTCAGTCCGGCGCTCTGCGCCTGGGCATCGCTCGTGCTCTTCTGAACGCTGGCGATTACCGTGCTGACCTCAAGAAGGCCGGTTTCCTTACGCGCGATGCTCGCGTGGTCGAGCGCAAGAAGTACGGCCTCAAGAAGGCCCGCCGCGCTCCCCAGTTCTCCAAGCGCTAAGGTTTTATCTCCTTACGAGATACAATGTACAAGCGGGGCCTACCGACTGCTCGGTGGGTCCCGCTTTTCTTTTCGACTAGGGTGGGCGGCTTCGTTTTGCCCACTTGGGAAGGAGCGATCCTATGCCCCAGAACATCTTCGGTACCGATGGCGTCCGTGGCGTCGCCAACGCCGACCTCTCGTGCGACCTCGCGTTTCGCCTGGGCCGCGCGGCGACCAAGTTCCTTGGCCCGGACATCTGCATCGGCCGCGACACGCGTCTTTCGGGTACCATGCTCGAGAGTGCTCTGACCGCTGGCATTATGGCAGAGGGCGGCCGTCCGCATTGCTGCGGCGTTATCCCTACGCCGGCCGTGGCGCTGCTCACCGTCCAAAACGAGCTCGACGGCGGCATCGTCATCTCCGCTTCGCACAATCCGCCGGAGTTCAACGGCATCAAGTTCTTTAGCCGCAAGGGCATGAAGCTTCCCGATGCTGTCGAGGAAGAGATCAGCGCCTGGGTCATGTCCGAGGAGGCCATGGCTGCCGACACGCTGCCGACCGGCGCCGGTGTGGGTCATATCATCAAGATGAAAGACGCCCGCAAGGCCTATGTCGATCATGCCATCAGCACGCTCGACGGCCTTAAACTCGATGGCCTGGTTGTTGCCGTCGACTGCGGCCACGGTGCTTCCTGCCAGACCACGCCCGCCGCGCTGCAGCGCCTGGGCGCCACGGTCCATGCCATCAACACCGATTACTGCGGCACCGACATTAACGTTGAGTGCGGCTCTACGCACCTTGAGCCCCTGCGCGAGCTCGTGCTGCGAACCCACGCCGACATCGGCCTGGCCCACGACGGCGACGCCGATCGCGTGCTGTTCGTGGACAGCGAGGGCAACGAGATCGATGGCGACTACATTCTTGCCATCTGCGGCTCCGACCTGGCCGCTCGCGGCAAGCTCGCCAATTCCGAGATCGTCTCGACCGTTATGTGCAACCTGGGCTTCTCCATCGCAATGAAGGAGCAGGGCTTCGAGATGGTCCAGACCGCCGTGGGCGACCGCTATGTTCTTGAGCGCATGCTCGCGGATGGCGCCGTCATCGGTGGCGAGCAGTCCGGCCACATCATCTTCCTGGAGCACAACACCACCGGTGACGGGCTGGTGACGGCCCTGCAGCTGCTGGCCGTGCTCAAGCGCACCGGCCGCACCCTCACCGACCTTGCCGGCATCATGAAGAAGTACCCGCAGGTACTCGTCAACGTGCATTCGGACAACAAGGCCGGCCTGGACGATTGCCAGCCCATTTGGGACGCCGTCGCTGCCGCCGAGAAGGAGCTCAACGGCCGCGGCCGCATCTTGGTGCGCCCGAGCGGTACCGAGCCGCTGGTTCGCGTTATGGCCGAGGCGGAGACGCACGAGCTCACCCAGCGCGTTGTCGACGACATCGTCGAGGTTGTCAAGCGTGAACTTCCCTAATGGTCAAAAACGGGTGCCAAGTGGTAAACTGTTAAAGCAATTTTGATTGATTGGTATGTCCGAGGGGGAGCATGTTCACTAAAGTCCTAAGGTCTTTTGGTATGCGTGGTCGAGTCCTTACGCTGGATGCTCCCATCTCGGGCGACGTCATTCCGCTCTCCGAGGTAAACGATCAGACGTTTGCCACCGGCCTTTTGGGCCAGGGCGTTGCCATTCAGCCTACGGGTACGCGTGTGATTGCGCCGGCAGACGCCAAGGTCGAGGCCATTTTTCCCACGGGTCACGCCGTTGCGCTCAACACGGTCGATGGCTTGGACGTGCTCATCCACGTTGGTTTGGACACTGTTCAGCTCGAGGGCAAGCACTTTACTGTACATGCGCAAGTGGGTGACATCGTCCATAAGGGCGATGTGCTCATCGAGTTCGATCGCGAGGCAATTGCTGCCGAGGGTTACGATGTGACGGTTCCCATCTTGGTGTGCAACTCCGTTGAGTTCTCGAGCATCAAAGGCTCCGTTGGCGAGCATGTCGAGGAGATGGACCAGCTCATCGTCGCGCGTGAGCGCTAGTCGCTCCGCTTTGCCTTTAGCCTACAATTCAAACACGTTTACGGAGGGCGCCCTTGAAACAGGGCGCCCTCCGTGGCAAGATGGGATTTGTCCGAAGCTAAACAGCTTTGGGTCACCGTGGACGGGCAGGGGCCTCGACGCGGGTAGACACGAGACACATACATTACGCGACCTCGCCCTGGTGGCCGCACACGTTGGTTGCGGCCGACGCGGGCCGCGGGCAAGTGCTTGTAAGGGGAGCCTTGCCTCTCTTGTACGAGAAAGGACGCGTAATGAAGATCATTAAAGCTAAAGACTACGAGGATATGAGCCGCAAGGCCGCCAATATCATCTCGGCCCAGGTTATTCTCAAGCCCGATTGCGTG
This sequence comes from Collinsella sp., assembly GCA_019414565.1. Taxonomy (GTDB): domain Bacteria; phylum Actinomycetota; class Coriobacteriia; order Coriobacteriales; family Coriobacteriaceae; genus Collinsella. The sequence continues at coordinate 110,147 of DXLU01000031.1, read as the reverse complement.
CTGGGTCTTGCCACCGGCTCCACTCCGATTGGCGCCTACAAGCAGCTCGCCGCTTGGTACAAGAAGGGTGACGTCGACTTTGCCGAGGTCAGCACCTACAACCTCGACGAGTATCGTGGCCTTTCGCACGACGATCCCCAGAGCTACCACTACTTTATGCGTGAGAACTTCTTCGATCACATTAACATCGACCTGAACAACACGCATGTGCCCGATGGCTCCAATCCCGACGCTGCCGCTGCCTGCTCTGAGTATGACAAGATCGTCGCTGCTGCCGGTTACCCTGATCTGCAGCTGCTCGGCATCGGTAACAACGGTCACATTGGCTTCAACGAGCCCGATGATCACTTCTCCAAGGGTACGCACTGTGTCGACCTTACCGAGAGCACTATTCAGGCCAACAGCCGCCTGTTTGACAGCATCGACGACGTGCCTCGTCAGGCCTACACCATGGGCACTCAGACCATCATGTATGCCCGCATGATCCTGGTTGTCGCCAATGGCGAGGCCAAGGCCCAAGCCGTGCATGACATGTGCTTTGGTCCGGTTACCCCCGAGTGCCCTGCCTCGATCCTGCAGCTGCACACCAACTGCGTTGTCGTTGCCGACGAGGCCGCCCTTTCGCTCTGCGAGTAGCGAAAGCCTATCACCTCGACATAGCTTTGCCGAAGGCCTCCGCTTTGCGGGGGCCTTTTTTCTGAGTGCACGCCGTGTGCTTGACGAAAACCTTGCCGCGAACTTGACGGGTGCGTCTGGTGCAGCATGATTCATTCCATAACAGATACTATGCATAAATGCTATGAAAAGGTCGCAGACGGTAGCTGGCGCTAGGTGAGTTGCGCAACACAATTGAACAGCGCTCATTTAAGGTAAACTGCCAAAGGATGGGACAAGCTGGCAAGCGCATTGACCTGCGCAAAGACTGATTGGTTGGGGGATAAGTTTCAATCGGACCACGCTGAACAAAAACTTGCCATTTGCGTACCAGCAAACATCCTAAACCGTAGCATCGCTCTATTCATCTAGCGATACATATGGTCTAGCGTTACGGTGTCCATGTGGTCGAGTTGAGGAGCGGGCATGGTTAACGATTTGGGCAATTCGGACGACCTCGAGCTTATGCCGCTGGGCAGTAGCTATATGGTGCGGCGCGATCGCTTGATGAACGAACTTATCGCCAAGGGCCGAAAGGCCGGCATCGTAGTCCTCTACGCGCCTGATGGCTTTGGGAAAACCTCGGTGCTGCTGCAGTATGCCCAAGAGGTTAAAAGCGATCCGACGCGAGGTCCTGTGCGGATCATCGAGGCAGACCGCGCCATTGGGCGCGAGGTGTTTATGCAGCTCGAGGTCGTTACCGAAGAGCTTAAGGACAAGCCGCACTCCCTGATTGCAATCGATAACGTGCCTAACCTCAGCCAGAGCGAGACCGAGGAGCTGATCGACCGAATCCGAACCCTGCGTGCTATGGGGGTTGGGGTCTTTATGAGCTGCCGTCCTTCGAATCGCCAGCTGATTCACGGACTGGGCGATTCGATTAAAGTCAACGCGCAGATGCTCAAGGTGCATGCCTATGAGTATTCGGCGTGGGCATCGGCGTTTTCGATCAGCACGTCGCTCGACTTCTATCAGCTTACGCAGGGCGTGCCCGAGCTCGTCTCGGCTATGCAGTCGGGACTATACGGGCAGGGAGACGTTGCCCAGATGCTCGAAAACGAGATCGTCAATATCTACGGTGCGGCACTTGTTGATCTGGCGTCGCTCGAGAACAACGCCCTGTTTAGTGTGGCATGCTTGATGGTCTTAATGGGTGAGGGCAATATTTCGGAGCTCGAGGCTTGCGGTGTTAGGCTTTCGGCGATTGACCAGTCCTATCTTGTCCGCGATTATCCCATTTTTGGCGTTGATCCGGCAGACCGGCGCTTTACCTGCTTGGGTACCGAGGACAACGCACGCCTGCGATTGCGCAAGCTGGTCGCCGAAATTCGCCCCGAACTCGTTGTGCGGGCGGCGCGTATATTGATTAAAGCGGGGCGCTGCGATACCGCGATGGACCTCGCCGACGCATTTTTGGACCGCAGTGCGGTGTTGGAGCTTGCCGGGCAGTATGGGGTCGATCTGGCCCTGACGGGGCATGGAGGGGATGTCTGCCGCGCGGCGCTGGGAAAGACCGAGGCAGATGACCGGGCCTCGGAGCCGACGCCTGACGAGGCGCTCGGCATCTATCTGGCGGCGGTGAGCGTCTCCAATACAAAGCTTGCGCGGTATATGGCCTCAATTATCGAGCGTGCGGGCGAACAAGCGATTTCCGAGCTCAATCCCGTGTCGTGGAAGGTGGCGCACGCGTTTACGGCCGCCTGTTATGGAGATAGTGGTCTGGGGCTTCCGGCAAGCCATACGGCGTTGGAAAGCGAGGCGTCTTGTGCCGCACTCGACATGCTGTCCGCACATGTCGAGATAAAGCATGGACTGACCGAGCGGGCGAAGGGTGGCGAGATCCTCGCGGGGCTCAAAACGGATAAAGCCTACGATTGTGAGCTCGATATCGCGGGGACGTTTGTGCGCGCGGACCGTATGTTGACGGAGCTATTTGATGGGTCGTATGCGGGGACTGACGAGCGTGATGACGAGATGGCTCTGACGCTCGAGGCACTTGAAGCGCGTGGAATCCGAGCGCTCGCCATCTGGGTGCGCATGGTGTTATCGGCGCGGCGCCTGTTTGCCGGCATGCCGGTGACCGACGAGCAGGCATTCAATGAGCTCGACCGTTTTGCCGTGCGTGTGCGTGACAATCAAGTCCAGTTGTTTGGCTTGATACTAGAAGGCTGGCAGTCGTTGGCTGAGGGGCGTCCGGTCAATGCCAAATTCCGTGCGGTGCAGGTGCTTAGGCTTGCCGAGGAATCGATTGGATACATACGCGACAACGCGCTGCTGCTAGAGCGCGCGGCGTACTTACGCAATACATCGATGGTATCGGTGCGCGAAGAGGCAGAGCTGCTCGATTTGAGTCGGACGCAGGTCGGTGGTGCCGAGGCTTGGATGGTGGCGCTGCATTTGGCCTCCGCGGGCCGCGATAGCGACCTTGCAGCCTGGATGTCCATGAACCGCCCGGGGATTTTGGATCCGTCGTATCGGCTGTTTGCGCGTCTTGCGATGCATTGTCTGGGTGAGCCGGCTGCTAGAATTCGAAAGAAGCTCCCGGTGCGCGAGCTGTCGCGGTATTCGCTGCGTGACGACTTTGAGGGCGAAGGCGAGCGTCTGTTCCAGGCCGGCGATGCCGAGGGTGTCGATGTGATTGGCCATATCGAGATCCGCATGTTTGGGGCGTTTCGCGCCGAGCGCGACGGGTTTCCCATCACGGATAAGATGTGGCGCCGCAAGAAAGCGGCGACGCTTGCCGAGCGACTTGCGCTGGGCATGGATACACTGGTCGACCGCGAGACGCTGGCTATGGAGCTGTGGCCCCATGCCGAGTTCAATAGCGCCCGCAACAACCTGTACTCGACGATATCGCGCTTGCGGTCGGCTTTGGGACCGACGCCGGATGGCAAGTCGTGTGTGCTCATCCAAAATGAATGCATCGGACTCAACGGCGACTACGTCAAGACCGATGTACGGCTGTTTGACCAGATAAGCCGCGAGGTTTTGGGAAATCGCACGGGTGCGCGCGGGCCCCATTTAGTTGAGCTGTGCCTTAAGATTGAGCAGCTTTATGCCGGACCGCTGTATGTTCCCAATGGCTGTAACCCCACCTACTTTTTGCGTATGCGACGCATTATGCAGTCAAAGTACATCGATTGCATGATTAAGGGAGCAAATGCCGCTCTAGAAGAAAACGATCTGCAGTCGGCGATTTGGCTGGCGGAGTCGGGGCTTCGGCAGGAAACAGCGCGTGAGGATATGGTGCGCTGCGCCATGCGCGTCTACAGTGCGGCGGGGCGGCGGCGCGATATCGTCGAGCTGTACAGCGGGCATATGCACCATCTAAGGGAGCAGGTCAATGGCGTGCCCGAGCCCGAGACGCGGCGTCTATACGAGCGCTTGGTGGAGGGGCGGCTCAATCGCGTGCTGGTCGAGCGATAAAAAACGGGCGCCCGAAGTACTTGGGCACCCGTAAGCTTGCCATGTGTTGGCTCGCCGGATCATTGGCTCTTAGACGAGCTTGATCTTCTCGATGTCCTTGCGCGAGGACTCGCGATACAGCGAGAACTTGCGGCCGATGACCTGGACGACCTCGGCGTGGCAACGCTCGGAGAGCTCTTCGGCGGCCTCGCGGGCGGAAAGACTGGAGCCATCGAGCACGGAGCACTTAACGAGTTCGTGCTTCTCCAGGTAGGCGACCGTCTGCTCGACGGTGCCCTCGTTGACATCGGACTTACCGATAATGATGGCGGGGTTGAGGTGATGGGCCATGCTGCGAAGTTGCTTGACCTGGGCTCCTGTCAGTGCCATGGGTTCTCGCTTTCTATGTATGGGGCGCCCCGCGACGGGGCCTTAATCTACGTGAGCTGTCCCACGATAGCGCAGGAACGGCGCGGTGTGGAGCGCGTTTGCCCAGTTCAAAAAGAATGCGGATGCCGAGTGAGTGGGCGGTGCGGGCTGCGAACAGGCTATGAGCTGGGCGCAGAGACCGGTTCCCATGCAATAAACGCCCAGCGAACCTTACGGATATGGTCGAGCATATAGCGCCCCTGCGGCACGCCCTTGGAGCCCGGCTCGCCGGCATGGGGGTTTTCGATCATGTGCTGAGCGATATAGTCGCGCAGGCGGTCGATCTTATCCTCGTTGCCATGCTCGAGCATACGGGAAAAATCCGCCACGCCTGCCTCAAGGCTATCGAAGGTATCGCGACGAGGCGATTCAAAGTATGTAACCTGCGGCAACGCACCCATCTGAATGAGGATGTTGAAGGCGTACACAAAGCCATTGCTGCAGGTAACCGAGGCGCCGATAGCGTTCATCAAGTGCAGATCATAGCGCGGGCTGGAGTTGGCGACCATCGTGACAGCACAACGCCGACGAGCCGTGCGGTCGAGCTTGGCAAGCGCATCTTTTAGATTGGTCGTCGTAACCGACCGACTGGCAAAGGCAACATCCACCGCTTTCGCGACCGGTCCAACCAAATCCCAATCATCATCCCAAGCAAGCTCAAGCGGCGTTATGCGCCCCTCGAGCCCGTAATACTCAATGCCGGCATCAAGGGTGCCCAACATAGCGGGGGAGAAGTCGGCTGCAATCACAGGATGCCCAGCCTGAGCAAGCGGAATAGCAATCGACCCAGCCCCACACCCCATATCAAGCACCGATTCACCAGGCTTTAACGCCAACAGCTTCATAAAGTCCCGGGCATACGGGGCAGTCTCCAACGGCCGAAAATGCCGAGCCCGCTTATCCCATTCAAAAGAATCATCAGCCCGCCGCCGATCAGCTTGCAGACGCATCCATTCGCCATTCCAATCCGCAGAAAGCAGCTCAGATTGAATTACACCATCAGCCACGGGCCATCCCCCTCACAACAAAAAAGCGGCTCCTCCCAAAAGAAGAGCCGCAACAAGCATATATCAGAAAAAGAACTGTTCCAACGCCAAACCGCCGCACCAGCCAAGTGGTGCAGGAGCGAAGCAACTGCAACCGGGATAGAACCCAACTGAGGTCCCGTTGTGCGGGAGCCCCGGGGAGGGCAAATATATAAGGTCGATCGCGAGTTCCGCACGAGCCGGAGAGCACTTAATGTGCTCTCCGCGCGAGCCAGGACTGTCCGAGCAGGCGACCTTATATATTTGCCCTCCCCGGGGCTCCTCGCCAGTCCCCCTCAGCTAGTTCTTCAGCGAGTTCAGCGGCGCCGGGAAGCGTCCACCGCGATGGGCAAGCACGGTGCCGGCGTTGGGGTTCACCGGCATGATGGGCGCACGGCCGAACAGGCCGCCGTACTCGACGCAGTCGCCCACGCCCTTGCCAATGGCGGGAATCACGCGCACGGCCGTGGTCTTATTGTTGATGACGCCGATGGCCATCTCGTCGGCGATGATGCCGGCGATGGTCTCGACCGGGGTGTCGCCGGGGATGGCGATCATGTCCAGGCCGACGGAGCACACGCAGGTCATGGCCTCGAGTTTCTCGAGCGAAAGCGCGCCGGCCTCGACGGCGGCGATCATGCCGGCGTCTTCGGACACGGGGATAAAGGCGCCCGAGAGGCCACCGACGCTGGAACTGGCCATGACGCCGCCCTTCTTGACGGCGTCGTTGAGCATGGCGAGCGCGCAGGTCGTGCCCGGGCCACCGCAGGTGCCCACGCCGATAATCTCGAGGATGCGAGCAACGGAGTCGCCAATGGCGGGCGTAGGCGCCAGCGACAGGTCGACGATGCCCTTCTCGACACCCAGTCGATGGGCGGCCTCGCGGCTCATGAGCTCGCCGGCACGGGTGATCTTAAAGGCGGTCTGCTTAATCTTCTCGGCGACTTCCATCATCGAGGCGGAGTCGGGCAGCTTCTCCAGGGCTGCCGCCATAACGCCGGGGCCCGAGACGCCAACGTTGATGACGGCGTCGGCCTCGCCACCGCCGTGGACGGCGCCCGCCATAAACGGGGAGTCCTCGACCATGTTGGCAAAGCAGACAAACTTGGAGGCGCCAACGGAATCCTCATCTGCCGTAAGCTTGGCGGCATCGATGATGGTCTGGGCGGCCATGAGCACGGCGTCCATGTTGATGCCGGCACGCAGGCTGGCGACGTTGACGCTGGAGCAGACGCGGCTGGTGGTAGCGAGCGCCTGGGGGATGGACTGGATGACGCGGCGGTCGGCGTCGCCGATGCCCTTCTGAACGAGCGCGGAGAAGCCGCCCAGGTAATCGATGCCGAGCGTCTCGGCCGCGCGGTCGAGGGCATGCGCGATGGGGGTGAGGTCCTCATCCTTGCAGCATGCGGCGATCTGCGCCACCGGGGTGACGGAAACGCGCTTGTTGACAATGGGGATACCGTACTCGCGCTCGAGGTTCTCGGCGGTCTCGACCAAGTGCTCAGCCGTGTGCGTCACGTGGTCGTAGATCTTCGTGCACATGCGGTCGAGGCTCTCGTCGCCGCAACCCATGAGCGAAATACCCATGGTGATGGTCCTGATGTCGAGATTCTGCTCCTCAACCATGCCGCGGGTTTCCGCGATTTCTGCGGGCGTGATCGCCATCCTTGCACTCCTATCTGCCAAAACGAGCATAGCCTTATCTATTCTAACGTGCCGCACGTGCCAAGTGGCGCGTGCGGCACGTTTTGGTGCTCGGTTGTTTCCGTTGTGTTACTGCCCAAAGACCTCTTCGGCGATGCGCGTGCTTTCGGCGGCATCCTTGGCGTAGTAGTCCGCGCCGATCTGCTTGGCGTATTCGGGGGTGAGCACGGCGCCACCTACGATGATCTTGACGCCCGGAACCTCGGCATGGAGCAACTTGATGGTCTCCTCCATAGCGACGACCGTGGTGGTCATAAGCGCCGAGAGGCCGACGAGCTTAATGTCGCGCTCCCGTACGGTCTTGAGTACCTCTTGCGGGTCGACGTCGCGGCCTAGGTCAAAGACGGTGTAGCCGTAGTTATCGAGCAGCATCTTGACGATGTTCTTACCGATGTCGTGGATATCGCCTTTAACGGTGGCCACGCAGATCTTGCCCTTGTCGGCAATCTCGCCGGCGGGCATCAGGCGCTTGATGGTGTCAAAGCCCACACGCGCGGCCTCGGCCGAGGCCATAAGCTGCGGCAAGAAGAACTTGCCCTGGTCAAAGAGGACGCCAACCTCGTCGAGGGCGGGGATAAAGTGATTGTTGATGAGGTCCATGGCGTCATGGTCTGCCAGCAGACGCTCGGTCTCGGCCGCGATTTCGCCCTTGCGGCCCGAGACGACCATGCGACGAATCGGGTCGTCGTTGCCGTCGGTGCCGGTGGTGTCAGCAGCGGGCGCGGCGTCGGTCGATACCGCCTGAGCCGCCGCCGGATTCGCGGCGATCTTGTACGGATCGGTCCAGCCGGCGTAGCGCTCGATGTATCCGGTCGAGCCCTCGTCCTCAACGCTCAGCACGCGATAGCTGTAGACGGTATCCATAAAGCGCTTGGAGCCCGGGTTCATGATGGGGGCGTCCAGGCCCGCGCCAAAAGCGGCAGCCAAAAAGACTGAGCCCAGCAGCGGGCGGGCGGGCAGACCAAAGCTGATGTTCGACACGCCGAGCGCGCATTTGACGCCCAGACGCTCCTTGCACAGGGACATAGCGCGCAGGATCTGTTCGGCCTGGCGTTGATTGGTCGAGGCGGTCATGACCAGACAGTCGATGAGGATGCGGTCCGGGCCGATACCGTAGCGGGCGGCCTCGGCCACGATGCGCTCGGCGATGGCGAAGCGAGCTTCGGCGGTATCGGGGATGCCGCCTTCATCGAGCGTGAGGCCGACGACGTTGGTGCCGTAATGGGCGACCAGCGGAAAGATCTCATCCATGATTTGCTGTTTGCCATTGACCGAGTTGATGATGGGCTTGCCGGCGTAGCGGCGCACGGCTGCCTCGACGGCTGCGGGGTCGGTGGAGTCGATCTGCAGCGGCAGCAGCGTGGAGCCCTGGAGCTGCTCGGTCGCCTGCTGGATGATCTTGACCTCGTCGATCTCGGGCAGGCCCACGTTGACGTCCAGGATGTCGGCGCCCTGTTCTTGCTGGCTGATGCCCTGGCTCACGACGTAGTCCAGGTCGCCGTCGCGCAGGGCCTGTTGCAGGCGCTTTTTGCCGGTGGGATTGATGCGCTCGCCGATGACGGCGATTTTGTGGCCGTCACAGGGAAGGTCCACGACCGTCTGGGCGCTCGTGACCGACATGCTGGGCTTGCGGCGGCGCGGGCTGGGCGTGTGGTTGTCGATAAGCGTGCGCAAGGCCGCCATATGCGCCGGCGTGGTTCCGCAGCAGCCGCCCACGACGCTCACGCCGTCCTCGATCATGCCGGCGACGGCCTCGGCGTATTCGGGGGCCTGGATATCAAAGACGGTATTGCCGTCGTCGTCCACGCGGGGCAGTCCCGCGTTAGCCTGCACCATAACGGGCTTGTCGGTAACGGTGAGCATACGTGCGGCGAGCCCTCGGAGCTCGGCCGGGCCCTGGCTGCAGTTGATACCCAAAACGTCGGCGCCGATGGCGTCGAGCGTGATGGCGGCGACTTCGGGGCTCGTTCCCAAGAAGGTACGACCGTCTTCCTCAAAGGTCATGGTGGCAAAGACGGGCAGGTCGGAGTTCTCGCGGCAGGCGAGGACGGCCGCCTTGATCTCGGCAAGGTCGGTCATGGTCTCGATAATAAAGAGGTCCACGCCCGCGTCGACGCCGGCGCGCACCTCCTCGGCAAAGAGGTCATAGGCCTCGTCGAAGCTCAGGGTGCCCAAGGGGCGAAGCAGCGCGCCGATGGGGCCGATATCGCCGGCGACGTAGCGGGCGCCGGCCTCGCGGGCGCAGGCGACAGCGGCGGCAAAGACATCTGCCACGGTGGCGGCGCCGTCGAGCTTGTGGGCGTTGGCGCCAAAGGTGTTGGCGGTGATCACGTCGCAGCCGGCCTCGACATACTGACGCTGGATATCGGTGATAACCTCGGGCTCCTCAAAGTTGAGCAGCTCGGGCAGGGCGCCGGCCTTCATGCCGGCAGCCTGCAGCATGGTGCCCATGCCGCCGTCAAACAGCAGGTGCCCCGTGCCCTCGATGGCGGCGCGCAGGCGATCGTCCTTAATGCGCAGGTCGTCGATCGTGCGCGGCTTGTACACAGCGCCGTTGCAGCGTGCGGCATTGACGGGCGCCGCCAGCGCGGCACCATCCGAATTATGAGTAATAAGCGGGGTGAACATCGGGGGCTCCTAGTGGCTGGAATAGCAGGTGGTGTGGGCGGCGCGGAAGCGGCAGTGCTCGCGCATGCGGCAGATATTGCAGGTAGGATGGCTCTGGGCGTCATGGACTTCGCCGTCGAACAGACCAATTACCGCGGTCACGCTCTTGGTGGGCATGAGCAGGCTGGTGGGGGTGACGGTAAGTCCAATGAGGCGCGTGGCGTTGAGTGCATCCACGATTGAACGCTGGGCCGTAAGCGGGCAGTCACCGTAGCCGGGACTAAAGCGCCAGTTGCCGGCGAGTCCGTGTGCGGCGGCCGCAGCCTTGGCCTGCTGGTCCATCTGCTCGACGGCGGCTTCTACATAGGCAGAGCATGCGGCGTCGAGCACGGCTCCCTCTAGGGGTTGCTGGGCTCCCGTGGTGCGCAGACGACGCTCGGCTTCCATGCCGAGGGTGCATGCCATGAGTGCGGCAAAGCGGGCGTCTTTGAGGTGGCGATAGATATCGCGACCGCGCAGCTCAACGTTGGTGCCGACCAAGCGAATGCAAGGATCGCCCTGTTCATCGACTCCCGTGGCATCGACGGCAAATACGCGGCGCACGCCACGGGGTTCAATATCCAGCTCCAGACGCTCAATGACAAGCTCAATACGCTGCGACAGCTCGGGCTCAATCTGCTGACCGCCGTAGCCCAGATACCGCAGCATCTCGGCACGGTCGACACGAGGGTGGTGAGTAGCGTCGATACGATAAAGCGCCGGCGACGCAAGGTCGGCCGGCACTTCAACAACGGTTGTATCGACGTGCGGTTTTTCCATTACCCCAGGCGCTCCATAATGGTCGCGGCGATTGCAGGACGGTTCATAGTGTACAGGTGCAGACCGTCGGCACCGTGCTCTTTGAGGTCGCAAAGCTGACGGGCGGCATAATCTACACCGGCTGCCTGCAGACTCTCGGGGTCGTTCTCGTATTTGGCGAGAATCTTGATGACGGGGGAGGGCAGCGACGCACCGCACATAAAGACCATGCGGCTAATCTGCGACTTGCCCATAAACGGCATGATGCCCGCGGTAATGGGCACGGTGATACCGGCCTTGTCGGCAAGCTCGCGAAAACGGTAGAAGCACTCGTTGTCAAAAAAGAGCTGCGTCACAAAGAAGCTCGCGCCGGCGTCCTGTTTTTGCTTGAGGTATTCGACCGAAGCGTTGAGGTCCTCACAGGCAATGTGGCCCTCGGGGTAGGCCGCGGCGCCCACGCAAAAGCCGGCGTCGACGAGCTCGGGGATGAGGTCGCGGGCGTAGGCGTAGTCCGAGGCGGGCTTGTCGTCCTCGGTCGCGCCAGCAGGAAGATCACCGCGCAGGGCCAGCACATTTTCTACGCCGGCGGAGCGGTATTCGTCGATCTTGGCGGCGATGTCGGCATGCGTGCGGCCAACGCAGGTAAGGTGCGCCACCGAGGGCGTATTGAATTCGCTCGTAATCATATGCGCGATGGGGGCGGTGGTGGCACCGTTGCCCGAGCCGCCGGCCGAGCAGGTGACCGAGACAAAGCTCGGCGAAAGCTTGCACAGATTGCCTGCCACCTCGCGAGCCGTGTCGAGGGTAAGCTCACCCTTGGGCGGGAACATCTCAAACGAAACGGGTGCGGTGCCCTGGGATGCTGCCTGCTTAAAAACCTCGTCGACGCGCATATCGTGCTCCTCTAGATACGTAATAGTGTGATGCGTTGTAAGGATTCTACAGCACCACTGTGCCACGATGGAATTTCACTCGCTATTTGGGGATACCAATCGAAAATGCTTCGCTATCGACATTTCCTATAACAGGGCGGTCAATGTAGGATGGGGCTATATTGAATGGTATCTGATGCGAAATACCAGTTAATAAAGCCCCGTCCCAAATTGACTACCCTTAAACCATGGGGAGAGGTCTGCAATTTATGCAGTTGATTGGCTGTCGAGGGTGGCAATGCCGCCTCGATAGGGTAACCTCATTGATTGGTTTCGCGACAGCAACATAACGGTAATGTCGCGGAAACACGGCGAGTCTAAGCTATGACTCGTTCGTTAGTAATCAACACCGCTTCTCACGCGGTGCCGATACGAAGGGAGTTCCGTATGGCCGAACTTACTGACCGCTTCGGGACCATGGTGTTCTCTGAGGAAGTCATGAAGGACTACCTCCCCAAGGACATTTGGAAGCGCCTTGCTGCAACCCTCGAGGGCGGTGAGCCGCTCGACCTGGATGTGGCCAACGCCGTTGCCCATGCCATGAAGGTCTGGGCCATCTCCAAGGGCGCGACGCACTACGCGCACTGGTTCCAGCCGCTTTCGGGCATTACTTCCGAGAAGCACGACAGCTTCCTCGAGCCCAACCACGACGGCACCGCCATTACCAAGTTTACGGGCAAGAACCTCATCCAGGGCGAGCCGGACGCCTCCAGTTTCCCCAACGGCGGCCTGCGTGCCACCTTCGAGGCCCGTGGCTACACCGCTTGGGATCCCACCAGCCCCGCATTCATTAAGGACGATGTCCTGTGCATCCCCACAGCTTTCTGCTCCTACACGGGCGAGGCCCTGGACAAGAAGACCCCGCTGCTGCGCTCCATGACCGCGCTCTCGCGTGAGTCCAAGCGCGTTTTGGCGCTGTTTGGCAAGACCCCCAAGAAGGTCGTTCCTTCCGTGGGCGATGAGCAGGAGTACTTCCTGATCAAGAAGGACGCTTACCGCAAGCGCAGGGACCTGGTCATCACCGGGCGCACCCTCTTTGGTGCTGCTCCCTGCAAGGGCCAGGAGCTCGAGGAGCACTACTTTGGCGCTATCCGCCCCACCGTCTCGTCCTATATGAAGGACCTGGACGATGAACTGTGGGCGCTTGGCATTCCTGCCAAGACCAAGCACAACGAGGTCGCTCCCTGCCAGCATGAGCTCGCCCCTGTCTACGGCGAGGTCAACGAGGCCATCGACCAGAATCTGGTCATGATGGAGAAGATGAAGCTCATCGCCTCCCGCCACGACTTGGTCTGCCTGCTGCACGAGAAGCCCTTCGAGGGCATCAACGGTTCGGGCAAGCACAATAACTGGTCGCTTGGCACCGAGTCCGAGAACCTGCTCGACCCGGGCGATACTCCGCTCGACAACCTGCAGTTCATCGTCTTCCTCACCGCGGTGATCGAGGCCGTCGATAACTATCAGGAGCTCCTGCGTGCCTCCGTTGCCTCAGCCGGTAACGACCATCGTCTGGGCGCCAACGAGGCTCCTCCGGCGATTATGTCCATCTTCCTGGGCGACCAGCTTACCGAGGTCGTCGAGAAGATCATCGATGGCAAGGCTTCCGTCCATGCCACGCGCGGCGTGCTCGACCTGGGCGCCGATACCCTGCCCAAGCTGATGCAGGACAACACCGATCGCAACCGCACCTCCCCGTTTGCCTTCACCGGCAACAAGTTCGAGTTCCGTGCCTGCGGCTCCGAGCAGAACGTCTCCGACTCCAACCTGGTGCTCGATGCTGCCGTGGCCAAGTCGCTCAAGTCTTTCGCCGACGCACTCGAGGGTACGCCCGAGGATAAGTTCCAGGACGCCGCGCTCGAGTACTGCAAGAAGGTGCTGACCGATCACCAGCGCATCCTGTTCTCCGGCGACGGTTACTCCGACGAGTGGCCCATCGAGGCCGAGAAGCGCGGCCTTGCCAACAACAAGACCACGGCCGACGCTCTTCCCGCCTTTGTTTCCGATAAGGCCATTGCGCTCTTTGAGGAGACGGGCGTCCTGACCAAGGCCGAGGCCCAGTGCCGCTATGACTGCAAGCTCGAGAAGTACAACAAGCTCATGAACATCGAGGCTACCACGATGGTTCGCGAGGCGCGTCGTACCTATCGCCCGGTCATTACCGCCTATGCCACCAAGGTCGCTAAGGGCCTTGAGACTATTCGTGCCGCCGGTGCTGAGGCCGCCATGCAGTGCGAGCAGAACACGCTCAACAAGCTCTGCAATGGTATCACCGCCATCAACGACTCCATTAAGGCGCTCGACGCCGTGCATCAGAAGGCCGAGGCTCTCGATGGCCAGGAGCAGGCCAACGTGTATGCACACGAGGTCGTTCCCGCTATGGATACGCTGCGCGCCGCCGTGGATGCCATGGAGGAGATCGTGGCCGCCGACTACTGGCCGGTTCCGACCTACGACGACATCCTGTTCTACGTGTAGAGCGTAACTGACATATCGTCACGGTATTGAGCCGGGGTCCGCATCGCGCGGGGCCCGGCTATTTGTTTGCGAAGGACGCTTTGGATCCCGCTTTGCAACTGATTCGCCCACGCAATAAGGGGTCGTGGGCAAAAAACGTCAAATATGAGTACTGTCACAAGCCCTGTAGCATTATCTTTTTGCAAAATATGCAGTGTTACGCAACATATGTCCAAGTACTTAGCTGATAAATGCCTGCAATTCCTCCGCCGTAGGACGCCTTGTGTCCAAATCGCCTTCTGATGGCATGAAATCGCTGTTACTAAATTGGTAACAGTACTCATATTTGCTATTTTTTGTCCACGGGCCCTTGGATGACAGTGTGATTTTATGCCTTCGGGGTTCGAATCCCGGCGTATGGGTAGCAAAAAGCCCGCTACCGCGAGGGCAACGGGCTTCTCAGTTTAAATGGTGCCCCCAGCGGGATGTCCGCGTGCGGCTGGCGCCGCCCGCTTTCGCTGCGTCGCTCCGCTCCTTGCGTGCTGCGCTGGAAAACGCTTACGCGTTTCCTCAGCTCCGCACCCTGTCGGGTTCGAATCCCGGCGTTGGAGAAGAAAAAAGCCCGTCACCACAAGGGTAACGGGCTTTGCATTTCAAATGGTGCCCCCAGCGGGATTCGAACCCGCGATATCCACCTTGAAAGGGTGGCGTCCTTGGCCGCTAGACGATGGGGACAGCGGGAAAGAGTATAGCAGACTTTTTTGCCGGCGCGTATATCGTTGGCAAACTGGAAAACCACCACAAAGGTATCTGTCCCCTTTGTGGTGGTTGGGGCGTTAGGGGAGGAGCTTCATGGCGGCGTCGTGGGCGGCGTGCTCGTAGGTGTCGTCGAGGGGTTTGAGCGGCAGCAGGGCGGCGGCCTGTGCGTCGCCGCGGCGCTCAAGGGCGTGGGCGATGAGCCAGTCGGCAAGTTCGGGGTTTTTGGGCAGCGCTGGTCCGTGCAGGTACGTGCCGATGACTCCCCTGTAGATCAGACCCTCAAAGCCATCGTCGCCGTTGTTGCCGGTGCCCGCGACGACGGACGTTCCGAGCGGCGTGGCATCGACGTCCAAAAGCGTGCGGCCGCCGTGGTTCTCGAATCCGACAAAGGGCTCGGGTGCCAGGTCGGTCTTGACGGCGACGTTGCCGATCAGGCGGTCGGAGCCGCGTACGGTTTCGGCGGCAATGACCCCCAGACCCTCGATGCGATCCTCGCCCATATAGTACGAACGGCCGAGCAGCTGATAGCCGCCACAGATGGCAAGCAGCGAGCCGCCATCCTCAACATAGGCCGCGACCTTGTCTTTTTGAGCGAGCAGTTCATGTGCCACGGCTAGCTGGTCGCGGTCGGAGCCGCCACCCATCATGACGATATCGGCATCAGTCAAATCAAGCGTTTCGCCCATACGGACCTCGTCTACACGCGCGGGGATGCCACGCCAGGCGCAGCGGCGCTTGAGGGCAATGACGTTGCCGCCGTCGGCATAGAGGTTGAGGGCATCGGGGTACAGGTAGACGATACGCAGGGGGCGCGAAAGCTCGACCGGCGCAATATCGGTGGGGACAGCGCTACCATCGGCGCGCGTTACGGCGTGGGAGACAATCGAGCTTGCATCGTCGTCTTTAAGCCCGTCGAGCTCCTTGACTAACGGCGGGAAGGCCGTGTAGTTGGCGACGGCGTAGAAGGTGTCATCGGCGGCCTCGTCTGCCACGGCGCCAATTGCCTGCGCGACGTCCGAGATAATCGCGGCATCGATGCCGGCGTACTTGAGGCGTACCTGCATGTCGTGCGCACGCGTGCCTCCGGCAAAGGCGACAAGACCCGGCGTGTCGGCGATGCGCTCGAAGTCGACATCGTAGATCCACGAGACATCGTGGCCGTCGGCATCATTGTCGTTCAGGAAGAAGGCACAGAGCCTGCCGCCTGCCGTTTTAATGGACTGAATCTGACGATCGAAGCCCACGGGATTCTTGGCCAGGTTTGCCTCGACGGTGCGGCCGGCAATATCCCAGCGGCCCATGCGTCCGCCGGCGGGCACGTAGGCATTAAGCGTGGGCTGCAGGTGCGCCGCGTCCACGCCCAGCTCGTGCGCCGCAAAGAAGGCGGCGGCGACGTTATAGACCATGTACAGGCCGTTGTAGCGCGTGGCGATGTGCACGGCGGGCGCGTTGGCCTCGGGTCCAAAGGCCAGGTCAAAGCCGTAGCCGTCGCAGCCGAGCTCAACGCCCGTCACGCGGCGGAGCAGCGCGGGGCGACCCCAGCCGCACGAGGGGCAATGGTAGGCGCCGAGCTGGCCGTATTGCACGTAGTCATACTCCAGCGGCGCGTTGCACTGCGAGCAAAAACGCGAGTCGCTAATGCGATCGGACTCGGTGCCCGTGGCGCCGTCGATGCCAAAGGCGATGCTCGTGTTGGGAACGCGTGCGGCGATCGCGGCACACAGCGGGTCGTCTGCGTTGTAGATGAGCGTTGTTGCCGGAGAGAGCTCCAACGCATGGGCAATGACGTCTTGGGTATGGTCGATCTCCCCATAGCGATCCAGCTGGTCGCGGAACAGGTTGAGCAGCACAAAGTACGTCGGTTTGAGCTTGGGCAGAACGCGTACGGTGTAGAGCTCGTCGCACTCAAAAACGCCCACGCGCTTGCCGCCGCCGGCTCGCTTGAGGTCGCTGCGCGCTTCGAGCAGTGCGCCCACCACGCCCGGCTCCATGTTGTTGCCGGCGCGGTTGCATACCACGGTGGCGCCGCTGGCGGCAACGGCGTCGGCGATGAGGTTGGAGGTGGTGGTCTTACCGTTGGTGCCGGTGATCACCACGCTGCGGTCGACAAGACTCGCCAGGTCGCTCAGCAGATAGGGGTTGATCTTCATGGCGATGCGGCCGGGGAGTACGCCGCCCTGGCGCTTAAGGACAGAGCGCAGCCCCCAGCGAGCGATATCACTCGAGGTGCAGGCAAGAGATGAGCGGAGGTTCATGAAACCGTTCCTAACGTAAACGACATGGTCGGGTCGAGTGCGTCACTAGAATCCGTAGCGGCGCGCAAATTCCTGGGCGAGCTGCGATACATCTTCGCAGGCGTTGGCCCAGGGGGCAAAGTCGGGGGTGTCCGAGATAATGCCGTCGGCCTCCCAAACTGCCTGGTGCGAAAGGTCCCAGGGGTCGCGCGGCTCGGGTCGGCAGGGAAGATACGGCGTCTGGTACATGGGGTTCAGCAAGAAGAACGCGCCACCCTCGCAACGGTTAGCGAACTCACGCAGCGCGCGCGTCGCCGGGCGCATCTTGTTTGTTTTGAACAGCAGAATTGTGCGGGCGAGCAGGTACCAAGGAGAGTTTTCGAGTGCGTCTGCCCCCATCTGTTCCTCGAGCTGATGCGCCAGGGCAAAAAAGCCGTCTTGGTCTTCCAAGCGGGCGAGGGCAAGCAGCACGGTGCCGGCGGCCCGGGTGGGATAGCCCTCCGCCTTAAGGACACGGCGAGAATAGTTGGCGGCGGCGCGGTAACGAGCGCTCGCCATGCACAGCTGCGAGATGGCCTCGAGTATGTGAAGCCACCCGATAAGGGCCGGCTCGCTCACGGTAAGGTCCGCTGCGGTGACACCGTCGGCCAAAACATTATTGGCCCAGTAGTGCGGGGCCTCCATATCAAACCCGGGCACGCTCTGTTGCAGGTAGTCGGCCGTGCTCGTCTCGAGCTTCATCAGGTCGCCCAGGCAGGCGTCGACGGGCGTGTCCGCCAAAATGATGGCGAGCAGCTGGGCATCGAGGACATGCGCATCGATGCGGACGATCTTGAGCAGCTCATCACGCATATCGTCGAACAGGCGGTTGCGCGTCTGCTCAAACTCCTCGTCGCTGCCCATGTCCTCGATGCGATGGAGCTCGTCGAGCAGGTGGCGATGAACACCGGCATAGGACAGCAGCGCCTGAGCATGCTCGGTCTGCGCATACTTTTGGGGATTCGCGCTAATGTCGTTATGGACAAGTTCGCGTGCTGCATCGGTGAGTTCGGGGTGCGACGCAACGTAGGCGCGCTCCAGGTAGGCGGGGATGTAGACGCTCGGATCCATTAGAGGTCTCCTCCCTTAAACGGCAGGCCCTGCTCGGCCGCCCGTAGGATGCGCTCGTCGATCTGGGAACGCACGATATCGTTGGTGGCGACCCAGGCGGCGAAGCTGGCGTTGTCGGGGGCGCCCAAGCCCTCCTGCAGTACCGGCGTCGCCTCGGACAGCGCAAGGACAAGCTCGTCGGTAGAGCCCACACCCACGTTGACGCGGGCATAGACGCCATCGGGAAACTCGGTTTGGAAGTAGAGTGCCTCGGCCGCGTGCGGGCACGAGCGTGCAAGGATGCGCAAGTAGTGCTCGGCACCCTCGTAGTCCAGCTCGCGCCAGGCTGCGCTCATCAGTGCGATGAGCGTCCACGGGTCCAAGTCGCGCTCCGCGTCCTTGGGACGACGACGCAGCGGCGTGTTGGCGAGATAGGGGACGGAGTGGGCAGAGCGAAAGCGCTTGAGCTCCTCGGCAGGGTATTCGAGCTTCGCCATGGCGAGCATCGCGGTGTGGCGGACGCCGGCCGGATCGTTGGGGGCAAAGTCGAGGCTGCGGTTTGCAGCTTCGAGCGACATGCGATAGCGTCCGCTAATGAGGGCGCGCGATGCAAGGGCGGCAAGCCAGCGCAGGTAGGGGCGGCGCATAAGGTCGCCCGCGGCCTCGCGCTCATAGGGGTCCTGCGCCGAGGCGATCTTGAACGCCAGGTCATGCTCGACTTCATCGCGCTTGGATACCAGGTACTGTACGTATTCCTCGTTGGAGTCGGCGGTGAGGGCCGTCAGCATGCGCTGGGCATCCCAGTTGGTCGGATCGAGCGCGGCGGCCTCGCGAAGCATGTTCTCGGCAGCGGCCTCTTCCTGCTCGGCTTGGGCATCGTCGGGGATAAAGGGAATGCGGTAGTCGACAGCCTCGACCACCTTGGCAATCAGATGTCCGGCGCGGTCGCGATCATGCACGATGAGCGGCGCGGGGTTGCGGGTGAATTGTTCCATCAGACGCTCTACGGCGGTGCCATCGGTGAGCGGGATATTGTCGCGGCGCAAGGCCTCAAGAACGAGGCGATGGCAATCCTCTTGAATGGGATCGAATGCCATGGGGCCTCCTTTGCTGCGGTTAGGGTTCAAATGTCTCTATATAAGGTTCTAGTTTACCCGCATATGGCACACCGGGGGTGCCGCACTTGGACTTGCACCTTTGCACCACGAAGACGGATGTCGCACAAATGTCGGCACCTTGGACGCCCGAGTGGTATCACGGTGCCGCAAACGGTCGATTTTTGGCGGCGAACGGGGCACATTTTGGAGGAGCACCGTCCTGCCCGGGATATGTGGTCAACCTTGATAAAACGTTTGCCCAGCTTGGGAGTATGAATGCCCCACAAGGGTCTTCAGGGATAGAAAAAACGTTTCATCATTGTCGGCTTTAGGTGAATAACTGACCAACCAGAACGGTAGAATAGTGTTTGTCTGAGCGTTGAGACGTTTGGACATCGCGCATTGTCATCGCCGGCAACGCGCAAAACGGTCCTAACGGAGCCAATCGGGTGCTCCGTTATATACGCAAGTCTAAGAGGGGCTTGTTTAGGAGGCACAGTATGGGACGTTTTACCAATCCTCGCGATCTGTACTTTGGTGAGGGCGCTCGCCACGAGGTGAAGAACCTCAAGGGCAAGAAGGCCATCATCGTTTCTGGCGGCAGCTCCATGCGCCGCGGCGGGTTCCTGCAGGACGTCGAGGCCGACCTCAAAGAGGCCGGCATGGAGGTCAAGCTGTTCGAGGGCGTCGAGTCCGACCCGTCCATCGAGACGGTCATGAAGGGCGCCGAGGCCATGCGCGAGTTCGAGCCCGACTGGATTATCGCCATCGGCGGCGGCTCGCCCATCGATGCCGCTAAGGCCATGTGGGTCTTCTACGAGTATCCCGAGGAGTCCTTCGATAACATCATCCAGCCGTTCAGCTTCCCCGAGCTGCGTCAGAAGGCTCATTTCTGCGCCATCTCCTCTACCTCCGGTACCGCTACCGAGGTCACTGCCTTCTCCGTCATCACCGACTACGCCAAGGGCATCAAGTACCCGCTGGCCGACTTCAACATCACCCCGGATGTCGCCATCGTCGACCCCGAGCTCACCTACACCATGCCTGCTAAGCTTTGCGCTCACACCGGCATGGACGCTCTGACCCACTGCATGGAGGCCTACGTTTCCACCTGCGCTTCTATGTTCACCGATGCCAACGCCCTGCACGGCATCCGCGAGATCGTCGAGTGGCTGCCCAAGTCCTATGCTGGCGACCATGAGGCCCGTCAGCACATGCACGAGGCTCAGTGCATCGCCGGTATCGCCTTCTCCTCGGGTCTGCTCGGCATCGTTCACTCCATGGCTCACAAGACCGGTGCAGCCTTTGAGAACGGCCACATCATTCACGGTGCTGCTAACGCCATGTACCTGGGCAAGGTCATCCAGTGGAACTCCAAGGATCCCCGTGCTGCCGAGCGTTACGCTTACGTGGCCAAGGAGATCCTGCACCTTCCCGGCGAGACCAACGAGGAGCTCATCGCTGCGCTCGTCCAGAAGATCCGCGACCTCAACGACCAGCTCAACATTCCGCAGTCCATCAAGGATTACGCGAATGGCGGCGTGAAGGTTGACGCCGAGAACCCGCAGATGGTTTCCGAGGAGGAGTTCCTCGCCAAGCTGCCCGAGATCGCCGCGAACGCCGAGACCGACGCCTGCACGCCGGAGAACCCGCGTGAGACCAAGGCTGCCGACTTCGAGAAGATCCTCAAGGCCTGCTACTACGACACCGACATCGATTTCTAATCGACTCTTGTTATCGTAACGAGGGGCTCCGCACGTATCTGTACGGAGCCCCTTTCTTTTTTAGAGAATGGGATAAAAATGGCTGCAATTTTCAATAGCCCCAGCAAGTACATCCAGGGCCCGGACGAGCTGGCCAAGCTCGGTTCTTATGTCGAGCCGCTCGGCGCTAAGGCCCTCGTCATCGTGACGCCTTCGGGCAAGAAGCGCGTCGGCGCCAAGATCGAGGGCGGTTTTGCCGAGGCTAAGGCCGAGCTGCTGTTTGAGGACTTTAACGGCGAGTGCTCCAAGGGCGAGGTCGATCGCCTGGTTGCGCTCGCTCGCGACAACGGTTGCGACATCATCGTGGGCGTCGGTGGCGGCAAGATCCTCGATACCGCGAAG
This sequence comes from Collinsella sp., assembly GCA_019414565.1. GTDB lineage: Bacteria > Actinomycetota > Coriobacteriia > Coriobacteriales > Coriobacteriaceae > Collinsella. The sequence goes on along the minus strand of DXLU01000031.1, from coordinate 88,855 downwards.
GCCGTTGCCTACTACCTGGAGTCCCCGGCTATCATTTGCCCCACCATCGCTTCGACCGATGCACCGTGCTCGGCACTTTCGGTGCTCTACACCGATGACGGCCAGTTCGACAAGTACCTCTTCCTTAAGGCAAACCCCAATATCGTTCTTATGGATACGACGGTTATCGCGGCGAGCCCGGTGCGCCTGACGGTTTCCGGTATGGGCGATGCGCTCGCAACCTACTTTGAGGCTCAGGCGACGCACGATGCCGACGGCGGCACTTGCGCCGGCGGCAAGGGTGGCATGGCCGGCCTGGCGCTCGCCAAGCTCTGCTACGAGACGCTTATGGCCGATGGCGTCAAGGCCAAGGTCGCGCTGGAGAAGGGTGCGCTCACGCCTGCCGTGGAGCACATCATCGAGGCCAACACGCTGCTTTCGGGCATTGGCTTTGAGAGCTCGGGCCTTGCTGCTGCTCATGCCATCCACAATGGTCTGACGATGCTGCCCGAGTGCCACGGCATGTATCACGGCGAGAAGGTCGCCTTTGGCACCATCGTTCAGCTGGTACTCGAGGATGCTCCGACTGAGAAACTCGAGGAAGTCTTGGGCTTCTGCATTGAGCTGGGCCTGCCGGTCACGATGAAGGAACTTGGCGTTGCCAAGCTTACACGTGAGCAGGCCATGATTGTTGCCGAGGCCGCGTGCGCGCCCGAGGATACCATGTGCAACATGCCGTTTGAGGTGACGCCCGAGATGGTCGCAAACGCCATTCTGGGTGCAGACGCACTGGGCCACTACTATCTCATGGATGAGTAAATCAAGCTAAGGAAGGGGCAAAGCCAGCAGATGGCTTTGCCCCTTTTTTGCTAAGGTGCAAAGGGGTCAGGTTACTTTGCACCAATCGTTGTTTGATGAAGGGTGGATTCTCGTATGGCGCTTCCTATGGTTTACGGCGGTCCCGGCCGGTATGTTCAGGGGCCGGGCGAACTTTCGCGTCAGGGCAGGTATTTGTCATGGTTGGGCTGCGCTGCCTATGTCTTGTTTGACCAGGGCACCGAGGATCGGCTGTGCAGGCAGATCGTCGATGGATTTCTGGATGAAGATCTAAGCGAGCCGTTCTTTAAGATTTACAACGGTCCGTGTACGGAAGATGCCGTTGTCGAAATGGCCAAGGAAGCCCAGGCTGAGTATTGCGACATGGTGGTGGGCATTGGCGGCGGCAAGATGCTCGATATCGCAAAGGCCGTTGCGTTTTATGCTGAGCTGCCGTTGTGCGTATGCCCCACGGCGGCCTCGATGGATGGTCCGTGCAGCGCGATTTCAGTGCTGTATCACGAGGATGGGTCGTTCGACCGCTATCTGATGCTCGAGAAGAATCCAGATCTGGTCGTGGTCGATACCAACGTGGTCGCGGCGGCCCCGCTGCGCATGACGGTCGCTGGTATGGGCGACGCGCTGGCAACGTACTTCGAGGCGCGTTCGTGCGCCGCGGCGCACGGCGCCAACGAACACGGTGGCGCGCCGGGGCACTTGGCTCTGGTTGCGGCTCGCGCCTGCTATGACACGCTCATGGAGTGCGGCGTCGCTGCCAAGCGCGATCTCAAAAAGGGCCGTATATCGCCGGCGGTTGAGCGCCTAATCGAGTGCAACATCCTGCTTTCGGGCGTTGGCTTTGAGAGCGGTGGCCTGGCGTTGGCGCATGCCATCGCCAACGGTCTGACGATTCTGCCCGAGTGCAAGGCCATGCATGGCGAGGCCGTGGCATTTGGCCTGGTGGTGCAGCTGCGTCTGGAGCGTGCGCCCGAGCTTGATCAGGTGCTCGTGTTTTGCCAGCGCGTTGGTCTGCCGACGACGCTCGAGGAGCTGGGCCTTGGCGAGATTTCCGATGCCGATCTGCAGGGTGTTGCAAATGCGGTCTTTAGAAACGAGCGCAACATGGCAAACGAGCAGGCCAAGGTGACCAAACAAAAGCTCGCGCAGCTCATGTGCGAGGCATAGCTTGGCGCTTGATTGACCTTGTGCAATCGGGGCGGCGATAGGCCATGGGCTATTTGCCGCAAAGATGCTCCGCGTGTAATTTGCCCGAGGCGTGGGCCGATAGCGTATCATTATCTCTTGCTTGTTTGCACTGCTCAGGGAGGGGCCGCGCATGGCGCAGGAACACGATCTGTTTGATGACATTATCGAGATCAGCAAGGGTTTCGACTTTCTTAAAAACCCGCTTGGCGGTGTGACCGATGCGCTCGATCCGTCGGCGCCGCAGTGGAATCCTGCCGACTATAAGGAGCGTCCGCGCGGCAACACCATTCCGTGCCTGACCTGCAAAAACGAAAAGACCGGTTGCACCGCGTGTATGGACGTGTGCCCGGTCAACGCTATCGAGGTCGAGGAAGACGCCATCGAGATCCTCGACTCCTGTCGCAAGTGCGGCCTGTGCGCCGCTGCCTGTCCGACCGAGGCGATCATCTCGCCGCGCCTGGCGCCCAAAAACGTCTACGACGACATTGTCTCGGCAGCTACGAGCCACGAGACCGCCTACGTTACCTGCACGCGCGCCCTTAAGCGCATGCCGCGCGAGAACGAGGTCGTCGTCGCCTGCGTGGGCGATATTACGGCCGAGACCTGGTTCTCGGTGCTGGCCGACTATCCCAACGTGAGCGTCTACCTGCCACTGGGCGTGTGCGATAAGTGCCGCAACACCGGTGGCGAGGATATTCTGGGTGAGGCGATTGCGAAGGCCGAGGAGTGGTCTGGCACGGGTATGGGCCTGGAGGTCGACCCCAAGAGCCTCAAGTGCCATAAGCTTCGCGAGTACGAGCGCAAGGAGTATATGGAAAAAATCGCCCGCACGACGGGCCTGACGGTGACCAAGCTCAACCCGGCGACGGCGGCGCTGGCCTCGGTGACGCAGAAGCTCAAAGCCCACCGCCACCAGATTACCCAGCTCGAGCGCACGCTCAACACCATGTGCGGTACCACGACGGCAAAGCGTCGCCGTACGCTTACGCACGGGCGGCAGCTGGTGCTCTCGACGCTGCAAAACCACCCCGAGCTTGCCCAGAACATGCAGGTGAGCACACCGGAGTGCGATTTTGACAAGTGCACGTCGTGCGGCGAGTGCGTCAACGTGTGCCCCACGTTTGCCTGCGATCTGGTAGGAAGCGGCCGCTTTGCGTTGGAGTCCACGTATTGTTTAGGCTGCGGCGCCTGTGTCAAGGTTTGTCCCGAGCATGCGCTCAAGCTGGTTGAACACGATGCGTCCAACTTGGTTGTCGTCGACCCCGAGGCCGAGGAAAAGGCTGCCCAGAAGGCGAAGGCTCACGAGGAGGCCGAGAAGGTCAAGGCCGAGGCAAAGGAAAAGCTCAACAAGGTGCTCGACCAGGTGGAAAAGCTCGCAGACTAGTCGGCGACCCCAATCTCTGCTTCATTCGTGCCGCCGTGGCGTCCGGGTTCGCCCAGATGCTGCGGCGGCGCTATACTTATGCAGTTTGAAATGCTTGTACCAAAAGGAGCTGTCGTGTCCCTTTCCATCGGTATCGTGGGCCTGCCCAACGTGGGCAAGTCGACGCTGTTCACCGCGCTTACCAAAAAGACCGGCCTTGCCGCCAACTACCCGTTCGCCACGATCGACCCCAACGTGGGTATCGTCGACGTGCCCGATAGCCGCCTGCAAAAGCTCGCCGACATCGTCAACCCGGGCCGCATTGTGCCGGCGACGGTCGAGTTCGTCGACATCGCAGGTCTGGTGAAGGGCGCTAATGAGGGCGAGGGTCTGGGCAACCAGTTCCTGGCTAACATTCGCGAGACCGATGCCATCTGCGAGGTCGTGCGCTACTTTAAGGACCCCAACGTTATGCGCGAGGTGGGCCGCACGGGCGAGTTCGTCGATCCCGCCGGCGATGCCGACACTATCATGACCGAGCTCATCTTGGCCGACATGGGCACGCTCGAGAAGCAGCTGCCCAAGCTCGAGAAAGAGGCCAAGCGCGACAAGGAGCTCATGCCCAAGTTCGAGGTTGCCAAGCGTCTGCTTGCCTGGCTCAACGAGGGCAAGCGCGCCGCATCCATGGAGATGACCGACGAGGAGCGCGCCGCTGCCAAGGGCCTGTTCCTACTCACCATGAAGCCCATCCTGTATGTGGCCAACGTAGACGAGGACATGCTCAACGAGGACCTGGCACCCATCGACGGTGTCAAGCCGCTGCCGATCTGCGCCAAGATCGAGGCCGAGCTTTCCGAGCTCGATCCCGAGGACGCTGCCGACTACCTGGAGAGCCTGGGCCTGGAGCAGCCCGGCCTGGACGTGCTCGCGCAGGCAGCCTACAAGCTGCTCGGCCTGCAGTCGTTCTTTACGGCTGGCGAGATGGAGGTCAAGGCCTGGACGGTGCGTCAGGGCGCGACCGCCCCGCAGGCCGCCGGCGTCATCCACACCGACTTTGAGCGCGGCTTTATTAAGGCCGAGGTCATTGGTTACGACGACTACATCGAGCTTGGTGGCGAGCAGGGCGCCAAGGCTGCCGGCAAGCTGCGTATTGAGGGCAAGGACTATGTCATGGCCGATGGCGACGTCGTGCACTTCCGCTTTAACGTGTAAGGACGACGCATATGTTTAAATATGGCAAAAAAGCCGGCTACATGGGTATTGCACTGCTCGTGCTTGCGGTGATTCCGCTGGTGGTCGCAGCGTGTGTTATCCCCAACATTGGTCCCGAGGTGGCAACAAAGTTTAATGCCGCCGGCGAGGTGACGCGCTGGGGCAAGAGTTACGAGTTGCTGGCACTGCCGGTGCTCAACCTGCTGCTGAGCGTGGCGACGTACTTTACGGCAGGACGCCAGGCTAAAAACAATGATGACTCCGCCGCCATGGCGCGCATCGTGTGCGAGCGCTACCTGCGTAACGGTTGCATCACAGGTGTGTTCCTCAACGTGGTCAACGTTTACTTTATGTACTCGGCGATTACCGGAACGGGCTTTGGCTTTGGTTTCTAGCCTGTCCTTTTAGGCAACGAGCCTGCACGCATATTCAAGGGCTGCTGCGAGGCCGCCGCTCGATCGTGGTTTAAAGACCATGTCGGCGGCGGTCTCGTTTTCGTATCCGGCGCCGCGAAGGGCGAGTGCGATACCGGCTTCCAGGAGAAGGGGCAGACCACGTTGGCTGGTTGCGATTACGGCAGCCTGATTGAGCGAGCAGCTGTGCGCTTGGCATTGGATGGCAAGTTCACCTTGCGCCGGGCAAGGGACCAGAACGGCGGCGACGCGACTTGATAGCAATGCAAATGCTGTGCGCTCATCGGGCGAAAGGCATTCGGCTTCAACGACGACGAGCTTGGGCGGTGCGCTGTTTGTGCGAAGCATGGCTCGGTACATGCGGACCGAAGAACCCGACATAGAAAACTCCTGTGTATTCGTTTAAACGTAAACTATAGTTTACGTTTTTGTTCAGCTCCATTTCAAACTCGGCTGCATGGACGAACGTGCGAAACAGATTCTTGGCAAGCGAGTCGAGCAGACGCGCAGGGACCTTGGTATCTCCAAGGTCGATTTTTGTGTGGCGACAGGAATCAGCCGACCCTACCTCGACCGAATCGAAGATGGGACGGCAAATTTCACGCTCAAGGTTCTATTTAAGATCGCGCCCGCACTCGGCATGACGGTATCAGAGCTTCTCGAGGGCATCGAATAGGGGATACCCGTCGACAACTGAATTACACCATCGGGATGCGGTCGTGGTTGACTTGGCTGTAGAACAGGCGCTGGATCTCGGCGGCATCGCGTGACTGGCCGAGCGCCCACATGGTCTTGGCCACGAGCGTCTCGGTGGTCATGTCGTCGCCGCGCAAAATGCCCGGATGATCGGCGTAGGCACGGCCGACCTCATAAACACCCAGGTCAAGGCCCTCTTCGGGGACCTGCGTGGTCATAACGACGGTGCGGCCCGAATCGACCCAGCGGAAAACCGCCTCTTGGAACGACTCGCCCGACTCGCCAAACTCGGGGATACCGCCAATGCCAAAGGTCTCAAGGATTACAGCGTCGTAGCTATCGGCAAGGGCGTCGAGGATGCCCGGGTTTACGCCGGGCGTGAGCTTGAGTACAAATACGCGCGGGTCGATGCTGTCGTAGAAACGCACCGGGTTTTCGCCCTGATGCGTGCCGTGAAGCCCGTTGCGCACGATGCGGTCGTTGCGGATATAGGCGATGGGCGGATAGTTGACGCTAATGAACGCGTTAAAGCTCATGGTGCGCTGTTTGCGGGCGCGCGTACCGGCAATGGCTACGCCGCCAAACACGATTGAGACGTCGTGCGAGTGCTCGTCGAGCGCATAGAGCAGGCTCTGGTACAGGTTGAGCTTGGCGTCGGTAAAGGGATTGCCCATGGGCTTTTGCGAGCCGGTGAGTACGATAGGCTTGGGGCTGTCCTGAATCAGATAGGAAAGCGCCGCCGCGGTGTAGCTCATGGTGTCGGTGCCGTGCAGAATCACGAAGCCGTCGTGGTCGGCATAACCCTCGACGATGACGTCGCGGATACGCATCCAGTCGCTCGGGCGCATATTGGTGCTGTCGATGTTCATGGGCTGCACGACGTCGAGCTCGCAGAGGCCCGAGATCTCGGGGACGCTCTGGGCGAGCTCCTCACCGGTCAGGGCGGGGGAGAGGCCGTTGCCGTCCTCGGTCGATGCGATGGTGCCGCCCGTGGCGATGAGAAGGATGCGCTTCATGCTGGTATTCCTATCGGTTTTGTCGCCGCAAGGGCGGAGTCGTTCGGCAGTATTGTGGCACAGGGCGTCCAATGTTCAAACGTAATACATCATCTGTAATGTTTAGTAATACTTCAATTGCCGTCAAATAAGGGCCCAGGTCGTGCGTTTGCCGTGCGCTGATGGCTATGACGGGCGCAGAACCGCTGGTTACGTGTACACTATGAAAGTTATTTTCGTTCATTCGCGCGGGCGGGCATCGGCTCCCCGCCAACAAGAGGGGGAAACCATGGATCAAAAGGCTTCCGCAAAGGTCCTCGTACTCGACTTTGGTGCGCAGTACGGTCAGCTCATTGCCCGTCGCGTCCGCGACCTCAACGTGTATTCCGAGATCGTTCCCTGCGACATCTCGGCCGATGAGATTCGCGAGATGAACGCCTCTGCGCTCATCCTTTCCGGCGGCCCGGCTTCTGTGTATGCCGAGGACGCTCCCACCATCGATCCTGCCATCTTTGACCTGGGCCTTCCCGTCCTGGGCTTTTGCTACGGTCATCAGATTACGGCCGTGACGCTCGGCGGCAAGGTCGGCCACTCCGAGGTGGGCGAGTACGGCCGCGCCACCATCACGCGTACGGCCGGCGCCAAGCTTTTTAACTCCACGCCCATGGAGCAGACCGTGTGGATGAGCCACCGCGACGCCGTGTCCGAGGTGCCCGAGGGCTTTACCGTTACCGCCAGCACCGACGTGTGCCCGGTTGCCGCCATGGAGTGCGTCGAGCGCAAGATTTTCACCACGCAGTTCCACCCCGAGGTCAAGCACTCCGAGTACGGTCAGCAGCTGCTGAGCAACTTCCTGTTTGAGATCTGCGGCCTGGAGCCCAACTGGAGCATGGACAACCTGGTCGAGACCATGACGGCCGAGTTCCGCGAGAAGGTCGGCGACGACCGCGTGATTCTGGCCCTGTCCGGCGGCGTCGACTCCTCCGTCGTGGCTGCGCTGGGCGCCCGCGCCGTGGGCAAGCAGATGACCTGCGTGTTCATCAACCACGGCCTGCTGCGTAAGGGCGAGCCCGAGCAGGTGGAGGAGGTCTTCACCAAGCAGTTCGACGTCGACTTTATCCACGTCCACGCCGAGGACCGTTATGCCGAGCTTCTGGCCGGCGTGACCGAGCCCGAGGAGAAGCGCCGCATCATCGGTACGCAGTTCTGGAAAGAGTTCTTCACCGTGGCGCAGCAGCTCGAGACCGATGGCAAGCCGGTCAAGTACCTGGCTCAGGGCACCATCTACCCCGACATCATCGAGTCCGGCGCTCGCAAGACGGGCGGCAAGACGGCCACCATCAAGAGCCACCACAACCTGATTCCGTTTCCCGAGGGCGTGCACTTCGACCTTATCGAGCCGCTCGATCACTTCTTTAAGGACGAGGTCCGCGCGCTTGGCCTGGCGCTGGGCCTGCCGGGTCACATCGTGTTCCGTCAGCCCTTCCCGGGCCCGGGCCTGGCCATCCGCATCATCGGTGCGGTCGACAAGGAGAAGCTCGAGATTCTCAAGAATGCCGACGCCATCGTGCGCGAGGAGCTCGACGCCTATAACCAGCGTCTGTTTGAGCAGACCGGCGAGCGCAACTCCGAGCACAGCTGCTGGCAGTATTTTGCGGTCCTGCCCGACATCAAGTCCGTTGGCGTTATGGGCGACGAGCGCACCTATCAGCGCCCGATCATCTTGCGCGCCGTGGAGTCCAGCGACGCCATGACTGCCGACTGGGCCAAGCTGCCCTACGACGTCCTGGCCCGCATCTCGGGCCGCATCGTGGCCGAGGTTCCCGGTGCCAACCGCGTGTGCTACGACATTACGTCCAAGCCGCCTGCGACCATCGAGTGGGAGTAGGCTGACAGGGTTTTGACCTGCTCTTTTGAGTATTGCACTGTGCTCCTGAGTTTCGTTTCGTACGAGAGTTACGGCAAAGCCGCCAGCGACGGCGGTGAGTAAAAACGATAATCTGGCCTCCGTTCCCGCGTTGGGACGGAGGCTTTTTCTTTGCCGTTTTACTCCCTTTCACCTGCGATTTCGCCATTTACTCCCCGTATTTCAAGATGACAAAGTACGGGTGGTATTCGGAAGAACGAGAGTAAGGATTTATCCCAAGTGAGTGGGCACGCGGTTCTCCATGCTATTTGGGACTAATAACCGCTAGAACATAAAGAGAGTGCTGGATGCGGGCCTTCAATTCGTCCCCGCGCTCTCTGGTCCTATCGTGCCGTCATCAAGCACCTTATTTACTCTGTGAAATATAATTCTGGATGCAAAAAGATATCCGCACGGAGGTTTCCAGCATGTCCAAGCTCAACATCGACCAGAAAACGATCAAGCTGCTCCTTACAGATAAGCATTCGGACTTCCTCATCCCAGATTACCAGCGACCTTACGCCTGGGGCGAAGACGAGTGTGCAACGCTATGGGACGATCTCTTCACCTTCGCGTTTCCCAACGACGACTGCGACGCCTTCGAAAGCACTAGTGATGAATACTTCCTCGGCCCCATTGTTACTTTCAAGAACGACGCAGGCCAGCTTGAAATAATCGATGGCCAGCAGAGACTTACAACCATCATGTTGCTGCTTAGGGCGTTTTACGACAAGTTCGCAAACATGAAGGACAAGCAGTCAATTAAAGTGCGTGACTCGATTGCTGGCTGCGTCTGGAAGACCGATGAGTTCGACGACCCCGACATGAATGCACTGAAAATCGATTCAGAGGTGGCGAGCGATTCCGATAAAGATGAGTTTCTAGATATATTGCGCCACGGCTCCGTGGGCCCCATGGCCCACAGCGCCTATTCACGCAATTACGCCTTCTTCTCTAAAAGAATGGCCGAAATGGCAAGCGAGTGGCCAAGCTACATCGCCCTATTTGCCGCTCGCATTCTCAATAACGTAATCTTGCTTCCCATCGAAGCGGAATCCCAGGACACCGCGCTCAGAATCTTCTCGACTTTGAACGACCGTGGACTCCCGTTGGCAGACGCTGACATCTTTAAGAGCCAGTTCTACAAGCACTTCTCCATCGAGGGTCGCAAAGACGAGTTCGTTGCGCGTTGGAAAGTGCTTGAGGAAACAGCCAACCTCATTTTCAAACCAACCTCGGGCACGCCGCTCGACGAGCTTTTCACCCGCTATATGTATTATCGCCGTGCAAAGAAGGGCATCCGCGACACGACAACCAAAAGTCTACGCGACTTCTACAGCGACAGCTCGTACGAAATCCTACGCGAGGACGCGACGCTCGACGATTTGGAGTCTCTGCTCGATTTTTGGAAACGGGTTGATGCGCAGGAGGGCTTTTCCGAGCGTGTAGCACGCCGTCTATTCGTTCTCAATTATGCACCCAACGGCATGTGGGCTTATCTGTTGAGTACCTGGTTCCTGGCAAAGCGCAATACCAAAGGCGAGCTAGACGACAAAGAGCTCTACGATTTCCTTTGCTACATCACTGGATTCATCTACGCCTACTCACTTGAGCGTCCCGGCGTAAACGCCCTGCGCGGTCCCGTCTATCCCGCACTCATAGATATCGTAGAAGGTCGCAAGGTCGACTTTTCAGCCCATCTGTTCGACCGTGAAACAATTACGGGACGCTTCAGAAGCTATCAGTTCACCAACCAGCGTCGCTTCACACGATCGATGCTTGTTTGGTGGGCCTATTCAGATCCTAAGCAACCTCTCATGGACTTGGACACAACGCTCGAGATTGAACACATCTATGCAAGAAAGCGTAACGAGGTGCACCCGCTATCCAATCGCTCAAATCTTGAAGCACTAGGAAACAAGGCGATGTTGGAGAAGCGCGTAAATATTCGCGCCTCAGATTACCAACTGACGGATAAACGCAAGTATTATGAGGGCTATGTGAACGATAAGGGCGTTGAGGTGTCGGGGACCGCTGTTCGCGAACTCGTGGAAATTGCGCGATGCGGCGACTTCGCCGAGAGCGACATCGAAATGCGCACCGAGCGGATCATCACTACTTTTGTCGAGTGGCTTGGCAAGTTGGGCCTGCTAAGGGAGTAAAACTTGATTCATCTTCGCTTATCGGTCTTGGACCCGGAAAAGCTCGTTGCTTTTGCTCAGTAGACGGACGTTGCCGTCTACTGCGGTTGCGTGCCAAACGTTGGTGTCAGCACCCCGGAAAAGGGGTGTGGCCACCGCCTAGAATCTTCAGTTACCACGCTGAGACGATAGGAGATGACCACATGGACACAATGTAGCGCACGAGGCGCCCTCGACGCCATTGCTTGCGTTTCGCCATCGCTGCTCGAAGCGTGCCACTTGGGACTCCTGGCCGGAGGAGAGATGGCCGTTCCCTATGAGATTACGGAACCACCTATATCCGCTTGCTGCGGGCTTGCTTGAGCCAGTTCCTCTTGAAAGAGCCGATACCACCGAAGAACTTGTTGTACGTCTCACCGTTCTCCTTGGCCTCGTACTTGACCAAGGCAAGTTCGATAGTGCAGAGGTAATCCGCCACTTGCTCGAGGCGGTAGTCGGTCATCGAGGTTTTACGGCGTCGGACGACCCCTTTTGAGAGGACCTTGCCCACCGAGCGGTCGAGCGCCTGCTTGACAATGTCCTGACCGTTGTCGTAATAGACCTTCACATCGTCGAAGGACTGGAAGAAGCCCAGGTGTTCAATCATGGCGGAGGAGATGTCGCGTCCCATGCGCTCCATTAGCCTTGCCGGGTCTTCGAACTGGCTGCGACGGTAGACGAACGTGATATAGGAAATGGGAAGTTTGCGGACGAACGAGGAGAAGTAGGCGAGCATCACCTTGCGCTGCTCGATGTCAAGAAACTCATAGTCCTTGTGCCCGTTCATGAGAGGCTCGGAGTGAAACGGAATGTTAGGGAGATCGGCCCTGGCAAGCTTGGCCTCATAGCCCGTGACCGCCTCGGCGATGCTGTCTGCCTGGTCGTGAAAGACGAGTGTGAGCAGGTAGTAGCGAGCTTTGCCGCCGCGGTCGCCGCTCTCGTCGACGAAGATGCTGAGCTCCTTGGCCAATGGGGACTCCTAATGGAATGGATAAAAAAATAGCCGGGGGACTCCCCCGGCACTTGGAGGTAGCTTAATGAGCCACCAATAATCTTATAGCATGCTCTGACGGTGAGTGCAAGGGGGGCGAGCCGGTACATGGCGTCGCAGCTGATGCGCGGCATCGCGCACGCCTCGTCGGCGCCGAATATCGCGTTGGTCGATGTGATGAGCCTCACCTGGCTCCTGCTAATGCTCTTGGTCATGGTCGTCCTCGAGCTCCTTTCGTTTCGAGGCTCCCTCGCGTGCCCGGCCGCGGGTGGCTCCGGGGCGGTCGCCGCCGTCATTTCCTGCCGCTCCTCGACTCGATATAGGCGTCCACTGACGCCCTTGACACCAGGAGCTTGCTTCTGAGCCTGTACGAGTCGATCTCTCCCGACCAGATGAGGTCGTACGCCTTGTTTCGGCTCGCCCTCATGTACTCCTGCATCTCGATCACCGTCATCCATTCGTCCCGATCTCGGCTTCCCTCGGGCGCGGCGCATTCGGCTGTGCGTGCCATGGTTCCTCCAATCTTCCCGTGCGGCACCGCGCGAGGACACCGCACGACACCGTGTGCCTTTTCGTCTGCACGACGATTGAACCGCCTGATGGCGATTGGTGAGCACGGCAGGAGCGGAGACGGGTCGAAGTGGGTCGAGCTGGTCGTGCCTTCACGAAACGGCCATGAGCCGCGTGCCTTAGCTCGCAGCTAAGTCCCTGAAAAGTAAAAGGCACCCATGCGGGCGCCTGCCTAGTAGCTGGAGTTGTTCGGTTGTGGTCGGAATGCTCGTCTTCCGCGGTGCTGTCGTCCGGGGTCCGGCATCTGTCGTTCGCCTCTTCTGTCGTGTTTGATGTTGCGTGTTCTGCGAGCGACCTTGTGCAGGTTCTTCAACCCGTTGCCCCAGGTGCATCCGGATAAATGGTACCCATCCGTTGGGACACGACCTGCTGTGGTTGTCATTTCGGACGAATGGGAGCAGACGAACGGCGCGAGGATGCGAGCCGAATTCGAGTTAGTCAATATTGGCTTTTGAATCGGACCGATTGGGATTGCCTCATTGCCGGCAGCTCTTCGAGTCCAATCGTGAAATAGCTGCATCCAGTGCGGCTTTGTAGCCCTCTGATGCTGCTTCGTAATCTTGGATATAGGATTCTAGGTCGGAGGCGACGGCATTCGGGAAGCTCTCGACCCACCGTTTCCCCTTAGGCTTCGCCAGCCTCACCGCGCCGTCCATCCCGAATAGCCACCTGTAAAAGGTCGGAGACGGCATCGCGCTGACGCAGGCGTAGCCGATGACGTTTCTTTCGTCGCTCTCGTCGATGTGACAGAATTTGAGGTCGTGGCCGAACCTTTCGTAAACGTACTTGGCATGAGTGCCGGATACTTCCAGGAACAGCTTTCTGGCGGTGCCCGAGCCGAACATGTCGACCCGCTGGCGCGTGTCCGCGACCACGCGCGTCCTCAGCGCCTCTACCTTATCCCGATCCGACACCGGTTTTCCGGTGACAACCGGGTCCGCGATATCGTCTAGTCGGTAGAAGTAGGGACTGGGGGAACCGCCTTCGTCGATATGCATGCTCTCGAGATAGTAGCGGCCGAAGCTGAACACGATCGCCACCGGGTCCTCCTCGTACGGCCCAATCTTTACGGTCGATCCGTTCATCAGGTGAACCTGCTTCTTGAAGGCGAGCCTTTCGTTCATGCGGATCGCTCGGGATGCGGCATGGAGGACGTTGAAAATCGCGTCGGTGTCCCTGCCGGCCTTGCGGTCGACGAACACGGTCTCCACGCTTTCGTCGACGTCATAGTCGGAGGAGAATGCGAGCACCTTCGAGGAGATCTTGTCCTTCCGCCCCTCGCCGATGAAGGAGCTCGTCCCCAGCACGTCCGAGATGAGGATCGCCTCCTCGGATGACAGGGGTTTGTTTACGGCCCTGAACCCGACGTTCTCGCCGTGGCCAGGTATCGCCATGCGGATTCCCATGGGCATGCTTTCGCTTATCTGGTGCAGGTCCTTGAGAATGGCGTTCTCCGACGTCGGCCTCTCGGAGCAGATGCCTATGACGCGCGCGATTTCCGATGCGGATATGCCCGTCCTCTCATCGGTGAAGCGGACGAGGAGGTCGAGGACGGACAGGATCCTGCTTCTCGATGTGCCGCTCGCCGCGAATCCGGCTTCCTTTAACTCGGAGATCTCCTCCTCGGTGAATGTCCTAGACATTGCAGGTCCTCCATAAACAGCTTTATTGCCTATGAAATTGTAGGCAATCCAAACCAGTCAGAGGAGACGAAATTCCGATGGCGGTTGAAAATAAGGGTCGAAGCAATGGAAGAGAGAGTAGGGAGCCAACTATGAACGACGCCGGACGGGCGGTGAACGCCCCGACGATTTCGTCAGCCGATGCCGTAGCGGAGGCGGCGTGCGATAACGGAAGGAGGATCCTCGGCTTTTCGCCGGAGCAGCTGATCGCCGCTTGCGGTCTGGCCTTGATGGGCATCGCTGTTTTAGTCGGGTCGAACTACAGCCTCTCTATCGCCAAAGGTGATTTCAGGCTTGATCTGCGCCCTGCGTGCTAGGCGATGCGCCCACGCGGAAGCAACAACCGCTGTTGTGGGACGCGGCGTCGTCGACGCGTGACGCGCCCCAAGGAATTAACTCTCGATTCGAATGATAGGAGACGATATGGAATGCAATGATTTCCCCGAAGTTGGCACCAGGTTGACGTACGGGGAGGCGATCCCCGTTTACGATCGCTTCGAGCGGTCGATGCTCGAGAAGGCGTACGGGGCCGGGCTCCTGCCCGCGGCGGGGCTGTACGACCTGCTCTGGCAGCTTGAGTCGCTCGCGCAGAAGTTCGGAATCGAGGGCAAGGGGGGCCTTCTCAAGGCTCAAGAAGGAGATTCGGTCGTTTTCGAGCGAGAGGACCGCTCTGGCGAACGGGGTGAACGGCGAGAGGTTCTACCTTTTGCAGAACCAATCGGCGCTCAAGCAGCATGATGAGACTCATCTTTTCAAGGTCGGAATCGACGGAAACAAGCTTGCTGATGACCTCGACGAAGCTCTCGAGCTGCTTTCGAAAGAGGCCTCAAAGAGCGACGAGTACGGCGATACGTATTCGCGCGACTGGATGGAGCGAGCTTCCGACAAGCAAGAAAAAGACCCTTTCTTGAAATGGGCCGGAATCGGGTTTTGCGCGATGATGGTCTGCCTCGGAATCTCGATGCTCGTCCATTCGGTCTTCCAGATCGGCTTCTGCTCCAAGTGGTTTCTCTGATGCGGAAGCTGGCAACTAGGACGACCGTCGTTCAGGTCATCAACTCATAGACGCGTCAACGTGGGGCTTCTCGTTTCGTCGATAGATGACGGAGATGTTTGACCTGCGAATTTGCCACCAGCGTGCAAGCCACGGCGCTGCCTCACCTGCGGTTACGGACTGGTGGCTTGCGCCCGGGAAGGCATGAACCCTACGGACATTCCTCGCGCTCCCGCCCTTAAAACCGGCCACGATGGTCTTTAGGGCGGGAGCGCGAGGTCCACGCCCTGGGTTCGAAGTCACTCTGCGCTCGTGTCCCCAAGGTAATTTCCGTCTCTGTAGATGACCTTTTGAGGCCCCATGAGCTTCAGCCCCTCACCGCAGATAATCAGCATCCCTTGTTCAACCAATGAGGGAAGACGGTCAGTTGGGTACGAGATATCGTAACGCTTATGCGATCCGATTCTCTTGAAGTACACACCCGAGAACGATTGGGCTTTTCCATATCGGTCGGGATCGGATTCTTCGTCGTCGGGGCAAGCAAACAAGGCGGCCTCGGGGGAATCGTCGCCATCGAGATAAAAAACGGGAAACTCAAGAGGATTGCCTTTAGGAACGGCCGCCGATGCCACGTAGTTGCAGAGCTTCCACTCCTCGCTTTTCTGCACGCAATCGCTTTCGATGCCGAGGAGGCTTCGCATTTCAGTATCGATGCTGTAAGAACCTAGGACTAAGTAGAAAGCCAAGAGGACTGACGACCGGGCGCTTTCCATCTCGGTCCAATCGTAGAGATTGTCTTTGTGAGCAATGCCGTTCCTCATCGTTCGAGCGCTTTGGAGTGCGCGAATTATCGACTCGTACGTATCCTCGCTTATCGCCGTATCGAGAAGGTCTTCATTGCGGCTGTACAGCTGCTGCTTCTCGCAAACATAGTCGCCGAAGAACCTTGTGAGCCTACCGAGGTCTAAGACATATTCGAAACCATCCGTGAAAAGCTCATCGTTGATTTCGATTTCTCCGTCCTTGACTTCTATGTGTCGCGATTTGTCGGGAACGCCATCTCTTTTCGCAGGCAGGTAGTAAGGGTTTTCTCCGAGCTTTTTGCCGTAGTAAATACGCCTACTCTTCGATTTCGAAGTCTTATGTATGGCGTAAAGAAATCTGTACAGGAATTGTTCGAGCGATTTGAAGTACTCCAACGCGATGGGGGCGAAATCTATGCATCCTGCATGCGTTAAAGAATCCCTTAGCCATTCTGCGGTCTGGAAGCTTACTGCGAAATCCGTGTCACCGGTCAACGCCGAGTATCTGCCGTCTACGACAAAGCTCTTGTCTATGGCCATTCTCTGTTCGGACCCCAATTCCACGTCTGGTTTGTAGCCGATCAGACGGTCTCGGATGTCTCTCCTGAAATGGCCCATGCGCAAATGGTTAAGCGATTTGGTTATGCTCAAGCCATAGTAGGAACGCGCTTTCTGCCTAAGCTCAACCACAGCCTCCTCGAATTTGTCGAACTCCTCTTGTGGAAAGAACAGGCGGAAGAACTCTTTAACCGAGATGTAGGGCGTAGCGTCCTTCACCGACTCGTAATTGAGAACCTCCCTCTTCGCTCCGTCCATAACCAAAGAGACGTAGGTGATTTTCGATACCCCAAAGTTTTCCCTCAGCGAATCCTCAAGCTCTTTCGGGAGACTCTGGTCTAATCCAGGTTCCTTGAATACAAAAACGCTCGGGGAGCCATCGACATCCACCTTGATTATGCGGACCACCCTCTTGCTCGCTTTGAGGACGGTCGGCCCGGCTAGGCCGTCTTTTGGGAGATATTGGTAAGCATCGCTTCTGCGAACGCGGGCACGTAGTGTTATGTATCCATATTCTGTAAGAAGCATGGAAATCGACTCGCAAATCAGTCGATACATGCACTCATTGGCTCTGTCCATGATGAAGGTATAGTTAAGCCGTTCGGACCCTGAGACATTGCATAGATTTTCAGGTATTAAAGAGGTTCCTCCCCTCGACTCGGAATAGCCGCTTTCATCCCTCCAGCCATCTCGAATTTTCTTCAACTCGCTTAAGCCTTCTCCAAGAAGGAATTCTTTGTAGATCGGTTCGCTATTCATCCAATACCTCGTTTTCTCTGCGTGTTTACAGCCTTGCACGAGCGAATCGCTCCCATAGGCGTATCGCGGACCGCATATGAAAAAGGAGGCTACGGAGGCGGGCCAAAAGTGCTGGCTCGGGCCATGCCGCCGTCACCTATATTTTCAGGCTCCATTGCCTGCGTTGGATGGCATTATCTCACCGCGTTGCCTCGGGAGCCATCCCGTGCGGCGGACAAAGGCAAACCCAGGGGCAGTTAGTGGAGAAGCCGCTATTAGGCCCCTAATCGCGAAAGCGGTTCAACTCATGAGTAAGCCACCTGAGACTACTCACTTTTCCCACGAATGGCGAAGGGTCGCGACCTGGGGTTTTGCAAATGGCGCGCAAACCACCCGCGCTGATTCACTTACTATGGCCGGGAGGTCAGCAAAAACAGTTCTTTGTCAGAAAGGATTTACGAGGTCTGCGCCGAGAGAGACAGTCTAAAGGGAAAGGTCAGGGACTACGAGCGGGTCAGGCGGGCCATTGGCACGGAACAGGCGGACAGAATATTAGAGGCCGCTTACCAGCAGGAACAGGCTGAAAAGGAACGGAAACGGGCCGCAAGGCAAAAAACAAGGGTAGGCGCACGGTAATCACCAAAACCGGAGGGTGTTCCAGTGAATGCCCTCCTGATTTATTTGGGGAATCGGGTAAAATAATTTCTTGTTTTTAGAGCGTACTATGATATACTGTTATTATCTTGATTTGAGGAGTCTACCAAATATGCGGCAAGGTATTTTTAAATATAATTTGATAATGGGCGCAAAAATGCTTGCCCCTTGCAGGGGCTTAGTTTTTGTACCCAATTTAAGAATACTTTTGCCTTTTTAGTAAATATCGTGACGGACAGCGGCTCATGTAAGCCGTCATACTTCTGTTTGTCCGAAGTCATGATCCCCAGCGGTAAAAGTATTAGCCGCTGGGGATTTTTGCGCCCATTTGGGCCTTGTATGGAGGATAGACATGAACATTATCAATATCGGGATTCTTGCCCATGTAGACGCTGGAAAGACAACCTTGACGGAGAGCCTGCTATATGCCAGCGGAGCCATTTCAGAACCGGGGAGCGTCGAAAAAGGGACAACGAGGACGGACACCATGTTTTTGGAGCGGCAGCGTGGGATTACCATTCAAGCGGCAGTCACTTCCTTCCAGTGGCACAGATGTAAAGTTAACATTGTGGATACGCCCGGCCACATGGATTTTTTGGCGGAGGTGTACCGCTCTTTGGCTGTTTTAGATGGGGCCATCTTGGTGATCTCCGCTAAAGATGGCGTGCAGGCCCAGACCCGTATTCTGTTCCATGCCCTGCGGAAAATGGACATTCCCACCGTTATCTTTATCAATAAGATTGACCAAACTGGCGTTGATTTGCAAGGCGTGTATCAGTCTGTTCGGGATAAGCTCTCCGCCGATATTATCATCAAGCAGACGGTGTCGCTGTCCCCGGAAATAGTCCTGGAGGAAAATACCGACATAGAAGCATGGGATGCGGTCATCGAAAATAACGATGAATTATTGGAAAAGTATATCGCAGGAGAACCAATCAGCCGGGAAGAACTTGCGCGGGAGGAACAGCGGCGGGTTCAAGACGCCTCCCTGTTCCCGGTCTATCATGGCAGCGCCAAAAAGGGCCTTGGCATTCAACCGTTGATGGATGCGGTGACAGGGCTGTTCCAACCGATTGGGGAACAGGGGAGCGCCGCCCTATGCGGCAGCGTTTTCAAGGTGGAGTATACAGATTGTGACCAGCGGCTCATCTATCTGCGGCTATACAGCGGAACGCTGCGCCTGCGGGATACGGTGGCCCTGGCCGGGAGAGAAAAGCTGAAAATCACAGAGATGCGTATTCCATCCAAAGGGGAGATTGTTCGGACAGACACCGCCCACAAGGGCGAAATTGTCATCCTTCCCAGCGACAGCGTGGGATTAAACGACGTATTGGGGGACGACACCCGGCTTCCTCGTGAAAGGTGGTGCGATGCCCCCCTCCCCATGCTGCGGACGGCGATCACGCCGAAAACGGCAGCGCAAAGAGAACGGCTGCTGGACGCTCTTACGCAAATTGCGGATACTGACCCGCTTTTGCGCTACGAGGTGGATTCCATCACCCATGAGATCATTCTTTCTTTTTTGGGCCGGGTGCAGTTGGAGGTTGTTTCCGCTTTGCTGGCAGAAAAGTACAAGATTGAAACAGCGGTGAAGGAACCTACCGTCATTTATTTAGAGCGGCCGCTCAAAGCAGCCAGCCACACTATCCATATTGAGGTGCCGCCCAACCCATTTTGGGCATCCATCGGGCTGTCTGTTACGCCGCTCCCGCTTGGCTCCGGTGTACAATACGAGAGCCGGGTTTCCCTGGGATACTTGAACCAGAGTTTTCAAAACGCTGTCATGGATGGTATCCGTTACGGGCTGGAACAAGGCTTGTGCGGCTGGAACGTAACGGACTGTAAGATTTGCTTTGAATACGGGCTTTATTATAGCCCGGTCAGCACGCCGGCGGACTTTCGCTCATTGGCCCCGATTGTATTGGAACAGGCATTGAAGAAATCAGGAACGCAGTTGCTGGAACCTTATCTCTCGTTCACCCTCTATGCGCCCCAGGAATACCTTTCCAGGGCTTATCACGATGCGCCAAAATACTGTGCCGCTATCGAAACGGCCCAGGTAAAAAAGGATGAAGTTGTCTTTACTGGCGAAATTCCCGCCCGCTATATACAGGCATACCGTACTGATCTGGCCTTTTACACCAACGGGCGGAGCGTATGTCTTACAGAACTGAAAGGGTATCAGGCCGCTGTCGGCGAGCCGGTCATCCAGCCCCGCCGTCCAAACAGCCGCCTGGACAAGGTGCGCCATATGTTCAGTAAGATTACTTGATACACCACAGCAAAGAAGGTTACAGAATTATGTAGAGCTCCACATAATTCTGTTGCATTTTCCAGCCTCTTGTGATACTATTTTGATACTAAGAAAATTGACAGCCGAAAATAGCAGGTAAAATATTAGCAAATTTGCGAATATTTTACCTGTAAATTCAAGAGAAATACTTCCTCATATACTTGAATTTGTCGAGTGGGAGTAGGCTGATAGGGTTCTGACCTGCACTTTTGAGTGACGCACTGTGCCGCTGAGTTTCGTTTCGTACGATAGTCATGGCAAAGCCACCAGCGACGGCGGTGAGTAAAAACGATTTCCTAGCCTCCGTTCCCGCGTTGGGACGGAGGCTTTTTCTTTGGTCTTTTACTCCCTTTCACCTGCTATTTCGCTATTTACTCCCAGTGTTTCAAGATGGCAAAGCACTGGGCGGTATTCGGAGGAATGGGAGTAAGGATTTATCCCAAGTGAGTAGACGTGCGATTTTTGTCCCCGGGCCCCGAAACGGGGACGTTTCGGGGCCCGTGAAACTCAAATCGAACTCAATGGGCGGCACCGACGGCTTCGTGCCGTTCCAGACCTCCGGCGCCTCCGTCCTCAAGCTGGGGGCGGGTGGCGTTCTGACTGACCCCGAGTACGAAGTCCGCACCTGGCTCAACGCCACGCTGTTCGCCGACGGCGAGCTCAAGATCGGGTTCGCCAAGGCCGATGCGACAGGTCGCGAGGTGCTGGCCTCCGACACGCTTTGCGCCAACGCCAAGTACGCCGCGATCCAGGCGACGCCCTGGGCTTCGTTCGGCAAGAGCGTGAAGCGCGTGACCATCGCCGCCGACACATCGAGGGTCGCCAACGTGAACCTGAACTACTGGTTCTACAGTTGCAACGCCCTGACCTCGGTCTCTGGCATGGCGAACCTGCGCGGCGTGGCCTACATGAACCGTACGTTCAACTCGTGCTCCGCGCTCACCGAGCTCGATCTGCGGGGCATGAGTCTGGCGTCGCTTTCTAGCATGCTCTACACGTTCGGTGCCTGCACCGCCCTTGAGCGCATCCTGGTCGATGCCGACTGGGGGCTGCCGAGCGGGTGCACGGGCTCTTCCACGTTCTACAACTGCAAGGCCATCGCGGGTGGCAACGGCACGACCTACGACTCTAAGCAGACGACGTACGCGATGTGCCACATCGACCGCGAGGGGCAGGCGGGCTACCTCACTGCCGGGTAGCGGCTTGGGACTGAGCATAATGGCACCCCTGGCAGCTGCGCAGGCGCCCTTCCTGCGCTGCTGCCAGGGGTGAGCGCGCCGCCCCCGTGGTGTGGGTTAGGCGATGGGATGCGGCGGCGTGTAGCGAGAACTGCTTTACTCCTCGATTTCGGAAGATAGGTGAACCTTCCCCTTTATTTGAGGCTTCTGCTTTTCGATCTGGCGATAAAGCCTGTTGTACTCGATAGCCCACGGCCTTTCGATTTTTCGCAGAGCCAGAAGGTTCATGTGGCTAGTCGTATATGCCCTTGCCTTTTCTTTGGAAAAGCCTTCGTACATCGTCAGGTATCTTGCGAAATCACGCTGGAAGAATCCTTCGTAGCGTTCCTGCGACAACAGCTGCTCCGCTTCTCCTCGAGGCAAATCCCAGTGTTTTTGCAACAGGCCCAGGATTGCTTCCGTGGATGCAGGAGTCTCGTTAAGAGCCGCTACAGCTCTCAAGAGACTTTCGTCGTACCCCTCCTCGTAAAGCCGGCTTTCCATTTCTACCTCCCGTTAGCGACTCTTTCGAACAATCGTTACTGTGCTTTTTCTTATTTTACCTCGCTTTTTATAGCAGCGATTCAGCTACCAGCTGATTTGTGACCGCAGCGGATGATGGGGCCGTTGAAGTTGGTCCATGTTCTGCTGGGAGGTCCTTGTGGAGTCTATTGCGGTGGCGCTCATCGGCGTCGTGACGCAGGTCGGGGTGATCGCGTCGAACTCGCGAAGCCGCGCGGTGATGGAGCTCAAGATTGACGAGCTCGCGCGGCGCGTTGAGAAGCACAACTGCCTCATCGAGCGCACCTACAAGCTCGAGCAGGACATGGCCGTGGTCAGGCGCGACGTTGACGCTCTTGAGGAGAGGAGCGGCAGATGAACCGTTTTCTGACGAGCAACGAGCGGCAGTGGCGCTTTATGCGCACGGTCGTCCAGGGCGTCCTGGGCGTCGTAGTGGCCAACGTCGACCTGCTCATGGGCGTGGCCGTGCTCGACCCCACGCGGCGCGCGCTGTGCGTGGCCATGGTGATGGCCGTGCTCTCGCCCGTTATTGCCGAGCTGGGAAAGGCGGGCGATTCCTATGAGTGAGTACGCAAGCGAGGAGGAGCGCTGGGAGGAGTTGCGCGAGCCCGGCTGCGAGCCCGACACGCCCAGCGACTTCAAGCCCGAGGAGGGCGAGGACGCGGGATTCAAGGAGGTCAGCGCCAATGGGGCATAGCATCCTGTTCAAGCAGTGCGGCAGCGACCGCATGACGCGCAGGCGCTCGCACGCCATCGACCGCATCGTGATCCACTACACGGCGACTCTGGCGTCGGCCCGCAACAACGCGATCTACTTCTCGCACAACGAGCGGCAGGGGTCGTCCGCCCGCTACTTCGTGGGCGACATCACCGACGAGATCTACCAGAGCGTGGCCGAGGGCGACACCGCCTGGCACGCCGGCAACTGGCTCATGAACTGCCGCAGCGTCGGCATCGAGGCCGTGAGCGCTAGCGAGGACTACAGCGAGGTCGAGGCGGGCAAGCTCGCCTGGCTCGTGCAGACCCTCATGAAGCGCTACGGCATCTCCGAGGGCGGCGTCATCCGCCGCTACGACGTGACCGACAAGATCTGCCCCGCGCCCTACATCGCCGCCGGGCGCAGGGCGGCCCTGCGCCCGCGCATCTGCCGAGGCGCCGGGTCTTCGGACACCGTGGCTGCGGGGTCTTCCGGCAGTGGCGGCTCTGCGCCCTCGGGTGACGTGGCGAGCCTGGCGTGGCGCGTCATCAACGAGGAGTTCGGCAACGGCGAGGCGCGTAAACGGGCCCTGGGCTCGCGCTACTTCGAGGTGCAGGCCGAGGTGAACCGGATTCTCTCGGCGGTGGTTCCGGCGGTTCTTCTTCGTCCGGCAGTGGCGAGGTCGACATCGACGCGCTGGCACGCACCGTCATCAACGGCGACTACGGCAACGGCGAGGAGCGCAAGCGACGGTTGGGCTCCAACTACGCCGCCGTGCAGCGCTGTGTGAGCCAGATGCTCTCGTGAGGCGGTTTCGCGAGGAGCTGGCGGAGGGCTGGCAATCGTGGCTTGCATCCCTGTGTTGCTGGCGGCGGCCGTTCTCATGCCAATCCCTTGGATGCTTGGATTGATATACAACAAATAATACTTTTTGATGAGAGGCGCAGGTCAAGTTTGGACTGCGCCTCTTTGTTTGGACGGTCGGGGGGTTACGAACAATCCTGAACGGAGCGCTTCCGAGCGTTGCGGAGTGTAAGAGACGATTTTTAAAACAGCATATTCTACCTGCGGTTTTGTTGATTATCGTTCTGAACCGTTTTGAAGTGCTCTATGGTCTCCGATTAGCTCGCGGCTAAGTCCCTGAAAAGTAAAAGGCGCCCGTGCGGGCGCCTGCCTAGGACCGAGATTCGTTCGATTGTGGTCGGAATGCTCGTCTTCCGCGGTGCTGTCGTCCGGAGTCCGGCATCTGTCGTTCGCCTCTTCTGTCGTGTTTGATGTTGCGCGTTCTGCGAGCGACCTTGCGCAGGCCTACCGGCCCGTTGCCCCAGGTGCACCCGGATAAATGGCACCCATCGGTTGGGACTCAGCTTATCGAAATCGAACTATATGGGAGCGAGCGGAAGGGTGAACGGCCTAGGGTGCAACCAAGATGCCGTCTATCGTATCGTTTTCCCTAGACGAACGCAGGCCTGCGCTGCATTAATGAATCTACACGGAGTCGTTGAGAAGGTCTTCCAGCATCGGGTCTATTCCGCTGGTGATAATATCCTCAATCAGATGCTGGGCATGGAAACGGTTGATTTGCCATGCTACATATGAAAGCGTTTGGCAGGCACGCTCCTTGATGTCGTATGGCGCCTTGCTTAAAACAATCGACTTTGCGATGTCGGCAAATGGATCGTGGTCTTCCCATGTCTTGCAGACTTGCGTCATGCTCTGGTCGATAGCATCCATGACAAAGGCCGCATTGCCGTTGTCGATTTCCGTAAATTTGACAACCGTTTTAGCGAACGCGGGGTTTGACGCTACCCGTGAGCACAGCTGCTCATCGGTCATTTCGAGAATCCATTCGGCAACCTCTCCGTCGAGGATTCCCCGTGCTGCCTTTTCCGCAAGTTTCGTTTCCCGGTCCGCATCTGCTATCGAAGACAACCTTCGCTTTATCGCGCTCAAAAACTCTGCCGCATCCTGGTATCTTTTCGACGGATCGTCTGCGGTTGCTTTTTCTACCAGCGGTCGAAGACGATGATTCGTTTTTGTCGGATGTCCGGCGAGCACGAAGTTGATAATCCTGCCCAAGGAAAAGACATCGCTCCTTTTGTCCCCATCTTTTAGATAGACAAGCTGTTCAGGTGAACAGTAGAACCACTGTCCATAATTGTTTGTGTTGGTGGTTTGGTAGGATGAAAGTGTGTTCAAGTTCTTTCCAAGCCCGAAATCGGCAATCTTCAGTTGGCCGCTCAGTAGAAAAATATTCGTGGGGCTTAGATCTCGGTGAATGTATCCGCGCGAGTGAATGGCAGCCATGGTGCCAACTATCTGCTCGATTATGGACATCTTGACTTGCTCGGATAGAGGATTGTCCATGAACTCTAGTAGCGTGGTCTCGCCGGCCTCCATCGTGTAGGAGCAATTGCTCTCGTCGAAATCAAAGACACGGAGAACCCCTGGCAGCTCCGAAAGATCATTCATTATCTCGTATTCGCGCTTGAAGCGATGGCGGTTTCTTGCATCAAGGGCTACTTCGGGCATGAGCTTTTTCAGGACTCTGCCTGTTGACTTTTGCCTGAACGCTTCGGCAAAGCCGCCTTTCCCGATCGGGATTAGATCCGAATCAATCACCACAAGCTTCATCTCGCCGTCTGTTCCGACTATCTCAAGCTCGTCGGAGATTAGTACTTGGTTGAACCGTTTCTTCGCTTTGTCCGCCCTTTCTCGGGCTTCGATTTCATCGCAGCCAAAAGTACTGACCATATACTTGAATCCAAGAACGATTGAGAAAAAACGATCGAGACGGCCGCTCGACGCAACACTGGCTATCTTTCCGGCGGCGTATCTCCATCTGGTAGGAGCGTTGCCACCTTGGTAGATGTCCCGGAAGTCAAAATGGTCATTGAAGAATGTCACTATTTGAGGGCCCGACAAGTAGTGGAACAGCTCTCCTTCGTCGCCCACGAACATCTTTGCAATAGATTCGAGCGACCGCTCGCTGAGTAATGGCATCGTTCTGTCCTCCTCGTTCATCTGTCGTCATCCTAGTCACCGGAGTGCATTCTGCCAAGGATATTTGTCTTAATGAGCTGCTATCTTTTTGTGCTCTCCGCTCATATGATTATCCGACTTTGCCTGGTTATTAATGCATCAGAAAATCGACAACCCCGTAGCTGGCATCCTCGTTAGCTCAAAGGATATTATGACGACGAGGCAATCCCGAAGCTGGCGACATCATTCGTGTAATAAGTCTTGTCACGTTTCAGGATTTCACTAACTTATAAGCAAGCCACCCGAGACTACTCACCTTTCCCGCCGATGGCGAAGCCCTGCGACCTGGGGTTTTGCGAATGTCGCGCAAGCCACCTGCGTTAATTCACCTACGATTGCAGCTGGCGGCTTGCGGGTTAAAGGGCGGTTGAGTTTCAAAACGGGCGTTTTCAGCGCTATCGAGCCTCCTAAGGCGCCCCGCTGCGCTCTTTGGGACAAAAACAAAAAATCAAAGTCCTGAGTTTGAAAAAAGTATTTGAGGCTGTCCCAGCTTTTGTCCCCGAAGCTGACGAAGCACGACATGGTGTCACCTGGCGGCACTTGGCTCGAGACGGCACCGAAAACTGGGTGCAACTGGAGTGACGGGACGGCAGAATCGACGCCATCGAGTGGGAGTAGGACGACAGGGTTCTGACCTGCGATTTTGAGTGCCGCACTATGCCGCTGAGTTTCGTTTCGTACGAGAGTCATGACAAAGCCACCAGCGACGGAGATGAGTAAAAGCGATTAAAGAGCCTCCGTTCCCTGCGTTGGGACGGAGGCTCTTTCTTTGCCGTTTTACTCCCTTGTCTCCGTTCGGGGATTATTTCCTGCTCATTTAGGGCTATTCGCGCTGAAAGATTTTGACTAGCTTGGTGTCCTTTATTTCGTAGACAATGTCTGCGACGTTCTCGACCAGCCTCTTATCGTGGGAGACGAACACTATCGTTCCGGCATAGGCGCTCATCATCTGCTCGAGGGCTTCGGCGCTCTTGATGTCCAGGTAATTTCCAGGCTCGTCCATGAGCAAGATGTTGTATCTGCCCAGCAGCATCTTCGCGAGTAGCAGCTTGATGACTTCGCCTCCCGAGAGAACGCCAACGTCCTTTGTCAGGTCGCGCGGTCCGATTCCCATAGAGGCGAGGATGCCTCGAATTTCGGTCATGCTGTACTCGCAACCATTCTGCATGAACGAGATCACAGACTGGCGGGCGTCGAACTTGTAACCTGTCTGTTCGAAGTAGCCGATCTCTGCTTTGGGAGAGATGTTGATACCGTCGGCGCGTCGAACGATTGCCTTCAGCAGGCTGGTCTTTCCTGTGCCGTTGCCACCGGTGATGGCCACTTTGGCACCGAGCGGTATCTCGAATTTCGCGTGGTCATAGAGCACGCAGTTGCCGAAGCTCAAGCTGAAATCATCTGCCGAGATGGGAAATTTGCTGTGCAGTTCCAGGGCCTTGCTCTGGCGGAAGCGCACGGCGCGAATGCTATCTGGGGCCTCGATCCCTTCGAGCGCTTCGAGGCGCTTCTCCATGTTCTTAGCTGCCTGATGCATTTTCTTCTGCTTGGTGCCGGTTGTTTTCTGATGCCCCAAGCGACCTGCATACTCGTTGCTTTTTTTCGCACCCTTCCGCTTGGCGTCGACCTGCCGTGCTTTTTTCCGCTGTTTTTCGATGGCGGCTTCGAGGCGATCGCGCTCGCGCATCGCCTCTTCGTATCGAGTCGCCTGAGCTTTGCGCTCTTCTTCTTTCTGTCGCAGATAGTCGGAGTAGTCACCCCAGAATTCGGAAATACCGCCGTCTTTGAGCTCCCAGATCTTGTCTACCACCTGGTCGAGAAAATGACGGTCATGGCTCACGATGAGCAGGGCCCCATCAAATGCCTTGAGCTGTCCGACGAGAAGGCGGATGCCGTCTTGGTCGAGGTGGCTCGTAGGCTCGTCGGCGAAGATCGCGCTTGCATGCTGGGAGAGCGCAGAGGCAATCTTGGCGCGTGTTTCCTCCCCGCCGCTCATCGTCTCCTGCGCCACTTCGGCGACGTTGAGACGGGAGAGCATCTCGCCGTTGTCCTGAGCCGCATCAAGGTCGAGTTCGTCGAGCTGGCCGATGAGGGCAATGCTGCCGAAGCGCCTGACGTCGGCGTCCGCAATGGTTAGATTGCCGCTCAGGATTTTTAGCAGGCTGGTTTTGCCTGCACCGTTGTCTCCTACCAAGCCGATGCGATCGTAGGGGTAGATTTCCAATTCTTCGATGTCCAGAATATCGCGGCCGGCATATTCCAAAAAGATGTCTTTAGCTTTGACTATGAGTTCCATAAGTTGAACCACCTTTTGTGTATTGTCGTTTTCTGGAAGCGCAGCCATGCCAATAAAGAATCGCTCACGTCGATTTTTCGCCTTTGCCCGATTGCCGGCGTGAGCGTTTTGGCCTTGCGCAAGCCGGCAAATCCGAAAATGATAGTTGGCGGCGAATAAGGAGCGCGATGTGGGATGTCGGCGCAATACCTCGTCGTCGCAAGGGCTTGAAGGCTGACGCGCGAACCGATGGCTGCCGCCTCTTTTTCGAATGCTTGGGCTATTGAATCTGCCCGGAATCTTTTTTCCCCACGTTTCGGACGCTTGGAGCGAGAAGCATCGCCAACGCAAGCAGTGTCATGGTCGCTCCAGAACCGACGGACCACAACGGAGCTCCGAGCAGGTGCGCAAAAACGGAGGGGGCTGCGAGGCCCATGGGCATGGCCCACGCCATAATGGTTCCATAGAGACCAAAAACGCGGCCTAGGTACTCAGGAGGTATCTGCTCCTGCATAAGGGCAGTCTGGGTTCCTGCGTACAGCGGGGAGCATGCGCCCATAAGAAAGCTCGCCGGTAGGAAAGCGGCGAACAGCGACGGGCCGAGCAATCCGGATGCGATTGCGACGACGCCGAAGCCGGCGATTGCGGCGACCATGGTGAGCGACCTATTGCGGAACCCTCCCGTGGCCGCCAAAATGCCGGACCCAGCCAGCATGCCTGCGGAGAAAAGGACCTCCACCAAAGCAGCATCCCCCGTGCTACCGCCAAAATGTCCCAAGGTCATTATTGGGAACAATGCCGCGAGTGGGGAGAACGCGAAAGCGAAGACGAACCCGCACCAAAGAATGGCGAACAGCCCCCTGTATCCCCTGATCAGCTTGTAGCCGTCCGAAATCTCAGAGAAAAGTTCTCGAACTTTATTGGAAAAGGACGAGCTGCGGTCGGCTTCGTCGAGTCCTCCTGCGTCTATCTGAGCGGCGAGGACAGCTAGAGAAGCGAAAAGCGCCCCCAGCACGTCGAGGGCAATCATGGCGGTAATGCCCGCCACAGGATAAATCACTGCCGCGAGCGCGGCGCCAAGAATGTATCCGGCGGACTGAATCGCTTGCATCACTCCCGATAGGCGAACGAGATGCTCTGGCGGGGCGAGATGGGGCGTGAGGGATTGGGAGGCCGGCGTGTAGAACGAAGTGCCAGCTGCGCGGAGAAACAGGGCGATGAGTATTGACCACGCAGGTAAGCTGCCGGCCAACGAGGCAATCGCCAAGGCGGCGCCCACCGCGGCAACGAAGAGGTCGGCGCCGATGAGAACACGCTTCAAAGGCAGTCTGTCGACAACGGCGCCCGCAAGGACTCCGAACAAAGCAATCGGCAGAAAGCCTGCTAACGATGCCAGGGAGAGGAGGGAAGATGATCCTGTCGTGAGGGCGATATGCCAAATGAGACCCATTTGGAGAATCGAGCTCGTCAATGTCGACACGAGCTCCCCGCCCCATACGAAACAAATCTTAAATTGCCATGAATGGCACAGCGAAACAGACCTGCGCCGAGAGGTTTCAAACATCATGGTTATGTCCAATCGTGGAATGGCGTGCAAAACAGCGCGACGCCATAACAGCGCCGCTTTTTAGGCGCTCATCCACGTGCGGAAAAGACCAACCACGACACCCCTCCTTCGCTGACTCAGTTCGGCAAACCACGCAATTTTAAGGAGGCTGAAGCTCGTTTGTCAAGGATTGCCTGTCGGCAAGGACAATCCTTTCTGGCCATTCGATCCCTTTTGTATCTTTGGTTGCGTAGGTGACCCGCCAGGGCTATTACGCGTGGAAGAGGCGCCTGCCGAGCTGGCCGATGAGGCGCTGAAGATGGCCCTGGTCAGGCGAAACGATCCCAAGGGATGCGTACATCATTCGGATAGTAAGAATGTTGCCAGCAGGTTTTGCGGCAACCGCAAAGGAGCCGTATCCTGCAGCTGGAATCACGTTGCAGCATCCTGACCCGCATTCCGATTGGCGGACGGCCCGCTTCGGCATCCTGACCAGCACAGCGATCGAGCCTTGTCATTCCTTGGATATGCCGGTTGCTCGGGGCGGTCCCGACGGAGGCCCTCGCCTCCCCGGTCCGTGACCCAAGAAGGGCAAGCATGCTGATCTGCATGGCTGGTTCCTCCTTTATGTAGACGACCATGCAAAGAAGGGACAACCGAGGAGGCAGGTTACTGATGCGGGCTCCCGCACGCCCATGACTACCCGACGGGCTTTTTTTCATCTCCGATGCCCGCATTGCAGCATGAACGAATGTGCCTCGACATCTCTGCTGGCATGGTACGACTGGGATCGCACCTCGACGCATCCTTGCGCATACTGCCTTCCAGGTTTCGAAACCGGGAAGGAGAGTGTATGTGAGCGACGATATCGGCGCCGATTCGACGCTCGAGAGGGAGATTGCGCCGATTCTATCCATCGGGGATGCATTCCCGAAGATTCTCATCACTCGCACGAGGCATGAGCCCCATACCCGGGAGGGCGTGCTCGTGCTGAATTTCGCGAGGTGGCTGCTTGGCGGGTAGGGTTCTGAACGTCGCATTGGGATATCGCGCGACAGGGCACGCAGGGCTGTTTGTGCCCGCACGGGAAACGCCGTCGCCATGCGGGCGGCCTGTCGTGTCCGATTAGCCTTTTGCTAAACAGGCTTACGCCAACTCATGGGCAAGCCACCTGAGACTATTCACTTTGCTTATCGTTGACAAAGACCTGTGGCCTGCGGTTTTGTGAACGGCTCGTAAGCCACCCGCGTCGACTCACTTACTGTTGAAGCTGGTGGCTTGCAGGCTCAAAGGCGGTTGAGTTTCAAAACGGGCGTTTTCGGCGATATCGAGCCTCCAAAGGCGGCTCTCCGTGCCCCTTGGGACAAAAATAAAAACTCAAAGCCCTGAGTTTGAAAAAAGTTTTTTGAGGTTGTCCCAACTTTTGTCCCCGAAGCCGACGAAACGCGACATCGCGTCATTCGGCGGCACGCGTTCCGTGTCGATGCCGAAAACTGGGTGTAACTGGAATGACGGGACGGCAGAACCGACGTCATCGAGTGGGAGTAGAACACACGTTCTGTATAACGTTATAGCACCAGGTGGCAGGCGTAGTTTCAATCGAAGCTACGCCTGCTGCTATATATGGGTCGATGGCGGTATCAATGCCCTCGATGCTTCTGCTTGCGCTTCAGCTTCCGCTGCTCGAAGCGCGCCTCCGCCTCGTCCGTGCGGCGTCGGCTCCTCGCGCAGGCCGACTTTTGTTTCATTGCCTCCCGCCGACTCGCGAGCGCCTGCTGCGCCTTGGTGCCCATCGCCGGCTGCTTAAGGGCCTTCGACGCCTCGCGGGCGCGCCGCTTGGGGTTCTTCGCAGGCTTGCTCGTCTCGGCGTGATCGCCACCGAAGAACGAGAGTTTCGCCCATTTGTTGACAACGAATCGCAGGATCTCCTCATTGGACGGTTCTGCGCCGAAGACGATGCGGGCGGCGCCGTATCTGCCGTCCTCGGCATGCTCCGCCAGCCCCACCCAAAACTGGCCGTCGTGATATACGGTCAGGGTGGACGACACGCTGATCTGCATGGCTGGTTCCTTCTTTATGTAGATGACCATGCAGAGAAGGGACAACCAAGGAGGCAGGTTACTGATGCGGACTCCCGCACGCCCGCGACTACCCGACGGGGACTGTGTTTTCATCTCTGATGCCCGCATTGTAGCACGCGTGAATGCGCCCGGCATCGCTGCTGGCATGGCGCGACTGGGAATCGCTCCTCGATGCATCCCTGTGTATATTGCCTCCCCGGTTTCGAAACTTTAAATAATTCGAGTTTCGAAAACCGAGGAGGACCGAATGATGGCTTGGGTAGACCGCAATACGTAGGAAGTTTCGTCATCGTCTATGCTGGACACGAGGTCGTCTTCCTCCAATCCGATTAGGCTGACCGAGCAAGCGGCACCTGGATCGACATTCCCCTGCACATGAACCCGCTTATGCGCGCGAACGGGGGGCTACAAGGGCGTGACCGCGCAGGAAGCGCTTGGGGTAGCGAACGGGGCCGAGCATCGCCCTGCGCCGGCCTTGGTATCAGGTCCTCGCGCTGGGCGGTAATCCGAGGATCGGGAGTAAGGATTTGCCCAGCATCGATAATGCTCAGCTATACCCTTATTCCGTCTCCTTGCTCTTGCGGTATTCCGCGAGCCTGTCGTTCAATTCGCGGGTCTCGCGGCTCAGCTTGGCGTTGAAAGCAAGAGTGAGGACCGCCAGGATGGCGAGAAAGACAACCGTGAAGGTAACCCACGCCCCGGGGTTGTTCACGGGAACCCAAGCAAAGACAAACGCCAATGCACAGAGGGCTGCGTAGAGGCAAACGTCGAACAGCGCCAGGCGCGCGGGATACGCCATCTGTCTGATCACCGCGGGCGTGAAGAACACGAACTGCAGCGCGGGGACGGTGACGCACGCGGCGAGAATCGACCAGCAATAGTTAATGCCCTGCTTGGCGGTGTCATCAGCGAAACAAGTCCCTAATGCCAAGAAGGCTATCATGGCAACAGTGAAGCCGATACAGGTGCTTTTCACGAGTTGTCTGAGGTTTTCCACGGGCGTCTTTTTATCGGTGTCGATAATGTCCCTGTTAATCATTTCGGTCTCCCTTCCTTCGTTTCGACTGCTTCAGACCGAGCTTCGATTTGACGTCGGGCGCATACTGGCGCGAGATAACGACCTGCTCACCGTTTTCCAAGGTGGCGATGATCCTGCCGTTGACGTCGGGCTTGAG
Organism: Collinsella sp.; assembly: GCA_019414565.1. GTDB lineage: Bacteria > Actinomycetota > Coriobacteriia > Coriobacteriales > Coriobacteriaceae > Collinsella. Next base: position 56,254 of record DXLU01000031.1, on the reverse strand, counting down.
GGCGGTGATCGCGCGGAAGTTGACGATGCAACCTTTCGCGATGCGCAGGAAGTCGCAGTCCGCCAGGCGCTCCTCCATCTCGTAAAGGCGCAGGCCCGTTTCGAGAACCGTGTCGGCCGTATAAATGAACGTGTGCTTGTCGACCGACTCGATGAACAGGACGTCTTCTGCGCTCAGCACGCGCGTGCAGCCGTCGGCCGTGCCCGTCACCTTCCTGTCAAGCATGCGTAGCCGAGCCGTTATATCAAGCACGCGGCGATCGACCCTTACGCAGACGATCGTGACTTCTATATCTTGAGTTGCTTCTCGCTCTTCGATTGTGATCTTCACGCGTCCTCCCTTCGGGTTGCTCTCATGCTAGCTGACGAAGATAGCTGAACCTTCGGCGTTTAACCAAGCTGCGCAGTCGAGGAACCAAGATGCAGACTAGGCGAGCTGAACAGCAAGAGAGACCGTAGTCACGCATCCTCGGATCGAGCCCGAAAAAGTAATCCTTGCCGCACATGAACACCGGCACGTGAAACGCTATGCTCAAGAGCACTTAGCTCGAAGAACCCCCTCGCATGCAGCTCGCATGCAGCTATCGAATTCGGGATGCTGTCCGTTTGGCCGTGCACGACGACGAGCGTACAATAGGTGAATACCAACAAGAACCTGCCTTCCATGCCAACTCCGCCACCTGACGTGATGGACGATCCGATTGCTCTTCTGGATTGGCTTGAGAAGAACGCTGACGGAATTACTGAGCAGGACTCCGAGGGCACTGCATTTCTTCATGCTGTTGCTATTGGCAAACTCCGCCCCCAGTGGAAGCCATCTTAGGCATATCAGCCTTGGAGACGATGTTGTGACTCATATTAGCCTGTCTTCGCTCGACGGAGTCGGCGTTTACGTTAGCGCCGAGTTCGGGAGCGCATTGAGGTCATTCGCATTTCCCCATGCATTTGAAAGTGGAACCGTTGAACTCTTGGGTGAATAAGCCGCCTGCGACGATTCTTTTCGTCATCGCTTTTACACATCCTATCCGACCTGCGGGAATGCAGAACGATAAAGCCGCTGGCTACGATTCACTTCGCTAAACAGGCGCCAAAGAGGAGAATCAGCCGTTTCAGTGTCCATTTCGGACGGTTCCGAGCCCCAAAACTCGCCCGTTTTTTTGTCCCCGGGACAAAAACGAAACTGCGAGCTTGCGGTTTCGAAATAGTTTGCGAATTTGTTCCAGGGTTTGTCCCAAACGCCTATGTGAGGACACGCGGAGGGATTCGGCAGCAAGGTGGACAAAACTGACAGCTAAACTGGACCCAATTGGAATGGCGCTACGACAAACGAGCGTGAAAGAAGGGGAATAGAACAGACGTTCGATTATGTGTTATAATGACTGCCAATGGGCGCGGTTTCTTCCGAAGCCGCGCCCGCTGCTCTATTTGAACCGATTCGACGGAAACCCAAGCTCAGGGAGGTTTGTTGCGATGGCATACGATTTCAAGAAGGAGTTCAGGGGGCTCTACAGGCCGTCGGGCAAGCCGGGCGTCGTAACCGTTCCGCCTATGAGCTACGTTGCCGTGCGGGGCAAGGGCGATCCCAATGCCGAGGGCGGCGAGTACCAGAACGCGTTGCCGCTGCTCTACGGCGTCGCATATGCCATCAAGATGTCGAAGAAGGGTCCGAGGGAAATCGAGGGCTATTTCGACTTCGTCGTGCCGCCGCTCGAGGGCTTCTGGTGGCAAGACTGCGCCGATGGCGAAATCGATTATGCGCGGAAGGACGACTTCAGCTTCATCTCATGCATCCGCCTGCCCGACTTCGTCACTCGCGAGGACTTCGACTGGGCCGTTTCGGAAGCCGCCGCCAAAAAGAAGCTGGACTTCTCGGCGGTCGAGCTGCTGAGGGTCGACGAGGGCCTTTGCGTTCAATGCATGCACGCCGGGCCCTACGACGGCGAGCCGGCGACCATAGACGCCATGCGCGCATTCGCGGCGGAGCAGGGCTACGCCCCCGACTTCTCCGAATCCCGCCTCCATCACGAGATCTACCTCTCCGACCCGCGCAAGTGCGCGCCGGAGAAGCTCAAGACCGTGATCCGCCATCCCATCAAGGCGATGTAGCGAAACGAGCGGCGCCGCGCGCTCCGAGTGCTCGCAATTGCGGACCGGCGAAAATTGCACAGGTTGTCCAGTCTTCCGGCACGCACTTGGCCGGGCCGATGGCGCATCGCCTTCTCGGTTTCGAAACTATAAAACTATTCGAGTTTCGAAACCGAGAACGAGCGGATGATGGCATGGGTAGACCGCGACGCATACATGAAATGGCTCTGGGCGCTCGAGGGCACCCGGGACATCAAGGTGATCACGGGGATGCGCCGCTCCGGCAAGTCCGAGCTTATGAAGGCGTTCTCCGCCTCTGTTGCTCAGAAGGATCCGTCCGCCAACAACATCTACATTGACCTGCTGGATCTCGACAACGAGCCGTTGCTCGAGTACCACGGTAAGCGCAATAACTGCCGCGTAGGGTACCCGAAGACTTCCTAGGAGGTCTTCGGGAGGAGTCCTAGGAGAGCTTCGGTTTCTAAGCGTGGTGATGGCGCAATCGCCATATGAGCAGGCACGGGTGATTGATGCCGGCGACGATATGCAGACCCGCAGGAATCTACGCCCGGCGCTTCCTCGGCTCGGGCAGCTCCTGAAGCGTGCCCTCCACGATGGTGCGCACGGCGGCTTTGTCCTCCACGTCCACGAGCAGCATCTCCGCAGCGCCCTCGTAGGGCACGATGGGCACCGAGAGCAGCGCGCGAGGACTCCGTGCTCTTCACCAGAAAGCGGTCGTCATAGACGCCGCCGAAGAGCTTGCCCGACGCATAGAGCAGATACTCGCCCATCATCTTCCGATGCGAGACCTCCGGCACGTCGGCCAGCAGGTCGAGGACGTATTCCAGGTATTCTGCGCTTGACGCCATGCGATGCCCCTCCCTTAATTGACCCAGGTATCACCCGTTTCCTATAGCGAGTGAATATAAAAATAGGGCAGAGTCGCTTGCGCAAGTCCGCCCCTAAAACCGTGAAGGTTTTGCTATCTGCAGGCTATTCTACCAACCCGAGCGATTCTGTCAACCTGCGAAGGAACTCGAGCGCGGAGCGAGCTGCGGCGTCGGGCCCCTTGTCGGGCAGCGCCTCGGTTTCGCCGTCGGCCCTGGCGAACATCTCGGCGAGCTCGGATGCGGCGCGCGACCGCGAGGAGCCCTCGGGTACCAAGCCGGAGTGCGCCACGAGCACGGTCGCGACCTCCTGCATGGCCGTATTCCCCATCCACTCTTGCGCGGACCGAGGGCATATTGCCTCCTCGGTTTCGAAACTTTCAAATAATTAGAGTTTCGAAACCGAGAAGGAGCGGATGACGGCATGGGTAGACCGCGACGCGTACATGAAATGGCTCTGGGCGCTCGAGGGCACCCGGGACATCAAGGTGATCACGGGGATACGCCGCTCCGGCAAGTCCGAGTTCATGAAGGCGTTCTCGTCCTCTGTTGCTCGGAAGTTGCCGTGCCCTTTGAGATAGAGGCTAAAACTCAAAGCCCTGAGTTTCGTTTTATACGAGAGCCATAGCAAAGCCGCTAGCGACCGTGGTGGGTAAATGCGATGATATCAGCCGGGCCTGTCTTCCTGATTCACGCCTTTGTTGAGTCAACATAAAACAACTAACGAGGAGGAGCCTATGATTGGGCAAATCTATCATGTCGGATTGACCGTCAGCGACCTGGACCGTTCCGTGACGTTTTATCGGGATGTGCTGGGCCTTCGGTATCAGGGGGAGATCCTGATGGAGGGAAAGGAGACGGAGGCGATATTCCGGCGGGAAAACTGCAAGGCCCGGGTTGCTTATCTGAACGGTTCGGATCAGCTGCATATGCCGCCGGTGGAGCTCATCCAGTTCGTGAATGATGAGGTCCAGCGCATCCCCATGGACCTCTTCACCACCTCCATTTCGGAGCTTTGCTTCTATACGGAGGATGCCGACAGGGCCTATCAAAAACTGGTGGAGCAGGGTGTGGAGTGCTTTTCCTCTCCCCAGGAATTTGATTTTAGGCAGGAGGGCTTTGGCCGGAGCAAGGCCTTCTACCTCCGGGACCCAGATGGAATCATATTGGAGATCATGCAGCCGCTGGAGAACTGATCTTCTGTTCTGGCGCGGATCGCGTCCTGCGTCGGGATGCGATCCGCGCGATTGATGCCGTGTCGGATGTGCCTATCCGTCCGGTCGGGAAGACAACGCAGATATGCTTCCTATTTGGACTTTTGATAATCGCATAGTCCATGGCGAGCATTCCGTCGGCGATGGCAGTGGTGATGGTTAGGCGCTCGGTTTATCCCAGCGCCACGTCCAGCGCCATCATGATGCCGAAGCCCATAGCAAAGGCAAGCGTGCCAAGGTTGGAATGCTTGCCTTGGGGCATTTCCGGAATCAGCTCCTCGACTACCACATATAGCATTGCACCTGCGGCAAAGCTCAGCAAATACGGAAGGGCCGGGACGATTAGCCCTGCGCCAAGAATGGTCAGCACGGCCCCGATCGGCTCTACGATGCCGGAAAGCACACCGCCAACAAACGCCCGTCCCTTGCTCTCGCCCTCTGCCCGGAGCGGCATGGAGATGATGGCCCCCTCCGGAAAGGTTTGAATGGCAATGCCAATGGACAGCGCCAGAGCGCCGGTTGCCGTGATTGGCGCGCTGCCTGAGAGGGCCCCGCGTAGACGACCCCTACGGCCATTCCCTCCGGGATATTGTGAAGCGTCACAGCCAGCACCATCATGGTCGTCTTTTTGAGCTGATTTTTCGGCCCCTCTGCCTGGTTGCTTTTAGCATGGAGGTGGGGAATCAGGTGATCCAGTCCCAGCAGGAACAGAATGCCGATCAAAAATCCGACAAACGCCGGAACAAACGACAGCTTTCCCATCCATGCCGCCTGTTCCATCGCAGGAATCAGCAGACTCCACACAGAGGCTGCCACCATTACACCGGCGGCAAAACCGGTTAAAATGCGCTGCAGGATGTCGCTGAGTTGTCTGCGCATAAAGAATACGCAGGCCGCGCCCAGCGCTGTACCGAGAAAGGGGATCAGGATGCCGTAAACGGTTTGGCTCATGAAGTTGGTCGCCTTTCTCATATCCGCTTCTTTTTGTACCCGCAGTCGCAGTAGGGCCCGCCGGAGGCCAGGGTATACTCGCGCACAAAATCCGTCACGCCGCCCGCTTCGCTCATGGTGTAGTCCAAATGGCACATGGCGGGTGTCAGGTCATAAAGTCCCAGCTCTTTCATCAGTGTGCAGATGCCGCACTTTGTAAAGCGCCCCTCATAGCCGCTGCTGTCCGGGTACTCGATGAAGTCCATATTCCACGAATACGGGTTGCGGTCAGCGGCTTTCAGAGTGGCAGTGGCCTTCATTCCGGCAATATCCTTGGGCGTGAACTTCGACTTGCCACTTTGGCGGCAGAACCATTTCATCAGCAGCGTCATCTGAGCTTTCTCATAGTAGTCGGTAAGGCTTTCCACATCGGGACGGCGTGGCATGGAGAGGACAAACGCCCCCAGCATGGCGCAGCCAATGATGTTCATGCTGAACCGATCACCTTTTTCAAATTCGGGCAGCTTTGCGATGATCTCACGGTACTTCGGCTTGGCCTTTTCCGTGATCTTACGTGCGGTGTCCGGGTCGTAGCCCAGCACCGCCGTCAGCTGCGCTTGAAAGGACTTCGCAAAGACTGCCCACATGGCCATAGCATTCCCATCCAACGCATCTCACTTCGCTCCTTTCCATTCTGCCAGAGTCCGGTTCATCCGCTTCTCAATGTCTTTCCGGGTTTGGCTGCACTCCTTGGAATATTTTTTTGCCGCCTGAAACGCCAGCTTTACAAACAGGCCGGAGCCAACCGGCAGCATGATTTTCAGCATTCCCTCAGGGAAAACGAAGTGGGTGCCGTGAGCACAAAGCCATTTTGCAGCCGAGCGGGCAAGCCGATCCTCCGGATCGTCCCCGATCATGGCGATCATCGCGCAGTCCGAATCATCGGCGCACGGCCAATACGCGCCGTAGAAGCCGGAGGTCTCCACATCAAAGTACAGGTGCTTCATTGCTTCCCTTCAAATCCGATCTTTACGATCTGCATGTCCATTATCTGGTCGCCAATTTTGGCAAGAAAGCGGAACAGACCGCTGACCGACGGGTCTTTCAGGTCGTGGTAGCCCAACATATACCCCCGGCAGGAAATACGCATATTCTCGCCCCACGGCGCAAGCTCACGCTTCGCGTCCGAAACGGCGAAGTATGCGCCCGCATCCTTGATTTCCGCATCTTTCAGCCACGTCTTCAGCATCAGTTTCACCGCCTTTTCGTTGGCAGCGTCAAAGACAAGCACGCTGCCCGGAAAGGCGTCTGCCATGGCGTGTGCCAGTGTCATCACCTGGTCTTTCAGAAAATAGTAGAACACGCCGGACGCAAAGAACACCGCACCGCCGGAGGCGTCGATTCTTTCAAACCACGACGGATCGTTCAGGTCACAGGGAATGTTCGCTTCCCGCTCTCTGGCGGGAAGAAGCTCATTCCGGATTGCGATAACATCCGGAAAGTCCAGATTGTAGATCCTGCATTTGCCGTTGTCACAGGCACGGCCGGTGCAGTCCAGCCCGCAGCCCAGATTGACCACCGCTGCCGTGGGATGCGTTTTCAGATAGTGTCGCACCTCATAGGCAAGGTCGTTCTGCCGCATGGCGACCTCAAGCGCGCCGAAGCGTTGCAGCAGGCTGCTGGACTTTTGCTCCAAGGCGGAAAAGTCATAATCCAACGCGCTTACAAGTTGCCGTGCCGCCTCATCCTGGTACAAACTTGGGTACAGCTCTGAGCATTTTTTTCGCGCATACAGCAGAATGATCAGCGTCTCCTGCACCGTGTTCTTTTCAATTTTATAGCGCACAGTCATCCTCCTGTATCACCCCACACCCTAAGGTGCTCGTCCGCAAGCAGCGCCTTCTCAGTGTTGATGGTGTTTTCTCCCCGTCACACACAGCCAGCTTTTCGTCTTATGAATCTGGATGTCATTAAATCCGGCCTGCTCCAAATATGCCTTCAGCTCGGTATCTTTATAGATGGTCATGCCGCCAATGATATCCGTCCACTTTTTGTCTTTGTTTGTATCCCCGTTGCTTTCATTGCAGATCAGGAACGTCCCGCCGGGCTTCAGCACCCGGTAGACTTCCTGAAAGCACTTCGGCAGATCCTGCCAGAAATAGACCGTTTCGAAGGCTGTGACCACATCAAAGGACGCATCCGTAAAACCCATTTGTGCCACACTGCCCTGACATACGGTGCAGCGTCCGTCCCGAATGGCGCGCTGATTCAGCTTTCGGGCCTTCTCCACGCTGATTTCGGAATAATCAATGCCCTCGACAATCCCTTGTGGGCAGTTCTTCAGCAATCTCTTGATGTTTGCCCCGCCGCCGCAGCCGCAGTCCAGCACTTTGGTATCCGGTGAGAGATGCAGGAATTTAAGTCCCCATGTTGCCACAGGTGCATGCCCAAGATTCATCATGGAAACCATGATTCTGCCACCAAGGCCTACAGGCTTGCGGGTATTTTCGAAGAATGACATTTTTGCGTCACTCCTTTTCCAGAGTGATGATTTTATTGGAAATGTTCCGCACGGCAGGCAGCTTGCCTAGCAGCTTATAGATCGGTGAAAACGCCGCCATGCCCTCCGTCAGGCGATCCAGCACAATGGTGCGGGCAATAACTCCGCTGTACATGGCGGCATCCTTGTCGGCAAGGGAAAAATCGTAGTCCAGCTTCTCAATGATTCCCGCCGCTTTCGCATCGTGAATGGCGCCGCGTCCCCGACTCTCTTTTGCTCTTGCATAAACGGTTTGCAGCATGGTCTCCGGCACGCCGGAGAGCCTGATCTTTTCTTTCATGTCATAGTTCCTTTGATTTCACGCACTCTGCGTAAGCCAACGGGAACGAGGCTTTCAGCACGGTGCTTTTCTGTACCGTCCAGCCGTTTTCCCGCAGAAATGCCAGATATTCTTCGCTCGTCCACTTGCTGTGCAGCGGAAAGCCCGCCAATTTCATGAAAAATGCTTTGACCTTTCCGAAGATAGCGTTATCCGCATGGGTGAAGGTCGGCGCAACCAGAACGCCGCCGTCCCTCAGCACGCGACGAATTTCAGAGAGAGCTTTCTTTGGCTCCGGCACGATGTGCAGGGCATTGGCCACAATGATCACGTCAAAGCTACCATCCGCATAGGGGAGGTGAAACATATCCTGCACGGAGAAATGCAGCTTGGCGGATCGGTTGCATCGCCGCGCTTCCGCGATCATCTCCGGCGATGCGTCCGTAGCCTCGATATGATTGGCGCTGCTCACGATATTTTTAGCGATCGAGCCTGTGCCGGTGGCCAACTCCAGCACCGATTTGTGCTGTACCACAGGGCGCAGCAGCTCGTACAGCCGCTCGTAAGCCGCTGCGTCCTTGCGCATGAAGCAGTCGTACCGCCCGGCGTTTTTATCCCAAAAATCTTGACTGTTTCTCATGATTTCATCCTCACAACGACATGTTAACTCTTTCTAACTCATCTGACTCGAGTTGTCTGCCAACATTTTTGGGATAATTAATGACGCTCCCCGGTAATAATTTGCAGAGTCAGATTACCGATTACGTTCTTCTCCCTATGCTTTCTCAAACCCTATGTCGGAAAGCTGTACCAGAAGGGGTCGACTTCGTCGCGAGGGGGGTCGGAGCCCGTCTACATACAGGTGAGCGACGACGTCAGCGCCGATTCGACGCTCGAGAGGGAGCTCGCGTCGCTTCTGTCAATCAGGGATGCGTTCCCGAAGGCGCTCATTGCCCGTACGAGACATAGGCCCTATATCCGGAGGGTGTGTTCGTTGAATCGATCTGCTGGCTCCAATGAAGCTGTGCCCCGGCGACGTGGTCAACATCGCCCCGGGTGTGAAACATTGGCACGGAGCCGCTCCCGACAGCTGGTTCTCCCATCTCGCGCTGGAGGTTCCGGGCGAAGAGGCCTCCAACGAGTGGCTGGGGCCTGTGGACGACGAGGAATATCTCAAAGCGACTAACAAGGAGGCTTAAATACCTTCGCCGTCCGCGCCGCCGAGAGCAGGGCGCCCAAATCGGCCTGGATCGCCTCCGCCTTGCTTCCAAGCTGCAACGGAGCCGAGTCGCCCGAGATGTTTACGCTCAAAAGGTGCGCATCCGGCAGCTTCGCGGCCATGCTCCAGAACGGGAGCGTGATGATGCCGGGGGTCATCTCGCCCACGCCGAGCTCCAGCAACAGCACGCGGCGATCGCTGCGCTCGCGCACGAAGCGCTCGTATCGTCCGAGGCTCTCGCGCCAGGCCGCACCCTGCAGAAACGTGTCATCGCGCACCCACGGCACAAGCTGCCAGCCGCAATGCGGGCATCGGGGGATATCCTCGCTGAGGACCTCGAACCCCGCCATGCCCGCGAGCATGCGTTCGACGTAGGGGCTCGCGTCGAAGAGCTCGTCGCAACATGGCTGCTTGCATTGAAGGTGCGCGAAGCTTCCCTGATAGTTGCAGGTTCTCTCGTCGGGAAACGTCTTCTCGACCTGGGTGTCCACATTGGTGCTCAGGATGAAGTAGTCCTTATGGCCGATGAGGGACCGTAGGTCGAGATAGGGCTGCGAGGTCGGCTCGCGCAGCATGAAATCGATATATCGCGCGTAGTAGGCCCATTGCTGCTCGAGGCTGGGGTAGAGGTGGTAAAAGCCGTCAAAAAGACTCTTGAAGCCAAAGGCTTGCTGCCAGTCCGTCATTCCGGCGCGCGCCATGCCCGCGCGGTTGTAATGGTTGAATCCGGCGGCGCTCGACATGCCCGAGCCGATGCCAACGATGATGACGTCGGCATCGTCGATAAGGCTTCGAAGCCTATACGCTTCCCTCTCTAGAGACGGCATTGGGCAATCTCCTCGAAAGCCGGGGTCATATCGCCGTCAACGAGAATCGTCTCGCACGAGGCGTCGGGCGCCATGGCCTGGCTGTAATTGAACACGATGTAGGTGACGTGCTCGCAGGCGTTCGCAATCTGGGCGAGCATGCGCTTTATGACGCCGTTGCGCAGTCCCACGCCAAGTTCGAGGATGGCGACCCTGCCGTTGCGATGGGCTTGCACAAGGCGCTCGAGTTCCTCGAGCTGGGCCATGGCGAGGTCGTCTGGATGGGCGAGGCGCCGCTCGTCGACCGACGTGCGCGTGCTCCCCTCCGTCTCGAGCACGCGGTTCTCGTTGAATCCAGCGCGCGCGAAGTGCCCGTCGATGTTGCACGTGATCACGAAGGTGTCGGCGTGCTCCGTAAGACGCCGCAGCCCGTTCATGAGCGGGCTGGGCTCATATTCGAGATATTCCTTTTGATGAAACCACTCGGCCCATCGGCGTCGCACGCTGGCATCCGGGGAGGCAAGCCCCTGCAGTATGCAGCCGATGCCGTCTGCCTGGGCGAGGTCCCCGTACGCCTCTTGGAAATGAGCATCGGCGCAGAAAAGGTTGAGCCCCTCCGCCATGTCGAGTCCGTTGCTAGCGCCGATGATGACAAGATCCGCTTCGGCTAACGCCCTGCCTATGCGAACTGCTTTCGCCGTCTCCATGCGCTACCTCCCCAGCGTCTTGCGTACGTCGGCGAGCACGTCGGCGATGTCGGCGCGAACGGCGAGCCCCCGATCCTCGATCGCGCGGGGGAGAAACTGCGTCTTGTTGTTTACGGCGATGTAGCTGGCCTGCGGTAACTGCGCCGTGAGGGCCCAGAACGGCTCCTGGATAAACGCGGGCGTCATGCGGCCCACACCCAGCTCGAGGAAGAGGATCCTCTGCCGTGCGTGCGCGTCGAGCCATTCGGACACCTTGCGGTACTGCTCCTCGTAGAGTTCGCCCTGCAGGAAGTTGCCGTAGCCGCGAACCCAGGGGAACGCCTCTGCCCCGCAGTGCGGGCAGCGCGGCACGAGCTCTGTCGGAACCTCAAGGCCGTCTCCCATGGCCTCTACCATGTTGGAGACCGGCTCGACCGCATCCCACACCGCGTCGGTGCAACAGCGGGAGCACTGAAAGAAGCGGTGGTCGCCTTGGATCTCTGCCACTTTCTCCCAGGGATAGAGCTTCACAAACTGCGTGTCCTGGTTGGTGGTGAGCACGAAGAAATCCTTCTCGGCGAGAATGGCGTCGAGGTCCTTGTAGGGCTTGCGCAGCGGGGCGTTGAGCGTGGTGTCGAGGAAGGTGGCGAGGTATCCCCAGCGCGCCTCGGCGGTGGGCCAGCGGTAGAACGACCCCTCGAAAGCGCCCTTGAAACCGTAGTGCTCGGCGAATTTGCCGAAATGCCTGCGATAGGTTGCGTTGTCCTCGTAATAGAAGTCGCCGCCGCCCGCTGCGGAGAGCCCAGAGGCCCCGCCCACCAGCACGCAATCGGCTTCCTCGATCATGCGGGCGAAGTCCTCGATTTGCTGGTCGTAGGGCTCGGGCTCGCGGTCACTCAGCTCATAGGGCGTGCCGCCGCTGCGGTAGGCGGCCTGGAGGGAAAACGATTGGTTGGTGAGCTCGATAACGAGCTGCTCGTACAGGGTCACTGGATACCTTCTTTCAGCTATTATAAACACGTGTCTATAAAAAGTATCCATGTCGATTTGCTTAAGAGCAATGAACAGCTTCGGCCTGCTGTCGATAAACGAGCGTTTGCCGGGCATTGTCGAGCGTTGCAATTGGAGGGGTAATGGAAGCGGGGAAGATCGATCGTCGCCGACGCTATACACTCTCGGTCATACGGGAGGCGTTCTTCGCGCTGCTGGCCGAGGTCGGCTTCGCGAAGATGACGGTAGCGGATATCTGCCGCCGCGCCGATATCAACCGTGGCACGTTCTATCTGCACTACGAGGACAAGTTCGCCCTGCTCGACGCGCTTATCGACGAGGCCTTGGCGGCGGTGCCGCCGCTCGAGGGAACGGAGGCGGGTGCCCTCTGCCAGCGTCCGCCGGCAAACGATGACTATTATCTGCTCTACTCGGATGACGACGCGTACGCCCGGGTGGCACAGCGCGTCGTCGAGCGCGGCGCCGAGCAGATGGTTCCCTCGATCATGGAGGAGACTGGGCTTTCGCGCGAGGACGCCTATCTGCTCTTCGTCCACAACGTCCAGGGAAATCTCGCGGTCAACCGCCTGCTCGGTTGGAGGCGAGGGCCCGAGTTTGCCCATGCCCAGGAGTTGCTCAGTGCCTATTCCGAAGGAGGCATGCGAGCGGTATCGGCTCGTCACGATCCTCGTAGCTCGTCTTGACCGCATGTCATTTCAGGTAGGTGGCGTTGCTATGGGCCCTCTTTGATTTTCGACGTTGTATAAGGCAATCGCAATCGTCTTGAGCTTCTTTAGGGAACTTGAACAAGAGATATGGCCTGCAGGCGATTGATTAACACCATTCGTTTTGGTTACAAGAAAAAATGCTGCGCGCCTGCAGCATGAAGGAGAGGGAATCCTATGAATATCGTTGTATTGAGCGGCAGCCCGCGTAAGGGCGCTAATACCGATACCATGGTCGAGGCGTTTGCCGAGACCGCGCGTGAGGGCGGCCATACGGTCGAGGTCGTCCGCGTTGCCAGCAAGAAGATCGCCGGCTGCTTGGGATGCCAGTACTGCTTCGCCCATGAGGGCGTCTGCGTGCAGAAGGATGACATGGCCAACGTGATTGAGTCGCTGAAAGACGCCGACATGGCCGTCTTCGCTTCGCCTATCTACTGGTTTGATATCACCGCACAGGAGAAGGCTGTCATCGACCGCCTGTACGCCTTCGGTGCTACGGGCTTCCCGTTCACCAAGACGGCCCTTTTACTCGATAGCCACAGCGAGGGCGTCTATGATGCGGCGATCGCTATGTACAAGTCAACCTGCGCGTACTGCAAGTGGGAGGACCAGGGCATTGTCACCATCAGCGGTATGACCGAGCGCGACAGCATGGCATCCTCGCCCAAGTTGAAAGAGGTGCGAGAGCTCGCTCGCAAGCTTGCCTAAGGACAAGAAGAACGCATGGCAATCAGCGTTGGTGGAAATGCTTGCTATCCTTACCAAGAGATAGGGGTGTATTCCCTCAAGTGCCGTATAGAACAATTTTTAAACGCAGAAAAATAACTGAAAACAAATTAATCCGCGTTAAAATATTGTCAAACAGAAGTTCATGAGGGAAGGTTGCGTATGCGTCGCAAGGCAGACGAGCTCCTTAGGGAATGGCGAGACAGGGCTGATAGAAAACCTTTGCTGGTCAAAGGCGTGCGCCAGTGTGGCAAGACCTATCTGCTCAGAACGTACGCTCAGGATCTTTTCGAATCGGTTGTCTACGTTAATCTTGAGAACGACCGGTCGGCGCGAGCGGATTTTTCGGGCGGTCTTGACCCTCATACGATCGTACGCGCGATTGAGGCTCGTACGGGACAGCGTATCGTGCCTGGCAAAACCTTACTGTTCATTGACGAGATCCAGGCATGCGAGGAAGCGCTCACTTCCCTTAAATACTTTTGCGAAGATGCTCCCGAGTATTACGTTGCGGCTGCCGGGTCGCTTCTTGGGGTTGCCATTAACCATCAGTCGTATTCGTTCCCCGTCGGAAAGACCGACTTGATTGAGATGACTCCACTCGATTTCGAGGAGTTTCTCTGGGCGATGGGGCACGATCAGCTGGTCGACGAGATACGCTCATCATTTGAGATAATGGGTCCTCTTGCGCCAAGCCTTCATGAAAAGGCGCTTGGGCTCTATCGACAGTATCTTGTTGTTGGCGGAATGCCCGAGGCGGTCCAAACGTACATCGATGATCAGTCAATCATTGATGTGGCCGAAAAGCATCGGATTATTCTCGACGGATATTCCGCCGACACCAATAAATATGCTGATGAACGCTTGAGCGCAAAGACGCGTGCGTGCTTCGATTCCATTTCGCAGCAGCTTGCCAAAGAGAATCGTAAATTTCAATACAAGGTAGTGCGAGCGGGGGGCAATGCGTCTCTCTTTGGAGATGCTCTCGATTGGCTTGTATTGTCGGGTACGGTGGCGCGCTGCAGCCTAGTCGGGCAGATCGAAAGCCCCTTAGAGGCCTTCGTTAACCCTTCTGCTTTTAAAATCTATCAGGCGGATACAGGGCTGCTCGTCTCCAAGGCCGGTGCTCAACGCGCCGATATTCTAGCCGGCATCGGCGGCACATTCATGGGCGCACTTACCGAAAACTACGTTGCCCAACAGCTTTCAGCCATGGGCTATCCGCTGCATTATTGGGCGCGAGATAATCGTGCGGAAATCGACTTTGTAGTAGAGAAGCAGGGATGCTTGTCTGCGATTGAAGTCAAGGCGGGGGAGAACACAAGATCTCGAAGCCTGTCCTCACTTAAAAAGACCCATCCGGGCGTGCGCCTTATCAGACTATCGACTAAGCCCTTTGGAATGAATGATGGGCTTATGTCTGTTCCACTTTATGCGACATTTTGTCTATAGGGATGATGTTGCTGTAATGCATGGGGCCCGGAGCGCGATGTTGCTGCGCTCCGGGCCCCGCTGCTTTGTAAAACCATAACGGTTTGGTCGCCGTTGTTTTAGTCAAACAAACTCGGCATGTCGTTTTCCTTCATGAGGGCGCCGGCGGAGGGCAGGCTCTGCGCGGTGAACTTTTCGGCCGAGACGCCGGCGCCAAGAATCTCCTCGGTCGTGCCGACGGTGGTGACCGAGCGGCCCTTCTTGGCCGTAAAGGCCTGGACGCCCTGCGTGTTGGTGGTCGTCTTGGTCTTAAGCAGCGACGTGTTGAAGTTCATCAAACGATAGTCGCTCGAGACCAGCGCGAGGTCGCGGTCCTCCTTGAGCACCTGCGCATACAGCAGCTTGCTGCCGCCGTAGATGGCGTTCTTAAGGCGCTTGCGGTTGGTCTTGGTAGCGTATCCAGAAAGCGCGACACGCACCACGCGGCCGTTCTCAAAGACGAACAGCACGTCGGCCTTGTAGTCCTCGGGGTCGATGACCCAGATGACGCTCTCGTCGGGTTCCATCTCAAGATCGGTCGGTAGGTACGAGCCCAGCTGGGCCGACTTGGTATCCTCAAACGCCGCGACCTTGCACTTGTACACCTGGCTCTTGTTGGTAAAGACCAGCAGCTCGTGCGTGTTGGAGGACGGGAACTCGATAAAGGGTTTGTCGCCGTCCTTGTACTTGAGCGTGGTCGCCTTCTTGAGCACGCGGTCCGTCATCTTCTTAAGGTAGCCGTCGCGCGAGAGCATGATGGTGACCGGGTACTCCTCGACCTCGGGCTCCAGGCTCACCTCGATGACCTCATGGGGCTCGATCCTGCCCGTGCGGCGCGGCATCACGTACTTCTTGTTAACCGCGGCCAGCTCGTCGCTGATGACCTTCTTGATGTTGTCCTCGCTCGAGAGGATCTCCTCGAGTTCGGCGATCTCGCCCTCGAGCTTGGCAATGTCCTTGGTGCGGTTGAGGATGTACTCCTCGTTGATGTTGCGGAGCTTGAGCTCGGCGACAAACTCGGCCTGGGTCTCGTCGATGTCGAAACCCTTCATAAGGTTGGGCACGACCTCGGCCTCGAGTTTGGTGCCGCGGATGATGGCGATTGCCTTGTCGATGTCGAGCAGGATCGCCTCAAGGCCGTGCAGCAGGTGCAGGCGCTCGGACTTTTTGCCCAGGTCAAAGTTAATGCGGCGACGCGTGGACTCAATACGCCACTTGACCCACTCGCGCAGGATCTGGCGCACGCCCATAACACGGGGATAGCCGTCGACGAGCACGTTGAAGTTGCACGAGAACGAGTCCTGCAGCGTGGTCGAGCGATAGAGCTTGGCCATGAGCTTGTCGGGGTCGACGCCGCGCTTAAGGTCGATGGCGATGCGCAAGCCCGAGAGGTCGGTCTCGTCGCGGATGTCAGCGATCTCTTTGACCTTGCCCTCCTTGGAGAGCTTGACGATGCGCTCGATGATGACATCGGTCTTGGTGGTGTAGGGGATCTCATACACCTCGATGATGCGCTCTTCGGGGATCCAGCGCCAGCGGGAGCGAATCTGGAAGCTGCCAAGACCGGTCTCGATGATCTTCTCCATCTCCTCGCGGCGGTAGATAATCTCGCCGCCGGTCGAGAAATCGGGCATGGGCATGTACTCGAGCAGGTCGCAGTCGGGGTCCTTCAGGTAGTGCATCGTGGCGGTGCAGACCTCGTTGAGGTTGAAGCCGCAGATATCGGACGCCATAGCGACGCCGATGCCCTTGTTGGCCGAGACGAGGATGTTGGGGAACGTGGTGGGCAGCAGACGCGGCTCCTTCATGGCACCGTCGTAGCTGTCGACGAAGTCGACCGGGTCCTTGTCGATGTCCTTGAAGATCTCGGCGCTGATGGGGGAGAGCTTGGCCTCGGTGTAACGTGAGGCGGCGTAGCTCAGGTCGCCCGAATAGTACTTGCCAAAGTTGCCCTTCGACTCCACGAAGGGGGCAAGCAGCGCTTCGTTACCCGTCGCCAGGCGCACCATCGTCTCGTAGATCGCGGCGTCGCCATGCGGGTTGAGCTTCATGGTCTGGCCCACGATGTTGGCGCTCTTCTGGCGCTCGCCCTTGAGCAGACCCATCTTGTACATAGTGTAGAGCAGCTTGCGATGCGAGGGCTTAAAGCCGTCGATCTCGGGGAATGCTCGCGAGACGTTGACGCTCATGGCGTAAGGCATGTAGTTGACCTCGAGCGTCTGCGTGATCGGCTGGTCGGTAACCTCGGAGTGCAGGCCGATGACGTTCTCGGCGTTGACCTGCTTTTTCTTTGGCTGGTTCTTCGTCTTCTTCTTTGCCACGATTTCCTCTTGAACTTCTTATGGGCCGTCGTTATCGATTTGCTGCTATTGCAGGTCCAGCTGGTCCAGGTATTCCTTGCCGTGCTCGGAGATATGGCGCTTACGGCCCGCCTCGTCGTTGCCCAGCAACAGGTTGAACATGGTTTCCATCTTGGTGACGTCCTCGGGCTCCACCTTGATCAGGCGACGCGTCTCGGGGTTCATGGTGGTGAGCCACATCATGTCCGGATCGTTCTCACCAAGACCCTTGGAGCGGTTGATGGAACACTTCTGGTCGCCGATCTCCTTGAGGATGCCGTTCTTCTCGAGCTCGGTGTAGGCAAAGTAGGTCTTCCCTTTGCAGTTGATCTCGTAGAGCGGCGACTCGGCGATATACACGTAGCCTTCGTCGATAAGTGTGGGCACCAGACGGTAGAGCATGGTGAGCACGAGCGTGCGAATGTGATAGCCGTCGACGTCGGCGTCCGTACAGATGATGACTTTGTTCCAGTTGAGGTTGTCCAGGTCAAAGGCACCGAGGTTCTTGATGCGCTTGTCCTTGATCTCTACGCCGCAGCCCAGTACGCGCATGAGGTCCATGATGATGTCGGACTTAAAGATGCGCGGGTAGTCCTCCTTCAGGCAGTTGAGGATCTTGCCTCGGACGGGCATAACGCCTTGGAACTCGGCATCGCGCGAGGTGCGAATGGCGCCTGCTGCCGAGTCGCCCTCTACGATGTAGATCTCGCGACGGTTTTTGTCCTTGGAGCGGCAGTCGATGAACTTCTGCACGCGGTTGGCCATGTCGGTCTTCTGCTGCAGGTTGGTCTTAATGCTCTGGCGAGTCTTTTCGGCGTTCTCACGCGAGCGCTTGTTGATGAGCACCTGCTCCACGATCTTGTTGGCAGCGTCTTTGTTCTCGATCAAGTAGGTCGAGAGGCGCTCCTTAAAGAAGGCGGTCATGGCCTGCTGGATAAAGCGGTTATTGATAGCCTTCTTGGTCTGGTTTTCGTAGGACGTCTGGGTGGAGAAGCAGTTAGTCACCAGAACCAGGCAGTCCTGGACGTCCTGCCACTTGATGCCGCTCTCGTTTTTGTTGTACTTGCCTTGATTCTTGATGTAGGCATCGATGGCGCTGGTCAGAGCGCTGCGGGCTGCCTTCTCGGGCGAACCGCCGTTCTCGAGCCAGGAGGAGTTGTGGTAGTACTCCTGCATCGTGAAGGTGCGCGAGAAGCACATGCACGCGGTGATCTTGACGTTGTAATCGGGCAGGTCCTCGCGGTCGCGACCGCGACGGTCAGCCTCGATAAAGAAGGGCTCGGTAAGGTAGTCGGTACCGACCTTTTCGAGCACGTAGTCCTCGATGCCCTTGGGATAGCAAAAATCCTCTTCGGTAAACTCGCCGTCGTCGCCCTCGATGCGCAGGCGGAAGGTCACGTTGGCGTTAACCACGGCCTGGCGGCGCATGGTCTCGCGATACCAGTCGTGGGGAATGCTGATCGAGGTAAAGACCTCAAGATCGGGGCGCCACTTGATGGTGGTGCCGGTGCGGTCCTCGTCGCTGGGCTCGATCTCGAGCGCCTTCTTTTTGGCGCCGACGACCTTGCCTTTCTTAAAGTGCAGAGAGTACTTGTTACCGTCGCGCCAAACGGTGACGTCCATGTACTCGGAAGCGTACTGGGTCGCGCACGAGCCCAGGCCGTTGGTGCCGAGCGAGAAGTCGTAGTCGCCGCCCTGGTTGTTGTTGTACTTGCCGCCGGCGTAGAGCTCGCAAAAGACGAGCTCCCAGTTAAAGCGCTTCTCGGAAGGGTTCCAGTCGAGTGGGCAGCCGCGGCCGTTGTCCTCTACCTGAATGGAGCCATCGCGAAAGGCGGTAAGGATGATGAGCTTGCCGTAGCCCTGGCGCGCCTCGTCAACGGCGTTGGACAGGATCTCGAAGGCGGCATGTGCGCAGCCGTCGAGCCCGTCCGAGCCAAAGATGACGGCGGGGCGCAGGCGTACGCGCTCCTCGTCCTTGAGCTGACGAATACTGTCGTTACCATAGTTTGCGGTGTTTTTTGCCATACTCGCTCTCTCGGTGCTCCTTTGCTGCGTTTAAGTCATATAGATAGTCAAGGTAGCATAGCCCAGCCCACAGACGATTCCACCCAACACGAAATCCATCGAACAATCGTTCGATTAGATAATGGATGCTTGGGATGCGGGTGGGGTCTGTCCTATTCAAACATCTGCGGCAGGTCGATGAAGACGGTTCGATCGCTTTCGTCAGCTTCGAAGCCCGAACGGGAGAAGAATCCGTAGCGATGGCACTTGAGCCCCGTTGCCTCGACTTGGGTGATTTCCTCGTCGACCATTTTTTGCGTGACGGGGGATTTGCGGAACTTTGCTTCGTAGAATGCGTAGCCCTCGGGGTCTTGCGTTACCACATCGAATTCGCCGCTCGTTTTGTTTGCGGGATCGTCGTACCAGTACTTGCCTATGGCATCGAAAGCCGGTTCGATCTTGCCAGTCCTATTTTGCCGCACGAGGTATTGACGGCAGATCTCCTCGAACATATGTGGAGTGTAGTTTTCCTCGAAGTCTTGGGAGACGTGACGATCATAGAAGACTTCCGGGTCGAGCAGCTGACGCGCAGAGGCATTGCGGAAGACGTAGCGATAGTAAAAGAGCGAAAGTGGGTCCACCACAAAGTAGCCAGACTTGCGCTTATTCGTAGGGTCGTTGATGGGTGCACGCTTTTGGACGATTTCGAGCGACATGAGCTTGTCGAGTACGTCTGCCATGGCCGGACCGCTCGAGACGTGCGACTGTGCCAGCACGTCCCCCCAACGGGAGTAACCTTGTGCGAGAGCCCCGAAAACTTCGTTGGCGTTGGTCATCTTCGAGATCTCGGCGTTGAGATAGGACGGTACTTCGCTTTCTAAGCGGGCGCCAGGTTCTGTGACGAGCTCGATGATATTGTCGCGTACGCTTTGGGACTGATCGATGAGGCGATTGTAAAAGGGGATGCCGCCAAAAACGCTATAGAGCCGCACCTTGTCCTCGGGTGAGAACGCGGGATAGAACTTTGCAGCGTCAAAGTAATCCATGGGCTTAAGCTCAAGCGCGAGATCAATTCGCCCGTAGAGGGGGCTTTCATGCTCGATGAGAGATTTCATAATCTCAACGTAGGAGCCGCACAGGACAATGTTTAAACGTGAGTCTTCCCTGTGAGCGTCGATTGAGGTCTGGAGAATGCTGTCTAAGCCTTTAACCGCATCTCTCAAGTAGGGGTATTCGTCGAGAACGAGGGTAATGTTCTTGTCTTTGGCTTGGGCAAACAGAAATTCGATGAGCTCGCGGATGCCCGTGAAGGCGAGCGGAGGAAAGCTTAGCGCTTCAGCAGCAAGGGCGGACAGACTCTCGAGGTTGTCTGCCTCGGAGGTTTGGCGGCACTCGTAATAGATCGTTGCGACGTCCGATAAATCGGTTAGCGCCTGCTTGATGAGCTCACTTTTGCCGACGCGACGCCTTCCGTAAATGAGAACATTGCGCTGCTCGGGCGCATTGAGTGTTTTCTTAATACGGGCGAGTTCAAGCTCCCTGCCAATGAATTCCACTTACTCGGTTCCTTCCGACTCGGTTTTGTCCGAGTTAATTGTATCGCATGAATAAGTTTATGCTCGAGTTTACTCGGACAAAACCGAGTCGGTTTTGTCCGAGTAAGTTTGAATAGCGAATCGAAATTGTTATGTCCACATGGCGATGGCGGACATGGTTTCCATAATGACAGATTTAGTTGACATCTTGTGAAGGATGCAATATATTTCTGTCATGTTGCAACGGATATCTGTCCATTACTACGAAAGGAACTCCATGCCGGGCAAAAAGAACCTACGCATGAAGGCGGCACGCGCGGCGGCTGGCCTTTCGCAAGCTGACTTAGCCCAAGCCGTGGGCGTTACGCGCCAAACCATCGGCCTTATCGAGGCGGGCGGCTACAACCCCACGCTCAATTTGTGCGTGGCAATCTGTAAGGCGCTGCGCGTTACGTTGAACGACTTGTTTTGGGAAGACGAAACCGACGCCGACCCTAATGCTCTTTAGGAGTTCACTATGAAATATGAAGATCTGAAAATCGTGCAAAAGTGGCGTGAATATGCCGGCCCAAAGGATGAACGCCTGGAGGCTGAGAACGCGAAGATCTACAAGATTGGCTTCGCGCTGCTTTCGTTTGGCATGTTGATGATCTTTTTCTACCAGTTTATAGCTCGACAGGTTGCGTGGGTTCACAGCGACGCAAGTGAAATGCCGCATGGCTTTGCAACGCCGTTCGAGGCAGCCATGTATTTGTGGCTCGTTCTCGTGATGTTGATTTGCGCAGGACTGCAAACGCGGAAGGGCTATGTCGATACCAATCGTTTTGGGCAAACCGAGCATCTTCCTGTTGGATATTTCCTGCTTGTCAGCGGTCTTAGCGGCGCCGCGTTCGCGCTTGTTATTGCCGCAATGCGCTGTGTCGCTGAGGCGCAGATCGTATCGCTCGAAAGCGTCTTTTGGTTGGCGAACCTGGCCACGGGCGTGTTCTGCGGTGCGACGATTTTCGCGGCCACGTTTGCTGTCCTGTGCGCAACGTTTTTCACGGCGAAAAGACGCCGTGCCAAGCTCGAGGCAGAACTCGACTCCTCAGACGACATTTAATGTGCAATGGGCTGGCTCTGGGTATCCAGAACCAGCCCATTTTGATGTTCAATGAGCCGAGTCGACGTCTCTCACAAAAGTAACTAGGAGCTAGCGAGTCCTATCCGAATTGTCCTCATTGGCGGTGTCTTTTTCGACCGCCGTGCGGCGGGCGCTGTAGGCGACGAGGCCGGCGCCTGCCGCGGCGAGCGCTGCGGCGGCTGCCGTAAGGGGAGCGTTGACATCGCCCGTGCCCGCAAGCGCGCCCGCTTTTCCGGAGCGCTTGTTATTGCCGTGGTCCTTGCCGCTGCCGGAGCTGCTTCCGCCGGAGCCGCCGCCCTCGTCAGCGCCGCCGCCACTCGAGCCACCATCGCCGCCCGCTGTCATCGGGGCGTCGTGAAGTCCTGTCGTATCCGCGCTGTCGCAGACGCCGACCTGAACTTCTGAGCGCTCGCATGCCGCGTCGGGCACATGAAGCTCGTGCAATACGGCATCCAGCGCCGAGTTTGCACCCGGTCGAATTTCCTCGAGCGTTACGGGATCGAGCGCCACCAGGTCACGCGCCTTCGCATACAGCGTTACGCGTTTGCCCACTTCGTCGCTCCAACTCTCGGGGATGGCGAAGCTCATGCGGAACTGTGCCGTGCAACCCGGTGCCAGCACGGCGTTGCCATTGTCGGCTACCAGCGGGTGCGTCGCAAAATGTTCGCCCAGCGTCTCGAGTGCGTACTTCACGTGTGCCATGTCGTTGGCCGAAGCGTCCTCGGCAAGCTCTGGATCGTAGATCGATGCCATACGTGCGTTCACTCCGAATTCGATGGATGCGCTGGAGAACGGCTGGCTGGAGCCCTCTCGATACAGATCGATCGTGCCGGCGGTCAGCAAGGTGTTGCCGTCGTTTCGCACCGTGACCATGAAGGATTCGCCTGCTGCTCCGGGCACCACTGCGCCCGAGGTGGCAACCGCGCCCGTCGGAGTGGCACATGCCACCAAGGGTACTTCGATGCCGTGCAGCTCTGCCTCGCTCTGCTCCGCGCTCACAATGTGCGTGGCGAGCGCGGAGAGCATGCCTCCCGACGTCAAAAAAGTCGTTATCTGATCGACGGGATGGTCCAGCTCGCACATCACGAACGGCTCCGTGAACAAATCGCGTGCCAAGGTGCTGGCGAAGATGCGGAAGTGCTTGCCCATCACTGCTACCGGGTTGCCTTCTTCGTCGTAGGTTTGTCCAACCTTGCCATCGGTGTTCTCCACATAGAGCACGCACCTGCCGTTGTTGCTTACGCTAAACGATGCCGGGCCACAGCCTGCGGCACCCACGGGCTGCGTTGCAAATGCCGATGCGCCTCGCGTCCAAGTAATATGCTGCAGTTGCTCGTTGACGGTTGCCAAAAAGCCCGAATGTTGTGGCCACGGCATCGCACGGGGTACCGTGGCGTCTGGTGACATAACGCCCCAGCCCGCAATGGACTGGCCGATCACGGCGTACGATGCGCAGCCGCAACCGTCTGCGGTCTCGTACGCAACGGGCACCACCATTTTGCCGTTGATAGTTTCGGGCGCGCCCAGCTCGATGCTCGACGGTGCTTGCGGAAAGCGGAGGACCTGACGGAACGTGAGGCTGTCGCCCGAAACGTCCGACCACAGGGTGAAACATTCCAGCGCAACCTCAGCCTCGCTGCCGAGCGCCTTTTCTGCGGTGGTTCCGCGGCGGTGGAGGTAGGCGCCCGACAGACGTCCGTCGACCAGCGTCTTGCCCACCGTGATACGCGGGCACTGCAGGCAATGGTAGCCATCCTCTTGCAGGCGGCCGCGCGAGATGCTGCGCCATGACGTATGCGACACCACGCGGATCTCGTCATTACTTATGCGCAGGCACACGACGGACAGTATGCCGGCTGTGCTTGCCGCGTCGAAAAGGGTGTTGTCGCCGTCGGGGCGCTCGCCCGAGACCAGCAGCACGTAGGCGTCCCGGTTTCCCCTCCCGTCCGTATATTCCACCACGTCGAAGTCGTAATCGTATATGCCGTTGCGCTCCACGTCGCCCTCGCCAAACCCAAGGGGGAAGTCCACGGGCGTGGGGGCAGACCACGTGTCGTTTGCCTTTGTGTGCACTACCAGGCGCGAGCGGCCATTGTCGCCGTAGCGCACCGAGGCGATACGGAATAGGCACTCCACGCCGGCGATCATCGTTAGCCTCATGTGAGCTTCGCTGAGCACGCCGGAAAACAGCACACTGTCGCTCGAGGGTTTGATACCGCCACGCTCGTCCTCCGACACGCCGGCAGAATTGGCGTTGGGGTCCGCAACGGCGTTCGTCGCCTGAACGATGTAGGTATACTCATACATCGGCGCGGCGTTTTCGTCGTTCTCTATCAGTGCGTGGACGAAATGCTCGACCTGTCCCGTGTCGTCGCTCTCTGCATCCGCCTCGAGCTCAATGCGCGTGACCGCTTGATCCCAATCGCGCACGACAGGCGCAACGTTTGCGGCAGTGGCATTAACCTCGGCGCGTGCGAGCAGCTCGGCGTTGGTGACGATGGTGGCCGATGCGATAAATTGCGGCACGCCGCCCGCCTTGATGTCGCCGGGCGTGCCGAAGCAGGCATCCAGCGTGTAAGGCGTATCTCCGCCCAATGCGAGTTCAGAGCGCTGGAGTACATACTGGTCGCCGTTGTTCACCGACATATTCCACGAATCGAGGAGTGTGGGCCACGATCCCGACCAAGCTTTGGTGGTCCACTTGAACATGACGAACTGGAGTATCACATCGACATCGACGTCTGCACCTACGCGCAGTCGCGGAAGCTGGTGTCCATCCGCCTTCTCGTACCCAATGAACAACGTGAGGGATGCGGCGCTGCGCACGGCAGACGAGGCGACGCCTGCAACGCCGGCTCCAAAGGTGACGGCAAGCCCGATCTGGATGGTGAAAGAGCCCGACGTGTTGGAATAGTCGAGCGAAATGTTCTTGAAAAACGCCGCGCCGCTGCCGTGCGTGTGGGCGCCCACGGCGAGCGCCAGTTTTGCCAGCACCCAGGGGTTGACGTTTAGGAAAAACGGCACCGGTCCCAGGGTAAACTGCTCAGTCCAATTGAGGTCGGTTCTTACTTGGAAGAGGGCCTTAATATTGCCATATGCGGGATCGTTGTTGTCACCCCAGGTTTTGCCCACCCAGTCGTAGGCGAGCGATCCGTACAGCTGCGTGGCGATATCCATCGTGAACAGCAGTGTGCAGTGATGGCGAAGCAGCTTGGTGTTCCTTGGATCGGTACCCGAACCGGCACTCATGCTCTTGTACTGATTCCACTTCCCCTCCATCTCGTCGAGGTAGCGGTTTGCCTGCTTGGCGCCCGACTCGCGCGGCGATTTCTTCCAGTATTCCGGATCAGGGTTGCCCGAATCGTTCGTATAGCTGGCTGGTTTGTATCCTCCGCCAAACAGCACGTATCCAGCAAACGAGAAATCGAAGAGAATCGGAAATGTGGGCATCCAACACGTGAACTTATTGCCGCCGATGCCGGGAAACGCCGCGGGGAAATCAAACGGAGTGATCTCTTGGTCCATGGTGGTGGGGACGATAGTGGTCGATCCGGATTCCGCCTTTGCCGCCGGCGCGGTAACAACGGCCATGGGGGAGGAGAGCGTGTAGGTTTTGCCCTGATAGTCGAGGACAAAGCGCAGCTTGCACCCTTCTTCCAGAAGGCCCGAAGCTGCATCGAGGAACGTGTCTTCAAGCGTGAACGTTGCCAGATTATCCGAACCCGATGCGCTGGCCTTGACTTGGCCAATCTGTGTGACGGTTTCGGGTGAGCTGCCCGCGGCAGGCGTCACTTTGTTAATGCGCAGCGTTGCCTGCCCACCCTGCGGCAGATGAGCCTGTACAGCGAAGGCGTGCGTGTCGGGCTGCTCGTTTGCCGTGTCGTCCTTCGGCAATGCCATGAACGTAGCGTCGGCGTACTGGATGTCCCATTCGTCGAATGTGAGCTGGCGGAAGTACGGCTCGCCGTCGGAAAGCGGACGCGTGGGCGCGGTTATGGCGGTGCCGCCCTGGATACGCGCAAGGGGAATCTCGACATCACGGTATCCCGCCATACTAATGGAAATGCCGCCGTTAAAGTCGTACGCGTCGAGAAGCGTCGCCTCGTCTACGTAGCCTTCCGAAAGCGGCGCGACCTCAAAGATGGCCGTGCCTTCGTCATCGGTGGTGGCGGTGAGCTGCTTGCCTGCGGCATAGCGCGATGTGAGCGTGACCTGGGCACCCGTGATGGGCGTATTCTTGTTGGCGACGTCGACCACGACCACACCAAACATGGTGCGCGAGAGAACGAGCACCCTGAAGGGGTCTTTTTCGTCGGCATAGGCTTCTGTGGGCGCGAACGGCAATATGAAGGCGTTTGCGCTTCCCGGCACGCGCGGCAACATAATGCTCGCCAGCGAGGACGCACCGGCAACGAGTAACGAACGGCGATCAAGCATCTTTGGCTCCCATCCCGCAGGTATCGGTGGAAATAATCCAATTTTGCGAGAAGGCGCTTCGTGGCGGTAGTGCCGTTCAAGGGTCAAAATGTCCAAATTGATCGAGCTGAGTGCCGGGTTCCGGAACGCGTTCGATGCGCTTGGCAGCCCGGTCGCTAACGCAACATATGCGCGACCAGCTCGGCGCGCGTGCCGATGCCAAGCTTTGCATATACGCCGGATAGGCGGTTTTTAACGGTGCCCGGCGATACTCCCATATGGCGTGCGATTTCGGCGTTGGTCCACCCACGACAGGCGAGCATGGCCATGGTGAATTCCGTGGTCGTTAGATCGTCGGCCACGTCCTCGCCCGAATCGGGGTTGTGGATGCGCCGCCAGCCGTAGCTGAATCGATACGTGATCTCGATGATGCGTGCGAAATCGTCAGGGTATTGCGATTTTAGGCATGCCTCGATGAGTCCCTGCAAAAGGCCATGGTGTTCGCCGATGAGTTCGATAAGGCCATCGGGGCGCGCAATGTCCCAAGCGGCGCCAAAATGCGCTTTTGCGGCGTCGACGTCTTTGAGACTCATACAGGCCATCGAAGCCGACAAGTGCAGGAATAGCTCCGAGATGGGGTAGCTTCCCTGTTTCATAATCAGGGCGTTTTCCGCCATGCCCAGGCTGCGGCCGTATTCGCCGCGCAGATACAACGCGTGCGCCATCACGTAGCTGGCGAACAGGCGCAGGCCTTCGGGCAGATGCGCCGCAAGTGGATAAAACTCTTCGGCAGAATACGGGGAAGGCAAGTGCAACAGGACGCTCGCGGCGGAGGCGAACAGGATATGCGTGGCGTGGACGGCAGACGATTCCTCGTCAGTTGGCGTATCGAGGATGCCCGCAAGGCAACGACGGGCATCGGTGATACGGTTGAGCGACAGACTGGCATATCCGCAGATAAGGCATGCGGAATAGCGCAGTGCGGGGTCGGTGGCGTCAAGATAGGGGCGTGCTGTCTCGGCGGCGAGTGTGGCCTGTCCGCGAAAGTACAGCGCTTCCGCCGTGGCGATGGTGCGTGAATCGGGGTCGGAAATGCCTGCAACCGCAGCGTCAATCTGCCCCGGCACAAAGGCAGTGCACATCAACGGCATGGGAATGCGCGGGTAGCCATCGCAGTCCATCTTCCATCTCCCATCAGGTGGCAACATTAGCAGCAATTGTACTCCTGTTGCTCGGGACCCCTTTCGTTTTACTGTGCGGATAACGCTGCGGATCGTTTTGGAAGGCTTACGAGCATGGTGGTCCCGTTCTCGGAACTTGTTTCGACCTCTACCGTGCCACCGTGAAGCGCTGCAATCTCCCAAACAAGCGCTAGTCCGAGTCCTGCGCCGCCGTATGCCCTGCTGCGGGATTTGTCTAGACGAAAGAACGGCTGGAAGATGCTTTCTCGGTACTGCTTGGGTATTCCCGGCCCCTCATCTTTGACTCGCAGGAGCACATGGTTGTCGCTGTCGCTGATGGAGACGTTGACAGTTGAGCCGGGGCGGCTGTAACGGATGGCGTTTTCGACCAGATTAAACACCAACCGATAGAGGAGCGTGTCGCTCCCGATTACTAAAGCGTCTCCAGCACAATTGAGGGCTATGCCCTTATTTTCGGCAAGTGGCGCAAGGTCGGTGAGGACCTCTTCGGACAAGGGACCAAGTTCAACATCATCATCGCAAGGAACGCTGCGGAGCTCACTCATCTCGAGCAATACCTTGGTCATTCGAGACATGCGCTCGGTTTGTTCTTGTAGCAGGCCGAGCAGCTCGGCTGTTTCGGGTCGCAAACCGGAGTGCTCGGAGATGAAAAGTTCAATCTGTGCTTGCATAAGGGCGAGCGGGGTGCGCAGCTCGTGTGCGGCGTTACCGGTAAACTGACGCTGTGCAGAGAACCCTTCGCCAAGACGGGCGATCATGTCGATGAAAGAGACGCTACATCGTTGTAGCTCGGTGGGCACATCTTCACTGAGTCTGATTTCGCTTAGGTTGTCAGGCTGCACGCGTTCAACCTGGGCTGCAAAAGCCCGTAGCGGTTTGAGTGCACGGCCGCTCACAAAGTATGCCAACACGCCGCCAAGGAGTGTGACTCCAGCCGTGATGTACCAGGTTGTCGTGCCAAAAGACTCCTGCGCGTCGTTTACGACGATCGTGACCTTGTCATCGGGGGTCGCTTTCGTTGGGTCGAACGCCTGGAGCGAATCTTCGCCGGTTGCGTTAAAGGCCGAGGTGTTACTGCCGATGGCATCCATGTAGCGCATGCCCGTATAGCCGACCAGGCAGTTCGTCAGCACGCATGCCGCACACGTGAGCAGCGCCGTCATAATCGTTATGCGCCATTGCAGCGAAAGCCTTTTCATTCGCCATCCTCCATAACGTAGCCCTCTCCAATCCGATTGCGAATTGGGTCGTATCCCAAAGCGCTGCGTAGCTTTTTGCGGAGTGACGAGATGTGAACGCGGGTTGCGTTGCTAAAGCTGTTTACGCTGCTATCCCAAACGTGCTCGATAAGCTCCTCTTGACTTACCGGACGCCCCTGATTAAGCATCAGGTATTCCAAGATTCCCGTTTCCTTGCGCGTAAGAGATAAGGCCTCGCTGTCCGCGGAAGCGATGCGCGCCTTGGTGTCAAAGCGGAGCTTTCCGCAGGTTAAAACTATGTCGCTTTGTGTAAAGCGTCTGAGGGTAAGGCTGCGGATCCTTGCCGCAAGCTCGTCCAGATGAAACGGCTTGGTGAGGTAATCGTTGGCGCCGGCATCGAGTCCGGCGACTTTATCGGATACTTCGCCGCGTGCGGACAGAATCAGTACCTTAGTCTCGCAGTCAGTTTTCCTAAGTTCCCTGAGTACGGTCATGCCGTCGATGCGGGGAAGGTTGAGGTCGAGTACCACGAGGTCAAAGGCATCAACGTCCAGTAGGTCGAGCGCCTCCTGTCCGTCGTGACAGCAGTCGACGCTGTATGCCAGGTTTCGCAAGCTGCGCGCGATTGCGTCACACAGCGCCCGCTCGTCCTCGACGATCAAAATACGCATAACAGTCTCCTTGAACATTTCAAATCGCGCTTAACACGGATTTTATAGTCGATATGGTCCAATGGTCGCGTAACGAAAGGAGTGGTCAGGTTGTTCAAAGCGGTAAAACCCGTGGTACAGGTCGCTTTGTTGATCGTCGGAATTGCCATGGTGTGCTTTGGCGTTATGCGTGGCGAGGCGGATGCCGTGCTGGCCAAAGCGATTAGGCTGTGCTTGGAGTGTATCGGAATTGGATAAAAGAGAAAACACTGCGTCGCATGTTTTGGCTCGATTTCGCGGATTCATTCAGGCGGCGGCGACGCTCGTCACCAACATTCACCTGCCAAACTTTGCCAAAGGCGGCATTTATCAGGGCGCGGGAAAAACAGTCTGCGTACCCGGGCTTAACTGCTATTCGTGCCCCGCGGCATCGGGTGCGTGCCCCATCGGGTCGTTCCAGTCGGTGGTAGGTTCATCCAAGTTCAACTTTTCTTACTATGTTACCGGTACGCTCATTTTGCTCGGCGTGCTGCTGGGACGCTTTGTATGCGGCTTTCTGTGCCCGTTTGGCTGGCTGCAGGAGCTGCTTCATAAGATTCCCAGCAAAAAGCTCTCCACGAAAAAGCTCAAGCCGCTCACGTACATCAAGTACGTCGTGCTGCTGTTTGCCGTGGTGCTGCTGCCCGTCTTGGTGGTTAACGACGTGGGCATGGGCGACCCGTTCTTTTGCAAGTACATCTGCCCGCAGGGTGTGCTCGAGGGCGCGATTCCGCTGTCCATCATGAACGTGGGAATCCGCTCCGCGCTGGGAAAGCTCTTTACCTGGAAGCTCGCGATCCTCATTGTGGTTGCGGTGCTGAGCGTGCTGTTCTACCGCCCCTTCTGTAAATGGATTTGCCCCCTCGGTGCGTTTTATGCACTCATGAACAAGGTGTCGTTGCTGGGGATTCAGGTTGACCAGTGCAAATGCGTCTCGTGCGGTAAGTGCGCCAAAGTGTGTCAGATGGACGTGGACGTTACGCGTACGCCCGACCATGCCGAGTGCATTCGTTGCGGCAAATGCGTGGGCGCGTGCCCCGTCGATGCTATTAGCTTTCGCTACGGGCTGGGTGTGACGGGCGACAAGCCCACGCAGCCCACGCAGGCCTGCGAAAACAAATAGGTACCTATATAAGTTTCGATATAAACGGAGGAACCATGAAACTGTCAAAAATTGCGGCCTTGTTGATGCTGCCCGTGCTGGCGCTGACTCTCGCGGCGTGCTCTGCCCCCAAGGGCGACGCGAAGGATGCCACGAGCGGCGATGCGCAGATTGCCGAGCTTGTGGCACAAAAGCCGTCGAGCGCCGAGGAGGCGGCCAAGCTGTACCAGCAGCTGCTGCAAAAGGAAAACGAGATCTTTGCGAGCGATAACGCCCTATGGGAAAAGGTGTTCCTTGCGGCCAACAAAGACACTCCCATGATTGAGGACGGCAGGAACTACGGCGACTTCTTGCTCGATACCATCGAGGGCGCCAAGGATCAGTTTGCGGCTGACGAGCTTAAGACGCTTAAGGCCGGCGCGCAGCAGGTCAAGGAGATCGAGGACAAGCTCATGGCGCTGGAGAAGGAGTTCCCCGGATGCGGCAGCACGCCCGGCGAGGGGGAGAGCGTCGATGCCTCGACCGCAGGCATGACCAACGGCGAGAGCGGGGAGACGAAGTTCCCCAGCTTTAAGGGCAAGGACTTGGACGGCAACGATGTAAACAGCGACGAGCTGTTCTCCAAGAACAAGGTCACCGTCATGAACTTCTGGTTTACCACCTGCAAGCCGTGCGTGGGAGAGCTGGGCGATCTGGAGAAGCTCAACAAGGAGCTTGCCGAGAAGGGCGGCCAGGTCGTGGGCGTTAATTCCTTTACGCTCGACGGCAAAAAAGACGAGGTGGCCGATGCCAAGGACGTGCTTTCCAAGAAGGGCGTGACGTATAAAAACATCTGGTTTAAGTCGGACAGCGAGGCCGGAAAGTTCACCTCCAACCTGTACTCGTTCCCGACCACCTATGTGATCGACCAGAACGGCAACATCGTGGGAGAGCCGATCATGGGCGGTATCAACTCTGCTGAGCAGCGCGAGGCGCTCAACAAACTGATCGATCAGGCACTCGCGAAGAGCGAACAGTAGGTTCGAATGCGACAAAGGTGTGACAAAGGGGCAGTCCCTTTGTCACACCTTCGATGTTATGTGCGGGATGGTGCGCCATGCGGCGTGCCGTCCCGTTTTTTGTTCGTTACATTCCTTGCTGGTACCGGCAAAAAAGCTGATAGAGTAGGTCAAACGCGTTGGATGCGAACGGCGGGGGAGAGGTTGCCGTCCATGCTGGATCTCAGAGATATTTGCAAAAGGTACGTTACGCAGTCGTTTACGCAGGTAGCGCTCGACAGCGTAAGCCTGTCTTTTCGCGATAACGAGTTTGTAGCCATCCTGGGTCCCTCGGGTTCGGGTAAAACTACGATGCTCAACGTCATTGGTGGACTCGACCATTTCGATTCTGGCGATCTGCTGATCGATGGCATCTCGACCAAGGACTTCAGCGACCGCGATTGGGACGCCTATCGTAACAATCGCATCGGCTTTGTGTTCCAGAGCTATAACCTCATTCCGCATCAGACCATTTTGGAAAACGTGGAGCTGGCGCTTACGCTCACGGGCGTGGGGCGTGCTGAGCGCCGCCAGCGTGCGCGCAAGGCGCTTGAGGCAGTTGGCCTGGGCAAGCACGTTAACAAGCGCCCGAGCCAGCTATCGGGTGGCCAGATGCAGCGCGTGGCTATTGCCCGCGCCCTGATCAACGATCCCGAGATTGTGCTGGCTGACGAGCCGACCGGCGCCTTGGACTCAACGACATCCGTACAGGTCATGGATTTGCTCAAGGATGTTGCGCGCGATCGTTTGGTCATCATGGTCACGCACAATCCCGAGTTGGCATACAGGTACGCCACGCGCATTGTCACCCTGGCGGACGGCAAGATCACCGACGATTCAGATCCCTTTGATGCTACCGAGGCCGCGCGTCGCGAGGCCAAGCCCACGCGCAAAACCTCGATGAGCTTTGTGACGGCGCTGGGGCTTTCTGCCCGAAACCTCATGACCAAGAAGGGCCGTACGGCTATGACGGCCTTCGCAGGTTCGATTGGCATTATTGGTATCGCAGCGATTCTGGCGCTCTCCAACGGCGTAAACGGCTACATCAAAAAGGTCGAGGAGGACACGCTCTCAAGCTACCCGCTTACGATTTCCAAACAAGATTACGACCTGTCGTCCATGATGGGCGGACAGGGGGCTACCGATGAGGAGGTATCCAAGGGCGAGGCCTCGTCCGATGACGCTACCGGTGGCAAGGCTAAGGGAACGGATAAGATTCCCGTGGTCACGGCCGTAAAGGATATGTTCGCAAGCGTTAAATCTAACGATATGACGAGCTTTAAGGCATGGCTTGACGGCGGCGGTGACGGTATCGACAAAGAGGTCAACGCTATCCAGTACGGCTACGGCGTGACGCCGGTTGTCTATCGTTTGAGCAAGGGCGACGAGAGGCCCGTTCGGCTTGTTCCCAACGCTATGACCGAGGCCATGAGCGGAGGCGCAAGCTCGGCGGCAACGGTGAGCATGGATTCCATGGGGACCTCGGTCTTTAACGAGATGATTGACGACCAGAGCCTGCTCGACAGCCAATACGATGTCGTTGCCGGCCATTGGCCCACGTCCGCCAACGAAGCCGTGATGGTGCTTTCGGACCGCGGCACGGTGGGCGACTATACGCTCTATAGCATCGGCGCGCTGGATATCGATGAGCTCAACGACCTGGTCAACAGCGCCATGACGGCCGACGGCAAGGTCGAGACGCCCGAGACCGGCACCGACTTTACCTACGACGATGCGCTGTCCACGACATTTAAGGTGTTGTCGCCGGCCGATGCCTATCGCAAAAACGAAGAGACCGGCATGTGGACCGACATGTCTGGCGACGCCGACTTTATGGCCGCCAAGGTTGCCGACGGTATTGACGTGCGCATTGTGGGCGTGGTGCGACCCAACGAGACGGCCAACGCGAGCGCATTGACTCCGGGCATTGCCTATACGCATGCGCTGACTTGCCAGCTTATGAAGCGCGCCGCCGATTCGCAGATTGTGCAGGAGCAGCTTGCCCACCCCGAGACGGATGTCTTTACGGGCAAAACTTTCGACGAGCTGCAGAGCGAGGCCAAGCAAGGCGTGGATCTGAGCAGCATGTTCAGTGTGGACGAGGCGGCGCTGAAGAGCGCGTTCTCGTTCGATGCATCTGCGCTCTCGGGTGCGGCCGGCGGCATGGACCTTTCTAGCCTTGATTTGTCCGGGCTGGATATTGACCTTTCGGGTGTTGGGCGAGACATCGACTTTAGTGACATCATGGCCAAAGCGCCGGCTCCAGATTTCTCGGGCATCTTTGACGGTCTGGAGCTCACACCCGAGCAAATGCAGCAGGTGGGAACACTTGCCAACCAGCTGTTTGAGGGCTTTATGCAGTCGGATCAGTTTAAGGCGCTGTCGCCCGAAGATCTTAAGGACGCGTCAAAGCTTGCTGCCGCGTTCTCGGCGTATCTTGAGCATGATGCTGACGCCCAGCAATGCCTGGCTGCGCTCAAGGCGCTCGGCGGCGATGCTTTGGCCGAGCGCCTGCAGCAGGCGATGACCGACTATGTGCAAAAGCAGCTGGCTCCGTATCTGCAGCAGTCTATGGATCAGGTGACCAAGACAATCAGCGAGCAGATTGCGGCGACGGTATCGGCCCAGCTCAAGATGGGTGCGGCGGGACTTATGGACCAAATGGCGACGCAGATGTCTTCGAGTTTTGCCAACTTGGCGAGCGCGATGCACGTGGATGCGAGCGCCTTTGCTCGTGCCATCCACTTCAACATGGATGCCGAGGACCTGAGCTCGCTCATGATGAGCTATGCCAAAGCGTCAAAGCTCACCTACGACAATAACCTGACCACGTTGGGCTATGCGGACGAGGCGGACCCCATCTCGGTCAAGATTTTCCCGCGTGACTTTGAGGCCAAGGAGCGCGTACTCGATCATATCGATGCGTACAACAAGCAGGTCAAAGCCGCTGGCCACGATGAACAGGCGATTTCGTACACCGACTACATGGGCATCATCATGGGTTCGGTGACCGACATCGTGAACACCATCAGCTTGGTGCTCATCGCATTCGTGAGTATCAGTTTGGTGGTGAGCTCCATCATGATCGGCATCATCACCTACATCAGCGTGCTGGAGCGCAAAAAGGAGATTGGCATCTTGCGTGCGATTGGCGCGTCAAAGCGCAACGTGGCCAACGTGTTCAATGCCGAAACCTTTATCGAGGGTCTCATTGCCGGCGTCTTTGCCGTTACCGTCGTGGTGCTCGTAAGCTTTCCTGTTAATGCTTGGGCGCTTGCTGCCAAGCAGGTCCCCAACCTGATGAGCCTGCCCGCGCAGGATGCGCTGATGCTCATTGTGATTTCGGTGTTGCTGACGGTCGTTGCCGGCCTGCTGCCGGCTCGCAGCGCATCCAAGAAAGACCCTGTGGAAGCCCTACGCTCCGAATAATGTGACAAAGGGACTGTCCCTTTGTCACATTGGGGGCCCAATTACCGTTCGGCACGTTAAGGGTCCCCGCTCCCCGCTTAACACTTGACGAAGAATCTCCATCTTTATATACCTATCGGTAGGCATATAGGTTGCATTGCCGATAGAAACGGAGTAACCATGACTCTCATCGCACCAGCCGAAAAGGACCGCCCCCGTGAGAGCGGCGCATTTGCTTGGATTGTCGTTATTGCGCTCGGTTTAATGTCTGCGGGAACAACCGGCACCTACAGCATCATTGCCGGCTCATTCATCGCTCCTGTATGTGAAGACCTGGGCTTTGACTACACTTCTTTCTCTTTCTATTTCACCGCGATTCTTCTTGGCCTTGCGCTTGGGCTTCCGCTTTTGAGTCGTTTCATTCCAAAAGTAATCGGCAAACCATGGCATATTTGCGTTGAACTCGTCCTTATTGCCGCCGGCGCCGCAATGGCGTTCTACACCGAGGTCTGGATGTTCATCGTCTCCGCCGCAGTGATCGGCATCTGCTTTTCGTTCACAACGGGTGTCTGCATGTCCGATGTCATTGACCAATGGTTCAGTAAATCGTCTGGTCTTGCCATCGGCCTTGCGTGGGGCGTTAATTCTCTCTGCACGCTGCTATTGAGTCCTGTCATTACACTGGTCATCGAGCAGCAAGGCTGGCGTACGGGTTACATCGTACTTGCGGCCGTTTCTGCAGCCATGATATTGCCCACAAGCGCATTTATCATTCGCCTTAAGCCTTCTGATCGCAATATGCTTCCGTACGGAGAGACTACCTCCGAAACCCATGAGAGCTACAGCGCCGATGAAAAGGAAGATGTCTCTTCGGGCATGGCGCTCCGCGATGCCGCGAAAACGCCATCTTTTATTCTCTGCGCCCTTCTGCTCTGCGTGGCGCAACTCACCTGCTGCATGAACCAGCTGTTCCCGACCTATGCAAGCGAGGTCGGCTTCAATCCCATCGTGGGAAGCCTAATGGTTTCGGCGGCTTCGCTCTCCGATATTTTCCTAAATCCCTTCGTAGGCAAAACATGCGACAAGCTCGGTGCTATTAAAGCAACGGTCGCATGGACGGGAGTCAGCATTCTTTCATTCCTACTTCTCATCTTTGGCGGAAGCAACGGGACCGTTTCCATCATCGCGGCCGGCGTAAACGACGTCATGTTCGCCATCGTTGGAACTGCAATGCCGATGATTCTCCTCTCGCTCTTCGGATCACGCGATTTTGGAAGGATCTATTCGATTATTTGCTCAGCGGGCTATGTTGTCGGAGCTTTCGGAATGCCAGTCATGATGAAGGTTTACGGTATGGCAGGGTCTTTCCAAGGAGTATTCGTCTTCTGTATCATCTGCAACCTTCTGATTGCGACATTTGCTTTAGTTTCCGGTCTCCTCAATAAGACTACCGCGAAATAACCTGACCAACGAACTGCCCTTCAGCCCTGTCATTTGTCTCCGCAAGTTAAAACGAAATTGGGGCCGATTCCAACATAGCTGGAATCGGCCCCAATTTCTATTCAACAACTTTTGCAATCATCGCGAACACGGGTTTCGAACCATTCCGCGACCTCGCAAGTCGTCGCATCGCGCTTGCCAAGGTGCCTCTGTTATTACGCGCCTATTTAAACATGAGTTCGACGATCCCTGCCCAAACAGCCTTTTCATCGATGTCTTCATCTTGGGCAACGGTATTGCTCGCTCCCTCAAGTACGGTGTAAAGAATCTGCACGTACAGCATGACGTCTGTTTCATCGGAAAACGCGCCAATTTCTAGGCCATGGAGAAGGATGTCTTTAAGCGCGTCCATAGTTCGGTTGATCGCCGTTGCCTGACGTTCCTGAACTGCAGGGATTCGATTTGCCTGAATACTGACCTCGGCCAGCACGCGACGGCGCTTTTCATCACTACGATAGCCACCTATAACCGAATTGCCGAGCTCGATAAGCGCCGCCTTGAATCCGTCCCTATCGACTATTAGCGAGTAGTCGCGCTGATAGTCGATAGTCGGAAACATACTATCTAAGAGCGTGGTGAAAATATCCTCTTTAGAGGGAAAGTAGTAGTACACCGATGGCTTGGATATACCGACACGGTCGCAGATTTTTCCAATGGACGCCTTGTCGTAACCGACTTCTGCCACAAGATCATACATTGCGTCCAATATTTTTCCCTTTGTGCTCACGCTTCACTTCTCCATTGCAAATCACTTCCGCATTGCCAACATTATTAAGAATGGTAACGGAACATCAATTCGTGTCCAAACACGACCACTATAAACGGTGAACGGTAGGTATCGACAGGCGAATGGTAATTATACAAAAACACCTACCGAACGGTAGGTATAGTAGTACTATAGCTGGTGTAACCCCGCTATTGTCGCGGCCGGACAGCATTGCGGGAAACCCGACGGAAGGACCAACCATGTACGAGAACTATCGTATGCCGGGCGAGTTTGAGAAGCGCTCCAACGTCTATGTGACATGGCTTCCCGATTACATTCGCGCAGAGGGCTTCGATAATCGCCAGCCCTGCGTTGACGTAATTAAAGCTTTGCTTGAGTATGGCGACGTTACGGTCAACCTCAACTGTGGCACCCCCGGCTCCTACGAGGAAGCCTGCTCGCGCCTTAAAGAAGAAGGGGTGGACCTCGACCGTATCCAGATTACGCAGTTCGAAGACTCCAACTTCTACGTTCGCGACAACGGCCCCAGCATCATGGTCGACGACGAAGGCCATTCCTATATGGTCAACCCCGCTTGGACCTATTATGGCGTGTGGGACAAGAACTCCCCAGAGTGCCAGTCCGCACGCAGGGCAGCTGTTCACATGGCGGTTGCGCTCGGGTGCTTCGATATCGTCAATTCCGAAATGGTTTCGGAGGGCGGCGACCGCGAGTTTGACGGTCACGGCACCCTGATCGCCATCGAGGACACGGAATGCCGCAAGCGCAATCCCGAGTTCTCAAAAGAGGAAGTGGAGGCCGAGTACAAGCGCATCTACAACCTCAACAAGGTTATCTGGCTGCCGCAGCCTATGCTTGAGGACGACGACTATCGACTGGGCATCCTCGACGAGAAGGAAGATGGAACTCCTGTCTTCGGCATGAGCTTCGCCGCCCACATCGATGAGATGTGCCGCTTTATCACCCCGAACAAGATTCTTCTTGCCGAGGTATCCGATGAGGAGGCCGCCTCGAGCAAGGCGGGCGCGGAATCGCGTCGTCGCATCGACGCCGCCTACGAGATTCTACGCGCCGAGACGGACTGGGAGGGCAAGCCCTTCGAAATCGTCCGCATGCCCACTGCCGAGCCGATCGAGGTTGTCATCGCCCCCCGCGACGAGGACTACGAGCTGTATAAGGGCTTCATCGACGAAATGGGCGGCAAGTTCATGGATGGCACCCCTTGGCCCGAAGGCCCCGTTCACTTTTATGCCGCAGCAAGCTACTGCAACTTCCTCATCTGCAACGGCGTCGTTCTTGGCCAGCGTTATTACCACGAAGGCATGAGCGAAGTCGTGAAGGAGAAGGACGAGCAGGCCAAGGCGGTTCTTGAGAGCTGCTTCCCCGATCGCAAGGTCATCATGATCGACTCTCTCGCGCTTAACCTGTCCGGCGGCGGCGTGCACTGCTGGACCAAGGACGTGGCCGCCAGCTGCTAGCAAGTTCTTAAACTTGCGCTGCCTGATCCAAGCGCCACATTTACAGTCCCCGAGGGATATCCGTGTTTCCCTCGGGGGCGCATTCGACACTTACCCATCAAACAATTGAAAGGAAATAGGCATGAACAACAGCCTTCGCGGTCGCGACTACCTCAACATCCACGATCTTTCCTCTGAGGATTTCCGTTACCTCATCGATCTTGCCTGGAACCTCAAGGCCCAGAAAAAGTCCGGTGTCGACCAGCGCTACTTCCCCGGCAAGAACGTTCTCGCCAACTTTGAGTGGGGCTCGACCCGCACTCGTTGCGCCTTTGAGACCTCTTGCAACGACCTGGGCATGGGCTTCACCTATCTGACCAACTCCCACATGGGCGATTGCGAGACCATCGAGGATGCCATGCGCGTCTTCAACGGCATGTATGATCTCATTGTCTATCGTGCACAAAAGGACGAGCAGTTCCTCTATGATGTCGCCGACTTGGTCGATATTCCAGTCATCAATGCCCTCACCCTCGGCGATCACCCGACCCAGATGCTCGCTGACGCTCTCACGATGGAGGAGCAGTGGGGTGGTCTGCGCACGAGCCGTGGCAAGAAGATGGCCTTCGTTGGCAACTGCGCCGGCGCCCCCGTGTGGTATGGCCGTCTGTGCGCGATGCTCGACATGGACTTCCTCGCCATCGGCCCCGACGACCTCCGTCACCAGATGTGCAAGGAAATGATCGAGGAGGTTGAGGCCTGCTACGCCAAGTACGCGCCTAACAGGACCTTCACCATCACCTCTGACCTTGATGCTCTGGACGGTGTCGACGTAATCGTTACCGAGGAGTGGCGCTACATCAACCCCGAGTGCGGCGACGAGGTTCTGGACCCCGACGACTACAACTCTTGGCTTGGCGACGCCGAGTCCCTGTACCCCTATCGCGTCACCAGTGAGCTGTGCAAGCGCACCAACAACCCCGACATCTTCTGCATGCACGAGCTCCCCTCTGTTCACAACGCAAATCACCGCGTTGGCAAGATGTTGCTCGACCAGTGCAAGAACGACCTGCATCGTGAAATCATCACCGAGGGCTTTGAGATTGCGGACGAGTGCTTTGAGGCCAACGCGTCGGTCATCTTCCGTGAGGCAGAGAACCGTCAGCACACCATTAAGGCCGTTATGTGCGCCCTTCTGGGTCTCTAGGAGCTGTATCAATGGAAAATGCAAAGTTAAAGAGCAGCAAGGTTTACGCATGGGTTCTCGTGATCGCGCTCGGCCTCATGTCTGCCGGTACGACCGGATCCTATAGCGTAATCGCTGGCTCCTTCGTCGCGCCCGTGTGCGAGGAGTT
Source organism: Collinsella sp. (assembly GCA_019414565.1). Lineage (GTDB taxonomy): Bacteria > Actinomycetota > Coriobacteriia > Coriobacteriales > Coriobacteriaceae > Collinsella. The sequence continues at coordinate 16,605 of DXLU01000031.1, read as the reverse complement.
CGGATTTGACTACTCCATCTTCTCGTATTACTTCACTGCAACGCTCATTGGTCTTGCAGCGGCTCTTCCGTTTGTCGGAAAACTCATCCCCAAGGTTGTTGGCAAGTTTTGGCTCCCCGTCGTCGAGCTTATTCTGCTCGCCGCTGGCGCAGGCATGGCCTTCTACACCGAAGTCTGGATGTTCATCGCAGCTGGTGCTTTGATTGGCGTTTGCTTCGCCTTCACTACCGGCGTCGCCATGTCCGATGTTATTGACCAGTGGTTCAAAAAATCTGGCGGCCTGGCAATTGGTCTTGCTTGGGCAGTGAACTCGATTTACATGCTCATCATGAGTCCCGTCATCACCTCTGTCATTGAGGCTGCTGGCTGGAGGACTGGTTATCTGGTGCTCGCTGGCGTCTCCGCCGTGCTCATTCTTCCCGCTTCCATCCTGATTATCCGCTATAAGCCCCAGGACAAGGGCATGCTGCCCTATGGCTATGTCGAAGGCGAGACGGTCGCCGAGACCGAGGAGACGACCGAGGATAGTGCACGTGGCGTTAGCTACGCACGCGCTATTAAGTCGCCTGCATTCTTTTTCTGCATCGGCTTCCTCTGCCTCGTTCAGCTTACTTGCTGCATGAACCAGCTGTTCCCCACCTATGCCGCCGAGGTCGGCTTTAGCCCCATGGTGGGTGGCTTCATGGTTTCCGCCGCATCGCTGTTCGACCTGTTCCTCAACCCGATCGTCGGTACCACTTGCGATAAGTTTGGCAGCACCAAGGCCATTCTGAGCTGGCTCGCCGTCTCGATTCTCTCCTTTGTCATGCTCATGATGAGCAGCGGCAACTCGACGCTCAGCATTCTTGCTGCCGGTGTTAACGACGTCATGTACGTCATCGCCGGCACCGCTCTGACCGTTTTGGTGATGGACGTCTTTGGCTCCCGTGACTTTGGTCGCATCTTCGCGCTCATCTGCTCCGTGGGCTATATCGTCGGCGCCTTTGGCATGCCCGTCATGATGAAGGTATACGAGCTTGTCGGCTCCTTCCAGGGCGTTTTCATCTTCTGTATTGCATGCAACGTCATCATCGGTCTGTTCTTGCTGCTGGCAAAGAAGACTGGTAAGAGCCTCTCTTGGGACGAATAGTTCGATTCGTCTTAGTCATACGCTGTAGGAGTTAATCTGCAGCAGCTTTAGGGCATCGGCTAACGCCGGTGCCCTTTTTCATGGAATGTGACAAAGGGACAGTCCCTTTGTCACATTTGCGCCTAGCTCGTTTTGCCCACCAACGTGATACGGATGCTTGGATGGGTGTACTCGTCAAATTCATCCTCGGGATCCGTGTCAAACGAATAGTACGTTTTGATGGGGTTGTCACTCGTCCTGATGGAGATTCTCTCGTAGAGCGAACCGTTCAAAAAAGCCTGCCTAAACTCTTCGGGGAGCTTTTGCGGTGCTAGGAGCTCGGGACTCATGGTCTTGACGTCTACGGTTTGGACGACAGAGGAAAGTTCGTCCAAGTCGAGCTCGATGCGGGCGAGGTTGTCCTCAAGGCTCGCGTCGGGGTCGATCTCTGCTATGTAACTCACTTCCTTGAGCGTTCCCTTGTTGTCGAAATCCAGGTACGTATAGGTCTTCTGGGTATCGGAGTCGCCGTCGTGAAGGTAGCCGCGGACGTGATAGCCGTAATCTTGATATCGCTCGTAAGGGTCATCGGCGGACACGTACTCGCATGCGGGTCCTAGCGTCTTGCGGGCGATGGCAATTTGCTCGGCCGCGGCCTCGGCATTCTCCTGCATCTCGATGTTTCCCTGTGCCAGCTGCGGGATATAGGCACCGCACACGATTGCGAGGGGCAGCGCCACAAGCGCGATAATCCACTTTTTTGCACGGGGGATAGGCACGCCATGGGCTTCCGCCATGGCCTTTGCGTTGGCATAGCTTTCGATAAGTACGTCCGCTGCGGTGGCGACGGCGCCTACGGCAGCGGCGACTTCTGCCGCGCCACCCAGGTTGCGCGCGGTCTCGTTGTCGCTGTTCTTGAGCAGGCGCGCGGCGGCCTGCGTGCCAATAACGCCCGCGATTTGTGCCGAGCGGTCTTTCTCGGACTGCTCGACGGCGAGTCGGCGCTGCATTTCTTTCCACTGCTTGCCGCGCATGCCAAAGCGCGGCGCGAGCGCGCAATAGCAGAAGATGATGAGCTCGATGGCGGTGAGCACCAGGGCGGCCATCATGCCTGTCTCCTGGAAGCCTTCGTGATGGAAGACGATGTCGTCGATCATCTCGAAGGGAATGATCAAGAATGGCAGCACGAACGCCATGGCAAGCGCCGCACCGGCAATCTTGGGGCAGATGCAATATCGCTGGATGCGCTTGCGTTCTTGTTCGGAAAGTGTTGCCATGGCTGATCCTTGGTGTCGTAACGGTCGTTGCGGCGCATGGGGCGCGGGGCGCATCAGTTTGAGCTAGCGCTGGATAAGAACATAGAGCAAGATGCTCATCGCGATGAGCAAGAAGCCTGCGATGTTAAACATCAGTGTGGCAAAGTTGCCCACGATGGGGCGTTCGACATAGCTTTTGTCTGGGTTGCTGGGGTTGTAGTACACGGTCATTTGGCTACCGAGGGGCCAAAGCTGCTCCGCGAGGGTGCCTAGGCGGGCGATGGGGCCTGTCTGCACGTACAGCCAGCCCTTGGCGTCTTCGTAGGCGGTGGCTTGCGTGCGGATGGGGAGTCCCGACAAGCTTTTGGTCTTTATGCCACGGAATTGTTTTTTCGCGCGGTATTGCGTGCCGTCGACGGCGTATTCCAAAACGGGATACATCCTGCCTTCGCCCATAAAGCGATGGTCGATGACCGTTCCCATGGTCACGGCGGTACAGGCCTTGGCTTTCTTGCGAGCGGCGGCTTTCATGAGCGCGCTCACTCCGATAAGCAGGATGCCGATGCCCCCAACCAAGATGAGCGCGAGCAGGGATATCTGCGACGTGGTCACGGCGTTCTCCTTTGGCACGATACCGTCATATGTGACCCAGTATAGAGAATCCCGCCATCGATGAGCTATTGCGGGGGGGGGGTCAATTCTGAATGTGACAAATGGACTGTCCCTTTGTCACATCGGGGACTGCGGAATCGAGGTCCAATACTTTTCCCGAGAAGTGAACGAGTGAAAACGGACTCCCGAAGCATCGACACTTTTGGTGTGCAATTTCCTGCGGTTTTGCCAGTCAAATCCTGCGGTTTTGACGCCTAAAAATGTCAATGCTTCGGGGGTCCAAATACAGCCGTTCACTTCTCGGGAAAAGTATTAGACCTCGAAATATGGGCGGCGTTCGCGAACGGCAACTAGCTTGCGTTCGGTAGCCGGCACTTGGGGCAAAGGGACTGTCCTTTTGCCCCTTCACCGTTGCATCGTATCTGGTGTGGAAAAAATATCGCCTGCGTTCTCGCGCCTGCGAAGAGTTCCTGAACCGCTTGAATGGGATGTGACAAAGGGACAGTCCCTTTGTCACATTGATCTGAGAGTGGATGTTGATGTATTTATCGCTGGCCCCTATGGAGGGGATTACCGGGCATGTGTTCCGTCGCGTGCATGCGGAGTGCTTCGGTGCGCTCGATTGTTATTACACGCCGTTTTTGCCGCCGCCGCGGGTAGGCAACCGCTTCGGCGGCAAGGCGTTTAAAGAGGCCGACCCTGCCAATAACCAGGGGCTTAACGTGGTGCCCCAGCTGATGTCCAAGAACGCGGACGAGTTTGTGTGGGCGGCGCAAGTGCTCGCCGACATGGGCTACCGCGAGGTCAATCTCAACCTTGGCTGCCCCTCGGGTACGGTTGTCGCCAAGGGCAAGGGATCGGGCTTTTTGCGTAACTTGGACGAGCTCGAGGTGTTCTTGAGCGATGTGTGCGAACGCTCGCCGTTGCCGGTGTCGGTAAAAACCAGGCTGGGGCTGGAGAGCGACGACGAATACGGGCGCGTGCTCGACCTGTACTGTCACGTGCCGCTGGCAGAACTGATCGTGCATCCGCGCGTACAAAAGGACCGCTATACGGGCTCGCCGCGCAAGGAGTTCTATGGCGAGACGCTGGAGCGTGCGTCGTTTCCGGTCGCCTACAACGGCGACATTTTTGATCTTGAGGATATGGATGCGCTGGTGGAGGCCTATCCCGGGACACGCCATGTGATGCTGGGGCGTGGTCTGCTCGCGAACCCCGCTCTGGCTCGCATGGTTAAGGGCGGTCCTGCTGCCACGGCGGCTGAACTGCAGCGTTTCCACGACATGCTGTTTGCGGCCTATGCGGAAGAGATTGGCGGCAACGCGGTCTTTCGCATGAAGGAGTGGTGGTTCTACGCCAAATGCGCCTTCGCCGATCCCGCGACCGTTCACAAACTCGTACGCAAGACTAAAAAGGTCGACGAATACCGCGCCGCTGTCGAGCGCGTCTTTCGCGAGCAGCCGCTTGCACCCGCTGCCCGCTTTTGCGGCTAAATGTGGGCGTTGGGGACGTTCTTAAACGACTATGTTGCAAAAAGCTGTACGTCAGCATCCAAAGATGTCGGAAATTGTCGACTTTGGATGCTGACGTACATGTTTGAAGGCGGTATCGCCCTCGTTATCCGACGACTTGGACGGCAAGTGCGTCCAATACACGTTCCGCGTCGGCGTCGATCAGGATGCTCCGATCGGCGATTTCTGCCGGAGCGACTGCCTCGGCAAAATTGATACATGCGTACGTGGCGCGCTCGTTTTTGGCGGTCATCTGCCAAAACGGGTACTTGATGATGACGGGCGTATTGCCGCCTACGCCAAGCTCAAAGAACAGAATGCGCATATTGCTGTGGCGGCGCAGGAAATCCTGGTAGCGATCGGCCGCAGCATACCAGCCCCTATCCTGCACAAACGTATCGTCGGCGCGCAGGTTCATCGTAAGCGGGGAACCACAGTGGGGACAACGGGGCACAAGTGCAGACGGAATGCGCAGGTCCTGTTGGGCGCCGACCATGCAATGTACAAGTCCTTCGTTGTCCCAAGTTTCCTGACAGCAGGGCTTACTGCACTGGAATAAACCATAGTCGCCCTGCGTGTAAAAGAGCCGCTGCTTATCAAAGCCGGCGCGCTGGAAGCAATGGTCTACGTTTGTGGTCAGCACAAAGTAATCGCGGTCGCGCAGTAGGTCCAGGAGCTGCTCATAGACCGGTTTGGGTATGGGGTCATATCGGTTGCACTCAATATAGCGGCTCCAAAATGCCCAGTATTCCTCGAGCGAGTCGTAGGGGTAGAAGCCGCCGGAGTACATGTCAGCAAAGCCGTAGCGTGCAGCGAAGTCGCCAAAGAGCTTCTCGAAGCGTTCGCCCGAATAGGTGTAGCCAGCCGCGGTGGAAAGACCCGCGCCGGCACCGATTATCACGGCGTCGGATGCAGCGAGTGCGGCTTGGAGCTTAGCGATCTGTTTGGAGAAGCTCACGGTAGATTGATTCGTCAGACGCGAGAAATACATTGAAGATCACCTTAAGGTTGGAGTCGTTATGGTCTAGATGATGGCGAACGGTATCGACGGCAACGCGCGCGGCGGCTTGCTGGGGATAGCCAAAGACGCCCGTCGAGATGCAGCAGAATGCAAGCGTGTCGAGCCCTTGGCGTGTCGCTTCGTCCAGACAGCTGGTGTAGCAACGGCGTAGTAGCAATTCTTCGCGCGGGCCGGGCTTATGGCTGGGCACGATGGGGCCGACGGTGTGAAAGATGTGGCTGCTCGGCAGGTTAAACGCTGGCGTGACCTTAACGCGTGCGGTCGGTTCCTCATGCCCCTGCTTACACATGAGGTTGGCGCACGTCAGACGTAGCTGCATGCCGGCGTATGTGTGGATGGCGTTGTCGATGCAGTGGTGCCCCGGCACAAAGCAGCCGAGCATTTGGCTGTTGGCGGCGTTGGCGATGGCGTCGGCTTTAAGCAGCGTGATGTCACCGCGCCAGACGGCAACGTGATTGCGGTAGGGGAGTGTGCCGGCATCGGTCGCTCCGCCGCGCTCAACAATTCGCTGATGCAGGTAGGCGTCCTGGACGTCGAGGGTTTCTGTCGTAAGCGCTTCGGGCGGCCGCACGTTCATAAGGGCTCTGAGCAAATCACGCTGCTCGTCGGCTCCGGCAGGAACGGCAACGTCGCGTCCATCCGGTCGCTCATCGAGCAATGCGTTGATAAGCCAAACACGACGCTCGGCTTGATTCATGGCTGGCCTCCTGTCCAATTGATTCGGGTGTGTCTGACAGTAGTGTGCAGCCTGGATCGTTTTTAAAAAAGAAGGCACAAAAAGGTAACCGTGGAGCGGTATGCCCCACGGCATCCATTTCCTTTAGGTTTGACGAGAGCACCTTTTGGCTGATGCCGGGAATAGAGCGATGGAGTGCGTTGAAGCCCAATGACTACCTGTGTCGGGCCCATGCAAAAAGCTGTACGCCAGCATCCAAAGATGTCGAAAAATGTCGACTTTGGATGCTGGCGTACATGTTTGGGTCGTATGGGCTTGGACGTCGGGGCGAGCCGACCGCGGCGCGCGGACTAGAGCAGGTTCTTCTGTATCCACGCGATGATGTCGCCCGACTCGTAGAGCGGTGCGCCGTCAATAAACAGGCAGGGAACCTGGCGTTTTCCGCCGATGGCGATGAGTGCCTGCTCGGCTTCGGTATCGGTCGAGATGTTGCGCTCGGGGATGGTCACGCCGTTATCGGCCAGGAAACGCTTGACCTTTATGCAATACGGGCAGCCGGTCATAACGTAGAGTGCGAGCTCGTGATCAGTAGCCATGGGCCTCCAATCGGTTGAGGTTTCGATTGAAATACCCAAAGCCGCCGCGGTCTATGCACGCGTCAACGACGACTCGATTGCCTGTACCAGAAACGCCGTGGCTCCGGTGCCGCAGGGCTTGTCGTAGTAGTCAACAAAGCGCTGGTCGGCAAGATAACCATTGGCGAGGCCCAGGTATGCTTCGTCCTGGGGCTCGTGTCCCCAGTTAAGGCCAATCCATCGGCGGTGCATTGCGACAAGCTTGCGGGCTTCGTTACTCTTTGGATCGCCGTCGCCCATGGCAATCGAGAGCTGGCCCAGAATAGCGCGTTCAAGTTCCTTCATGTCGTTCCATGTCTCGGGATCCATATCCAGCAGTGCTTCGTTTGCGGCGTCGATCGCCTCGTCGCCATAGCGCGCTCGCGCCTCGGCACCGTAGCGCTCCTCGTTTTCTTGCACGGAGCGCCAGCGCTCCAGTTGCGGCAGCACGGCGCCCATGAGCGAGACGGCTTCATCGAGCGACATGCCGGTGTTTTGTGCCAGGCGCGGGGCACAATCCTCGATCATTGCTTCCATTGTGGTGTCGTAGGTGTACTTGCCGCGGTCGTAGCACCACTTGCAGTAATGGTCGGTCGTGGCGCCCGCGGCATCGGTGCCGCAGTCGTCGGGCATGAGCACCATGCCGCAGCTCTGACAATAGTGCTCGGGCATTTCGAGCAGGTGCGACAGCGGCTCTCCGGTAACAGCGGCAATGAGCTTCATCATGTCGATGCCCGGGGTGACTTCGCCGCGCTCCCAACGGCTCACGGCTTGGCGCGTGACGTAGAGCTTGGCGGCGAGCTGCTCTTGGGTAAGGTTGTTGGCGCGGCGGACGGCGATGAGTTTTTCTGCAAAGGCCATGACGGCTCCTTTCTGGTGCTTGTTGGCTTAAGCATACGCGGCAGCCGATGTCCTTCCAAGCAACCGTTGGTTGCATGCAGATGACGATGAGAGAGAATCGCAGCCTGCGCCCCGCGCGCCTGTGCCGTACAATGACCGGCATGGAACCTATTGCACGCATACATACCGACCTGCCGCAGAAGTTCGACATTCCGCGCAACAGTTTTTTGGCGCCCCATCTGCAGGGACGCATCGTTTTTGAGCCGGAATTTACCTCCAATGCAGCGGTTGAGGGCCTGGACTCCTTCTCTCACCTATGGCTGCTCTGGCGCTTCGAAAACGGCACGCCCGGCGGCACGGCTAAAGATATTGCCGTCGACGCTAAAACACAGGACAGGTCCGGCACCAACGCAAAATGGTCGAAAACCGTGCGCCCGCCGCGCCTGGGTGGAGCCGAGCGCGTGGGCGTGTTTGCCACGCGCAGCCCGTTTCGCCCTAATCCCATTGGGCTTACCTGCGTCAAACTCGATCATGTCGAGCTTACCGACGATGGCCCAATCATCCATGTGCTAGGGGCCGATCTGCGCGACGGCACGCCCATCTACGACATTAAGCCCTACATTCCGTTTGCGGACTGCCACCCGGATGCGACCGGCGGCTGGATTGAGGATGCTCCGTGGCAAGAGCTCGATATCGAGTTCCCGCAAGCGCTGCAGGATATGATTCCGCCCGCAAAGCTCCCCGGCTTGATAGAGGTCCTTCGTCAAGATCCTCGCCGCGCGGGTAGCAAACACGAGCCAAACCGCGTCTACCATCTGGCTTACGCTGGGCTCGACATATCCTTTACGGTTGATGGAACCAGGTTGACGGTAATCGCCGTCAACGACGCGCGGGACTAGCCGGCCATTCGCCGGCGCCCGCCAAATTCAACGCCAAACCCTCATGACAAAATCGCCCACGCTGGTGGACAATAACGCCTACCAAAACAATCCGCTTTGCACGGGAGCTCAGCATGAAATACGACTTTACTTCGCTTATCGACCGCCACGGCATGGACGCCATCGCCGTTGACTCCTGGGGCGAGATCCCCGGAATGGCTCCGAACGCGCCCGACGAGGGCTTCGACCGCATCCCCATGTGGGTGGCGGACATGAACTTTGCCACGGTGCCCACGGTCCAGGAGCACATCATTCAGCGCGCCCAGCATCCCATGTTTGGCTATTTCGATCCGCGCGACGAGTACTTCGACCGCATCATCGAATGGCAGAGCCGCCGTAATGGCGTCGAGGGCCTGCTCCCGGAGCATATCGGCTACGAAAACGGCGTGCTGGGCGGTGTCGTGTCGACGCTGCGGGCGTATGTCCAGCCGGGCGATGCGGTGCTGGTCCACAGCCCAACCTATATCGGCTTTACCAAGTCCATCGAAGCGGCGGGCTATCGCATTGTCCACAGCCCGCTTAAGCTCGACGACCAGGGCGTGTGGCGCATGGACTTTGAGGATATGGAGCGCAAACTCACCCAAAACCACGTCCATGCCGCGGTGTTCTGCTCGCCGCATAACCCCTGCGGCCGCGTATGGGAGCGCGATGAGATCGAGCACGCCATGGACATCTATCGCCAGCACGATTGCGTGGTGGTCTCGGACGAGATCTGGTCCGACATCATCTTGCCCGGTCACAAGCATATCCCGACGCAGTCGGTAAGCGAAGATGCCCGCATGCGCACGGTCGCCCTCTATGCGCCGAGCAAGACGTTTAACCTGGCGGGCCTGGTCGGCAGCTACCACATCATCTATAACGAGACGCTGCGCGATCGCTTGTGCGCCGTGTCCAATAAGACCCACTACAACGAGATGAACGTCCTTTCGATGCATGCGCTTATCGGCGCCTACCAGCCGCAGGGCTACGAGTGGCTCGATGAGCTTAACGAGGTCATCGAGGGCAACATTGACTACTTCTGCGATTACGTGGACGAGCATTTTGAGGGCGTGTCCTATTCGCGCCCGCAGGGCACCTATATGGTGTTCCTGGATTGCACGGAGTGGTGCCGCGTGCATGGGCGCGATATTCAGTGGCTACTCGACGAGGGCGCGCGTGTGGGCGTGGGGTATCAGGACGGCCGTCCGTTCCACGGACCCTGCCACATTCGCGTGAATCTGGCGCTGCCGCTTTCGCGTGTAAGGGAAGCGTGCGACCGCTTGGACCGCTACGTTTTTAATGCACGGTAAGTGAGCGCTGCATGCGGGGCTGTCTGCCAGATTGGCTGGAAGGCCCCGTATGGTAAAGCATCTGTAACCATTGAGCGCAAGCGCGGTTTTGTCTGCTATTATTCAGCTCTTGAGTCTGTAAACAGGATCGTCTGGAGCTCGATGAAAAGACCTCGTCGCTCGGCCGCCATATCGTTGTTTGTTGCGCTTGCAGTGGTGGGCGCCTTTGTCGTGGCGATAGCTGGCTGTTCCGGGTTGAATGATGGGGCCGCGGCGTCTGCATCAGAAGGCGCAGCCGCCTCGCAGGTCAAAGACGACAACCTTAAGACGCTCAACGTCGGCAGCGACCTCTATCCGCCGTTTGTGTATAGCGACGAGTACGGCAATATTGTCGGCCTGGATGTCGAGATTTTGACCGAGGCTTTGGCCCGCATTGGTTACAAGCCAAAATACCAGCTGATCGACTGGGAAAAGAAGAAAGAACTGCTGGCGAGCGGCGAGCTCGACTGCGTCATGGGCAGCTTTAGTATGACGGGCCGCGAAAACGAATATCGCTGGGCCGGCCCGTACCTTGCGAGTCGACAGGTGGTTGCCGTCGATCCCGAAAGCGATATCTACACGCTCGCCGATCTTGAGGGTAAGGTCGTGGCGGTCCAGTCCACCACCAAGCCTGAATCGATTCTGCTCAATCACATCAATGAAAACGTTCCACAAATCAAGGAGCTCTACAGCTTTTCGGACCGCTCGTACCTGAACCCGGCGCTTGTCGAGGGCCTAGTCGATGCCATCGCCGCGCATGAGTCCTCGCTGCTCACCTACGAAAAAGACTATGGCGTGACGTATCGCATTTTGTCTGAGCCGCTGCTAGAGGTTGGTTTGGGCACCGCTTTCGATATCAACGACACACGCGGCATCGACGTTAAGCTCACCCATGCCTACCAAGAAATGCTTGCCGATGGCACCATGGAGCGCCTGGTGTCAAAGTATTTTGATGACCCTTCGCCCTTTTTGAATATGGAGGGCCTGTCGTGATCGATGCACCCGACCACACCACAGAGAAGCGGGGCGACCGTTCGGCCCTGGCATGGCTCCTTGCCGCCCTGTTGGGGATAGCACTCTCGGCTGCTGCCGGCATGACGAGCTACGGTTACACGACGGCCCAAGCCGAGCAGCGCTTTTCCGACGTTGTCGATTACGTGGCGACACAGAGCCTTTCCTACGATGCGTTCAACAGCGCCTATGCGACTAAAAATCTGATTCGCGTTATGGAGATTGCCGGAGAGGTAGCGCGCGATATGGAGCGCGATGCCTCGGCGGATAACGCTACGTTAGAGCAATATGCTGATCAGTTTAATGTGACAGCGCTGATCGTGACGGACGCATCGGGCAACTTGGTGTCCGAGTCCTCGACGGATAACGTGAGCTACGAGTCGCTCGCCGCGAATCTCAAAGAGACGCCTGTGCTGGAGGTGGCAGCCCATCCGCTTAAGTCCTATACCGCTCGCATTACGCTTGCGGATGATTCGGTCGCAGACATTGGCTGCGTGGCCCGGCGAGACGGCGAGGGCATTGTTGTCGCGGTGAGGCACCAGAGCGCCAAGGCGGTCGCGAGCAATACGCTCAAGTTGCAGAGCTTGCTCGATGGTTACGAGACCATCGATAGCGGCGATATCGTGATCGAAAACGATGGCAAGGTCGTTGCGACCAACGCTGTCGAGCCCACCATGTCGGGCGTGTTCGAGTTGCCTGCGACGGATGCCGCCATTGTCGACGGTATCAAGGAGCGTTGCCTGGCTGGTAGGGTCAGATTGGTCAACGCCAACGGCGAGTGGTATCTGGGCACATTTGGTAAAGCGCGCACATTCTACGTGTACACCTATGCCCCCGCGCGGCGTTACTTCGAGACCGTCGCTGCTGTTGTTGCCAGCGTGTTGGCGCTCTACGGCGGCGCCATGGCCGCTGTTGTGATGATGCGCCGCCGTGCCGAGCACCAACACTTGACCGACCTGTTGCTGCAGGAGCGCGGCTATGGCGACAAGCTGGCAAAGGCAGCGCGCGAAGCTTCGTCTGCCAACTCTGCAAAGACGGAGTTTTTGCGTCGTATGAGTCACGACCTGCGCACGCCCATCAACGGCATTCGCGGTATGGTCGAGGTGGGCAATGCCAACGCGGACGACTTGCAAAAGCAGACTGAGTGCCGCTCAAAGATCTGGACGGCGTCGGGACTGCTGCTCGACCTTGCGAACGAGGCACTCGATATGAGCCGCTTGGAGAGCGGGCAGGTCGACCTGAATCTCGTGCCTACAGATATGGTGGCCCTCAACCGTGAGGTGTGCGATATCCTGGAGCGCCAGGCCGAGGAGCGCCTGGTGACAATTATCTGCGACCAACGGACTCTTGATCATCCCTATGCCCGGGTGAGCGTGACGCACCTCAAGCGTCTGTTGCTCAATATTGCCGGTAATGCCGTCAAGTACAACCGCCAGGGCGGCTATGTTCGCCTGACATGCCGCGAGGTGGAGCCGGTGGACGGTGTCCCCGTCTATGAATACACGATCGCCGATAACGGCATTGGCATGAGCGAGGAGTTTCAACAGCACCTCTACGAGCCGTTCAGCCGCGAGGAACAACAGGTGGAAGGCGCTTCATCGGGAACTGGCCTGGGCGCGTCTATTGCCAAACAGTTGGTCGAGCTTATGGGCGGAACCATGAGCTTTACGAGCGCCTTGGGGCAGGGGACGACGTTTACCATTTGCCTGCCGTTTGAGAAGTGCAAGAGTTCCGAGATTCCCCAGGCAGTTCGCGTGGATGCAGGCGACAGCGACGTGCTCCAGGGCCTGCGCGTTTTGCTCGTAGAGGATAACGACCTGAATGCCGAGATCGCACAGTTTACGCTCGACCGCGCCGGTGCCGTCGTGACACATGTCAAAGATGGCGAGTCTGCCGTCGAGACGTTTGCCGCGAGCGCGCCGCACGAGTACGACGTGGTATTGATGGACATCATGATGCCCGGCATCGATGGCCTTGAGGCCACGCGTCTGATTCGAGCGCTCGATCGCGAGGACGCCGCGACCACGCCGATTATCGCCGTGAGCGCCAATGCCTTTGCCGACGACCGTAGGCTTTCGCGCGAGGCGGGCATGAACGCGCATCTGAGCAAACCCGTGAGTTCTCAGGATCTCGTTGAGGCGCTTGCGCACATAGCCGCCGACGCTTCATAAACAAATGGCTCGGTTCCAATACTGGTTGGAACCGAGCCATTTTGCTATTTGTAGGACCTGTTTTTGGGCTTACTTTTCATGGATCTGCTTGCCGCAAAGATGCTCAATCGAAATCTCGTAGAGTTGGACGCCCTTGATGTCTTTGGCGATTTCCTCCTCGACTTCTTCGGCGGAAGGGTAATACTTAAGCGCGAGCTGGCGGACTTTGTCCTCGATAAACGCAGGTGTCTCATCTACCAGACGGCAACGGCCAAAGACCACGGTACTCATAACATAGGGAGCCCAGTCATCGTCCTTGTACCACTCGTTGCCGTAAACGGTAAAGCAGACTTTGTCATCACGCCTGAGTGAATCGACCTTGTGGCCAGCCTTGGCGCCATGGAAATAAATCTTGTCGTGCTCGGTGTCAAAGAAGTAGTTGACGGGAATGGCATACGGGTAGCCATCGTCGCCGTTGACGGCAAAGACGCCGCGCTTGCAGGTGGTCAGCAGTTCACGTGCTTCCTCGTCAGTGATGGCGCGTTTCTTTCGACGCAGGGGCCTAAACATCGTTGGCTTCCTTTCTAACTGTGCATGGTGGGTGAGCACAAACTATAGCGAAACAGTTCCGTTTTTCTTGATGCGGGCGAGGATGTTTTTGAGCTTGTTAAAGTCGAGCGGTTTGGGCAGATGGGCGTTCATGCCGGCATCGTGTGCCGCCTTGGCGTCCTCGGCAAAGGCATTGGCGGTGAGCGCGATGATGGGGATGTCGGCTGCATCGGCCTTCTCGCTCAGGCGAATCGCGCGAGTTGCCTCGTAGCCATCCATACCCGGCATCATGATGTCCATCAGGATCGCATCGAAGCTGCCGGCGGGACGACTAGTGTATAGTTCGACCGCTTCGTTGCCGTCGGCGGCGCGAGTTACGACGATGCCTTCGCTTTCGAGCAGGGCCTGGGCAATTTCGGCATTGAGCTCGTTGTCTTCGGCCAAAAGAACGTTCATGCCGGCAAGCGAGCAGCTGATCGCCTGCTCGTCTGCACTTTCTCTTGCCTGAGGGTTCTTGTCGATATCGAGCGGAATCTGGACGTTGAACGTACTTCCCACGCCAACCTCGCTCGAAATCTCAATCGTGCCGCCCATCATGTCGATGAGCGATTTGACGATCGGCATGCCCATGCCAGTTCCCTGAAATTTACTGCGGGCATCGTTGCCTTCTTGGGCAAACGGTTCGTAGATGTGCTTAAGAAACTCGGGCGACATGCCAATGCCGGTATCCGAGACGCTAAAGCAAAACATTGCGTGCTCGTCATCGATCGGTTTGACAGTCGACGAGAACGTGACGGTGCCACCGCGCTTGTTGTACTTGATGCTGTTGTCGAGCAGGTTGACGAGGATTTGTCGAATATGGGTGGGGCTGCCGATCATGTATTGGTCGACAGCGTAGGGCTCGCTGGTGTCGAGCATTGTTATGCCACGATCAGATGCGCGGAGCTTGCACAGCACGAGCGCATTGTCGCACAGCTCTTTGAGGTTGAATGATTCGTGCTCGAGCGTCACTTTGCACTCCTCGATCCTGCCCATCTCGAGGATGTCGTTAATCAACGACAGTAGGTGGTTGGCGGCAACACGCGCCTTGGCGCGGCTTTCCCGGGCGACCTGCATGTCGCCTTCTCTCAATTCCTCAATTTCGATAAGGCCCAGGATGCCGTTGAGCGGTGTGCGGATATCGTGGCTCATGCGCGTGAGGAAAGCGGTTTTGGCGGCGTTGGCGGCGTCGGCTTTCTGGCGTTCCTGCTGTGCGCGTTGAAGCGACCAGATAAGGACGACGATGCCGGCGAGCAAAACGCAGATGATAGCGGTCGCAATGGCGGTTCGGTTGCGGTAGAGAAAGCGGAACGTGTCCGATTCTTGCGCGGAGTACGATGCAGGCGAATAGCTGCTTGCAGAGAGCGATTCGCCTGCATTGATGATGCCCTTATTAATGATTCCCAACAGCTCGGGTTTGCCGCGCGAAATCAAGCACGATAGTTGCGCCGTGTTGGTGAGTTCCTGTGTCTCGCAATCCTCGATGTCGTGGGCGTCGCGGATAGTTTGCAGGCGCGCGCTGGGGACAATGATGCAACTTGCCGTCCCCTTATTGAAGGCTTTGAGCGCCTCGTCGGCATTCGGAAATTCGGTTACCGTTGCATCGGGGAATAAGCTCTCGAGCTCAAAACGGTTGACGATCGCATTCGCTGTACAAGCGATATTCTTAAGGTCGCCGTCCAGGTTGTTGCTGCTGTGAATGGCGGTCAGGGAGACCGTTCCCATCGGGTTTGACTGGACGGCTCCCCCTTGCTCGGCAAGCCAGTAGTCGCGAAACAGCGGCAGCGCGACATCGATGGTTCCTTTGGAAAGGGCTTTGGTCATTTGCTTGTTGCTCGAGAACGCGACTGTTTTAACCGTAATGCCAAACTTGTCGTGCAATGTCGTTGCAAGCGAGGCGAGCGACCCTTCCATCTCGCCGTCGTCGTTTTGCGTGCAGTAGGGAAGTTGGTTTTTCAGATAGCCGAGCGTAATGGTGTTGCCGTTTGCTTTGAGCCAGGAGCGCTCGACGCCGGTGAGCAATGACGAGCCGCTGTTTTGGGCCGAGTAGCTCGATTTGACTTCGTCGTTGTAGCGCGGGTTGGTGCGGTTGATTGCCGCCATGGCCGAGTTGATGTCGTTCATCAGATCGGGGCGGCTTTTGGGGACGGCAAAATAGTAGTCGCTCGAGCCTACGTAGAACATGGGCGACGCATCGGGCGACGAAATGGTGTCGTTCATGATGACGGCGTCGACCTCGCCGTCTGAAAGTGCCTCAAAGAGGGCGCTTCCGGTGTCGATTTCTTTATAAGTACAAGTGACGCCTTCGTCGGCGAGCCACTGCTGGCCGACGAAGGTTTGCATAACGCCAGAGTTGCAGCCGATGGTGAGGCCTTGGAGCGCTTGGGGGTCACCCTTGGCCAGATCGTCGCGATCGGGCTTGGCGTAGATGTAGTAGCGCTCGGTGCCCTCGGGGTTTGAGGAAAAAAGCAGCTTCTGCTCGCGCTCTGCCGAATACGAGATGTTGGGCATGAGGTCGATTTCGCCCGCCTCGAGCATGTCCAAAAGCTCGGTGAAAGTGCCAGGAACGTATTCGTATTGCCAACCCTTCGTGTAGTACGAGAGAGTCTGGAGGTACTCATAACCCCATCCCGAGAGGCGCTCGCCCGGCGTGCCCTCCTGGAAACCTGCGTTGTCGACAAGCCAGCCAACGCGGACCGTCTTGACCTGCTGGTCGGAGTCGGCGGCAAAGGCCGGGGTGGGCATGACGGCGCTCAGCACGGTGAGTGCGGCAAGCGCGACGGCTAGGGTGCGATATAGAGCTAAGCGAAGGACGGCGGAAGGTTTCACATACAATCCTATCGAGTCGAGACAGTACCGCATTAGGATACCAGCTCAGCCTGCCTAACGCCTGGCACTTGGGGACAGTCCCAATCTGTCCGGCATAGACGATATGAGCAGGACATAAAAACATTGGGAGCCCCCGGCATGAAA
>DXLU01000030.1:57458-82646 GCA_019414565.1 Collinsella sp. | reverse complement strand
CGCGGCGCGGTTCGCCGGGATGCGGTCTTACTGGCCCTGGGCCCTGTACCTGGCCTCGGTGGCCTCCTTGGCCGGCCGCCACCAGGACTCGTTGGCGACGTACCAGTCGATGGTGGCCTTGAGGCCCCCGGCGAAGTCGGTGTGCGCCGGCCTCCATCCGAGCTCGCGCTGGAGCTTCATCGAGTCGATGGCGTAGCGGCGGTCGTGGCCGGGACGGTCGGCGACCCAGTCGAAGTCCTCGGGGTCGCGGCCCATGGCCTCCAGGATCATGCGCAGGACGGTGATGTTGTTCTTCTCGCCATTAGCCCCGATGAGGTAGGTCTCCCCCGTGCGGCCCTTGGTGAGGATGTCCCAGACGGCCGAGGAGTGGTCCTCGGTGTGGATCCAGTCGCGCACGTTCTCGCCCTTCCCGTAGAGCTTGGGGCGCACGCCGTCGATTATGTTGGTGATCTGGCGCGGGATGAACTTCTCCACGTGCTGGTAGGGGCCGTAGTTGTTGGAGCAGTTGGAGATCGTGGCGCGCAGGCCGTAGGTGCGGGTCCAGGCGCGCACGAGCATGTCGGAGGACGCCTTCGTCGAGCTGTACGGCGAGCTCGGGTGGTACGGCGTCTCCTCGGTGAACTTGGCGGGGTCGTCGAGCGCGAGGTCGCCGTAGACCTCGTCGGTGGAGACGTGGTGGTAGCGGACGCCGTATTTGCGGACGGCCTCCAGAAGGCGGAAGGTGCCCTCGACGTTCGTGCGCAGGAAGGGCTCGGGGTCGGCGATGGAGTTGTCGTTGTGGCTCTCGGCGGCGTAGTGCACGATGGCGTCGTGGCCGGGGACCAGCCTGTCCAGCAGCTCGGCGTCGCAGATGTCGCCCACGACGAGCTCGACCCTATCCTCGGGCAGCCCCGCGATGTTCTCGGGGTTGCCGGCGTAGGTCAGCTTGTCCAGGACGGTGACGTGCACCTCGGGGTGGTTGTTGACCACGTAGTGCACGAAGTTGCTGCCGATGAAGCCGCAGCCGCCCGTGACGATGATATTCTTGGGTTCGAAAATCTCAGACATGAAAATCCAATCTGAAGCATGTACAGCTTCTTTAGTATGCCGCAGGAAGTGACGCCGCGACGCTATTCAACAAAACTATCGGACATTTCGGCATGCGATAAGAGCCATAACCTTCGCAGAATTACCTCCTGTACAAAACGCCTCCGAAATGCAGTCTTTGTCGTAGTGAAAAACCGAATCCCCAGTTATTTCACGTAAGTACTTATAGAAGAAATCCTCCCAGCTTTTAAACTTCTCACTGTTTACAAAGGCTTCTGGGGTTTCCAAAACCGTCTTAACATCTAGCTCTGAAATTACGCCGGAGCTCAGTAGAAGCCACTCGAATGATTCGGGAAGACAAACCGTAACAGTATCGCGGTGAATGTCTTGCAGCTTAAGGACGCGGTCCGCATAGCACCCAAATGCCGCCCCGTCCGCGACAACAAACACGCGATCGTCGAGATGCTGATCCAACCAGCCCAAAATCGCGCTGTTCGTCATGGCCGAAGTACAGGTAAGCTCACTGTCAGCGAAATGCCGTTCAAAGAACTGGAAACCAGACTTACTGTCCTCGCATAGAAGGATAGAAAAGTCCTGTTTTGGCGCCGACCGGGAAATAGCATAACGATGATTCCCGCGATCTTGATAAACAGGGACGAAAGAATGGTATTTTCCGCTCGTCTTAATCTTGTAAATCTCATCCACGCTATACGGAAGATTGGGGAAATCAGCCCTTGAGATCAGCACGAAATAATTCGAGGAATACAGCACATGATGGGCAAACTCATCAGAATGGATCTCTTTTAAGCCCTCATCGACAAATACAATCGAGTCATGAACGGACGAAAGCTGGTTTCGCCAATCATAATCGGTCAGGGCGACACAGGGACAATCGCATTGCAAGGAAACGCCCGACTGCTCGCCCGTTCGCATGTAGTCTGCGACCATGTCAAACAGTGTCGTCTTACCCGTGCCACTATCGCCACGCACAATAGTGATGTTCCGCTTGATGGTAAATGTGTACTTAGTTCCCCTGCGGCGGGAAATCTTAACGAGATGCGAACCGTTCATAAGCAGTACCTACAGATACGGAATCGACTCGTGAATCAATTCGGCCATGTTGTGAACGATTCGGCCGCTATTCACGACTTTAATTTTAAAATCCTCGCGACCAAAGTCCATCACATGATAGAGATTCACAACAAGCTTGCGGTCTTTCGCCATGTCGAGAATCCACTTGGCACAGTTGTCACCACAGGTAGAAGCGTTAAAAATTTGCTTACGATCAAATCTCATAAGCAGCAGCGTTTTCACGCCACCAGAAAGCTGGAGTGGGGAGATGAATCCAAGCACAGGGCTTTCGATGACGTTTTCGGAGACAACATCCGATCGATCAACATCTTTAATTATCGAGACTGCATAGGGATCCGTAATCCAAGAAGACCGGTAAGAGTTTTTGAAATATGTCGCTGTGTTGTAAATCGCTTCTGGCATATCGCCAAAGTAGACGCTTAACACATCCACTCCCAATCATATTGTCTTTATGGTCAACGTAATCATAACGAAAGGGGCCACCAGATAAACGGTGACCCCTAAAAGAAAACAAGCTTGCGCTAGTACTCGCGCGGGCTGTTGACGATCTCGCCGGCGGCGACCTTCTTCAGGTGCCGCCCGTAGACCGACTTGCCGTAGGCCTTGGCGGCCTCCTCAAGCTCGGCGGTGGAGATCCAGCCGTTCTCCCAGGCGATCTCCTCGGGGACGGACACGGGCAGGTCCTGGGAGTGCTCCACGGCGCGGACGAACTCCGCGGCCTCGTGCAGGCTCTCCATGGTGCCGGTGTCCAGCCACGCGTAGCCGCGGCCGAGGGTCACCACGGACAGCGTCCCCTCCTCCAGGTACATCTGGTTGAGCGTGGTGATCTCCAGCTCGCCGCGTGCGGAGGGCTTCACCTCAGCGGCGCGGGAGGACACGTCGCCCGGGTAGAAGTACAGGCCGGTGACGGCGTAGGAGCTCTTGGGCTCGGCGGGCTTCTCCTCGATGGAGACGGCCCTCCCCTCCCCGTCGAACTCCACGACGCCGAAGCGCTCGGGGTCGTCCACGTGGTAGCCGAAGACCGTGGCGCGGCCCGACTCGGCGTTCTGGACGGCGCGCGTCAGGTGGCGGGACAGGCCGTTGCCGTAGAAGATGTTGTCGCCGAGCACCAGCGCGCACGGCTCGCCGGCGATGAAGTCCTCGCCGATGGTGAAGGCCTGCGCAAGGCCGTCCGGCGAGGGCTGCTCGGCGTAGGACAGGTTCACGCCGTAGCGCGAGCCGTCCCCAAGCAGGCGCTCGAAGTTGGGCAGGTCGGTCGGGGTGGAGATGACCAGGATATCCCGGATGCCCGCCAGCATGAGGGTGCTAAGCGGGTAGTAGATCATGGGCTTGTCGTAGACCGGCAGCAGCTGCTTGCTGGTGACGAGCGTGAGCGGGTACAGACGCGTGCCCGAGCCACCCGCGAGGATGATGCCTTTCATAGGTTGGACCTCCAGAGTTGGGTGTACACAGATGATATAAGTATACGCGAGGCCGAACCTAGGTTGCAGAACTGCACAAAAGAAGGACGGAGAGAGCCAAGCATGCAGCCTCTTTGGTTCACGTCCTTACGGACCACAAGACTCCAACCATTGGACCATATTTGGTCCAATGCGCTGTTCAGTTAGCCATTGACACAAACACGCACTACAGGGTCGCGGACGAGCTGGATGAGGCGGTGGGCACATAACGGCGTGCGAGGTGACGGAGCGCCTCTACATCCACTCGTACCAAAACCTAGGAGACGGGGAGGTTGCTGGGGTCATTGAGCGAAGGGACGCCCTCTCGTCTCGAGGGACAGACCCCGAGGAGATATGGGCGAACTCGTTTGCCGCCGCGCTCCTCATGCCGGCACAGGTCGTAGCGAAACTCTGGGCGGGCAATTGTAGCATCGGTGAGATGACGGACATACTCGACGTATCCGTAACCGCCGTGGGCCATAGGGTGGAAAACCTTGGGCTGCGATAGCGCAGACCAGCGCGGAAGCAGGTCACCAAAAGGGACACAAGAGGCAATCGACCTCATGGGTTCGGCACAAAGGAGAGCAAACGTCTTCCCCATCGAAAGCGCCCATTTAGACGAGGTCAGGGTCGAATGCTCGAGCGAGGAGCGGGAACGGCGAGCCAAGGCGGCCCAGGCCGAGAGCGTGGTCAAGAGGATGGAGGCGGAGAACGACCTTCGGTCCGAACTCGGAAAGGCCGCGCTCAAGTGCGTCAAGTGGCAGCTGGTCGCATGCAACACCCTCGTCGTCGCGTACACCGCCCGTCTCATGTGGCTGCAGCGCGAAATCCCTACCGAGGTGATAATTTCCTGGATGGGCGCGACGACCGCCGAGATCATCGGAATACTCTGGGTGATAGCGAGGAGCCTGTTTCCGTTCCAGGACGAACACAGGTCCGCAGACCTGGAAAAGAGTGGCGGCGGCCGAATCGGCCACCCCAGGAGATAAGGGTCGCCCCAATGGCGGTTCTTTCTTTACGGAGGGGGCCGGGGGATTCGAACCCCCGGGCCTAGGACACACCTCGCACGTCACGTCAATCCGTTCGTTGGGCGCAGCCCCCGCCTAGGACCCTTGCAGCCCCTCCAACAAACAAGACAACTTTCATAATAACCCCCTTGAAGTCAATGGACCCGAAATGAGCAACGACTAGGAAGCAGAGCGCCGCGAGGACAATAACCTGAACCTCAACAGCGACAGAAAGCGTGATGTACGTAGATGTCCTCTTCGATGTTAACACAGCGGAACGGAGCGTCTGACGAACCCATAGCGACACATCTAAGAATGCCAGAAATCACGGAACTCCTCTCTGCATTTATAGCGAGACATGAAGTGAATAAGTACAATGAGCAGTGTCCAACAAACGAAAGGCAAACAATGCGAGTCGAAACAACCGGAGTATGCAGAGGAAACTGGAAAATCTACCAGCAACTTAAAATAGAAGGCATCCATGAAGGCTCCAGCATAAAAGCTCAAGCGGCAACGGATGACGACCGCCGCTTACCTTTGTCTCTTCTAAAATTCAAGGACAATAACGGCGAATCGAACTCATACGTTCTTGTAATCCCCGACCCCGATACCCGAGCCATTAAAATTGAGTTTAACGAAATCGGCAAAGACGGTTGCAACCTGAGCAGCGACTCCCTTTCGCTCAATTGCAAGAACATCAAATGGGAGTCGCGTCTTAACTACAAAATTAAACCTGACATGTGCAGCAAACTCCGAAATTACGATGACGTTTCAGAGTTTGAGATGGCGACGATTGATTTTTGGCAGTGCATCGAAGATTCAAACGAGTATATCCTGAGGTGCACGGTTAGAACACCGTACCGCAATGACTCGCAAATCAAACTTCGCTGCCTCGACCGGTTCCTCAATGAGGTTGGGCTGAGCATAGTCAATTTCGGTTCAAATGTAACGAGCGTTGGATTTACATCCGAGAAAAAGCAACTTGAAACGCAGCTCTCGATCCGCATGCCAAAGGCGTTTGATCGTTACTATTTTATTATTGACGATCAAAATCACCCATCATTCAGTGCATTTGACTGCTTAACGCCTGATAAATTAGGCTTGCTTCTTGAGGAGACCAACTTCCTCTTTACCCATGCGCAGTTTGACCCTGAATACCCCGAATGGTTTACAGAGCATAAGGCAACCATTGGTGCACTGGAGAAGCAGAGAAAAATCGTCTTCAATAGCGCTCCGAAATTCAGCATCATTGTCCCTCTTTACAACACGCCCATTTCGTTTTTTAACGATATGGTCGAATCCGTAAAAAACCAGTCTTATGCAAACTGGGAGCTCCTCCTAGTTAATGCAAGCCCTGACAATCAGGAACTAAAGGCTCGCGTTGAGCATGAGGTAGCCCGCGACAACAGAATTAAATCAATTACCCTTGCCGAGAATAAGGGCATTTCCGAAAACACAAATGCCGGAGTAGCTGCTGCTTCGGGCGATTTCGTCAGCTTCTTTGACCATGACGACATCCTTGAACCGGATTTGTTGTTCTCGTATGCCGAGGCAATTGAAAACAATGATAACGTTGATCTTCTTTATTGCGATGAAGACAAACTCATGCCCGATGGAAAGCTGGCACAGCCGTTCTTTAAACCGGATTTCAATATCGATTTACTCAGAAATAATAACTATATATGCCACATGCTTACCATCCGTAAGTCCCTTCTTGACACTCTAGAACCGAATACGAAAGAGTTCGATGGAGCCCAGGATCATAATTTGACTCTCCGGGCCGTTGAAAAGGCAAGGAATGTCCACCATGTTGCAAAAGTTCTATATCACTGGCGCCTAAGCGAAACATCAACCGCGGCTAATGCCGACAGCAAGCCGTATGCCACTATCGCAGGAATCAAAGCAGTTCAGAATCATTTGGACAGGCTTGGGCTCAATGCAAAGGTTGAACAGGCACGTCGTCCCTTTACATATAAAGTAACCTATGCCGCGCCAGATTCCCATCCGCTCGTTTCGATCATCATTCCAACCAAAGATTACGCTAATATCCTCGATAACTGCATTACGTCAATTGTCGAGAAATCCACATACGACAATTACGAGCTTGTGATAATCGAAAATAACAGCACGGAAAATGCGACGTTCGAGTATTACGATAAGTTACAAGCCAAATACCCTGATATCGTTCGCCTTGTTACCTGGGAGCACGAATTTAACTTTTCCAAGCTCATGAACTTTGGAGTGGCCCGTGCCAAGGGAAATTATCTCTTGCTGCTGAATAACGACACCGAAGTGATTACGCCCAATTGGATTGAAACTATGCTTGGCATCTGCGCACGCGAGGATGTTGGCGCAGTTGGTGCAAAACTCTACTATCCCGACAACACCATTCAACACGCTGGCCTATGCGTCACGGGCGGCGTGGCAGGACATCTCTGCCAAAGCATGCCAAAAGACAACTGGGGCTATTTTGCACTCAACGATGCGCAGCAAGATTTCAGCGCCGTCACGGCGGCTTGCATCATGACCAAACGAAGCGAATACGAAAAAGTCGGAGGTTTCACCGAAGAGCTTCAAGTCGCATTTAATGATGTTGACTTTTGCCTAAAGCTTCGCGAGATTAACGATCTGATTGTATACACGCCCGAAGTCGAGCTGTATCATTACGAGTCAATTTCTAGAGGCGTTGAAAACAACACGGACAAGCAGATTCGCTTCCACAAAGAGGTCGCGTACATGAATTATCGCTGGGCAAACTACTATGTCGAAGGCGATCCATACATGAACCCGAATTTCACCGTGGGAGAACCTGGAAATCGCTATTACCACTTGTGAGATCTAAATGCAGCCTCACAATAGGTGCAAGCAATATCATTGCATATAGATAAGGGGGACGGGGCCTCCATTCCCCCGCCCCCCTTATTGCGGCGACATAATTGTGAGTTACTGATTCCTTTTTCTGTATTTAGAGAAAGGAATCTCATTGACTGAGTAATCGTCTTTCTCCGTACCACTTATAACGCGCTTCAGTACCGCCATTCAAAAACGTGAAAATTGCCCTTCAGTACCGCCAGCGGCGCGCTTGAGTACCGCGCCCCAGCGGTCCGCCGCCTATACACTCGAAACGCCATACCATTAGTCGAGAGAAAGGAACAGATTATGGCAAGAAGGTGATTTCCGACGTTGATGACCTGCAAGCTTTCTCTGGAAAAGTTGCCCCTCTATACGATATGCTTCTCTCAAACAGAAAAGAAATTGTCGCTCTCATCGAGCTTCGTGACACTCTGCTGTCTAAACTTATGTCAGGTGAATTCGATGTCTCTAGTGTTGAGCTTTAAGGATAATTTCAGGCGGTGCCGATGTACTCAGTAAATGGTGTCGACTTGCAGAGCAGTGAGCTTGAGGGGTTGAATCTGCTAGTTGCGGCTGAGGGGGAAGTGAGGGTAGCGGTTTTGTTGCCGAGAATCACCTTCATCTCACGGGCGAGAAGTACTGTTTCATCGAAAAGTATATTGAGCTCTACAACGGCCTACACGAAGCGGGCTTGATAAAAGGCCATGGTAGCGATGGTGGATTCCTCTTTGGGGGAGCCACTCAAAGAGGATTTAATTTCGTAGATGATTACGCCACCGTTGTTGCCCTGAACAAAGAGGAGAAAAGGTAGCAGAAGCTTCATGATTACAAAATTGCTGCATTCGGAATTATCGGAGGCTTATTGAGTGGTGCGCTCGAAAGCTGGATGGTTGAGGCACTCAAAAACATCCTTGCTCCATGCAGCTAAATGCCTAGTTTCTTATGTTGGAGGATGTAATGGATGACGAATTATTCGTAAGGACTATGATTGAGGTCTTGAAATTCGATAAAAAGTATTCAGGGAAAAAAGACGACTTATTGCCCATACTCAGAAGAGTCACGCTGAATAGAAAACCCCAATGGGGGTTTGTGCGGCATGGGCGCCCTAATCAGCGATACGAAGATATTGAGCTGCGCATACCCGTACCCCTTCTGAATGAAGCCAATAATCAATATGACGATTTGTACGACATAATCAATTACGTGTACGAAGAAAGCGATGAGTATGCTTTAGGAGAATTGACCCTTCGCCCAAAGATTATTCAATCCGAAGATGTTGAATACACGGAACATGATGTCGTGTTTACCAATATTCAAGAAGAAATTATCCAAGGTATCCGGGATGCGCGGTATTCCATCTGGGCTGCAGTGGCATGGCTGACCAATCGGGCCTTTATAAATGAGCTCAGAGCAAAAAGGCAGCAAGGCGTTTCCGTGAGATTGATTGTCTCAGACGAGGATGCCAATCGTCCTTACTATGGCCAGCTTAGTGGTTTTGATACCGTTCTCATCTCGCGTTCTGGTTGGCGTGAATGGAACCGTATGCACGATAAGTTTTGTATCATTGATTTTGAGTACGTAATGCATGGCTCATACAACTGGACAAAGACAGCAGAACATAATGATGAAACGCTAGCGACCGCCATCGATAGAGATTACGTAAAGAAATTCTCTGATGAATTTGTTCACCTTTACCGTAAAGGGAGAAAGTTGGATATGGCCTAACCGTTACTTGATAATGCAAAGGTAAATAATCATTTGTTGCTCATGGCAATAGAGATGCCGGATCTGAGCGCCTTGTCGAGTTTTGAGATTTCTGCTGTTCTCTATGGAAATGTTGAGACGTAACGAGAGGTGTGCAATATCTCGATTCATCCGATCGGTTGCGCGTCGTTTATTCTTGAGTAATAGACTTTCTCCGTTCCACCTGCAACGCGCTTCGGTAGTATCATCCAAAAATGTGAATATTGCCCTTCGGTACCGCCCGCGGCACGCTTGAGTACCGCTCGCATCCGCGCACGCGTGTTTGTGTCAACGGTCAACTGAACACTGTGGCACGCCGCCCCAGAACTCGTACATGTGCACGTGGCAGCGCAGCCAGGTGCGCTCCCTCATGTCCAGCGTCGGCTCGAAGTAGGCCTTCTGGCTGAACGGGAGCACGCCGACGAACAGGTAGATCTTCGAGACCTCCCCGGTGACCGGGTTCACCAGCCCCCTGCCGACCGTCGGGCCGGACCAGTCGACCTCGCAGGACACGCCGGCCTTGTGCTCGATGCGCTTGGTCAGGTTGTTCGCCACGGTGTAGTCCCCGTAGCGCTCGCAGAACCTGGTGTAGCCCATGGCGACCATGTGCTCGCGCGAGCACTTCGACTTGTACTCGTCGTGCAGCAGGCGCAGGTTGACGCCGACCTTCGCCATCTCGGCGTGCACGTAGGACCAGTCGGGCTCCTCGAAGACGCTCTCGCGCGCGTTGCGGTCGGGGTAGAACAGCTCGTAGACCCGCTCGTCCCCCATACCCTTCACCTGGTCCCAGGTGATGCCGCGATCGTCCGCAATGTCGAACACCTCGCAGACGCTGCCCATGGACATGTGCCTGGTCTTGGCGATCGACCTCCTCGACATGCCCTGGTCGCGGAGCTCCATTATGAGCTTCGCCCTTATCTTCCTTGCCATGTGGTTTCTCCTTCCGTGGATCGGTTGCATGGCAAGCCGATTCTACGGGCGGAGGAGGGGCGATACGGAAATGGCGGAACGGGCGATACGGAAGGAGCGAAACGTCTGGATGGGAAGCGATACGGAAAGCGCGAAACAGGTGCTACTCAGAGCGCGCAATACTCACCGCCCGCGGCGCGCTTCAGTACCGCTCGCATACGCGCCCGCGCCCCACCGGTCCGCCGCCTATACGATCGAGACGCCATACCGGTAGTCGAGAGAAAGGAATGGATCATGGCGAGAAGGATACCGGCGAGGGAGGTGCCCAGGCTGAGGTCGTCGAACCTATCGCTCAACGCGATCGCCGCCGCGCTGCACGCGTCGAAAGCCAGCGTCTCCGTCGTGCTCAGGGCCGCGGCCGAGCACGACGTCGCCTGGGAGGAAGCGGAACGGATGAGCGCCGGGGAAGTGTACGCCCGCCTGTTCCCGGAGCGCGAGCAGCCGGGGCCGGTGTACCCGGACCCGGATTGGGACGCGGTCCACGCCGAGCTCGCGAAGGTCGGCGTCACGCTCAGGCTCCTGCACGGCGAGTACCGCGAGGAGTGCGCCGCGCGGGGCGAGGCGGCCACGTCCTACGACCGCTTCTGCAAGCGGTACAGGCAGTTCACGGTCAGCAGGAACGTCGTGAGCTGGGTCGGCCGCAAGGCGGGCAGGAACATGGAGGTCGACTGGTCCGGTCCGACCATGTCCCTCGTCGACCCGGCGACCGGCGTCGTCTCGAAGGTCTACCTGTTCGTCGCCCGCCTGCCCTTCAGCAGGTACAGCTACGTCGAGCCGGCCCTCGACATGAAGCAGGACACCTGGCTGCGCTGCCACGTCCACGCGTTCGAGTTCCTCGGAGGCGCCACCCCGTGCATCGCGCCCGACAACCTCAAGACCGGCGTCACCGCCCACCCGAGGGAGGGCGAGGTCGTGCTCAACGCCGCGTACGAGGACCTCGCCGCCCACTACGGGTCGGCGGTCATGCCGGCGAGGGTCCGCAGGCCCCGCGACAAGGCGACCCGGCGTCGTCGACCTCCTCGGTCAGCCACTAGTCTATAACCAGCAGCTCGCCGCGTGGCTGGCCACCAAACTACCAGATTACTATGAAATAATACGAACATGCTGCGGAG
This sequence comes from Collinsella sp., assembly GCA_019414565.1. Classification (GTDB taxonomy): domain Bacteria; phylum Actinomycetota; class Coriobacteriia; order Coriobacteriales; family Coriobacteriaceae; genus Collinsella. Next base: position 71,405 of record DXLU01000030.1, on the reverse strand, counting down.
AAAAAGACCATAATTGACGTAAGAAGCAGCATAGTTATTCTTGTCGTGCTTTCTTCCTTTATCAATTTGCCTGAATTACTGATCTGTATGCCCCCTGTAGAAAAAGAAGGGGCAAGCAAGGCAGCGTATAGCAACAGCGGAGTAAGGTATCGTGCTTGACAACCTGCAATGGTATCCGATCCAACTGATGTAAAGCTCACATATAAAGCCGTGCAAACAAGAGCAATCGATGATGCGACTATAGTAAGAACCCACAACCTACCACACAGGCTCAATCCAAAAGTCTTCGTTTTTGGACTATCAATTAAAGATCCAACGACGAGAACCGTAAAGGGCAAGGCTGAGCTCCATTGCAACACAACCGGAAGAGAGACGCCCATATAAGAGAATGAAAGCGAGTACATATCGGAATTAACAGGGGAAATATAGCCCAATATGAAGTTGATGAGCGTGTATGCGTAATCCAACGGATGAGAGAGAATATACGCGATTTGACCTGACGCACTAACATCAGATCCCCCGCGGGCATCCCCTGCTTGCGCATCAGCGCTAAATAGCATTGGCAACACAAATGATAAAACCATTACGAGCCCGAAGGCGACTACGAAACCGATATAGCGTTTGTAAGCGGTGCGCGAGGAAAACTTGGCTCGGGGCATAAGAAGTAGCAGACCAATGACTGGAAAGTAAATTGCCTTTGGAGCAAGCCCTAGGAATAACGCAGTGACGATTTTTAGCAGGCTTTTGATTGTAAGTCGCTCGAGCGGACGGCTAATTTCTCTCACTACCAAAGCAGCTGCAAGCATGAGAAATGACGTCACAACAGGATCATACGAATAATTTGAAGCGAGAAAAATACTCGTCGGAAGAAGACCAATGAGCATCATGGACAACTTTTTAGTAGGGATAATACGGATGGCGAAAGCAACAACTACTGCATATGAAATAAGGTTGCCCATCTTACCAAACATGAAGCTCACCAAAATTGGAACATGGAATACGCGAGCTACCCACAGACCGATTGCCGATGGAACATACCCGAATGTGGAGACCGTAGTGAGGCTGCTTTTCGATATGGGCGATGCAAAACTTGCCTGCTCCATATATTCGCCCGACTGTTCAGCAGAAGCACCCGCTTCAGCGACCTCATCCACCGACTCGCGGAGCAATTCATGGTCTAAATTCACCGCAGCCCAGGGCTTGGTGACGAGCAGTTGATCCGCGTATGAATACTCCGAATGTCCTAGGTATGACAAACCGAGAGCCCTGTCGTAATGAATCTCGTCATCCCAAGAAATCGCGGTTACCGGAGGTGCGATGAAAACTAAGAAAGATCCCAATAGTAGGCAAGAGCTGAGAAAAAAAAGCTCGACCCTTCCCTTCTTCCAGAAATAAAAGAACGCACCAACGCCGACAAGGAACAAGCAAATCAACAGATAAGTTAAACGACCCGCAACTACACCGATTATCTTAGAGACAAAGTAACTAGGCACCAAGCAAATTATTGCGACAAAGAGGGTCATCAGCGTGACACCCGGAATAGAGTAGACAAACAGTTTGCCAATAGACCTTTGATACGAATGCCCTGAAGGCCCGATCTTGGGAACCGCGGCGTACGAATTGGAGACATGTACGATTATGCAGCCCGAAATAGCGACGAAAAAGATTAGAATACGTCGCTTGCTCCAATCTGATAACTCTAACGGGGTAGACAACGGCGCTCCCCAAAGCGTAAACACCTCAAGAAGAATGGCACCTATAGCGCTTAACCCAATGATACAAGCGAGCATCTTGGGAGAAGAAACGCCATATTTGGTCTGTTTCGGAGTCCTAAGAAAGAAATGATACGAATAAGCAATGAGTACAGCTCCGACAAACGCAGCCAGGGCATAGACAAAAGCCGCGGAAGGACGTAGCTTGATAAAGGCCAGCGACGCAGCAGATAAAACGCCGACGAGCAACGCGGCAATTACCCCAATATCCGCCTTACTCAGATCGGCCTTCCCAATAGTCATCTTTCTTTATCCTCCAAACCTCAAGCGGGGCTAAGGGCAGTTTCAGAGTTTTCCCCTCACTTGCTATTCTGCACTGGTTAGTATCGATACAGCATGCCTGGGCTCAATCGATTTCTCATCATCTGATGATACAGTGAGCCCTCTTGGCTATTTGCTCATTCTCAAGTTCTTGTTCCAAGATTAGCAACATCCCGCGCAATTTTGAACGGCGCCTTGCAAGGCATGCCCTAGACGCAATAAATAAGATGAGAATTACACATGAAGCGGAAAACCAAATAATCAGAGAGGCAATGGTGCTATCCGCAGAAATCTCACCATTGCCTCCCTTGTACCATTCTGAGAAGGCCCAGCCGATAGTAGCTCCCGGAAAACCCATGCCACTGACACAAGCGAAACGATCTCGCCGTCCCCATTTGCGGCATCAAGCAGTGCAAGCAGGATTCTTGCTTACTGCGCCAAACCAAGCTCCATCTTTTGAGGAGCCTCGGATGTGCAGCTTGAACAAAAAGAAATTCTAACCAAACGCCTCCCGGAAACTTTCTTATCGTTGTTACTCATTTTGAGCTCATACTCCGCACAGCCCAAAATCCCAGAATCGCCGTGATATCGTTTATGCGAAAGCATATCCGGGATTTTTATATTTAATATCCCTAACACACTCCCCAACTCGCCTGCAGCGCTACGTATCTTCTTGATCGTCCAATCACTTCATAAGCGCAAGCTATTCAACGCGAGAATTCTCGCGGCGTTTCAGTTTGGGGATTTTTACCATGGTTGATTCGTCAGGAGATGACGAGTCTAGCACCGGGGCTGCGCCGCGAGGTGGAGTATAATCACTTTTCGTTGAACGTTTTGTCCGTGAAAGGCAAGTGCATGCAAAGCGATGATACTCAGACTCCGTCCCCGAAGCCGATTCTGTGGATGGTCATTCCTTGTTACAATGAGGAAGCTGTCTTGCCGGAAACATCTGGGACGTTTTTGTCTGAGCTCAGCGGATTGATTTCGGCCGAAATCGTAAGTGATAAAAGTAGCATTCTGTTTGTAGACGATGGGTCGAGTGATAGCACATGGACCATCATTGAAAGACTCTCAAACGACGATGCTCATTTCAGGGGAATATCACTGTCAAGAAATCGAGGTCATCAGAATGCCCTTCTTGCGGGGCTTATGGAAGCGCGTAAGTACTGTGACGTCTCCATTTCTTTGGATTGCGACGGGCAAGACGATATCTCGGCCGTATCTAAAATGATTGAAAAGTACCTGGACGGTAGTGACGTCGTATATGGCGTTAGAAACGACAGGTCTACCGATACGTTCTTTAAAAGGATGACTGCGGAGGCTTTCTACGGCATGATGAAAGAGATGGGGGTAGATACCGTCTTCAATCATGCAGATTATAGGCTCTTGAGCCTTGCCGCTCTGGATGGGTTGTCGGAATATGGAGAATCAAATCTGTTCTTGCGCGGAATGGTTCCGTTGATTGGGCTTCCCAGTTCAACCGTTGAGTACTCGCGCGCAGCTCGCGTTGCGGGTGACAGTCACTATCCCCTACGAAAGATGATCGCTCTCGCTGTTGACGGGATAACGAGCCTTTCGATTAAGCCTATCCACCTAATTAGCGCGGCGGGCGCTGTAATTGGCCTCGTTGGCCTATTGGGGACCTTTTGGGCGATCCTCTCTTATTTCTCTGGGGCGACGGTTTCGGGCTGGACGAGTACCATCTGTGTCATCTTGTTTTTGGGTGGCACGCAACTCCTGAGCCTCGGTGTTATCGGCGAGTATGTGGGCAAGGCGTATCTTGAGACAAAGAGTCGCCCGCGCTATCTAATCGAAAAGAGAACGTATGAAAGCAACCGACGAAACCTAAGGGGCTAACGTGGTCGAATCTTGTCCTGCGACACGTGGAGTCGTTAAGATTCCGTGGTTTTTGCGTTTTGGCAGATGTGTCGCTTTGGCGTATTTCTCGCTTGCCCTGCTTGCCGTTGCTTTCCTTGCCCCGCGCCTGCCTTATGCCTGCAAAGGGGAGGAGGCATCCCTTTCTTTACCTAGTCTGGCTGTGGTTGTGATAGTGGGGCTCGTTGTCTCTGTGGCATTGGCTAAGAGACGGCCAAAGGCGAACGTGGACTTCCTTGGTCTTCAAATGTTTAGACGCGTTAGCATTTCATTGGCCGTGGTAGTTTTCGTGCTTCAAATCTGCCTAATCAATAGCATATATTTTGAGACAGGCTGGGATGTCGGTGTGCTGATGTCGGGGTTGTCCGATGAGGGAGCCACGCTGGATTATTTCTCGCGCTATCCCAACCAGCTGTTTTTGCTTTTTATCTTCAAGACTGTGGGCCACTTTTGCCAACTTATTGGATTCCAAAACGTATACCTCATGCTTGACGTGGTGGGAGCAGCGTGTGTTACTTTGGCTGTTGTTCTGACCTCCTTTGTTGTGGCGAGGCTGGCGGGTTTTGGTCCTGGGTACTATACGCTTGCGTTCGGCTGTTTGTACTTGAGCTTCTCTCCTTGGATTGCGGTTCCTTATTCAGATACGTATGGAACTATCTGCCCCGCGCTGGTCTTGTTTCTGTACAACAATACTGGCCGAAGCCCGTTACGCACATTCGGCATGCTCTTTTTCGGCGTGGTCGGATACTTTATTAAGCCTACGGCCATCTTCGTTGTTGTCTCAATTGTGCTTATAGAGGCTGCATGCGCGATAAGTCGTCGAAGGTTTGTCGTTGACGGGCAGTTGGATTGCTCTCAAATCAAATCGCTCTTTTTCCAATTCGCTGCGATCACATGTGCTCTTGTTCTCTCGTTTGGCGCCAACTCACTCGCAAGGGAGGCGGGTCCGGTGATTGACGCCGATAAATCCTTTTCGATGGCTCATTTCTTGATGATGGGATTTAATGACGAGACTTATGGGTGCTACTATGAAGACGACGTTATCTATTCCGCCTCATTTGGTAGCCAACAGGATAGATCACATGCAAATTTCGAAAAGTGGGCTGAGAGGTTAGAGTCTCTGGGTCCCCAGGGTGTTTTGAAGTTGATGGTCCAGAAGACTATTTCGAACTATTCGGACGGTACTTTTGCGTGGGCTGCTGAAGGAAACTTTTTTTTGAGTACTCCTCATTCTGACAACACGCTGTCAAAGTTCTTTGGAGAAGACGGCTCTTTCACGCTGTTCCAGGTTTTTGCCCAGCTTTGCTGGATGTTTGTCCTGGTCGGTATGTGTCTGAACTGGCTGAAGTTCCCTAGATCAAAGACGGAGTATGTGGTTTTATGTTCGGTGTTCTTGCTCAGCGTGTTTTTGATGCTGTTTGAGTGCAGGGCCAGGTATATGTTTCTCTATTCTCCATTTTTTATTGCGCTCGCGGTGCTTGGATGGAGAAACCTGATTGATGTGTTTGCGAAGCGATTCTCGGAAAACAGACTGTCTGGCCGAGAAAGACTCCGCGGGGTTTAACTTGCGGCGAGAAACCTCTTTCTAGACCAGTAGTTCTACATCATAACAACGGCTATGGCGGCAATCTTTAACTATTCTGTAGTCCAGGTTCGCCAAGTAGGTTCTAATCCACATGCAAATCTCATTGATGACCAGACCTGGTAGTGCAAGGGGTTGAATTGTCACTCTTGGATATTTAAATGAAGGCCGCATTTAGATGGTAGCTATCGAGGAGGGACCTGCCGGCATCCGTAGCGCATTGAATGCCGTGAACATGTCGTGCATGAAGCGAGGGCTAAGCTGTGGGTGAGCTTGTCGAGCACGGTCACGTGCACCCCGGGGTAGTTCTTCACTACGTAGTGCACGAAGCTGGACCCGATGAAGCCGCAGCCACCGATGACGATGATGTTGGTGGGTTCGAAGGGCATAAAGACTGGTGTCATGCTACTTGAGAGCGAGCTCTTCAACAAGTGCGTTCACGCGACGTCTGAGCTCTGCAATCTTTACCGTGTTGGAGAACTCTCGATAAAGAAGCAGCGCAATTGCATAGAGGAATACGAAGTTCGACGGGCTTTCGAAGCCAAGGGCCCCTGCGAGCCAGAAGGCAATCTGGGGAACGGCTGCAAACACGACAAAGCTCAAAGCAAAGAACAACCAGAACACGGAGTCGAGAACCTGTATCTGAGCCTTACGGAGCTTCTTCACTATCACGAACAAGATGGCAAATGCACCCAGAATGAGTACGATCCTTAAAACGCTAGACATATAATCACCTGAACCACTGAACGAAAAGAATGGAGATGCAAGCTCGCGCCATGTAAGCAATCGACTTGGAGATATTAAGATAGCTCTCCCCCGCCTGGCGTTCACGCATCTCAACTTGAACCTCGCTCACCTTCGCCCCCTTTTTTATAAGAAGCGAAATGCTCTCGGGCTCAGGGTTAAGCGAGTCGTCCTGCGCGAAGCGCTTAATCATTTCCTTGCTAAACATTCTCATTCCCGAGGTAGGGTCAGCTACGCGCTTTCCCGTAGTCAGCTTGATCATGACTGTAATAAGGCGTGAGCCAATCATTCGAGCGGAGATTTCCTTTTTCACGTGGAGGAAGCGTGAGCCAATTACGATATCAGCGTTTTCATTAATAGCGGTCTCGAGCATTTCATCGATATACTCAGGCATATGCTGACCGTCCGCATCAAACTGAAGGGCATAATCGTAGCCGTTGCGGAGCGCGTACTTCATGCCCGTCTGAAATCCAACGGTGAGGCCAGAATTGACTGGCAGTGTTACGTAGTTGTACCCACGATCGCGACAAATCCGCTCAGTTAAATCCTTGGAGCCGTCGTTTACTACGAGATAGTCAACACTTGGAGCGACACCTACCAGCTCGTCAACCGTGGCCTCGAGCGATTCTTCCTCATTATACGCTGGAATAATAACCAGCAATCGATGATGCTTATCCATACATCCACCTTACCTTTTATCTTCCGAAACGTAATCCAGGCATCACATACTATTTCCAGTAGCCTTTTAGCTGAATAACTAACACGGTTGCCATGAAGCCTATTCCACAAAGAGCAGAAATGAGACAGACATATGTAACACCATCCATCGAATACAGAGCAATTAAAGGTAAGGCGCAGAGAGAGGAAATTAGAGCAGCAACATTCCCAACAAAGGCACCCCGGAAGTTTCTGATAGCCATTAGCAAATCGTTTACAAACCACATATACCCCGTAAGCATCGCAAGCGCCACAAGCGGAGGAAGTAGATATGAAAAGCCAGACATCTTTTTCCCATACACAAGAACAAGAACCGGCTCACCTAAAACCATTACTCCAATAGCGCACACCAGCCCCAGAACAACGATCCCGACCGTCGCCTTTGTCAAAAGCGCATTGAAGCCTTTCCTGTCCCTAGCAGCAAAACTCTCCGAAAAATAGCCTAGAAGAGGATTGTAGATATAGGAGGCGCCCGTCTGAATAAGCGCAACAGGAGCAGCTGCGGCAGCATAAATGCCAAGAGCAGCCTCCCCTTGAACACCAACAAGGTATTGCCTTGGAATCGAAGATGCTGACGCCGCGGCAATGGACGCAAGAACGATGGGGAGACATCTCAAGGCCAGTCGAAGGCACTTTTTGAACGAGATGCTTGGGGCCAATGGGCCGAATTGAAGGGTCCTTGGCAAATCGTAGACAGCACCAACGAGGATCACGACAACGGTCATTGCAACTATCGCCGCCTCGAGCGATTCGCATAAGCCAAACACTACGGTAAAGGCAACAAGAGATAGAATCCCCTGAAAAGACAGAGACTTACCGATGTAATCCATTCGATGATGGCGCTGATCGCACGCGTGAAAGACGTCTACAACCAAGGAAATAGACTTGTAGACGGCATAGAGCAGAATAGCTGCAATCGCTCCCGATTCGCATGTAAACAGCGAATAGCCGGTGCACAGAGCGAGCGCGACTCCGCAAGTGAAAAACCGAAACGCCAGGTATTCACCCGTGGTATTCTCATTCTCAACATCTGAGACCTGGTACGTATACATGCGATACTGAGCGATAGGGGCAAAGATGTTGTAGATGGACATTGCCAAAGAGAAAACGCCGGATGCCTCGTAACCTGAACCAAGGCGAACGATCAGAATCGTAATCAGCCATTGGCAAGCAAGGTTAACGATGGAACCGAACGAGTTCCACAGCATATTCTCTTTAAGAGAGAGCTGCTTAACCTCACTCATCTACCGAACCAATGCTTCCCCGAGACTTTGCAGCCCCTTCTCCAGAACATCAGCAATTCGCTCACTCGCATGACCGTCACCATACGGGTTGCTGGCATGAGCCATGCGGGAATATGCTTCTTCATTCTCTAAGAGGTCGCAACATGTTGAGAAAATAGCATCTTCACTTGTGCCAACAAGCTTAAGCGTGCCCGCCGCAACGCCCTCAGGGCGCTCGGTCGTATCACGCATCACCAAAACCGGCTTACCCAAGCCCGGGGCCTCTTCCTGAATGCCGCCTGAATCGGTAAGAATCAAGTAGGAGCGGGCCATGAAATTATGAAAATCAACCACGTCTAGAGGATCAATTAGATGAATGCGGTCGCAGCCGTCCAACTCTTCATGAGCCGCCTTGCGAACGACAGGATTCAAATGTACAGGATAAACAGCGCGCACGTCATCATGCTTTTCAACAATTCTGCGAATAGCCCTGAACATGTGGTGCATGGGCTCGCCAAGATTCTCTCGACGATGAGCCGTAATCAAGATCAGGCGCCTATCTCCAACCCAATCAAGCTCGGGATGCGAATAATGATCGCGCACCGTCGTACGAAGCGCGTCAATGCCAGTATTTCCCGTCACGAAAATTCGACTGGAATCCCGATGCTCAGAAAGCAGGTTGTTGCGAGCTGCTTCAGTTGGAGCAAAGTGCCAAGCGGCAAGTATGCCGGTTGCCTGCCTATTAAATTCCTCGGGATACGGTGAGTGGATGTTGTATGTACGCAGACCCGCCTCGACATGGCCCACGGGAATGCCCTTGTAGAAGCATGCAAGTGCGGCGGCAAAGGACGTCGTCGTATCACCGTGAACAAGAACAACGTCGGGCTTGAGCTGATCCAGCACGCCGTCCAAGCCATTAAGAACAGCCGTGGTAACATCGAACAAAGTCTGTCTTTGTTTCATGACGTGCAAATCAAAATCGGGCACAACCCCAAACTCCTCAAGGACCACGTCGAGCATCTGGCGATGCTGGCCGGTAACGCAAACCTTCGCGTTAAGGCCAGATCGGTTCTTCAGCTCCTTTACGAGAGGACACATCTTGATTGCTTCGGGCCTTGTTCCAAATACCAACAGGACCGTCTTCTTCGACAAAGAGCTCATGCTGCACTCCATACTTCACTCAAGCCTATTTGCACAAACCAAACATTTTCAATAACGAACGGTACATAAATCCACAAAACGGAATGGCTTTTGCCCTTATTCCGACTGTGCTATGCATCAACTCTGAAACGTACAGGCGATATCCCTTCCAGTTCGTAATGAGCAGCCGATCAGTATTCTTCGTGTAGCCATCGGCAAGGTATTCGCACACGTAGAGAGGAAAGGCGTACCCACGAATTAGATATCCATCGTTGCTGAATCTATTAAAGACAACTGCTTCAGGAACAAACCGCTCATCTTCAAAAACCGGGAATCGGTACTTCCTCAACCGTTCCGTCACAAAGGCCTCGGCAAGGTCACCCGTAATCCCCTTCGATCGGCGATCAATTGACGAATAATCGATGTACGAACCCACATTGTCTTGCAGAATTCCTCCCGTAAGCTTGTTGCCCGGAAAAATACGAACTCCCGACAAGGCAATCAGGCGCTCGTTAGACATAACGGTTTCACAGTTCTCCCCAATACGCTCCAAGGCATCATCGGTTAGATAATCGTCGCTGTCTACCGGGAAAAACAAGGCTCCCTTCGCCTCATCAAGACCCTTATTCCATGCAACGTGCTTTCCGCTATTGACCTGGAAAAAATAGCGGATAGGAAATTTCACCTGACAATCTTGCTGCATCGCCTCGACGAGCTTTCGCGTATCATCCGTGCTTCCATCATCAACAATTATCCATTCGAAATCTCGAAAAGATTGTCTTTTCAGACTTTCGAATAGCTTGGGAAGGATATATGCGCGATTATAAGTCGGGGTAAAAACCGTTATAAGCATAGACGACCCGCTCACTTTAGCAACTGGACCCAACGCTTCCCAAATCCCTGGCAAACGGGATGAGGGAATTTGCAAAAGAAACCTTTTGCACCAGGCGATCACATGAATCCCTGTCGCATACCGCATTGTCCATTTTCAAAACGAGATCATCCACATCCCCGTTATACAGAAGTCCAACACCATGTCTATCAATCTCTTCGGCAATGTCGTAAACGTAAGGAGTAGTGATTACCGGCCTGTGCGCCGCGACGTATTCCAAGAACTTGTTAGGGTAAGCAAAGTGGTTCGTTGGAACGTCCTCTCTCAACATCACGAAGAAGTCCGCAGCACAGAACACGCTAGGGAGGTCAGATGGCTTGAAGCTATCGAATTCAACGTCGTCACAATCACCGATTGCGGCGCGTGCAGAAGTAACGTCACCAGACAAAACAAGTAGCTTTGCCCCACGCCTCTTCAGTATTTCGCGATACAACTCTGCAGTTTGCGGAAGGCATTGCCACGACGAAGCTCCGCCTGAGTAAACGAGCAGCCACTCGTCATCTTCTACGCCGTACTTCCTCCTATAATCCTCTCGATACTTAAGCTCCTCCGCACGACCAAAGCTTGGCTTCGCCCCCGTCGCACACGGAACAATGTAGAACTGACCCTCTTTGCAGCCGCACTCTCGACAAAGGAAACTGCGATACGCTCGAGAAACACAAAAGATACGGTCGAACTTACGCAAATATTTGCGCTGCTCGTATCTCTCAACAAAAGCGGCGGCACGGTGGAATGAGCCAAGGAAGAGGGGCTCGTCGCGTGCAAGAAGGGAGCCGTCGCCGTAATAACCATGAACATCAGCACATACAAAAGCTCCCGACGCCTCGGCGGCGCGCTTCATCCGGTCGACATAACGAAACAGCCCCACGCCAGAAAGGATGATCGCCTTGTAGGAGCCACTCAAAACCTTTTTTTCCGCAGTGGTAATTAGCTCTTCATATCCCGACAGCAGCTGCATGGGATTCATAAAATCCCGCCGAACATAAACGCCGGGTCCAAAAGCTTCACCACCCTCAGAAACACCCAAGCGAACATTGCAAAGAGCCGCAACATCAGACTCAATGCCCCACCCATTCTTTAGAGCATCTGCTCTATTTTTAATCAGGCTAAACTCGCCGCCCGAGGTGGCAACATTCCTTGAGGTCACAATAAGAATATCGTGCATCACTATACCTTCTCATTCTCCTACTTCTGAAGAAAACAATATCCGAACGAGGAAACAAAACCGCGGCAAACCCCAGTCAACGGAAAAGCAACACCAACGTAATTGCTACGCACCAAGAAGTTCAACGAGCCTCTCTGCAGTATTGCCCCACGTACAATACTCTCGAACTCTACTCTGGACCAGCCGTCCCTTTCGCCGCGTCTCCGCTTTCGATGCGCACGCCACTCGTATTGCTTCGGCAATTTGGTCGGGAGCACAGCCATCCAACAAAAAACCGCAATCTTCCTCACCAAATACTTCGTCAACTCCGCCCACCAAGGGAATGATTGCCGGGGTGCCGCACGCCGAAGACTCGAGAAGGGTCGTACAAAAACCCTCTGATCTCGTAGGAAGACACAGCACGTCTGCGGCCTGAAGCAAGGACGACACATCCGCCGGACGCAAAGGACCAACATAGGAGACATTCTCAGGAGTAGAATCCATCAACTCACGCAGGGGACCATCACCCGCAACCACCAACTTTACGGGCGTTTCATTCAGTTGCTTCATAGCCGCAAGAAGGGAGTCGATACCCTTCTCGGGAATCAACCTTCCAACAAAACAGGCAAGAACAGAATCCGTCCCGACGCCCAATTCGGCACGAAAATCTCGATTTGAGGCATTGGAGCAATAAGCATCAACGTCAATCGCGTTAGGCAGGATATCAATGCCAGAAATACCAAATTGTCGAAGCCAATCCAGGCTTTTCTTAGAAACACCGCAAAACACTGGATGAAACCGCTTGGCAATCGAAGTAATTATGTGTTCATAGGCGCGAACGAACACATCCAATACTGCGTTTCCGAATGTAAGATACTGCGATCCATGGTCAAGAACGATGGGGGTAAGATGATGGCGCCTGGCGAACCGAAGCCCACAGATTGAATGGGGATAAAACCTCGTATTAACTAGGACGCCATCGAAGCACTCGCCATCAAGAGCCCTCAGCATGCTCCGATAAGCTCTTCCAAAACGCGAGACAGGGAACCTGCCACCAAGCAATGGAAAACACGGCAGTCTTACAACCTCAATACCATCGTCTGTTACCTCTCGAGACGGCAGCGAATCGCAATTACACGTGACCACGACCGGCTTATGGCCCATGCCAATGAGCGTAACTGCGAGGTTTCTGGTATAGGACTCAACACCGCCAATGTGAGGCAGATATTGAGCGGAAAAGATTGCTATTCTCAGCGCTTCAGCCATTGATTCTTTCTTACTCTCTCGTCATCTCTATCTCGCTCTAGAAAAGCCAGAACGAGCTTGAATCTTGGCATAAGAGCTCCCAATCTCTTAGCAAAAGATATAGTTTATGGTAGCAGACCGCCCTACAAACAAAAGGACGGAGCTCACGCTCCGTCCTTTTGCTACTTGACGGTCACGGGATTAGTCGTAAAACCGTTACCCAGATACTCGCTTGGTCGACGAGGGACATGGTCGGACCGGACCAGTCGACCTCCATGTTCCTGCCCGCCTTGCGGCCGACCCTGCTCACGACGTTCCTGCTGACCGTGAACTGCCTGTATCGCTTGCAGAAGCGGTCGTAGGACATCGCCGCCTCGCCCCGCGCGGCGCATCCTCGCGGTACTCGCCGTGCAGGAAACTGAGCGTGATGCCGACCTTCGACGCGTGCAGTGCAGAGGCGATCACGTTGAGCGACAGGTTCGACGACGTCAGCCTGAGCACCACCCTCGCCGGTATCCTTCTCGCCAAGATCAGTTCCTTTCTCTCGACTACCGGTATGGCGTCTCGAGCGTATAGGCGGCGAGCCGGTGGGTCGCGGGCGCGGATGTGAGCGGCACTAAAGCGCGCTACAGGTGGTACAGAGAAGGACGATTACTCATGTAGACCCATTACATGCACAAAACATCAAGGACAATTGCATTTAAGCCTTCGCCGTAACCTTTACCGGGAACGGCCCAACGTCCATTTAGGTCCGTCGTCTTGGGAGCACACCCACGGGAAACAAGATTAAAGCGTGGGTCAATACACGGATTATTCAAAGGTTCAGTTGTTGCGTACGCTTTTAAATGCTGCGCCTGAACCCTAAGCCCTTCTCTAACGGAAGAAAAAGTATATCCGGGATTTCCAGGACCGGTGGCTCCAACACCTCCAAAATTGCACTGATTTGCCTGGACCAAATTTCCGAATCTTAAATAGCCCGTCTCTTTCATGACTTGAGCATATAAAACTTCAGGACATACTCCCTCAAATGAGGCTTCTTCGTAAAGGATCTTACAAAACTCATCAATAGAGGCGCTGCCTTTGCTTTTATACACGCTTGTTGGATAAGTATGCTTCCCAACAGTCCTGCCGTAATGAACGGCAGCATCCTCGTAAGAAGTGAAAGACGAGGACATTATATAGCCCTCAAATCCAGTCATGCTCGAACCATTACGGTGCTCTTTCATCCCTTATTCGAGATAGTGGAGATAATACTCTTTTAAATTACTTCCGTAAGCCTTCCTAAGATCGAGGTACCTCGTTCTATAACTATAAACGTCGAACGCCTCGGAGCCGCGGCGGCCCTCCGACAT
>DXLU01000030.1:20803-57358 GCA_019414565.1 Collinsella sp. | reverse complement strand
ACGTCGAACGCCTCGGAGCCGCGGCGGCCCTCCGACATGCCGTAGTTGATGAAGTGCCGCAGGACGGCCGAGTCGTCGACCACAGTCACGCCGCCGTAGGTCGACTTGGTGAAGGCCTTCTCGACGTCGCCGTTGCGGGAGAGGTAGTACTCGGGGTCGTAGACGGGAGCGTAGTCCACGCCGCCCGCCTTGGTTGCGGCGCCCTTGAGCTTCGAGCAGCCGGTGGCGTGGCGCCCCTCCTTCTTGCCGTACATAAGGTAGTGCGAGTAGTAGCTGGCGAGGTCGGTGCCGAAGGCGGCGCGGAGATCGGGGTACTCATTGTAGTAGCTCTGCACGTCGAACGCCTCGGAGCCGCGGCGGCCCTCCGACATGCCGTAGTTGATGAAGTGATCCAGGGCCTTATCTTTGCTTCCGTTTGCCCATTCGTTAACATCTGGATACTTATTGAGATAGTAGTCGGCATCGAAAACAGACGAATAATCAAGCCAAGAGGATTTGGGGAACTGCGCGATGATGGCATCCGCATCAGCTTCTCCAAGACGTTTGCACCCGGCATCACTAAAGTACTTGTTCGCATCGCCCCAATTGGAGATAAATCCGTGTTCAATCAAAATACCGGGGATTCCAGCTTCACGAGCACAACGAATAACGGCGAATTCGTCGCCTACCTGCATCTGAAAGACACCACGGTTTGTAAGTCCGAGAGCAACAAGATTGTTCTGAACCTTCTGGGCCAGTTCGTACGAAACCTGGGTATAGTCAGCCCCGTTCACGGTAGGCGAATATACCTCGGCACCATGAGCTGCTGACGAACCCGAATTGATATGGAAACTGATATAGGCCTGAGCGCCCTGTTTGACGCAACGCTGAACGCGGTAAAGGAAGTCGTTGCTTCCGTAACTGCCCGACTGCTCACGAGCGAGAATTACCTTAAATCCGTAATTCTCAAGCTTGGTCTTACACGCGCTAACAATCTTCCAAGTTAAGTCGGCTTCGCTCTTCCCATTGCCCTGAGCGCCAGAATCGGATCCACCGTGACCGGCATCAAGTGCAATCACACGAACGTTTTTACGAGCTGAACGGGAATCGATGCTATAAGCCGCAATGCCGTCATCATCTTCAGAACCGGAAAGCGCCTCTTCAATAGAGAAAGCCTCGACAGGATTGCCGTTCTCATCGGCATAGTAGACCGACATATCATCGGAATTGTCAACGCGATCAGATGAAGAAGACGAACTGACTACGTCAAAGCTGTAATCCTCAGACGAGAGGTCCACTGAATAGACTGCTTTCGAATCCTTCACCTGATACGTAATACCGGTTAAAAAATACCGCGCTACCAACAAATCTTGTCCGAATGTAAAGCCCGCAGCATTCCCAGAGAAAGCCGAAGCTTCAACGGAGCGCTCTTCGCCAAAATTGCTGACGAATGATAGGGACGCAGAGGTCAAAACATCAGAATCAGATGCAGTTGCGAACGCCGCCTCTTGCATAGCACCCAAAGAAAGAGAGGGCTGCGCAATGTACAAGTATTGGAAAGAGGCATCGACAGAAGAGGAATCGGGAGATTGGGCCGGCTGAGCGGCCGATTCGACTTCCGAATTACAAGAGTCGGCTTCGGCGGTCTCCTCAGTATCCTCACAAGAGTCGGCTTCGGCGGTCTTCTCAGTATCCTCGGAAACGAAATCCGAAAGTGAAGAGGAGCTAGAGGTCTCGGCTTCATTATTTGAGAGCGAGGAAAACTCAAGTGCATAGGCCGACGAAACGGGAGCAAGGAAGGAAGAGGAAACCAGAACAGCGGTAACCAAATTAGCAACTGCGCAACGAACCTTTTTCATATATGCACTCCCAATAAATTACGTAAATCTAAATAGTAGACTTTAACCAAAACAAAATAGAGCTCAAGCAATTCTAACTGAATTACTTGACCTACTGTTAACCCAATTTCGCCCTTACACCATTATCGGAACCGAGCTGAGGAAGGCAGCGTAGGAGAAACGCGATTACGAATTTGTGCACAGCTTGGGACTTGGCCCAACAATGGCCTACCTTGGCAAAGAGACCCCTGCAATCTTGTCCCACAAAACATCAAACACCCTACCCGGATGCTTGAACAGCGCCCGATACAGAACCTGTCGAATCGCCTCGACGCAGGACGCGACAACATACACGCCGGTCACTACAAGCATTACGGACAGCAGCCCCCACGCTGGGTGGCAGTGGGAGAACACAAGCAAGTTCTTCCACAGCAGCTCCTGCATGTACGCGCTGTCCGTGGCAAGGTACACGCCAAACGACAACGTGGCCAAGTAATTGACAGCAGGCCAATGCGCAGGTTGAGCATTAAAGACAAACAAGCACACCGGAAGTGCGATCGCAAGCGACAAGAGGCTTCCAGGATTAGTCACCACCGATCCGTACACGCTGGAAGCGAAAGCGCTCAAAAGGAGCACGTCCTTTTGAGCCACAAAGTAGCAAACGTACACAGCAACGTACGAAAGAACGGGCAGCACCAAAACCCTCGGACCCGCCCCACCGCAATAATGCCACTTAAACCAACATGTCACGCACGCGATCACGACCGTCTGACCCGTCAGGGAGGAAACAAAGCCACCAATTGTCGAATACGGCACAACGGGCAAGACCCCATATAGCACGACCAGTAGCATACAGAGCTCGCCCAGCCGCCGGCTCGTCAACGCACGCAACCCGTCGAACAGATAGGGTGCCACAAGAATCAGCAGAATATACACCGTAGGAAACCACCACAGCGAGGCGAGCGGAGCAAAGACGGCAGCCATCAGCTCTCCAGCTTGCAGCCCATCCCCCGCATTAAACACGCCAAAGTACAGGACGAGCGGCACACTGTAAAAGAGCATCTGCCCCAGCAGGGTCCAAGCCCTTCGCAGCTGACCCTTAAGTGTCAGTTGTGCGTCGGCCAGATACCACACCGTAATGATAAAAAACACGGCAACGGCAATACGCCCCGAAGGGTACAACACGCCGTGCAGTACCATGCGTGCAACGGTCCCGGGGAAAACGGAAATAGGCTCAGCATTATGAATCACGAAATGATGAGCCACTATGAACCACATCGAGATGATGCGCAGAAGCTCAACCTTTGAATTGCGCCCTTTTGAACCTCCCAAACTCTCCCCCATCAACCGTGCAACTTTTATGAGTCGCTAACGTATCCCGCATACCAACAATTTAGCCAATTACACCTGGAGGGCAAGTTGTGTCACGAAAAGTGGTGTAAGCCCCTCCAGGGCCGTTGTCGGCCGATATCCTACGCGACCTTACCGAGCTTGTCCATGAAGGCGGCCTTCAGCGCGGCAACGGTGGCGCCCCCGACGCGCTTGTGGCGGCACCACTCCGCGACGTTGCGCTCCAGGTGGACTGCTTCTGTCAAGGCTAAACTGAACACCGGGGACTGCAGTGGAAACCCCGGACTGTGTTCCTACGCTACAGGACCTAGGCTTCTTCGGAACTGCATCGGGCTCATATAGCCCAGGTCGCTCTTGCGGCGCTTGTCGCGGTACCAGAACAGATAGGCGTCCGGCATCTCCATGAACTCCCCCATGCCAGCATCGTCCCAGCCCCTTCCGTGGAAGGACTCCACCTTCAGCCTGCCGAAGAAGCCCTCCGCCCTTGAATTGTCGGGTGAGCACCCCTTCCTCGTCATCGAGCGCACGATGCCGTGCCCATCGCAGATGGCGATCCAACCGGGCCACCGGTAATGGCTGCCGCGGTCGGAGTGCACCCAGTGGTGCTCACCATACGCAAGCTGCGAGCAGGCCCGCAGGAGCGATGAGTTGGCAAGCACCGCGTTCGGGGGCGTGCCGATGGACCAGCCGACGGGCATTCCGTTGAAGCAATTGATCGCCGGCGAGAGGTGCACTTGCCGGCGGGGATGCGGAATTCCGTGATGCCTGTGACCCACAGCCCGTTTGGCTGGCCGCGAAGCGGTGTCTGCCCCTCTCGTCCAGGCAGGTGTTCCCAGGCGCCACGTAGACCTCGCCCACGTACGGGCTGTACCTGCGCCTCCTCCGCGGCGCGCAGGCGACCAGCCCCTTTGAATTGCCCATGGAAGGAGAAGACCTATGGGCATCAACTGGAGGGTCCGCACGAAGCCGCTGGCGTTCTGGCTGGGCATCGCGGGCGCGGCGGCGACACCGGTGCTCGCGTACCTGGGACTCGGCTACGAGGCCATTCCACGCGCATGGGCGGCCCGCGGCGCGACCGACCCAGCTCGGCACCCGGAGCGAACGCAAGTTCGGCGCGGGCGGCCCCCGACGGGCGAGCACGTGGCAGTGGTTGCTCCGCTGGGGGGCATAATAATGAACGGTTGGCCTGCGTCCCGTGGCGGTTGCTGCAAAGGCTCCGCTTGGGAACAGATGCAATATTGCGTCCGCACCTTCTGTTAGAATTGTTCACTAGTGTTTTATGCTGCGGTTTTCTGATCCGCCGGCATGGGCTAAGGGGTGTTTTTTGGCTGTACAGGGTAAATCAAAGGAGCGCGTTCAGGACGTTGGCGAGGTCTTCACCAACGAGTGCGAGGTGAACGCCATGCTTGACATGGTGAAATCCGAGACGGAGCGCATCGACTCCCGGTTCCTGGAGCCGCCGTACGACAACGGCAACTTCCTCGCTGAGGTGCTGCGACGCAAGCTTTCCGTGGTGGCCTCGCGCTACCGCAAGAGCGCGACCGACTGCATACACGGTGCCGTCGCGGCGAGAAAGGCTGGCGCAGAGAAGCCGAAAACCGCGGCCGACAGCGGCGCGGCCGGCGTCGAACAAGGCCCAGTTGAACGCACTGGGAGCCGGGTGCAAGGTGCGCCACAAGGCATGGGGCGCCGGCACCGTGACGAGGATAGACGGCGGCTCGATCTACGTGAGCATCGGGGGCAAGGAGCGGATGTTTCAGTTCCCGGGCGCGTTCGAGCAGGAGTTCTTGAGTTTATTGGGAGCATGCATGTCTGACAACGCAATAAACATACCGGGCAACGTGTCCTCCGATATGCAGAAAGAATCCTCCAAACCCCTTTTTACCTTGCAGAGGGGTGCAACAAGGCGTGAGGTAAACGCGGTAGAAGCCAGACATTTTGTTCAAGGCATTCTTTCCAGGTCGATTAACCTAGCCACGCTTATCGGCTCTGGCGCATCTACTCCGGCCATTCCCCTGATGGGTGAAACCTTCAGGAACTTGCGAGCGGACCTCAAGCTCAACGATCCCGATCTATCTATCCTTCTGGAAAGTCGGATAACTAAAATTGCCTGTCGAGATAACGAAGACCCTGCGAAGTACTCGAACATAGAGAACCTCCTCTCGTGGCTGAGTCAGCGCATCGAGGGCTCTCTAGATAGCGCCGATGACGACAAGAGGGTTTCCGATGCAGTTCGCAAGGCCTTTCTCGAGTCCGTCGACATCAAATACAGCGCGGAGCACTCCGACGTCCTTGATAGCTATCGTAAGTTTGTTCAGGGACTTGGCGTATCGCGACAGATCCTTGCGCGCGGTGGTCAAGCTGCCTTCGACGTCGTTAATCTCTTCACAACAAACTACGACCTATTTCATGAGATGGCCCTTGAATCGAGCGGCTACGCCTATGTGGACGGGTTCTCGAACGGGCTGATACCCACATTCAACCCGCGGGAATACCATCGCAGGCCGATTGACCTCGACGAGAGATTCAGGGATCACTACGAACCGGTGAACCCCTTCTTTCGCCTTTACAAGATGCACGGGTCCATCAACTGGAGGATTTATGACGGAAACGTCGTAAGGGTCCCCAGGTTTCCCGACATCACCGACGAGTACCAAGGCGACAGACAACTTATCGCCCCGATGACTTCCAAATACGCCTTGACCCAGGGCTCCCCCTATAGCGATATGTTCCGCGAGTTCGTAAATGCCCTCGCCGTCCCCAACACAGTCCTTCTGACTTGTGGATTCAGCTTCGCGGACTCTCACATATCAAACCTTATCAGCCAGGCTCTTGCGAGGCCCGATTTCACGCTCCTCGCCTTTATCGGCAACCCGGCAGAAGCAGATGTCGGTTCCCCTACACGTGTGTTCTACGATAAGGCAGGTGGCGCGAACACCTATTTCGTATATCCAAGTGAAAGGGAACTGGACCGCAAGCGCCCGCTATACTTCTCGGAATTTGCTGACTTTATCGGGCCCGAGATCACCTTCGGAGACGATGTGGCATCTGGATCTTTGGGGCTTGGTGACAAGAATGACTAATGAGGTTCCCAATCCGGGTTGGCTCATCGGCACCATCTGCTATATGGATCAGGAGAAGATAAGACTACGCGCATCACGTTCCGACTTTTCAGACCGGATGCTCGATGGCGAGCCAAGGCATCTAAACGGGCTCAATCAATATCTCTTTTCCTATCTCTCTATCTCGACAAAGATCATTTTTCGCGTGACTTCCGTAGAAGAGGCCGAGAGGCCGTATTCCGACCAGCCTTCGTCGAGGTTTAGCACGAGCTATATCTTCACCGCCGTCCCCATTGGAGAGATTGAAGGATCTTCCTACGTGCCCGGCGTAGTTGACCTCCCCATGGTCGGCTCCGATGTCTATGCCTGCGATGAATCAATCCTCAAGAGGGTCTTTTGCGTGCGGGAAGGAGTCGAGATTGGGTCCCTCGCTGGGTACGATTCAGTAAGACCCACTTTTGATATCGATTCCCTGTTCTCTGGTCATCTCGCTATTCTCGGTAATACCGGCTCGGGAAAGTCCTCAACCGCGCGGCTCCTGCTTGATAGGGCGGCATCGCTCTTAGATGCCGAGGACGCGCTCGATGCAGAGCCCCGATTCTTCGTCTTCGATCTGCACGGCGATTATGACTTTCTCACGCGCGGCGGTTACGGCTGCACGAGACGAATCGGCGCTGATGAGTACCACCTCGCGCCCGGAGAGTTGTCGATGGATGACTGGTCAGCTATTCTCGACCCCTCGCGACGCATCCAGAAACCTCTGCTTGAGAGGGCCGTGAGATACTCCCACCTCAACGAGGAGGGCAAGAAGAAGCTATTTGCTGCCTTTGCATATACCGCAATTCGGGACACGAGCATCGATAGCCACGCAGCGAGGAAGTTTCAGGTCTCAAAGTATTACCAGCCGATTGAGGGAGAACTTAACAAGATTCTCGAACGCGAGTCCGGACCTTTCTCTCGCCCTCAGACCGCTCATAACCTGTTAGTGTCTTTCAACCTGGAATACGGAAACATATCGAAAGATGTCGTCGAAGGGCTTGAGTCCCTTTTGAAGGAGTTCATCGAGGACGAATACATGTCCGATGGACTTCCCAATATCGAACGCATCTTATGTGAGTACGAAAAACCTAAAAGCGAGGTCTCAATCTCTGACGTCGTTGATGCGCTTGACTTCGTGTTCGACGAAGAAGAAGTGCGGGGCAACCGTCAGATAAGGTCGTATTCAGAGGGGCTGGTTACTCAGCTTAGAAACCTTAGGGAAAGGTATTCGCAAGACCTCTTCTCACTTGAGCGGGGCGAGTCAATTGCTGCCCTCTTAAACAAGGGGCATGGCATTCTTGTGCTAGACGTATCTCAGATAATCGACGAGTCAGGATTGAAGTTGTTTTCCCACTACGTTGCGCGCACCCTCTTTCAGGCTAGCCTAGATGCAGGAAGAGGCTCCTCGACACCCATCTATCTCATTTTTGACGAGGCGCATCGCCATATCAGGGATGCAGACCTGACAGACGACTCAGTGTTCAATCGAATTGCACGGGAGGGCCGTAAGTTTGGCATTTACCTTACCGCCATCAGCCAAATCCCCAGTGAGCTTTCCCGCGTCGTGCTCTCTCAGACGGGAACCTTCATAATCCACCGCATTCAGAACTCTTACGACCTCGATTACGTTCGCCGCAATATCCCTTCCATATCAAATGGCCAGGTCATGCGCCTTCCCGCATTCGCCCCGGGAACCGCGACCGCGCTGGGAAGCTCCATTACGGTGCCCCTTGAACTACAGATAGACGATGACTTTGCCGACGAGACGCCAACGATCCGGATGATGAAGAGCAATCGGATTCGATAAAGCTATTTGTGGCCGGCCCGGAGAATGCCCGCAACGGAGACGTTGTGGGCATTTCCTTTTGCCCGCTCGGGGCATGGGAGTCATACGTGGGTGAGTAGGATGGTAAGCCGCAGGGCAGCAAGGGCAGCCGGAGGAGCCGCAGGAGCAGGCGCCGCAGGTAGAGGCGGTGTCGAACTACTGCGAGCTTCTCAACCGGCGGGACGCGCGCTACGCCTAGCAACAAGCCAGAACAAGCACAGTAATTTTCAGCGCACCATACACGCACTCGCTGCTAAGGTTCGGCCCCAGCCACGGATCACCCGTCAAGAAGAACTCCAGCCAGTGCTGCATAAACAGTGCCTGCTCGCGCTTCCAACGGCGCAGCTTTTCCTCGCTGGCCTCTTCCCTGCTGCGCGAAGTGAACTCGTAGTGGTGCAGCTCAGCATAAGGTGTAAAGATGGTGCGGTAGCCCCCATACGCGCAGGCAAAAATCCGCATCGTTAAAACCGACGGCAAACTTCTCGTCGCAGCCTTCAACCCGTTCATAAACGTCGCGACGGACCATCTGGCAGGCGCCCGTAACGGCGCTGAAGTTGCCCGGGTGCACGGCACGGGCAAGATATCCCTCGCGCTTTGCCGAAAAGTCCCAGTTGGCATGGGCAAGGGCGCCGCGCACGCCGACCACAATGCCAGCTAGCTGAACCAGATGGCCAGCAAAGTAGAGCTTGGCACCCACTAAAGCCCATTACTTGCTCAGGATGACCAGGAAGGTCAAGAGAAGTAGGAGAAGGATAATCCTATCCATCTGGCTACCCCCTGCCTTGTAGAACCGCGGCCCGGAATACAGCTGGCTTCGGAGAACAAGGCAGAGGACGACACACCGCCGCGTCCAGCTAAAATTTAAACAGAAATACGTACGCATGTTCGCGTTTCGTGGTACACTGTATCTACCAGAATAAGACAGAGTGAAAGTCGCTTCGGAGGCCCCCAATGGTACGAAGCGCCGGCGCCGCGGATCCCCGCTGCCCCGACCCTGGCTTAGCCGGCGCACGCGACGCCGACTGACCGGCGGGATGCCGGTTGAAGCTACGCAATACCGGCATGTTGAAACCACTCGTCCTCCGGCGTGCGGATCATAGCATGTCGACTAAACCGAAGGGGCATACATCATGGACAATTCCAACGCAAGCCAGCAGATCGCTTTGTACGAGGACCCCGACCACGCAGTCCACCTTGACGTGCGCGTCGACGGCGATACGGTCTGGCTAACCCAGCAGCAGATGGCGACGTTGTTCGGGCGCGGAGTGCCGACTATCTCCAAGCACATTCATTCCGCAGCAAAGGAAGAGCTTGCCGGAATTCGAACTATTTCATTTTTTGAAATAGTTCGCTTAGAGGGAACAAGAACGGTCAAACGTCAGGTCGAGCACTACAACCTCGACATGATCATCTCGGTTGGCTACCGCGTGAAGTCTCAGCAGGGCGTGTACTTCCGCCGGTGGGCAAATGGCGTGCTCAAGCAGCATCTACTCCAGGGATACTCCATCAACCAAAAGAGACTCGAGGCGCTCGGAACGGTCTTCAAGGTCCTCGAGAGGTCGAGTACTCCGGAACTCTCCGGTGCGGCAGAAATTCTACAGAAGTACCTTCCGAGCCTGACTCTGCTCGATGAATACGACACGGGAAGGATGAAGGCGCCCCAGGGCAACGAGCCCAACTGGGAGCTCAGTTACACCGAAGCCCTCGAAGTCATCCGCAGCCTACCGTTCTACTCGTCGTCCACCCTGTTCGGACGAGAGCGGGACAACCAGTTCGCCGGAATCATCAGCGCCCTCTATCAGGGCTTTGGCGACCAAGACCTATATCCCTCCGTTCAAGCAAAGGCCGCCAACCTTCTCTACCTCGTAGTGAAGGACCATCCATTCTTGGATGGCAACAAGCGCTCTGCAGCGGCGCTCTTCATTCACTTCCTCGACAAGAACGGGATACTGCGCAACGGCGAAAGACTCCGCGTGGAGGGCAACGCGCTCGCGGCCATGACGCTCATGATTGCCCTCTCTGACCCAAGCGAGAAGGACTCCATGGTTACGCTGGTGGAGAATTTCATCGCGTAGCGCCTTCGCCCGAGCACCAGAATCGACGTTCCTTCATATAGCAGATGCAAACGAGGAAAGGGCCATCAAAGTAAGGCACCGTCATGGCGAGGGAGGTGCCGCAATGAGTCGTTCCATGAAAAGCCATATAAGCCTACAATTGTCATCAGATGTAGGCTTATATGGCTTTCGAGGGGAGGCCGGCATGGTGATCACCTACCGGGAGGCGCTGGCTGAACTCGGGAGCAGGTACCGCGTTCGCAAGGCGGTGTCGGAAGGGACGCTCCACCCCGTCGGCCGAGGGATGTACTCGACCAACCGGGACGAGGACGCCCTCGCCGTGATCGCGAAGCGCTACCCCGGGGGCATCCTGACCGGGCAGACCGCGCTCTACGCCCACGGGCTCGTGACCGCGCCCCCCGACCGGATCGACCTGGCCACGAAGCGCGGTGGGACCAAGATACGCGACGCCGCCGTGCGCCAGCACTTCATCCCGGAGGGATGGCTGGGCGTCGGGAGGTCGACCGTCTCGGTGGACGGGACCGAGCTTGCCGCTTACGACCCCGAGCGCATGCTCCTCGAGCTCATGCGCTCGCGCAACAAGCTGCCCTACGACCTCTACCGGGAGGCCGTCGCCTCGTTCCGCAGGCGGTCGGAGCGGCTGGACATATACAGGCTGCAGGACTACGCGGAGGCAATCCCGCACGGCGAGGCACACCTCGAGCGCGCCATGGAGGAGGTATTCTGATGGACCTGAACGAGATGAGGGCGCGCTACGAGCGCGAGGAGGGCTACTCCTGCCTCAACGCGACCGCGCGCGTCTGCCAGGACGTGATCCTCTCAAAGCTGGCGGCATCCGGCATGCGCGACCGAGTGACGGTCAAGGGAGGGGTCCTGATGTGCGCGCTGTCGGGGAGCGGGCGCCGCGCAACCCAGGACATAGACCTCGACTTCGTGCGGTACCCGATGACCGACGCCTCCATTCGCTCCTTTGTGTCCGCCCTCTCGAACCTCGGCGACGGCGTAACCGTCCGCATCGCCGGCGAGATAGAGGAGCTGTCGCAGCAGGACTACAAGGGCAGGCGCGTCAACCTCAAGGTCAGCGACGGGCGCAGCACGTTCGACACGAAGCTCGACCTGGGGGTCCACGCGAGCGCTGCGATGGAGCAGGACGAGCTGTGGTTCGACGTGGCACACCGGCAGGAGGGCGTCTGCCTGCTTGCGAACTCGAAAGAGCAGGTGTTCGCCGAGAAGCTCAAGTCCCTGCTGCGCCACGGCATCCGAACGGCCCCGGAAACTCGTTTCATGGAGCGTTTCATGGAAAATCCCCCCAATCTAGCAACGGTTCAGAGTCTACTAGATTGGGGGGACGCGAGCCAAGTCGACAAGGGCAGTTAACCGGCGGCTATTCATGCCTCGATTTAGAACCGCTCGAGAATCTCCGCGGCGTTCTCTCGCAGATAGATATCTAGGTCCGGCACGGCAAACTGCACGTAGCCCCTCTGCGGAGCTTGAATAACCTCTCTTTGAAGCAGCTTAGCCCTAATAGAGCTGACCTCATTGGTCTTTTTACCCATGCGTTTAGCAATCTCAGATGATTTGGACTGCTGCTTATCCTCGCACATGGCCAAAAGGTATTTGATATCGTTGAGTCCAAGTCCAGAAATCGCGGGCTCGTGAACAACATCGTGAAAACGAGCCTCTGCCAGCGCAATGCCTTCGGTGACGTCGCCCTCGCTCACAATGGCACTTTTGGCACGATGCAAGTTGGCGCGTTGCCAAATGGAGTAACCGACCAGTTGCACCAGATAGGCATAGCCCTTAGTGGCCTTAGCGGCTCTCGACAGAAGATCGTCCTCTATGGTCAAACCAGTCGCGACAAAGCTATCGCCCATAGAGAGCGCTACCTCCACCTGGTTGATAGGCGCCAGATCTTCGGAGAGGGCACGACGCAAGAACGTAAGCGCCTTGCCGTTAATAAGATCCATAACGCCGGCGGGTAAGCCGGCAAAGGCAAGTGCGATATCTACTTATATCGAATAATATCGAGCTGTATAAGCTTGTATAAACTTATCGCGGAAGTATCGAGCTGTATAAGCTTGTATAAACTTATCGCGGAAGTATCGAGCTGTATAAGCTTGTATAAACTTATCGCGGAAGTATCGAGCTTTCGTAATATGACTTAGTTAGTAGTCCACCATTGCTTTCTTCCAAGCTCATAGCGAAAGAAAGTTCAGGACTTCCTAAACCCATTGCCTTAGACCGAGAAATACTCACTCTCGGCAGATAGGTTTGGCCCCAACCACGGATCGCCATCGAGGAAGAACTCCGGCCAGCGCTGCATGAACAGTGCCTGCTCTCGCTTCCAGCGGCGCAGCTTTTCCTCGTTGGCCTCTTCCCTGCCGCGCGAGGTGAACTCGTAGTGGTACAGCTCGGCATAGGGCGTAAAGATGGTGCGGTAGCCCGCCTCCCGCACACGGAGGCAAAAGTCCGCGTCGTTAAAGCCGACGGCGAACTCCTCGTTGTAGCCTCCGACCTGCTCAAACACGTCGCGACGAACCATCTGGCAGGCGCCCGTTACGGCGCTAAAGTTGCCGGGACGTACAGCACGGGCAAGGTATCCCTCGCGCTTTGCCGAGAAGTCCTGGTTGGCATGGGCAAGTGCGCCGCGCACGCCAACCAAAATGCCGGCATGCTGCACCAGATGATCGGCAAAATAGAGTTTGGCGCCCACCACGCCCGCATCGGGACGCATCAGATAGCCCATCATCTCTTCAATAAAGCCGGGGCTTATGACCTCGGTATCGTTGTTCAACAGCAGCAGATAGTCGCCCTTGGCATGCTCAACGCCAAAGTTGATGATCTGGGAGTAATTGAACTCGCCCGGCCACCACTCAACGCGCGCCGTGCCCTTGCCACCAGATGCAGCCGCTATGCGCTCCAGAAGGGTTTCGTAATACGCAAACGTCTCCGGGGCTTCGCTGTTGTTCTCCACCAAGACGATCTCATAGTTGGCATACGTGGCCTTCTGGGCAATCGACATCACACAGGCATCGAGCGTCTCAACGTGGTCCTTGGTGGGAATCACAATGCTCACCAGCGGCGCAGGCTCCGGCAGCGCATAGCGCATGCGATAGACAAACGGCGTCTCGGTCTCCTCGACCGTTCCGCAAATGCCCAGCTCGTTAAAGTGACGCTGCAGCGCAAGGCGCCCGGCTTCAATGGCATACGGCTTGCTATCGGCAGAGCCATCGGCGGTCGACCCCGGATGAACGCGCCAGTGATACAGCACGTGCGCAACATGCTCAAACCGCGCGCCCGCCGCAAGGCAGCGAAGCGTCAGGTCGTAGTCCTGGGCGCCCGCAACGTCTTCTGGGGACATGCCAATACGATCGATAAGCGCCTTCTCCACCATCAGGAAATGCGTCACGCAGTTATGGCTATAGAGCAGGTCAACGTTGAGTTTGGTCTTAAAGACCGGCTGGCCCCACTCCCCCGTTTTCTGGAACATGTCCTCGTCGCAGAACAGGACCTGGGGACGCTCGCCCTCGGCAGCCTTGTTCAGCGCGGCAACATACTGGAATAACGCGTCCGGTTCCAGAATGTCGTCATGGTCCAAGAACGCGATGTAGTCTCCAGTCGCCTGCTGAATACCAGAGTTGGTGTTGAGCACAATGCCGCCGTTGCCAGGCAGCTCAATACGACAAACCCGCTCGTCATTGGCGGCAGCCGCAAGATTGGCCACCGCATCCCATTCGGGCGAGGCGTCCATAAGCAGCAATTCCCAGTTGTCATAGCTCTGGGCTAGCACCGAGTCCAGCAGCTCGCGCAGGTAGACCCGATCTGTCTTGTAGCACGGCACCACAATGCTCACGAGCGGTCTATAGGCAAAGGCCGCCGAAGCGACACGCTGGCACGCCAAATCGGCCGGCTTTGCGCGATGCCGCTCAAACCAACGTCGATAAGCTGCGTCGTCTGCACGCGCGTCCTTCATGCGGTTCCAACTGTCGTCGACCATGCCGTTGTACAGGCGACCATCCATGGCGCAAAAACCGCTCTGAATCTGCTCTGTGGGATCACTCGCAATCGCGACAAAATCCCGTATATCCTGAGGCATCTCTACGCTCAGATACGTTTTATTGACGCGGCAACCGTTGCGCTGCGGCACATCGCCCTGCGATTCAAACACATGCACGGTGGCATCGATGACATTCATATGCGCATCGAAGATCTGGAGCTCAGGTGCGCACTGGAGGTCTCCAGCCCAGGTAACCTCATAGCGCCACACCGCGCCGGCGTCTGCCGGTAAATAACGAACGGCATCGATCTCATAGCGACCGCAGCACTCGCTGCGCTGTGCATCGCGAACAAGCGCACACATCGCAGGCTTTGCTTTGTAGTTAATCTTGGATTCCAGCTTGGCCACGCGGCTATCGAGGCGAATGGCGCCAAGCTTTTGGCCACCGGACACAAATGCAGCGTCGATCGCAGAGCCATCCAAAAACGGAAGCACCAAGACAGCGAGCTCGCGCTCGTAATCGGAAACGGAAGGGCAAAGCGCCAGCACACGGCCATGATCGACTGGGAACACCAGCGACGGCACACAAGAACCGCTCGTCGTCGCATGGGCAAACGATTGAGAACTCTCCCGCTCAATAAGCGCGGCGACATCCTGACCGGCAAAACGAAGCAGCACAAACAGACGGCCCTGGCTGCGGCAAAGCGCCAAACGCTTGATACTCATTTACACTTCTCGCTTTCCCAGGGCGTTCGCCGCCATGCGTTTGCAGGCACCCAGGCGCCCAAACCTCAAGACGTCGTAATCGAACATGAGCTTTTTGCACCCACGGGCATTGGGGGCCTTGCTGGTAAGCGCCACACGCACCATAGCAGCAACAGAAGGAGCGCATTGTGCGAGCGCATCATCGCTGCCCACGGCAGAACCGGCAAGCGCCGTGGCAACGGCAGCAAACACCTCGCCGCAGTCCGAACCCAGCAACCTGAGCGCATCGTACAGCACCAGATCGCATAGGAAGTACGCCAGGTCATCGGCATGCTGAGCATCGAGACCGTCGCGCTGCCAGTCAGCCAGCACCGCGGAGTAAATCTTCACGTGCTCCAGCAGACGCGTCTCGTCGTCATAGCGCATGGTGTCCATAAGTGAGCCCTTGCGCGCCACGCGGTAGTCGTACAGCTTGTTCGAAATAAGCGCGCTCTTGCGCGAGCGACCGTACACGGCAAAATCGAAGACCTGATCCTCGCCATACTTAACGGTTTCGTCGAACACGATCCCGTTGCCCAGCAAAAACTCGCGCTTGCAGGCGGTACGCCATGCAAAGGGGCGAGACGCTTCCTTAAACAGCAGGTCAGAGCTATAGCCTTCAAACGAAACATCGCGCGGGCTCAGCACATAGTTAAGCCAGGGATACCCTGCTTCCAGCGGATACGGATTCGCGCCAAAGGTCAAAACGTCGCAGTCCTCTCGCTCAAAGGCATCGACGATCACACGGCACGCATCGGGTGTAAAGCGGTCGTCGGAATCCAAGAAAGCGACGATAGGCGCCGTGGACGCGGCGATGCCCGCATTGCGCGCGCTCGACAGGCCGCCGTTTGGCTTATCGACCAGCGTAAAGCGCGCGTCCTTTTCGCAATAGGTAGCCGCAATATCGCGCGAACCGTCCGGCGAGCCATCGTTGACCAGCACGCCTTCCCAATCGGGCATGTCCTGCGCAAGCAGGGAGTCCAGGCACCAGGCCAGGCACTCCTCCACTTTATAGATGGGAACGACAACGGAAATCTTGGGGGTAGCCATAGTCACTCGCTCCTACTGTGCGGCCGGAACATCATCAGGGTGCGGGTTGCCGCCGTAGGTGCGCTGATACGTCAGCACGCGCCAGACCAGCGGCAGGCCGCCAATCTTAAAGTAATGCTTAAACGTATTGAGCTTGCCCGGCTTCTTAAAGTCAAAGCGCGAATCGATATAGGCGCGGGGCGACTTGACCATCAGGCGCAAGTCGGTCTCGCCACGTGGATCGAACAGCGACAGGTCAAAGCGACCGGCATCCCAATCGGACTTGAGCTCGGGAGAGGCCTTCTCCCAAAACTGCTCACGCAGCTCATCGACCAGGCGCTCATCATTCCAACGGTACGTATCGACCTTCATGCGCATTAAGATACCCTGAAGCTGAGCATTAAGCTCGGGACGTTGATCCAAAAAACGTTGCATCTCGGCATATTCGTCGCACACGCAAAACACCTTGTTGGGCGAATTAACGGAGCTCTTCTCGTTATCCTGGCGATAGCACAAAATGGGATCCGCAATAAACGCGGCACGCTCGGCGCAAGCCCAAACCTTAAAGTTAAAGCCCGCATCCTGATACGAGGCACCCGGCGTGGGAAGGAAACGGATCTGATTGTCGTTGAGGAACTCACGCCGATAGATAGCCGACCAAATGGAAGGTTTGCGGTAGAAGATGCCCGGGCGATCGACGGGGCGATACGCGGCGCCCGACATATGCTCGTCGATGATCCCAAACAGCTCACGGCGCTCGCTGGGCGTGGACCAATACAGGTAAAAGTCGCCCTTTACCACATCGGCATGCTCAGTATCGGCCTTGGCGACCAGCTTTTGGAGCGAATCCTCAAACATAAAGTCGTCAGACTCAAGGATGCCCACGTACTCACCGCGCGCCATCTCCAGGCCGCGGTTCATCGAGTCGCCGTAGCCGCTGTTGGCTTTGTCGATCATCTTTACACGAGAGTCGCGCTCCATGTACTCGCGGATGATATCCGGCGAGCTATCGGTGGAGCCGTCGTTGATACAGATGATCTCGATGTCCTTGAGCGTCTGAGCCACGGCGGAATCGAGGCACTCGCGCAGGTAGCGTTCGACATTGCAGATGGGGACAAGCAGCGAAACTTTAGGGGTATCAGAGTTCTGCAAGAGAACCTCCTGTTGAATAGCGTGTAACAGGGTTATTTTAGCAGCCGAGTTGCGGCGGGCGGCAGCGCTTGGAACTAGAGAAAGCGCTCCAGGCAGGCTTTGAGACCGCGAGTCGAAAGATAGAACAGCGTGGCGTCTGCCATCGAAACGCCCGTGGTCGCCGCAACGAGCTTGTGGGCAACACGGCGAACGGCGCCCTTGGCAGGCATATCCGCCCACTCCGTTCCCAAAAACGTCGTGAGGTCCATGTTGACGCGAGCCGCCACGCGAGGGAAGTCATCGGCATCCAAGCGCGCCAGGTCGAACACAATGAGGTCCAAAAACCAAGTTATCAGCTCGCCGGGACACAGGTCCAAAAGACCGTAGGCTGCCCAGTCCTCCAAGACCTCCTCGAGCATTCTCATGTGGGCGTCAAGCTTTTTGGCGCGAGCCTCGGCACTGTTGAACTCGTGCGTCGCCGATTCGCTCTCCATCACGTAGTGGTAGAACTTGTCCGGCATGACGACGGTCTTGCGGGCAAGCGCATAAGCCGCGAATTGGAAGACGACGTCCTCGCCCAAAGCCAAACCGGGGGCGAAGCGAATGCCTTCGCGATTAAGCAGCTCGCGCGAAAAAGCCGCACGGCAGGCATAGGGCTGCGCATTCGAATGGAACAGCAGTTGGGAATCACGGGCGCCGAAGGTACCAGCTTTGGGGCTCATGAGTTGCTGGACGCGTTTGGGGGCAGCATCGGCAGGTTCACAGACGCCCCCAAAAACGGCAGCCTCGGCATCTGCAGACTCCATGGCATGCAGCACACGCTCGACCGTCTGGGGATCGATGTAATCGTCGGCGTCCACAAAAAAGACGGTCTCGCCCTCGGCGGCATCGATACCGGCATTTCGAGCACACGAGACACCCGCGTTTTCCTGGTCAATCACCAGTACGCGATCGTCGGCCTGCGCGATCTGGCGCAACACGTTCAACGAATCATCAGTCGAACCGTCGTTGACGCAGACAACCTGAATCGAGCGCTCGGACTGGGCCAACAGCGAATCAACGCATCGCTGAATGGAACACGCAGAGTTGTAAACGGGGACGACAATGGTAGCTTTAGGACACGAGACCTCTCCCATGCCGACCTACCCCCTCAGCGATTCGATGAGGAAGGCGGCAACCACGCCTGGGCCTCCAACCGAGGCGTAATACTTAGCACGCCCCAAGGCGCCATCCGTCGCAAAACTCGGATGCTCGTCAACCCAGCCCTCAGGATCTTTGAGGATGGCAGCGAGATTCGCGCGCTTCCACGGCTTGAGGTCGTCAAGCGAAAACTCCCCCGCGTCCAAGGCCGCCTGAAACTCCTTGGCCATCTGCACCAGGAACTCCTTATAGAACTTAGGCGCCAGGCGCACGTAGTTCCACATGTACGAATCGTACTTAATGAGTTGATTGAACTTGAGCATGCGCGCGACGTCATCACCTGCGTGGTCACGGGCATAATCCTCTCGAATCCAACGCTCAATCTCGGCATACTCGGTATTGACGCAAAAGACCTTAGCCGAAGAATTGACCGAGGAATTCTCGTTGTCCTGGCGATACGACAGCACGGCATCGTGCAGGTAAACAGCCTTATCGGCGCACGCGATCACCTTAAAGGCGAATGACGTGTCCTGAAAGGATGCCCCCGGAGTCGGCAGGAACGTAATGCCGTTGCGCTCAAGAAAATCGCGACGGTACACGGCCGACCAAATCGACGGCTTTTGCTTAAAGAACTGAGTCGTATCGCTCGGGTGCACCGGCTTGCCGCAATCCTGAGGTCTAAACATCTCGTGCAGCGAGCGGCACTCCTCGGGCTTAGACCAGTAGAAATCAAAGTTCGCCTTCGCAAAGTCGGCATTATTGCTATCGGCGGCCGAGACAAGCTTTTCGAGTGCGTCGGGCGCCATAAAGTCATCGGACTCCAAGATGCCAACGTACTTGCCACGCGCCATCTCCAGACCGTGATTCATCGAGTCGCCGTAGCCGCTGTTGGCCTTGTCGATCATCTTGACGCGCCCATCGCGCTCCATATACTCGCGGATAATCGCGGGCGATTTGTCGGTCGACCCGTCGTTAATGCAGATGATCTCAATATCCTTGAGCGTCTGCGCCAGGGCGGAATCGAGACACTCGCGCAGGTAGCGCTGAACATTGTAAATGGGGATAAGCAGCGACAGAACAGGGCTGCCAGAGGCGTTAGTAGACAAATGTGCTCCTTAGGAAATACCTGTCGTTTCATGGTATCAAAGGGTCAGCGCGCCAGCGGGCGTTTATATAATCTATGGAGCCTCTTGCGGGCAAAGTAGCCGCACGTCATGCGGCGGGCCCGTGGCAGGTTCCTGCGTTTTATTCAAAGCTTGCCGTCAAGGTGCGCCGAGCCTTTACAATAGGACAGTCCCAAGGACGTATTCGATAGCTTCCGCGCAGCGCTCGCCCGCCGCGCGTGAAAGGATATATTGCCCCATGCCTTCAACCCTTCCCGCTCCCATCGATAAGCTCGCCATCGTTGTCGTTACGTACAAGCGCCAGGAACTCCTGGCCAACCTGTTCGACTCCATGACCGAGCTCACGGCAACGCCCTGGCGCATCGTGATTGTCGATAACGAGAATTCGCGCGAGACCGAGGCCATGTGCACCGCATTCAACGAGCGCCTGGCCAGCCTGTGGGGCATCGACACCGAGCAGCCCGACGCGCAGGGCGGCACCGACCGTGTCATCTACGCCCCGCAGCTCGAAAACGGCGGCGGTGCGGGCGGCTTCTCCGCTGGCACTAAATGCGCCTACGATCTGGGGGCCCAGTGGTTCTGGGTGATGGACGACGACGTGCTCGTCATCCCCGAAGGCATCGAGCGTCTTGCCAAGTGGACCGACCGCTACGATGTCATCCAGGGTTCGCGCCTGGACTTTGACGGCGGCGCTTTCTTTTGGCAGTACCAGCTCATCCTTTCGCTCGGCATCCCTAACCCCATCGCCAAGTGGGACTTGGGGCCCGAGGGCTACCGCACCATGAACCAACTGTGCTTTGAGGGCGGCATGTTCTCGCGCCGCGTGGTCGACAAGATTGGCCTGCCCGACGCGCGCTTCTTTATCTACGGCGACGATGCCTGCTACGGCTACGTGGCCAGCCAGCACTTCCCCGCCGCCGTGGTTGCCGACGTGGTGCTCAAGCGCGCCCGCGCCGTCTCCAACTGGGATATCGCCGGCAAACGACAGCTCAACTCCACGAGCGACACCAACCGCTACTACATCATGCGCAACCGAGGCTTCCTCGCTCGCTATATGCAGATCTACGGTGACTACCACCCCATGCTGTTCCGTCTGGGCAATGCCGCGACCTTCTGCAAGGAGTTCATTCGTCTGGCAGCAGTCGACAAATGCTTTAAGACCGGCATTCCGGCGCTGCGCCGCGGCATGAAGGACGCCCGCAAGATCGTCAAGGACCCCGACTGGAAGCCCATGCCGCCCCTGAAGGACGCGGAGTAGTAAAGGGCTTTCGCCATCCCCTATAACCGCTGGCACACCACGGACACATGCTGCCCGTCAAAGCCAAAGCCCCAGCGCATGCGACCAACGCCGGGTCGCGGCACGCGAATATCATCGATGCCGTTGCGCTCGATTTCGAGCAGCGCCTGAACCGCCAACAGTTCCAGGCCCAGGGCATCGACGTCAGGGTCGTACATCATGTTGATCGAAATGAGCGGTCGTTCATCGAGCATGCCGAGCGTGTCGGCCACGTCAAACACCCGACCGGTGGGAATCACCTGGATATCCCAGCGATCCGAGACGCCACTTCGCTTGGAGCTGGGGTTGCAATAGCCGGGCAGCCCAAAGCAGAGCCCCTGCAGCGCCAGATGATAGGCTGTCGGCATATCTGATTGGCCCACATCGATGCCTAGATCGCCGATAGCACAGCTCAAAGCTTGCTTTACAGCGCCCTCGTCTCCTCGACATAGCCCGTCATGGAACGAGTCAATAACTCCAACGTCCTCAACTGTGCACTCAAACCATTCCAGAATTACAAGACGGAGCGTCTGGCGCACTTCGTTGTTAGGCAGACGCAAGGAGCGAAGGCACGCGCCGTCCTCCGAATGCCCCGTCATGTCCGTTGTAAGGAATCCAGACAGATACAGTGCAGTCCAGATATCTTCGAGCTTGGCGGCATCGGCCTCCTCGGCATGCACATGCACTGGCGCCTCAATAAACCCATGCGGCTCAAGCAAATCGAACAATGCGGACAGGCGCATGAGATTCCAGCCACCGACGCATGCGCTCAGACGGTCGGCGTAACCATACAGATCTGTCCGAACGGGCGCGACGCAACCGCGATGTGCGTAGTCCACCACGCGCTCCGGGCTCGAGCAATAAAATCCACCAAACAGATAGCCCTCGAGCCACTCGCGCGCGTCATCCAGACAGCCGTTGCGCCCGATGCGATCCAACAGCACCCGGACTTCGTCGTCCGAAAAACCAAACCATCGATCACACCAACTCGACAGCGGCGTCGCCGACCGATAGGAAACCCCACGCTGGGACAACGCAAACTCGGCAGGACCGGGGCGCTCGCCCATAAGACACGTTAATCGCAACGAGTCGCCGGCGTCGGCAATGGTGTCGAACAACATTCGGCCGAGCGACTCTAGGGAATCCACGCTACCGTCGTCCTTAGCGTCCAAACGCTTTGGACATACCGCGTCGTAGTCGTCTATCAGAAGAACAACCTGCTCATCGAAAGCTGCCTGGAGCAGCTTGATAAGCACGCCAAGCGCCGCATCGATCTCCTTATCGCTGGCCACCCCACGCGCCGCCCTCTCGATAAGACGAACCTCACGTCTTGACAGATCAGGCGCGGCAAGCAGCGGCAGTAATCGGGCGCACTCGCGCACGACAGCCCCGCGAATTGCTGCCGCAGCACCAGCACCATGCCTCGAAGCGGCAGCTGTAAAGTCGAGCATGATGACCGGATAACTCGCGTACTCATCACGATAGCGACCGCCGCCCGCCTGCCAAATCTGGGTACCAGCGAACAGGCTTCGATCCGGCAGCCGGCGATCAGGTCGTTCCAAATAGCACTTGAGCATCGATAAATTCATGCTCTTGCCAAAACCCTTGGGCCGACAGCAAAGCGCAACAGGTGCTTCACTGTCCAATATATCGGCAATAAACATAGTCTTATCGACGAGTAAACACCGATTGATTGCATCGGAAAAGTCGCGTGCATCAACCGGTAGAGCTGCGCTATCCGCATGATTGAGCAACCGTGCACCAAACGCATGAGTAAAACCACAATTCACCTGTTCAGACACCGTAAACTCTCCTTCTAACGCAGCACGATGCCCATTGTAGCGAGCGGGTAGAGCGCAACAATATCGACATGCAAACGTTTCGGGCAGCGGTAGCAACAGACCCCCGAGGGGGCATAACAAATCGTTGCACAACAAAAAAAGGGGGGCCGATGCCGCCGCACCGGACCCCGTCCCAAACTCTTATAGAAAACGATCTGGAAGATTACTCCTCCAAGCCGTCCTCCCCAGAAGCCTTCTTCTGCTGATCGAGCTTATGCTTACCACTTACGATAGACGTAGCGCCCAGTGTGGCCAAGCTTGCACTGGCAAGGCTCGCCATCACAATCAGATCGCCCGTCTTGGGCATGTTGCCGCCCGAGGACTTGGTAGTTGTAGTCGTCGTGGTCGTGGTGGTCACCGTTTTGGAGTCATTTTGCTCTTGGACCTGGTTGTCAGCACCGCTCTTGTCGTCGTCTTCGGACTGTTTCTTTTCGCCCTCGGCCTTGCTCTTGTCCTTCTCCTCAGATTCAGACTTCTTATCCTCGTCCTTCTTCTGTTCGGACTTGTCGCTCTTCTCCTCAGAGCTAGAACCCTTATCGGATTCGGTCTTCTCGGAAGCCTTGTCCTTGGAGTCGCCCTTTGCGGCTTCGATCTTTTCCGTGGAAACCTGATCAGAGTTGCCCTTGTTCTGGGTCGAGCCGTTATTGACGCCAGCCATCAGCGAAGAGCCCAGCGTAGAACCAAGCTGCTCGGAGAAAGAAGGCTTCTTGTCCGGCGAAGCAACGGGGACGTCCGGCGCCTTATTCGAGTCATCCTTGGAAGCATCGGAACCAGGGGTTGCGTCAGAGCCGGAGCCGTTGTTAGAGCCGGTGCCAACGGACGAATCGCTCGAGCCGGTGGATGAGTTAGAGGTGCCAGCGCCGGTCGAACCAGAAGCGTCGCTGTCCGTATTGCCGGCAGAGCTTGAAGACGAATCGCCCGCAGCAGAGCCGTTCGAAACGGAGCCGTTCGAGGTAGAGCCGTTGTTGGTAGTGCCACCAGCAGAGCCATCACCGTCAGCATCGGTCGAGGGCGAATCCATCCTGTCATCGTTGGCATCGTCGCTCGAGTCGTCATTCGAATCAGGCGTCGGCGAGGGCGCCGGCGTGGGCTCGGGCTGCACGGGCGTCGCAGCGGCAGCGGCCTCGTCCTCGGCGATATAAACCAAGCAGTCCTTCAGCTCGTTGCGGTAGCGGTTCTTCCAGCCCTCATGATACTGGGGCTGGCTCGAATACTTGGTCGCCACGTTATTGACCACACTGTTGGAAAGCGCCGTCACAAACTCGCGATCAGTCATACTGTTAGAAAGGTTTGCCCAACGGAAGAAGTCCCTGCAGCCACCGGTGCCGCACATGTTGGTGATGCTCCACACCATGCCCTTAACGCAATCGGCACGGCCCGAAATATCAATGCCCAGGCCGCTCTTGAGCCACGCCTCGGTCACCGCATAGTACGAGTTGTACGCATACGCATCCTGCAGAGCCGAGAACTCAACAGGGTCGGTGTTATAAGCACCTTGGAAAGCCTCCTGCGCAATACGGCCCAACTCGGTGAGCTGGCCGTTCTCGTACATGGCATTGCTCGTGTTGGAAATCTCGCTGCCGCGATCAATCGCATCCTTGAGCATGCTGTATTTTTCGGGGTTGTAGTTGTAGGCCTGCTTCATAAACGGAATGAGCGACCATCGACGGTCGAACTGGTAATAACCCAGCGCGTTATAGCCGTCGCCATACGAAAAGCCCTGGTTATAGTTGCCATGGCTCTCGTACTTGGTAAAGTACTTCATCTCGGGGGTAACGTTAACAAACGAAACGCCCTGGACCGACCTCAGCACGCCCGAGAAGGACTGCTGGGTATAGAGACCCTTATCGATATCGGTGGCACCCGAGGCAACGCCCGGCGTGGGCTCCTCGGCAGCAGCGGGTGCCGGCGCGGAAACGGCGCCAAACGAAAGCGCCAGCGTCAGGCCCGCGACAATAGCAGAATGCTTGCGCTGCATAAGATCCTCCCTGCATTGGTGTAGTTAAAGTGCAGTTTGCAAAGATAAGAGTAAGTATTGCAGCTCGCCCGTTGTTGCACAACAACCCCTCGGTAAACGGCAACAACCCTCCGCGAAATCTTAAGGAATTGCGCTCAACCTACAGCTTAATGTCGAAGTTGATCTCGGGGACGGCAGCAAGGTCGGCCAACGTCACGCCGTCGACGTAGTTTTCGATCACGTCGTCCAGGCCGCGCCAGAACTTGACGGTTGAGCACAGATCGCTACGGGCGCAGCTGTTGTCGATGCCGTCGCACGCCACCGGAGCCGTACTGCCCTCGACAGCGCGCAGGATGTCGCCAGCACGCACCTCGGCCGGGTCCTTGGCCATCATGTAGCCGCCGCCCTTGCCGCGCACGCTCTTAAGCAGGCCAGCCTTCATAAGCGGACGAACCAGCTGTTCCAGATACTTCTGCGAAATGCGCTCGCGGTCGGCAACCTCGCGCAGAGCAATCTTGCCCTCGGCGTCACCGAGCGCCGCGATATAGATCATCAGTCGGAGGGCATAGCGGCCCTTGGAAGAAATGAGCATACCTACCCTCCCATCGTTACTGGGACAAAACCAGGCTTGTTTGTCCCAAATCCTATGCAAGCGGAACAAACAAACCTGATTATTATGTCCCTCATCTAAAAAGTCGAGTGGATTAGTCGGGTTTTCCCTTGACTAACGCCGAACCCATAGTAACTTTATTCCGAGAAGATTCCTAGGGTTTAGCACACCTATGAGTACACCATATACAGAGAGGGACAGCATGAGCGCAAATCCGCTGCTTTCCATCGAAGGTCTGACCGCCTCCGTGGACGAGAAGACCATCCTCCACAACGTCAACCTCAACGTCGCCGCCGGCGAGACCCACGTGCTGATGGGCCCCAACGGCGCCGGCAAGTCCACCCTCGGCCACCTGGTCATGGGCGACCCCGTCTACACGGTCAACGACGGACGTATCGTCTTTGACGGCCAGGACATCACCGAGCTCACCACCGACAAGCGTTCGCGCGCCGGCCTGTTTCTGAGCTTCCAGGCCCCGGTCGAGATCCCGGGCGTGCCGCTGTCGAGCTTTTTGCGCGCCAGCATCGCCGGCCGCCCCGGCCTGGAGATGAAGGGCAAGGAGTTCCGACGTCGCGTCAAGGAGCTCGCGGCCGAGCTTAACATGGATACCTCCTACCTCAACCGTGAGCTGGGCGTGGGCTTCTCGGGCGGCGAGAAAAAGAAGGTCGAGATGCTCCAGCTTCTGCTGCTGCAGCCCAAGCTCGCCATCCTAGACGAGACCGACTCCGGCCTGGACGTCGACGCGCTTTCCACCGTCAGCCACGGCATGGACGCCTACCGCAAGAGCTGCGACGGCTCCATGCTCATCATCACGCACAACACGCGCATCCTGGAGCACTTGGATGTCGACCGCGTCCACGTTATGGTCAAGGGTCACATCGTGCGCGAGGACGACGCCTCGCTCATCCCCTGGATCGACAAGAACGGCTTTGAGACCTTCGAGCGCGAGGCCGCCGAGCAGCGCGCCCAGGCCGAGGCCGCCGCTGCCGAGCAGCAGGCGTAAAGGGGCGACGTAATGACCAAGAACCGCACCGAGGTCGCGGACATCGACCGCAGCCTCTACGACTTCACCTATGGCGAGGAGGGATTCGAGCGCCTCGACGCCGGCATCACGCCCGACATCGTGCGCGAGATCAGCGCCAAAAAGGACGAGCCGCAGTGGATGCTCGACCTGCGCTTAAAGTCCCTCGAGATCTTCAACCGTTTTCCCGACCCGACGTGGGGCCCCTCCATCGAGGGCCTGGACATGGACAACATCGTCACCTACGTCAAGCCCAACACCGACCAAAAGCACGACTGGGAGTCGGTGCCCGACGACATCAAGAACACCTTTGAGCGCTTGGGCATCCCAGAGGCCGAGCGCAGCTACCTGGCAGGCGTCGGCGCGCAGTACGACTCCGAGCTCGTCTACCACAACATGCAGGACACGGCGTCCAAGATGGGCATCGTCTACTCCGGTATTGAAGAAGCCCTGCACGATCCACAGTGGGAACCGCTCATCCACGAGAAGTTTATGACGCTCATCCCGCCCACCGACCACAAGTTTGCGGCCCTGCACGGCGCCGTATGGTCGGGCGGCTCGTTTGTCTACGTGCCCAAGGGCACCAAGCTCGACTTCCCGCTGCAGAGCTACTTCCGCCTCAACGCCAAGGGTGCCGGCCAGTTTGAGCACACGCTCATCATCGTCGAGGACGATGCCGACCTGCACTTTATTGAGGGTTGCTCCGCGCCCAAGTACAACGTGGCCAACCTCCACGCCGGCGCCGTCGAGCTCTTTGTGGGCAAGCGTGCGCACCTGCGCTACTCGACCATCGAGAACTGGTCCAAAAACATGTACAACCTCAACACCAAGCGTGCGCGCGTGGACGAGGATGGCGACATAGAGTGGATCAGTGGCTCCTTCGGCAGCCACGTGGGCTACCTCTACCCCATGAGTGTGCTCAACGGCCGCCGCGCCCGGTCGAGCTTTACCGGCATCACCTTTGCCGGCGCCGGGCAGAACCTCGATACCGGCTGTAAGGTCGTGCTCAACGCCCCCGAGACCTCGGCAACCGTCGAGACCAAGGGCATCTCCAAGAGCGGCGGCATTCAGACCTTCCGCAGCTCCATCGTGGCCACGCCCAAGGCCGAGGGTTCCAAGGCAACCGTGAGCTGCCAGTCGCTCATGCTCGACGACCAGAGCCGCTCCGACACCATCCCCGCCATGGACATCCGCGCCAAGAACGTCGACATCGGCCACGAGGCCACCATCGGCCGCATCGGCGACGACAAGGTGTTCTACCTGATGAGCCGCGGCATCTCGGAGGAAGAGGCCCGCACCATGATCGTCAACGGCTTTGCCAACCCGGTCTCCAAGGAGCTGCCGCTGGAGTACGCCGTCGAGATGAACAACCTGATCAAGCTCGAGATGGAAGGAGCGATCGGATAATGAAACAGGAAACCAACACCGCTGCTACCACCCTTGAGCAGGTCAACGCGATGCCGGCTGCCACTTGGGGCTGGCTGAAGATGAATCAGACCAAGCTCGAGCTCTCTGACGAGCTTGCCGCCGCTCCCGCGGAGGCCGTTGAGGTCGAAGGCTTGGGCGAGCAGTTTATTGGCGTGACAGACGCGTTCGACGCCGCCATGGACGCCATGGCCGAGCGCTTCCCCGAGCGCCGCTCCTCCGCCCCCGGTGATGCCGCCGACCGCGCCCGCATCACGCCCGAGACCGAGCTCGACGTGCCCGCCACCTCCGTCTACCAGGCCGGCGCCATCAAGCTCGAGGAGGAGCTCTCCCCTGCTGAAGCCTTCGAAACCGGCATGGGCGAGGCTGCCTACGCCTACTTGGCCGAGCACGCTACCAAGCGCATCGTCATCGATGTGCCCGCATACCAGCACGCCACGGTTACCGTGCGTGTGA
Source organism: Collinsella sp. (assembly GCA_019414565.1). Classification (GTDB taxonomy): domain Bacteria; phylum Actinomycetota; class Coriobacteriia; order Coriobacteriales; family Coriobacteriaceae; genus Collinsella. The sequence goes on along the minus strand of DXLU01000030.1, from coordinate 29,439 downwards.
GCGGTGTCGATGCCGCCGCGGCCATCGCCGCCATCGACGTCGTCGCTCGCCCGCAGGCAACGCTCGACCTGCATATTGCCCTGGACTCCCCCGTTGCCGGCGAGGGTGTCGTGGGCTCCGTGCTACGCGTGTGCGCCCACGAGTACGCCACCGTCAACGTGACCTGCACGCAGACACTCGACGACAGCTGGATCGCACTCGACGACACCGGCCTGTTCCTGGACGAGGGCGCGCGCGTCAACGTGCAGCACACCGTCCTGGGTGCCGGCGCCAGCGCCACCGGCCTTGCCGGCGACCTGCTGGGCGACACCGCCAAGGTGACCATCGATACCGATTACCTGGGCGCCCGCGAGCAGGTGCGCGACTTTAACTACGAGCTGCGCCACCGCGGTCGCAAGACCGAGTGCGAGATCGACGCCAACGGCGTGCTGACCGGCACGTCCAAGAAGGTCTACCGTGGCACCATCGACCTCGTGCACGGCTGCAAGGGTGCAACCGGCACCGAGCGCGAAACGGTGCTTTTGGCCAACAAGGGCGTCGACAACAAGACCGTCCCCGTCATCCTCTGCGACGAGGACGACGTCGCCGGCAACCACGGCGCCACCATCGGTCACGTCCGCGACGAGCAGCTGTTCTATCTCGCCTGCCGCGGTCTTGACCAAAACGCCGCCGAGGACCTGTTCATCCGCGCCAAGCTGGAGGACGCTGCGCTTTCCGCGACCGACGAGCGCACCCGCGCCGCCGTCGTCCGCTTAGGCAACAACCTGATCGACAACTTTGAGGAGGAGCTCGCATGATTGACACCGAGCACGTTAAATGCGACACCTGTACCGCACCGGAGCCTATGGAGCTCGACGCCAGCGACGAGGCCTCACGCGGCTGGCCTACTGTCGACATCGAGACCAATCCCTACAAGGCGCAGTTCCCGCTGTTCCAGCAGCACCCCGAGATCGCCTTCCTCGATAGCGCCGCCACCGCGCAGCGCCCCGCCTGCGTGCTCGACGCCGAGCGCGACTTCTATCAGCGCATGAATGCCAACCCCCTGCGCGGCCTGTACTCGCTGTCCGTCGAGGCCACCGAGGCCATCGCGAAGGTCCGCCAGCAGATCGCCGACCTCATCGGCGCTCCCCAGGCCAACGAGGTCGTCTTCACCCGCAATACGAGCGAGTCGCTCAACCTGGTCGCCAAGAGCTTTGCGCCCACGGTCCTCGAGCCGGGCGACGAGGTCGTCATCACTATCATGGAGCACCACTCCAACCTGATTCCGTGGCAGCAGGTCTGCCGCGAGACCGGCGCCAAGCTCGTCCACCTCTACCCCACCAAGACCGGCCAGCTCACCACCGAGGAGGTTCTTGCCAAGGTGGGTCCCAAGACCAAGATCCTGGCCGTGGGACAGGTCTCCAACGTGTTGGGCGTCGAGAACCCAGTCAAGAACCTCGGCAAGCTCGTGCACAAGTACGGCGGCTACCTGGTCGTCGACGGTGCGCAGTCGCTGCCGCACATGCCGGTCGATGTGGCCGACCTGGGCGCCGACTTCTTTGCCTTTAGCGCGCACAAGGCCATGGGCCCCATGGGCATCGGCGTGCTGTGGGGCAAAATGGACCTGCTCAACGCCATGCCGCCCATGCTCACCGGCGGCGAGATGATCGACTCGGTCACCGAGCAGGACGCCGTCTGGGCGCCCGTCCCCGAGAAATTCGAGGCCGGCACGCAGGACGCCGCCGGCATCTTCGCCACGGGTGCGGCACTCGACTACCTGGTCAACACGGTGGGTTACGAGAACATCCAGGCCCGCGAGCAGGCACTCGCCCACTATCTGATGGGCGAACTCATGCAGCTCGACTTTGTCCAGATCATCGGCTCCATCTATTGGGATAACCACCACGGCGTCGTGAGCTTTAACGTCAAGGGCATCCACCCGCACGACGTCGCGAGCATCATGGACATGGACGGCGTCTGCATCCGCGCCGGCCACCACTGCGCGCAGCCGCTACTCACCTGGCTGGGCGTCGAGAACCTTGCCTGCTGCCGCGCCAGTGTGGCCTTCTACAACGACAAGGCTGACATCGACAAGTTCATCGCCGGCCTGCATCACGTTTGGAGCACGTTCAATGGGTAATCTGTACACCTCCACCACGTTTATGGAGCACAACTCGCACCCCGACTATAAGTACGAGATGGATGCTCCCACGCACGAGCACGACGGCATCAACCCCAGCTGCGGAGACGAGCTCACCTTGCAGTTGCGCGTCGAGAACGGCGTGATCGAGGAGGCCTCCTTTACCGGCCACGGCTGCGCCATCAGCCAGGCCAGTGCCGACATCATGGCCGACCTCATCACCGGCGAGACCGTTGAGGAAGCTCGCCGCCTGGCAGAGCTCTTCCTCGCCATGATCCGCGGCGAGCAGCTCTCCGAGGAGGACCTGGAAGACTTGGACGAAGCCGCCCAGCTCCAGGACATCTCGCACATGCCCGCCCGCGTCAAATGCGCCGAGCTCGCCTGGCGCACCCTCGACGGCATGCTCACGGGACAAAATAATCAGTAGTATTTGTCCCAAATCTTAAGAATTTTGTTGGCCGAATCGCTTGACAAGAGCGGTTCGGCCATGCTCTATTCCGAGCCCTCAGCCTGAGCCTTCACCCGCGCATAAGCGCGCGCGATACGAGAGACGGTACTCTTGCTGATTCCCGTATAGCGTTCAATCTCGCGCACCGTGTAGCCGCCATCGTGCAGGGCGAAAATGATTCCGTCTCGCCGCGACGGTGCTACGGTCTTGAGTTCGTTGAGCGGCACGCCCAGGCGATTCGCCATCTTGTCGGCAAACGCACGCCGCTCCCACTCCGTCTCATCCATATCGTGAATCACCGGATCGGAACCATCGGGCATCGACAGGGAATAATCAAGAAACCCCTTGGCAGACTCAAAGAGCTCGAGCGCGCAAGAAGGGTCGGAAAATCCCCTCGTCATATCGTTGTCATACGCTCGCAGATACTCGGCAAAGCTGCTCCACGGATAGCGCTCGATCAGGGCGATGCCCGCCTCCTGCGGATTAGCGTGAACATAGCGAATGGCGGCCATTAGATAACGGTCGGTATCGAGCGAGCGCCGGTCAAAACGGTTCTGGAACAGATGGCCCGTGCGCCCCGTACGTTTATTGAACCGCCGCGCGTACGTCAAAAGCAGCCGGTGCATCGCCACGCTCATCGCGTCCTCGTAATCTGCAAGCACAAGATGCACGTGATTGCCCATAAGGCACCAGGCGATAACCGTCACGCCCGCCTCGCGGCAGCAGTCGCGCATCAGTTCCAAAAACTCCCACCGGTCTTCGTCGCCCTCAAAGATAAGCTGCTTGCCCGTACCGCGGGCACAGACATGGTAAAAGCCGGTAACCGTTCTCCAAACGCGCTGCATGGCGCTCCCTTCGCCGGGGTCTGCTTGCCATCCAATACAGCACGATTGAAGCGTGCCATCAAAACATCCACGCAAAACAATACACTCGCGCGGCCAAAGGCAGTAAACGGGCGGCGAACGGCACCGTTGCAACAGGTCAGACCCCGCAACGCATACAAGAGCTGACCAAAATCTTGCCCAAGACGAACCCCCTCTACGGAAGTTCGCGACCACAGAACATATAGTTAAACCGTTTCAATTAAAACTTCCGGACTTCTCGCTACGAAAACTGAGCCGTTCGCCGAATATTCCGTGCATTTCGCGGTATTATAGGGGCTGCATGTCATGTCCCTTTCGAAGGGTCGCCCGGCAATCGCCAGCCACGACCCCCAGACGGGACGCCAACACGATAGAGAGGAGAGGCATGCAGTACTCACAGGAAGTGGAGAACATGTGCCCCGTTGCCAAGGGTGCATACCACGGCCCCGCACCCATCCCCGAGGAGGGCAAGTGGGTCCAGGCTAAGGAGATTTCCGACATCTCCGGTCTTACGCACGGTGTGGGTTGGTGCGCACCTCAGCAGGGCGCCTGCAAGCTCACGCTGAACGTCAAGGACGGCATCATCGAGGAGGCCCTCGTTGAGACCATCGGCTGCTCGGGCATGACCCACTCTGCCGCCATGGCTTCCGAGATCCTTCCCGGTAAGACCATCCTCGAGGCCCTCAACACCGACCTCGTCTGCGACGCCATCAACGTTGCTATGCGCGAGATCTTCCTGCAGATCGTTTACGGCCGCAGCCAGACCGCGTTCTCCGAGGGCGGCTTGCCCGTGGGCGCCTCCCTCGACGACCTCGGCAAGGGCCTTCGCTCTCAGGTCGGCACCATGTTCGGCACCAAGGCCAAGGGCGCTCGTTACCTCGAGCTCGCTCAGGGCTACGTCACCCGCATGGCTCTCAACGACAAGAACGAGATCATCGCATTCGAGTTCCTGAACCTCGGCAAGTTCACCGACGCCGTCAAGGCCGGCAAGACCCCCGAGGAGGCCATCGCTGGCGCTATGGGCCACTATGGTCAGTGGGAGAACGCTGCCAAGTACATCGACCCGCGCACCGACGAGGAGACTCACTCCGTCGCCAGCGTGTTCCCGGTTCACGAGTAGAAAGGGAGGGAAATAACTATGACTGTTACGTTCGAAGGTTACGAGCGCCGCGCTGACAAGATCAACAAGTGCCTCGCCGACAACGGCATCGCCTCCCTCGAGGAAGCTCTGCAGATCTGCACCGACAAGGGCTTCAACCCGCGTGAGATCGTCAACAACACCCAGTCCATCGCCTTCCAGAACGCCGAGTGGGCCTACACCCTCGGCTGCGCTCTCGCTGTCAAGCGTGGCGCCAAGACTGCTTCTGAGGCTGCCGCCATCATCGGCGAGGGCATCCAGGCCTTCACCGTTCCCGGCTCCGTCGCCGAGGACCGCAAGGTCGGTCTGGGCCACGGCAACCTGGGCGCTATGCTGCTCTCCGACGACACCGAGTGCTTCGCCTTCCTGGCCGGCCACGAGTCCTTCGCTGCCGCTGAGGGTGCTATCGGCCTGGCTCTGAACGCCAACAAGGCTCGCAAGAAGCCGCTGCGCGTTATCCTGAACGGTCTGGGCAAGGACGCCGCCCAGATCATCGCCCGCATCAACGGCTTCACCTATGTGAAGACTCAGTTCGACTACTACACGGGCGAGCTCAAGGTCGTCGAGACCATCCCCTACTCCGATGGTCCCCGCGCTGCCGTTAACTGCTACGGCTCCGACGACGTCCGCGAGGGCGTTGCCATCATGTGGCACGAGAACGTCGACATCTCGATCACCGGCAACTCCACCAACCCCACGCGCTTCCAGCACCCCGTCGCTGGCACCTACAAGAAGGAGCGCCTCGAGGCTGGCAAGAAGTACTTCTCCGTCGCTTCTGGTGGCGGCACTGGCCGTACCCTGCACCCGGACAACATGGGCGCCGGCCCTGCCTCTTACGGCATGACCGACACCATGGGCCGCATGCACTCCGACGCCCAGTTCGCCGGTTCTTCCTCCGTGCCTGCGCACGTCGACATGATGGGTCTCATCGGCATGGGCAATAACCCCATGGTCGGTGCCACCGTCGCCTGCGCTGTCGCCGTCGAGGAGGCCCTCAAGGCCTAATCGCGCCCGCGCGATGCTCATATAGTTGAGCTTTAGAGCCGCTACCTTTTAAGGTGGCGGCTCTTTTTGTTTGCGCTGTCGCAGGGTAGCTAATGCCGATATATCAGTTGGGGCGAAATACGAGATGTGATGAGACGGAGCGCCAGAGCGTCCATGACGCCCACCTGCCATATTTGCCCTTTACCGATTTGCCGAGTCTTTGCGGCCCCATTGCCGATCACCCGTGCGACAATGCGCCGGACGAGAAAGGAATCCGATGGAATCGACTGACGTACTGGTAATTGGATCTGGCATTGCGGGCCTTTGCGCCGCCATCGAAGCGGCACGCACGGGTGCAACCGTCACTGTGGCAAGCGCCGGAAAGACTATGAGTGGATCGAGCTTCTTCCCGGGCACCTGGGGCCTCGGCCTTATTGGTCCCGTCGACGAAGGCGACGAACAGAACCTTATCGACACCATCCAGGCCGTCGGCGGCGGCGTTGCCGACCCTGAACTCGTCCAGACGTTCGTCCACGGCATTCCCCAGGCAATTGAATGGCTCGAGCAAGACTTGGGCGTTGAGCTTCAGCGTCCGCAAAGCGTCGAAAGCGCTCAGCAAAAGCAGTTTATCCCCTGCTTTGACCACAAGACGCGCATGTGGCGCGGCCTCACCCGCAAGCCCCTTGAGGACGCTCTGACGACCCGGATCGAGTCGCTCGGCATTCGCCTGCTCCCCCGCCATGAGCTTATCGACCTTGTTGAGGACACGAACGGCAGAATAACCGGAACCATGCTCTACGACCTCACCGAAAATCGAATCGTGCCCTTTGCTGCCAAGGCCACGATCATCGCAACCGGTGGCACAGGCGGCCTGTTCGAGCGCAGCCTTACGTCGGCTGATGTGCTCAGCTCCTCGCAGGCCATCGCGCTGGCGCACGGCGCAACACTTACTAATATAGAGTTCATGCAGATGATGCCCGGCTTCATCGAGCCCAAGCGCAACCTGGTCTTCAACGAGAAAACCTGGCGCTACGTACATGTAGACCAGCCGGTAGATATTGCCGACGACAAGCTGGACGACCTGCTCGAGCAGCGCTCTGGATATGGTCCCTTCACGTCACGCTTGGCCTCCCGCGCTATCGATCTCGTCATCGATCAGGCAGGTGTCGAAGGCCTGGCACTCCACTACGACTTTCCCCGCGAGGATGTCCCAGAGTTTGTGCAGACCTTTGCCACCTGGCTGCAAGACGAGCACGGCATCGCCCCGACTGACGAGATGCGCGTTGCGATGTATGCCCACGCCGCTAACGGCGGCATCAAGATCGATAAGACCGCGCAAACGGGCGTTGAGGGCCTCTACGCTTGCGGTGAGGCGACAGGCGGCATGCACGGCGCCGACCGCATTGGTGGCTTGTCAAGCGCCAACGGCATCGTGTTCGGGCGCATCGCGGGCGCATCGGCAGCCCAAGCAGCACAGAAAGAGCCCGAGACAGCCCTGAAGGCGGATATCGCCCTCCCCCAGTACGGCATAGCCGCAACAGATGCCGAACGCCTGACACACAGCCTAAGGCACACGATGAGCACCTATTGCATGATCAACAGGACCGAAACAGGCCTATCCGAGGCACTACACGAGCTTGAGGGCTTGAAGACGGAGGCAACGACCTTGAGCACACAGAAAGCCCAGGGCAGCGAAGTCGCAGCCCTCGCCCGCCTGCAATCGCAGATTCAACTAGCACAGGAAATGATCAAAGCCATGCGTAAGCGAACCGAAAGTCTCGGATCGCACTATCGAGCAGACTAATTCGAACACCCATCTAAAGCAGAACACAACTAATCGATATCTATGGGCCCCGTGAGCTCGAAGTGGCACGGGGCCCATTCGTGTCCGTACGGCAGCGTATCCTTATTCTGAATACGGAGCGGGCAAAGCCCGCATAGACAATAGGCCAGCGAGGAGGAGATATGGACAGTAGAGATATCGAGAAGTGGCGTGTCGAACTTGATAGCTACGCCAATGTAGAAGACGGCGTTGAGTATTGGTTCGCACGAGATTTAATGGAACCCATGGGGTACACGCGATGGGAAAACTTCGCCGAAGTTGTTAAGAGGGCAAAAGTCTCGTGCGAAACAAACAAAACTCCAGTTGATTCCCATTTTCGTGACACCACGAAAATGGTAATTGCCGGTGTCGCCGCTCGCGCGGTTAAAGACTACAAACTTACGCGCTATGCATGCTATTTAATCGCCCAGAACGGAGATTCAAACAAGCCAGAGATTGCACTCGCCCAAGCATACTTTGCCGTGCAGACGCGCCGCCAAGAGCTCATAGAGCAGCGCTTCGCAGAGATTCAGCGCTTACAGGCGCGCCACTCGCTATCCGATTCAGAGAAACAGCTCTCGGGTATTGCATTCAAACGCGGCGTGGACTCCAAAGGATTCGCGATCATCAAGTCGAAGGGCGATGAAGCGTTATTCGGCGGCAGAAGCACGGCGGAAATGAAGCAACAGCTCGGCATACCCAAGAGCGCGGCATTGGCGGACAGGTTAGCCGATGTCCTCATCAAAGCAAAGGACCTTACGAACTCGATGACGGCCTTCAACGCCGAGGAACACGACCTGTACGGTCTGGACCAGATCAAGCAAGAGCACGTCGAGAACAACGCAAGCGTGCGTGGCAGCCTCATCGACCGCGGAATTGTCCCCGAGAACCTGCCGCCTGCCGAGGATACAAAAAAGCTCGAGCGTCGCGTGAAGGCAGACGAGAAGAAACTCAAGGAAGGTACTGACGGTTTTACCGATCCCCAGGGTAGACTCGATCTGTGAAAGCGGCCGTGCCCTTTCGGGTTCGACCCCATGAAAGGTCAACAAAAAAGACGGCCAACCGAAGTTGACCGTCTTAACAATCTTTGGTGGGCCGTCAGGGGGTCGAACCCTGGACCTTGGGATTAAGAGTCCCCTGCTCTACCAACTGAGCTAACGACCCAAAGCTAAAGTCCGTGGTGGCGGACTTTAGAGGAGATATCGTGTGGTGGGCCGTCAGGGGGTCGAACCCTGGACCTTGGGATTAAGAGTCCCCTGCTC
>DXLU01000030.1:0-20703 GCA_019414565.1 Collinsella sp. | reverse complement strand
TACCAACTGAGCTAACGACCCGATATCGACACGAAGCAAGAACTGGGGTGGGTAAAGGGACTCGAACCCTCGACCTACGGGACCACAACCCGTCGCTCTAGCCAACTGAGCTACACCCACCGTGTCCTGTGCGCTTCGCGCTCGACTATTATTGCAAGGAACGCCACGCGATGCAAGCCCCAATTTTCAAGAATTTTGAAAAGAGTTTTTCGAGCCCGTTTCGAGCAAATCCCACCGGTTCCATAGGAGTAAACTTGCTCCACCCAATGCTCGAAAGGATAGGCATGAAAGAACTCTCCAACCGCACGGCGGCGTTTACCGATTCGGTCATCCGCCGCATGACGCGCATCTCCAACAAGTATGGTGCCGTCAACCTGTCGCAGGGCTTCCCCGATTTCGATCCCCCGGCGCAGCTGCTCGATAGCCTCAGCACCATTGCCACCGACCCCAAGCCGCTTTACCACCAGTACTCCATCACCTGGGGCTCCCAGGCCATGCGCGAGGCGCTTGCCGCCAAGCAGGAGCACTTTATGGGCATGCCGATCAACCCCAACGAGAACATCGTGGTCACCTGCGGCTCCACCGAGGCCATGATGGCCGCCATGATGACGGTCACGAACCCCGGCGACAAGGTCGTCATCTTCTCGCCATTCTACGAGAACTACGGCGCCGACACGATCCTTTCGGGTGCGGAGCCTATCTACGTGCCGCTCAACCCGCCCACCTTTGACTTTGACCGTGAGGTCCTGGAGGCGGCCTTCCGCGACAACGATCCCAAGGCGATCGTTCTATGCAACCCGTCCAACCCCTGCGGCAAGGTCTTTACCCGCGAGGAGCTCACCCTTATCGCCGACCTGTGCAAAAAGTATGACGCCTACTGCATCACCGACGAGGTCTACGAGCACATCGTCTACGCGCCCCACGAGCACGTGTACATGGCCACGCTGCCCGGCATGTTTGAGCGCACCATCAGCTGCAGCTCGCTATCCAAGACCTACTCCATCACCGGCTGGCGCCTGGGCTACACCATCGCTCCTGCCGAAATCACCGAGCGCATCAAAAAGGTTCACGACTTCCTCACCGTGGGCGCCGCCGCTCCCCTGCAAGAGGCCGTCGTCACCGCCCTCAACTTCGACGACAGCTATTACCAGGAGGTCCTCGACCTCTACACCGCCAAGCGCGACCTATTCTGTCAGGGACTCGACAGCATCGGACTCACGCACAACGTGCCGCAGGGCGCCTACTACGTGATGATGGATATCTCGGAGTTTGGCTATAACAGCGACCTCGACTTCTGCGAGGATTTGGCCTCCAAGGTGGGCGTGGGCGCCGTGCCCGGCTCGAGCTTCTTCCGCGAGCCCGTCAACCATCTGATTCGTTTCCACTTTGCCAAACGAGACGAGACGCTTAACGCGGCACTGGAGAACCTCAAGTCTCTGCGTGATAAAATCGAACCGCGCGGGTAAGGACGGTCAGTAACTAAAGGCACTATAGAAACCTCGTGAACCCGTTGGGCCACGAGGTTTCTTTTTATAGCGACCTCATTTATTTTTTTGAGCGCTATACTTTAGTCACGGAGCAACTCGTCCCAGAGAGGAATACTATGGCAGAGCAGCTTATCGGAGCGCTCGAGGCCGGCGGCACCAAGATGGTCTGCGCCACGGGCTATGCAGACGGTATGGTCCTGGAGTGCGAGCAGATCGCGACCACGACCCCGCAGGAGACCGTCGAGGCCGTCAACGCATGGTTTGCGAACAAGGGCATCGCCGCGCTGGGCATCGGCGCCTTTGGCCCCACCGCAGTCAACCCCGCCTCGCCCCAATACGGCAAGATCCTGGAGACGCCCAAAACGGCATGGCGCTACTTTGACCTGCTGGGCACCATCCAAAACGAGCTCAATATTCCCTGCGGCTACGACACCGACGTCAACGTCGCCTGCCTGGGCGAGGTCACCTTTGGTTGCGCCCAGGGCCTCACGGACGTGGTGTATCTGACCATCGGTACCGGCGTGGGCGCTGGCGTGCTCTCGGGCGGTAAGCTCGTGCACGGCATGATGCATCCCGAGGCCGGTCACATCCTGGTCACGCGCGACCCGCGCGACACCATTGGCGAGCACAGCGCCTGCCCCTTCCACGACAACTGCCTCGAGGGCCTCATCGCCGGCCCCGGCGTTAGAAAGCGCTGGGATGGCAAGAGCGCCGGAGACATGGCCGATGACTCGGAGGCCATGGACCTGCTCGCCGGCTATCTGGCACAGGCGCTCATGACCTACACGCTGTGCTACGCGCCGCAAAAGATCATCATCGGCGGCGGCGTGGCCGACCACACCCCCATCGTGCCGCTCGCGCGCAAGAAGTGCGCCGAAATGCTCAACGGCTATATCGTCGCGCCCGAGGTCAACGACATCGATACCTACATCGTCAACAACAGCCTCGAGGGCAAGCAGGGCATTATGGGCTGCCTGGCCCTGGGCGCACAGGCGCTTCAGTAGCAGATGCACCCACAGGGCGTGGCGCGCCCGGCAAATCCGACCTACGAAACGACGCCACCACGCCTCATATAAGCCCTCAAATAAAAAAGGCCGCCTAGGACCAAACAATACGTCCTAGGCGGCCTTTTTGGCGCACATCAGCGACCGTAAGAGATATCGGAGCACAACGCCCGTTGCCGCTCCACAGCAGTCGATCATCACATCGGTGATCATGCCGGCGCGACCCGGCACAAAGAGTTGAATCGTCTCGTCGATCGAGGGAATTAGCAGCAGGAACACCGCCGTGGGCAGCAGCACGTCAAAAGTGCGCCGGCCCTCAAAATCAAACGCATGCGTTGCCAGGATGCCGAGCACCATATACTCGGTAAAATGCGCGCACTTGCGAACAACAAAGTTGGTCACCCATTCATATGGAAGTCCCACGCCGTGCAGGAAACCGCGGATAGCTTCCATGACCGTTAGGCTCAGCGAGCCCGACCCCGAGCCGGAAACCAGCGAATTGCCCCAGATCAAGAGCGCCATCAGGCAGGTCACGACCGCCCAGTTTCGATTGATCTTAACCATGCAGAAGTTATGCCTCCGCGCGGAGCGGCGCGAAGCTGGCGGTACCGCCCTCGATAACGCTCAGATAGGCACGGCCCGTACGCTTGGCGGTAGAGGACTGCAGGCGCTCGATCTCTTCCTCGAGGATCTGATTGACGCGCTCGTGACGACGATTTTCCATAATGCCGGCGGCAATAGCCTCGGCTCGCTCGATGCTCTCGCGCGAGATACGGGCGGTATCCTCGGGGAACACAGCGCTGTGACGGCCGACATAGACGGGGGCAGCAGGCTGAGGGGCAGCGACGGGAGCGGGGGCCGCAACAGGAGCGGGCTCGTCAATCTCATCCAGAATCGCGGTGGCGGCGGCCCACATGTCCTCGTGGCCCGAGTAATCGGCCATGGGGACATCAACCTCGAGCGAGGCGTCCGGAAGGTCGCCGGTGTCGATGCGATCTTGGGCATCAATCGATGCGGTGATGGCTGCAGGCTCATCGAGGTCATCGAGATCGATGTCTGCGGCACCGGAGATGATAGGCATGCTGGCGAGGTTTGCATTGTACGGCGCTGCCTCGGCCGCCTGCTGCTGGGCAGGAGCGCCCCAAAGCGAGCTTTCGGCGGCACGGCGGGCGGCAACGGCCTCCTCGTCCGCGGCCATGGCTTCATCAACGTACGAATTGTCGGCAGAAGCGTCCACGTCCGCCGAAGTAGCGCTGTAGGCGTTATTGGCTGCCGCGTTGGCGACGAGTGCCACGAAAGCCGCCGTGCTGCCCGCAGGGGCGGCCTGGGAGCCAGACACGGCGCGTGCCGCGGCGGCGATGTCGTCGCGATTGAAGGAGCCGGTCTGCCCGCCGTTGGTGAGCTCGTCGATAGCGACTTGATAGACGTCGCGCGAGTGTGCAGGGTCGCAGCTCACCGGCGAATCGTCGTCGAGCATACTGTCGATCATGGACCAGGCCTCGTCCTCGTCCATAGCATCTGCGGCTCGAGCGATGGTAGGGACACCATCATCGGCATGACGGCGCTGGAACGCACCAGTCAGGCCGGAAAGGAATGCCGAGGTAGACTGCTCCGCCTGAGCCTGAGAATCAGAAGCCGCAGCGTAAGGAGTCGCATCCTGCTGCTGAGCTGAAATCGAGGCGGTCTTGAACTCGCTTTGATGCTGATCGAGATTGGCGGCACCGCCCATGGCATCGGGCTGGAACAGACGCTCTTCACGCTGCGCACGATACTCGGAGATACCCAGCGAGGCGGCATAGATGCCCACGCCCGCCACCGCGCCCACGGCGAAGGGAACCGCACCCGCCACGACCGTCTCGTTCACAGACGAAAACGGCAGCGTCGCGGCATACATAACCACGGGAGCGGCAAGGCCGATCCCGCACGAAAGTCCGGCAAGGACTGCTCGTTGTGTTGCATCAGAAGAAGCCATGAGCTCTCCCCATCTTCCAGCACCCAAATCGCATCATTCAGTTGGCTGCGCGAGAGAAGATGAAGCGGGGCTATGCCCCAAAGCAACGGTATATGGTTCGTTTCATCTGCGTTATCCGTCGCGAAGCTTAAAAGCTATTATGCGAAACCGCCCTGTCGATTGCAAGCGACGATGTCGGATTGAAACGGGAAACCTGCTGCTTGCCAGTCTTATGGTCAAAAATAAGCGCGGAGCGGCGATATAGAAAAGGGCCGAGGCTCAAAGCCCCGACCCTTTATTGCATTGATGACTATCGCTGCGTGTGGATGACAACCTAGAACGTCTGCTCGTAGTCGCTGTGCTTTTTGGCCGAACGCACCAGGAACTCCTGGTTGGTGTTGGTGCCCTTAAGACCCTTGATAAACGACGCAGCTGCGCGCTCGGTGTTGTTCATGCCGGCAAGAATGCGACGCAGGCCAAAGACAAACGGACGCATCTGCTCGTCAACCAACAGGTCCTCGTTACGCGTACCGGAGGCAACGGGGTCGATAGCCGGGAAGATGCGGCGGTCGGCCAGGTCGCGGTCGAGCTTGAGCTCCATGTTGCCGGTGCCCTTGAACTCCTCGAAGATGACCTCGTCCATCTTGGAGCCGGTGTCGATGAGGGCAGAGGCCAGGATGGTGAGCGAGCCACCGTTCTCGATATTTCGGGCTGCGCCCAGGAAGCGCTTGGGCGGATACAGTGCCGCCGAATCGACGCCGCCCGAAAGGATGCGGCCTGAGGCGGGCGCCGCCAAGTTGTAGGCGCGGGCAAGACGCGTGATGGAGTCGAGCACCACCACGACATCGCCGCCCAGCTCCACGATGCGCTTGGCGCGCTCGATGACGAGCTCTGCCACACGAGTGTGGTTGTCGGCGGGCATATCGAAGGTCGACGCCACAACCTCGCCCTTGATGGAACGCTGCATATCGGTAACCTCTTCGGGGCGCTCGTCGACGAGCAGGCAGATGAGGTGCACCTCGGGGTTGTTAATCGAGATAGACTGGCAGATCTTCTTGAGGATTGTGGTCTTGCCGGCCTTGGGCGGGGACACGATCAAGCCACGCTGACCCTTGCCGATCGGCGACACGATGTCGATGGCGCGACCGGTAATGGAATCCTTGCCATGCTCCATGCGCAGCGGCTCGTTGGGATAGACCGGGGTGAGGTCACCGAACTTGGGGCGGTTGCGAATCTGCTCGGGGTCTAGACCGTTGACGGTCGTGATTTTGGCGAGGCCGGCGCGCTTGTCGCCGCCGCGCGAAGGACGAAGCGAGCCCTCGATGACGTCGCCCGTGCGCAGACGCGCGGAGCGGATGAGGTAGGCGGGCACGAAGGCGTCGTCGTTGGACTTCATGTAGCCATGGGCATGGATGATACCGGAGCTGTCCGGACGAATCTGCAGGATGCCCTTGATGTCGCGGAAGCCCTCGGCCTTCGCGGCGGTGACGTAGATCTCCTCGACGAGCTCGGCTTTCTTCTTGCCGGTCGTCTCAATCTCGAACTCCTTGGCCTTCTCGCGCAGCTCGGCGACCTTCATGGCCGCGAGCTCCTCGCGCGAAAGCGTGGGCTCGGTGGGAGCGGCATTGCGCTCCTTGTTGCGCTGCTTGCGGTCGCGCTGACGGTTGCGGCGATCGTTGTTACGCTCGTCCTTGCGCTCGTTGCGGTCATTACGCTCGTCGTTGCGCTTGTGCTGACGGCGGTTGGGGCGAGCGCTCTCTTCGGTCTCGACGGGGGCGGTGCCATCGGTTGCGGAGGCGTCTTCGTTAGCCGAAGCATCATCGCTGGCCTCGGCATTGGAATCGCCCTGCGGCTCGGCCTCGGCATGCTGCTCGACGGCCTTGGCCTTAGCGGACTTCTTGCGACCGCGCTTGGGCTTCTCGGACGCAGACTGTTCGACGTCTTGGGGCTCGGCGGCATCAGTCGATGCATCGGCGGTCGTCTCGGCGGAAACCTCGGACGCACCCTTCTTGGCAGCCTTGGCCTTGGACGTGCGCTTAGCAGC
Organism: Collinsella sp.; assembly: GCA_019414565.1. Lineage (GTDB taxonomy): Bacteria > Actinomycetota > Coriobacteriia > Coriobacteriales > Coriobacteriaceae > Collinsella. The sequence goes on along the minus strand of DXLU01000030.1, from coordinate 14,217 downwards.
AGTACGATGGCTGCGACCAGGACGGACGTCGGCGGGCTCGACATCGGCAGAAACGGCCTCGGAAGTCGTAGCATCCTGGACGGGCGCGTCGGCAGCGGTTGCAGGCTCGGCGGTCGCCGCAGCATCCCGAGCGGCGGCGGCTGCGGCTGCGGCCTTCTCGGCCTCGACGAAAGCCTTGGGCTTGCGACCGCGACGGTGCGGGCGCAAAGCCGGATCGACAACGGGAACTTCGCTGGCCTCGACAGGCGCAGCGGGCTCAACAGGCGATGTGCCCTCCCCTGCCGCGGAACGGACCGAAGCCTCAGCGAGCTCGGGGGTTACCTGATCGGCAACCTGCTCGGCCTTAGCAGCCGTGCGACGGCGTGTGCGCGGTACCGGCTTCTCGGTTGGCTGGTCGGCGACAGGGGTCTCGGTGGCGGCAGGCGTCTCGGGCACAAACGGAGCTGCAAGCTCGGTCAGAGCCGCGGCCTCACGCTCGGCAGCACGACGGCGGGCGCGCACCACCTGAGCCTCGCTAATCTGCGCCAACGCACGTGCCTGCGCGACCTCATCGGAAATCGGCGCCGAGGAGTCAGCTGCAACGGTACGCTTGGCGCGCGTCGTGCGCGTGGTACGGCGCTTGGGCTTGGTGACCTCCTCGCCGTCATCGGCAGGCTTGGCCGCGCGGCGCGTACGCTTGGGCTTTGCCGGAGCAGCCTCCTCACCAGTTGCAGACACGGCCTTCTCAGCCGCTACAGGCGTAGGCGTCGAAGCAGCCTTAGGCGTCTCAGGAGCCGAGGCTTGCGCGGGCGCCGCGACCTGGTCCGACGCAACCGGTGCAGCGGGAGCGGCTTGCGTCGTCGATATTTCGTTTTCTTGCTGTTGATCAGACACAGTGTTTGCTCAACTTTCTTTTCAAGCCCTGTGATCACATGCTCCCTGCATAAACCTTCAGGGCGGCTAAACAGTCTAGCTCCGTCAAATACCGACGGACATCATTGATCTGTATCGAGATATTTGCGTCATATACGCAGCGTTAGTGTAACACAACCGCAACCACCTGCAACTTAGTCATTGAGGACGTTCTTAAACGACTAGTCAAAAGGGACAATCTTTGGTTTACCGCCCACAAACCTGAATGCCTCCGCCAAAACTATGACGGTTTACTACGACGAATCGCTCAACCGCGACCACTCCGAAATTTGTTGAACTAAAACCGCAGGTAGATGCCTTGCACTTTTTTGCGAAAAGCCGGCGTGGTTGGAATTTCTCAATTCATCGTAGTAAACCGGCATAGTTTCGTATTTCCAGCAGTCCCAAATTCGTCAATACGACGGCGTTTGTGCAAAAAGCCCGACCTCCGTGGGAGATCGGGCTTATAGGGCTCAGTTAAACCAAACCTACACGGTCAAATGACCCGCAGGTTACATCTGCTCGGGCGCGGAAACACCAACGAGGGTGAGCACCAGGGCGAGCGTCACGCGGACGGCATCGCAAGCGGCCAGACGGGCACGCGAAAGCTCGGGGTCGACGGGACGACCCTCGCTCGGCAGAACCTGGCAGGCAGCGTAGAAGCTGTGGAAGTCACCGGCGAGCTCCTCGGCAAAGTGCGTCAGACGGAACGGAGCGCGGTCGCGAGCGCAGCTGGCGATCAGCTCGGTAAGCTCGTTAAGCTTGCGCGAAAGGGCGAGCTCGGTCGGGTCGGTCAGCAGCGAGTAATCGACGTTCTCACCGATGGCCTTGGCGGCAACGGCCTTCATGCCCATCTCGTCGGCCTGCTCAGGCGTTACGTCAGCGGCACGGCGCAGGATGGAGCAGACGCGAGCGTGAGCGTACTGCACGTAATAGACCGGGTTGGAGTTGTCGCGCTTCTTAACGGCCTCAATGTCGAAGTCGACCATCTGGTTGGAGCTCTTGGAGATGAGCGTGTAGCGAGCGGCATCGGAGCCGACCTCGTCGACGAGCTCCTGCAGGGTCACCATGGTGCCCTTGCGCTTGGACATACGGACGGGCTTGCCGTTACGCAGCAGGTTGACGAGCTGGCCCAGTAGAACCTCGAACTTGCCGGGGTAACCCAGAGCGTCGCAGACGCAGCGGACGCGCTCGATGTAACCGTGGTGGTCGGCGCCCCAGATGTCGATGACGTGATCGACGCGCTGGAACTTATCCCAGTGATAGGCGACGTCGGAGGCGAAGTAGGTGTACTCGCCGTCGGACTTGATCAGGACGCGGTCCTTGTCGTCGCCCAGATCGGTGGAGCGGAACCACAGGGCGCCGTCCTTGGTGTAGAGGTAGCCCATCTTGTCGAGCTTCTCAAAAGCGCGGTCGACGGCGGAGGTGCCGGCGGTCTCGCCCTCGGTGTCCTTCACATACAGCGAGCGCTCGGAGTACCAACGATCGAAGTCGCAGTTGACGGCATGGCAGAGGTCGCGCATGTTGTCGACCATCTTCACATAGCCGCGCTCACGGAAGCTCTCCATACGCTCCTGCGGATCGGCGTCGACCCACTTGTCGCCGTCGGTGCGCCAGAACTCGGCGGCCTCGTCGATGATGTAGTCGCCGCCGTAGGAGTCCTTGCCCAGAGTCTCGGCAAAGTTGTCCTGATACGGATGGGTCTCGGGATGCTCGTCGTTCTCGTCGGCAACAAAGGCGTCACGGTCGGCGATCAGCAGCTTGTGAGCCTCGTCGATATCAACGCCCTGCTTGGCGATGATGTCGGCAAGCTGCATATAGCGCGTGCTGATGGAGTTGCCGAAGGTGTTCATCTGAGAGCCGTGGTCATTGATGTAGAACTCACGCTGGATGTCGTAACCGGCGTGGTCCATGACGCGGCAAAGGGAATCGCCCAGCGCGGCCCAGCGGCCGTGGCCGATGTGCATGGGGCCGACGGGGTTGGCGGAAACGAACTCGACCTGGGTCTTCAGGCCACCACCGACGTTGGACTTAGCGAAGTCCATGCCCTTCTCGCGAGCCTCGCCAAAGATGGCATTCTTGACGGCAACGGAGAGGTAGAAGTTGATGAAACCGGGGCCGGCGATCTCAACCTTCTCGATCGCGGGATCCTCGGGCATATGGGCAACGATGGCCTCGGCGATCTTGCGCGGGGCGCAGTGGGCCAGCTTGGCGGACTTCAGGGCCATGGTAGAGGTCCACTCGCCATGAGAAGTGTCAGCCGGTCGCTCGATAGCGCAATCGTCAAGTTCAAATGCGGAAAGGTCGCCGGCCTCCTGGGCCGCAGCAAGCGCAGCGCGTACCAGCTCTTCAATCTTCTCGGGCATAGATCCTCCTTGTGTTAAAGCCCCCGAGCTCTTGGTCACTCGTAGGGCAAAAGCCAGAGTTTGTAGCACTCTATCACAAGCGACGGACACTGTCGCAGGGTAAAGCCAATCGAAATTGCATATGCACAAAATTGACTACAGCTTGTATGGACTCACTCAAAGATGCCGGTCTGCCTGCAGATTATGCACGCGTTGAAAATGCATAAAGGTGTGGATGAGCTGTGTCTTTTATCGAATACTCTTACCTATCAGAGTTGTGTGCTTTTCCTGCATAAAGTGAGGATTTGCGCACGTCAGCGTGTTATTCTAGACATACGTAAATTCGTATAAGTTGGAGGTAGCATGTTCTCAATCGGTCAACACGTCATTCATCCGGGTCAGGGAGTCTGCACCGTCGTCGGTTTTAGGGACGACACGCCGCAGCCCATGCTGTTGCTCGAGACCAAGCAGGGACATGCGCAGACGATCCTTATGTACCCCGTGGCGCAGGCCGACCGTTTGCACGCTGCCATCTCGCAGCAAGATGCCGAGCACCTGCTGAGCCACTACGACGAGCTGGAGTGCGACACCTTTACCGAGCGCAACAGCTCGCTTGAGGAGACGCACTTTAAGCAGCAGCTCAAGCTGGGCGCGCCCGAGACGGTCCGCGTGGCAAAGACCATGATGCACCGCATTCGCCAGGCCGAGGAAGCCGATAAAAAGCCCAGCTCTTACTATATGCGTGTACTCAAGGAAGCCAAGCGCCGCTCCATCGAGGAGTTCGCCGTGGCATTGGGCGTCACCGAGGAGGCCGCCGAAGCCCGCCTAGCCCAAGCCGCCCTCAACTAACCCATCCGCGCCAAAAACCACCACAAAGGGGACAGGCACCTTTGTGGTGGTTTTTTCGTTCTAGTCGTTCTAGTAGTATTCATTCTTAGCGATACCTGCGAGCACAAGGAGTCTTTTATGGCAGAGCCACTTTCCGCCGGAATCACCCGCGATCGCGCGTTCGAACTGCTCAACGAGCACAATAAGGACCCGTTCCACATCACCCACGGCGAAACGGTCGAGGGCACCATGCGCTACTTTGCGCGCGAGTTCGACCCCGAGAACGAGGAGTTTTGGGGCATCGTCGGTCTGCTGCACGACCTAGATTGGGAGGAGCATGAGGACGACCCCATGAACCACACCATCTATGCGGCCGAGATCCTTGAAGGCGAGGGCGCCTCTCCCGATCTCATTCGCGCCATTCAGACGCACACGTCGGACTTCAACACCTCGCTGCCCAAGCCCGAGCTGCAGATGGAAAAGATCCTGTTTGCCTGCGACGAGCTCACCGGCTTGATCGGTGCTGCCGTCATCATGCGTCCGAGTAAGAGCGTCATGGACTTTACGACCAAGTCGCTCAAGAAAAAGTTCAAGGACAAGCGCTTTGCCGCCGGGTGCTCTCGCGACGTGATTACGCAGGGTGCCGAGATGCTGGGCTGGGAGCTCCCCGAGCTCTTCGACCGTACCATCGCGGCCATGCAGTCCTTCGCCCCCGACCGCGACACCTTTCAGGCTTAATTCCAAAACCATCACAAAGGGGACAGGCACCTTTGTGGTGGTTTTTGTTTGCGCGGGCGTTAGGGGCGGACCTGGCCGGTGCCTCGGAGCTTGTATTTGTAGGTGGTGAGGGCCTCGGCGGCAAAGGGGCCGCGGGCGTGGAGCTTTTGGGTCGAGATGCCAATCTCGGCGCCCAGGCCAAACTCGCCGCCGTCGGTAAAGCGCGTGCTGGCGTTGGCATACACGGCCGAGGCATCGACCTCGTCCAGGAAGCGCTCGCAAGCATCCGTGTCCTCTGCAACGATGGCCTCGGAGTGCATCGTGCCGTAGCGGTTGATGTGCGCGATGGCCTCGTCCTCGTTCGCCACGACCTTCACGCTCATCTCGAGCGCCAGATACTCGCGACCCCAGTCCTCCTCAGTCGCGGCAACGTAGTCATCGCCCTCGGCAAGCCCGGCGTCGGCGCATGCGGCGCACGTGGCCTCGTCGCCGTGAATGAGCACGCCGTGGTCATGCAGCACGGCCACGACCGCGGGCAAAAACGCATCGGCCACGGCACGGTCGACCAGCAGCGACTCGGCGGCATTGCACACGCCCACGCGCTGCGTCTTAGCGTTGATGATAATATTGAGCGCTTTATCGAAGTCGGCGGATTCATGCACGTAGATGTGGCAGTTACCCGTGCCCGTCTCGATCACCGGAACGAGCGACTCGCGCACGCAGCGCTGGATCAGGCCCGCACCGCCACGCGGAATGAGCACATCGACGACGCCGCGGAGCTTCATGAGCTCGCCGGTGGCCTCGCGGTCGGTAGACTCGATCATCGACACGGCCTCGCGCGGGAAGCCCTTGGCCTCGAGCGCATCGGCCAGCAGTTCGGCAATCATGGCACACGAGTGATAGGCCAGCGAGCCGCCGCGCAGAATGCAGGCGTTGCCGGTGCGGATGCAGATGCCCGCGGCGTCGACCGTCACGTTGGGGCGCGCCTCGTACACCATGGCGACCAGGCCCAACGGCACGCTCACGCGGGTGAGGTCCACGCCGCTTGCGAGCACGCGGTGGTCGAGCACGCGGCCGACAGAATCGGGCAGCTCGGCGAGCTTCTCCAGGCCGGCGACCATACCCTCAACGCGCTCGGGCGTCAGCAGCAGACGGTCGAGGAGCCCCGCCGAGGTCCCCGCATCGCGCGCGGCGGACATATCGAGCTCGTTGGCGGCGACGATGGAGTCGATACCGTTGCGCAGCGCTGCGGCCATGGCGCGCACGGCCTCCTGGCGCTGCTCGTCGCTCGCCGTGGCAAGCGAGGCCGACGCTGCCTTAGCGGCAACGGCAAGATCGTGGACATACGTGGCTATATCGACCGACATGGGCGGCCCTTTCTCCTAGAAGTTTGCAACCATGGTAGCCGATTTGCGCATGGCCTCGCCCGCGGCGGTAGAATTGGTCAACCCGAAACACCGCAACGAACGGAAGACTCACATGGCCCTCATCACTTCGTACCACGTCCCCGGCCTGTATGTCGAGGACCACAGCATCGACGTCCCCCTCGACTGGCGCGGCCTGGAGCCGATGCTCCTGGCCGTCGGCAGCACCATGCGCCGCGGCGCTATACCGACACCCATCGCCGGCGCGCCCGAGAGCATCAAGCTCTTCTACCGCGTGGTTTGCGCACCCGACCGCATCAACGACGACCTGCCGCTCCTTCTCTTTTTGCAGGGTGGCCCCGGTGGCGAGAGCCCGCGTCCGCTGTCGCCCACAAGCGATGGCTGGATCGAAGAGGCCGTCAAGCATTTCCGCGTCGTGCTGCCCGACCAGCGCGGTACCGGGCGCAGCAGCTGTGTAGACGGGCGCACGATTGCCGCACTGGGCGAGCGCGCCGAGGCGGCCGGCTCCGATGCTGCCCGCTCGCAGGCGGACTTCCTCAAGCGCCACCTCGCCAGCTCCATCGTGCGCGATTTTGAGTACCTGCGCCTGGTGGGCTTTGGCGGCAGGCCCTGGGTCACGCTCGGGCAGAGCTACGGCGGCTTTTTGACGCTGAGCTACCTGTCGCTCTTCCCCGAGGGCGTGGCGGCAAGCTTTACCTGCGGCGGCATCCCCCACGTACCGGCGAGCGCAAGCGAGGTCTACGCGCACACCTTCCCGCGCATGGCCGCCAAGACGCAGCAGTATTACAACCGCTACCCCGCCGACGTCGAGCGCGTGGCGGCCCTGGCAGATGCCCTCGAGGAGCAAAAGCCCGTGCTACCCGACGGCTCGCCGATGACGGTCGAACGCCTACAGCTCATGGGCAGCGACTTTGGCATGAAGCCGAGCTTTGAGCGCATGCATTGGATTATCGATCATGCTTTTGTTGACGGCGACGGCACGCTGGCCTGCGGCGCCTCGGTATCTGACAGCTTTTTGATGCGCGCCTTCGAGCGCACCAACACGCGCACGAATCCGCTGTACTGGACGCTTCAGGAGTTCATCTACGCCGACGGCGACACCATGCCCATTCGCTGGGCCGCGGCAGAAGAGAAGGCCCGTCGTGCCGAGTTCGACACGCTCACGCGACCGCTCATGTTTACCGGCGAGGCCATGTTCCCGTGGATGTTTGAGCAGATGCCCGAACTTAAGCCCTTCAAGCCGGCGATGGATCTGCTTATGGAAGACACAAGCTGGGACAAGATCTACGACCCGCAGCGCCTGGCGTGCAACGAGGTGCCCCTGCAGGCCGCGGTGTACTTCGATGACATGTACGTGGACTCGGGCATGCAGCTCGATACGCTCAGTCGCGTGGGCAACTCGCATGCCTGGGTGACCAACGAGTTCGAGCACGACGGCTTGCACGGCAGCGTGGTGTTCAAGCACCTCTTCGACGAAGCCCTCAACCGCGGAGACCTGCGCCAGATCTTCTAGCAAAGGAGTGTCCCCTTCTGCCGGCACAATAGGAACGTCCCCAAGTGCCGGCAACGACAATGCCGCTGGTAGAGGACAGAAAGCGAAAACGCCCCTAAGCGAGCAAGGTGACGTGAAAGAGGAGGGCATTGACCTTTTGGTCATGCCCGACGATTGAACGTCAGATTGCCGCTTAGGGGCGTTTGCAGCGTCAATTGGTTAGGCGAACACTATCAAGTTGTCCCTATGGATCGCGGGCTTCTCGGCCAGGTCTGCGAGCAGGCGGTTGCTGGCAATCTGGTCCTGGCGGCGGCCGGCTGCAAGCTCCAGCACGTCCGAATCGGCCTCGGCGATACCACGGGCGACAACCATGCCGCTCGGGTCGCACACGTCGAGCACATCGCCCTCGGCAAACTGGCCATCGACCTCGCGAATACCCACCGCGAGCAGCGACGATCCGCGGCTGACCAGCGCCTTCGCGGCGCCATCATCGACCGTCACCGAGCCATGCGCCTTGTCACCCAGTGCGATCCACAACTTGCGCGGCGCAATGTCCAGGCGCTCCGCCGGCGGATCGAACAGCGTACCCACGCTCTCGCCGCGGGCCAGACGCACGAGCGCATCGGGCTCCTCGCCCGAGCAAATCACGCTTTGAATGCCCGCCGTCATGAGAATGCGGCTCGCGCGAATCTTGGTGATCATGCCGCCCGTACCCACCGATGTGGAAGAATCGCCCGCCGAGGCGATAATCTTGGCATCGATCTTATGCACGACCGGGATAAACTCGGCCGTCGGATCCTCATGCGGATTGGCGGTGTAGAGGCCATCGATGTCCGAGAGCGTCACGCACAGATCGGCAGAAACCAGGCAGCTCACAAGCGCCGCCAGCGTGTCGTTGTCGCCGAACTTGATCTCATCGACGGTAACGGTGTCGTTCTCGTTGACGACCGGCACCACGCCCAGCTCCACCAGGCGCAGCAGGGCGTCGCGCGCGTGCAGGTAGGACGTGCGGCGCGCCGTGTCGTGACGCGTGAGCAGCACGAGCGAGGTGAGCAGGTCGCGCGCATGGAACTCCTCGTCGTAGGCCGACGAGATGATGCACTGACCGGCCGAGGCGCAGGCCTGCAGGCTCGGCAGGTCACCGACCGGCTTGCGGTCGAAGCCCAGCACGGGATAGCCGCAGGCAATGGCACCCGAGCTCACCACGACCAGGCGCCAGCCAAGCTCGCGCAGCGCTGCGGCCTGGTCGGCAAGCCCGCCGATAAAGGCGCGGTTGACCTTGCCGTCGGCGCCCACCACCGTGGACGAACCGATCTTTACCACCATCGTTTTATAAGAAGTCGTCATACGTCAAACCAATCGAATGTCGAGCGTTCGGGCGAGCTGGGGCAGTCGGGGCGCCTGGTGCGGAACGGACGAAAATGATCCGTTTTCCTCCGTCCCCTTCGGATCATTTTGCCCAGGGGAAGGCCGAAGCCGCAGCCATGTTCTTGCGCACGAGCTCGTCGCGCACCTGAGCCAGGCCCTGCTCCATGCCCACCACATAGGTCTGCGGGTACAGGAAGCGCTTGAAAGCTGCGTCCAGATGGTCAAGTGCCCAGGCGCAACGCTCGCGCGCGTCCTGGATGCTCTCACGCGGAGCCACCGCACTGCCATCGCGCACGATCGGCACCAGCAGCTCGCGATACTCAAGTTCGGACACGTCGGTCACCAGAGCGGCATCATTCACGGCCACGAGGGTATTGCCGCGCGCGGCGCCCTCCCCCGCCAGATGGTCCTCGTCGTAGATCATGTCGCAGACTGGGCCGCCAAAGCCGTCGTAATAACGGCGCACGCGTTGCACACCCGGGATCGTGCGCTTATAGGGCTGCTCGGAGAGCTTGACCACCGGCGTCCATGGATCTGTCTCGCTCGCACGGCGGGCGGAAAGCTTGTACACGCCACCCAGCGCCGGCTGGTCATAGCAGGTCGCGAGCTTGGTACCCACGCCAAAGCTATCGATGGGCGCGCCCTGGTCCAGCAGCGACTGAATCGTGTACTCGTCAAGATCGTTGGAAACCGAGATCCCCACATAGGGCAGGCCCTCGGCATCAAAACGGCCGCGAACATACTTGGAGAGCTTGGCGAGGTCGCCGGAGTCGATGCGAATAGCCGACAGACGCTCGCCCACCGCCTCCATCTCCTTGGCAACCGTAATGGCATGCTCGCAGCCCTCGCGCACGTCATAGGTGTCGATGAGCAGCGTACAGTTCTTGGGGCTCGACTTGGCAAAGGCGCGGAAGGCCTCGAGCTCGGAATCGAAGCTCATCACCCAGCTGTGCGCATGCGTGCCAAAGACGGGAATACCATAGCGGCGGCCGGCGAGCACATTGGACGTAGAGGAGCAGCCGGCAACGTAGCTCGCGCGCGCAACGGCCAGGCCGCCATCGGGACCCTGGGCGCGGCGCAGGCCAAACTCCGCCACGGGGCGACCGTCGGCGGCGAGCACCACGCGCGCCGTCTTGGTGGCGACAAGCGTCTGGAACCCGACGATGTTGAGCAGCGCCGTCTCAAGCAGCTGGCACTCCAGCGCAGGACCGGTGACGCGCACCATGGGCTCGCGCGGAAAGACGAGCTCGCCCTCGGGGACGGCGTCGATATTTACATGCGCACGAAAATCGCGCAGGTAGTCGAGGAATGCGGACTTGAACATCGCGCCGCCGGCAGGGGCCTCAAGCGAGGCGAGGTAGTCGATATCCTCGGGCGTAAAGCGCAGGTTCTCGACGAGCTCGGGCAGCTCGGCGGTGCCACACATGACGGCATAGGCGCTGCCAAAGGGATGGTCGCGGTAAAACGCGGTAAAACAACCCTGCTCATTGGCCTTGCCGCTCTCCCACAGGCCCTGGGCCATAGTGAGCTCGTACAGATCGGTGAGCATTGCAATGTCGGTGGGATGCGAGATGTCGGTCAAAGCCATGGGGCGACCTTTCGGATGTGTGGTGCAGAATTTGAGGGTTGGACGAGAGCAGAGCATGCGGACATGACGCCCGATGCGAGTCGGTTAGAGCAGGCCCATGCTGGTCAGGATCGTGTAGCCCATAAAGATGACAAACGCGATGAGGGCAAGGACAATGATGATTTTTTGAGCCGGCGCCATGCCAGGGATCTCGTTCTCGCCCATAGGCTCCTTGGAGGTAACCATGCGCTGGGCAAAGGTCATCTCGTCACGGCTCGGCTTGGGCTCGACGGACTTGGGACGGGCGGCCTTTTTAGGCTGAGGTTTGGGCGCGGCAGGTGCAGGCTTCGCAGCAGCGGGCTTGGGTGCGGGCGCGGGCGCCGATGCGGATGCGGCGTTCGCGGCGGCCTCCTCGGCCTTCGCACGCTCGGCACGCAGGGCAGCCAGCTCCTCACGCTCGCGACGGGCCTCTTCCCGAGCCTCGCGGCGGGCCTTCTCAGCGCGGAGCTCTTCCAACTCGGCGCGCTCCTCGTCGGACAATGGTTGGGACTCAAGCTCGGCCATGATATAGCCCTTTCTTTTAAAAAAAGCCGCCGACACAATGTCAGCGGCTTATCAAATCCATGGGTGGAGACGAAGGGAGTCGAACCCTCGGCCTCTGCCATGCGACGGCAGCGCTCTCCCAACTGAGCTACGTCCCCAGGACAAGTCGATATTTTACCTACGGCTCGCCAACTGTCAACGCCCAATAACCAGTCTTTTTGGGACGCGGCTATTTTGACAACTTTTCGAACAGGCGATCCTCTCGATGATTTTTTAATCCCCGTCCCAGAAAAATCATCAGCGTGCGCTCTACTTTGCGCTGGTGAGGACGCCGGTGGTGTCGAAGGCCGGGGTGAAGCTCTCGTCTACCGCGCCGCCCTCTTGCCAGAACATCGTCGTAAAACCCAGGTCGTCGGCATGGTCGAGCACCTGCTCGTACTCTTCACGCGTCACGGCGCGTGCCAGGTCGCCGCCCTGCTCGCGCATGAGCGCATTGGGCGTGTACTGGTTCATAACCGAGATCGGCACGTCGCCCACCGTCTGCCACACCAGGTCCAGCACGCGACACGAATCGTCTGCATGCCCCGGAAGCACCAGGTGACGCACGATCATGCCACGCTTCATAAGCCCGTCCTCGTCCACCAACTCTCCCCCGCGGCGCTCGATCTCGCGCGCCATCTGGGCCAGACCCGACACGGCCACACGCGGGTAATCCTTTATATGGGAGAGCGACTGCGCAAGCCCGGCATCGGCATATTTAAAGTCGGTGAGCCACACATCGACCAGGTCGCCCAGCGCCGCCACGGCACTCGCGCGCTCGTAACCACTCGTGTTGTAGACGATTGGGATAACCAGTCCGCGCGCCCGTGCCGCGGCAATCGCGGCAGGCAACAGGTGCGCATAGTGCGTCGCCGTCACCAAATTGATGTTGTTGGCACCCTGGTCCTGCAGTTCCAGCATAATCTCGACCAGGCGCTCAGGCGAAATCTCAAGGCCAAAATTGCCGGTCGAGATCTCGTGGTTCTGGCAGTAGATACATTTGAGCGAGCAGCCGCTAAAGAAGATCGTGCCCGAACCGGCCTCGCCCGAGATAGGCGGCTCCTCCCACATATGAAGCGCGGCGCGGGCCACCTTGAGCGTGTCGTTAGCACCGCAGACGCCGTGCGCGCCCTCATCGCGCGCCGCACCGCAACGGCGCGGACACAAATGGCAGGCGGGCGAAAAAAGTTCGGTCAACGACGTCGGCATAAAACCATGCTCCAAAACAACGATTCAGCAGCTCAAACGTAAAGGGATCAACCCCACAGACGGCTCGAGCCCAAGGCGCCGTAATCGTCCGACACGATTTTTGTAATGTCAAGACTGGAATCAATAAAGTGCCGCTTTATGATGTAGGTATTCCGCCCCCCGCGGAGCAACTGGGTGAACCGTCGCGTTTATTTAGGGAGCCCGCACAGTCGTACCTAGTACAGGTATCCTTCGTTGTTAAGGACGCTGGAACAGTCGATGAGGGCACCCACCTGTTTTAGGTGGGTTCATTTTCGTAACGTGGGGGGTGGTTTTCTTTTGCCGAAAATCACCATTACAGTCCATATGGATCCCCGCCGGCATCCCGACAAGCCATCGACAACATCCCAATATCTGGTAAGCGCGTGATTATCGCTGCGTGCAATTCCATGCACCCCCCTTGGTCGAGTATTATGGTTCGGCTATGCCCTTTGCGCATGGCGTTCTTCTGACCTTTTCCTTCGACGCTTGGCGGTTTTTAGATTCATGGCTTCATCCCCGAGCTACATACCGTACCTATGCGTGGCAGCGGCGGCCTTTATCACGACCTTCCTCACGGTACCCCTGGTCAAGCGCCTGGCAATCAAGCTCGACGCCGTCGACTATCCTTCTAAGCGCCGCATCAACACCAAGCCCATCCCGCGTTTGGGCGGAACGGCGGTGTTTTTGGGCCTGGTCGTCGCCTGCACTGTGCAAATCCTAGGCACCTGGTACCTGGGTTGGCCGCCCGTTTTGGTGCCCCACCCCCGTCTGCACATCAGCTACCCCATACTTGCGCTTTCTTTTACCGTTATCTTTGCGACCGGCGCTATCGACGACGTCTTCCAGCTCACGCCCAAGCAAAAGCTGGCCGGACAGGTCCTCGCCGCGCTTATCGCCTGCATGGGCGGCCTGCGGATCGGCGTCATCGTCAACCCGTTTGCTCCCGGCGAGATCATGCTCGGATGGCTCGCCTACCCCATTACCGTGATCTATCTGGTGGCATTCACCAACATCATTAACCTCATCGACGGCCTCGACGGCTTGGCCACGGGCATCTGCGGCATCGCGTCGTTCACCATGTTTTCGATGGCCGTTCTCTCGGGCCGCATCGACGCCGCCGCGCTCTCCATTGCGCTCTTTGGCGCCTGTCTGGCCTTTTTGCGCTACAACTTCAACCCCGCAAGCATCTTCTTGGGCGACTCGGGGTCGCTGCTTCTGGGCTTTGCGCTGGGCTCCATCTCGCTGCTCAACGTGAGCCGCACCGCCGCACTCACCTCGCTTATCATCCCGCTCATCGTTGCCGGCGTGCCTATCATCGACACGTTTAGCGCCATCGTGCGCCGCAAGCGCGCCCACATTAGCATCGGGCAGGCCGACAAGGGCCACATCCACCACCGCCTGATCCAAGAAGGCTACAACCAAAAACAGGCTGTGCTGCTCATCTATGCCTGGTGCATCATGCTTTCGGCCGGCGCCGCCGCGATTAACCAGGTCGAGGTGCCCATGCGCGTGCTCATCTTTACCGTGCTCGCCATTGGCTCGGCGGCCTTCGCCAAGCACCTGCACCTGTTTGAGCCCGTGCTGCGCCACCATTACAACAAGCGCACGCACGAGGACGAGCTCGTCACCCCCGACGACCCCGCCTTTAAGCAGGAGGAGCAGGCAGCTGAGGAACGTAAGGAAGAGCGCCACCACAAGCTCTAGGGCAAGCTGCCGAGGATGTGCCAAGGCACCGTTGGCCAAGCGCGGCCGCGCCGCGCCCATCGCACAAGCCACCCCTCTCCCGCCCCTCGCCTACTTACGCCCCGCCCC
>DXLU01000003.1 GCA_019414565.1 Collinsella sp. | reverse complement strand
CGTCGCAAGACTTGAAGAAGGGGGAGGCCTCGCGGCCTCCCCCTTTTTTGCGTTTGAAAGATAGTTGTAATACAAGAACTCGCTTTCGTTTAGCTTGTCTTACTGTTTGGCTGTATTTTGAGTCCTTCTTTTGTATTTGCGCGATAATAACTCCCATTGGCGTTAGGGAGGACTTGATGTTTACCGTTTTTGTCTTGGGCAATATTGCTTCGGGTAAGTCGACTGCCTGCCGCTATCTTGAATCTCATGGCGCCATGCTTATCGATCTGGATGAGCTTGCCAAATCGCTGTATGTGCCAGGCTCCGATATCGTCAATGCCCTCGCGGAAGAATTTGGGTGGGACATTCTGGACGAGGAGGGCGGCATTCGCCGCAATGTCCTCGCTACTCGAGCTTTCGCCTCTCCTGATACAGTTGCGCGGCTCAATGGCATCGTTCATCCGGTTCTCATCGAACAGCTGTCACTGAGGATTCTTGATCCGGTTTGCTGCACGGTTTCGTCCCCCCGTTATCCCTTTGCGGTTGTCGAGGTTTCTGCCCCGACTGGTTTTGAGGATGCTTTTGGCCTGGCTGATGAAATTCTGGTAATCAGCGCTCCTTTAGCAGTTCGTCGCGAGCGCGCCATCCATCGTGGTATGGAGTCCTCTGATTTTGATGCGCGCTCTGCATGCCAACCTGATGAGGCTTCGCTTTGCCATCTCGCTACGACGGTAATCGATAATGCGGCAGGCGATAACTCGCTCTATGAACAACTGGACGCATGGCTTGCGCGCCATGGCTTCGGGGATGAAGTGGATAAGGAGGAGGCCGATGCCTAAGACACGTTTCTTTACGTGGTATCGAGTGGCGCCACTTGCCGTCGTGTTCGCCTTCGGCCTTATTTCGCTCGTCTACTCGAATGCCCCTGCCGCCTTTTTTAAGCCTTTGTATCCAATTGACTACGAGGCGTACGTAAAGCAATCGAGCATTTCGCACAATCTTGATCCGTATCTGGTGTGTGCCGTCATAAAGTCGGAATCGAATTGGGATTCCGAGGCGGAGTCGAATCAAGGCGCTCGGGGATTGATGCAGCTGATGCCCGAGACTGCACACGATATGATTGCCAAGGGTCTTGTCGATGGTAACGAGTATTCAGCCGACAACCTTAACGATCCCGCTACGAACATCGAGTTTGGCTGTGCGTATCTTTCATATCTTCTAACGTATTTTAACGGGTCGACTGACAGTGCCATTGCCGCCTATAACGCCGGCATGGGCAATGTCGACGGATGGGCGCAGCAGAGTACGTCGCTTCATAATGCAATCACCTTTCCCGAGACGCAGGCGTATCTGATTCGTGTCAATAATGCCTGGGTTCGCTATAAGACTCTCTATCCCGATTGGTTCGTATAGGACTAAGCCTACCGCCTGCGTATACTGCAGATGTATGAGTTAGGAGTATCCATGGCGGAATTTGAAGTAGAACGCGTTGGTGGTGAACTTAAGCGCTTTGGCGTTGAAGGCTCTGACGTGCCGTTTAAGGTCGTGTCTCCCTATGACCCTGCAGGCTCTCAGCCTGAAGCCATTGAGTCGCTTGTGCAGGGTGTGAGGGACGGAGACCGCTATCAGGTTTTGCTGGGCGTGACTGGTTCGGGCAAGACCTTCACGATGGCCAAGACTATTGAGGCCCTGGGAAAGCCGACGCTGGTCATGGCTCCGAATAAAACGCTCGCCGCTCAGCTTGCGAGCGAGCTCAAAGAGTTCTTTCCCAACAACGCTGTGGTCTACTTCGTCTCGTACTACGACTACTATCAGCCCGAGGCGTATGTGCCGCAAAGCGATACGTATATCGAGAAAGACTCCTCGATTAATGAAGAGGTCGAGATGCTGCGACATCAGGCGACCGCATCGCTGCTATCTCGACGCGATGTGATCGTTGTCGCATCAGTCTCGTGTATCTATGGTATTGGCTCTCCTGAGGACTATGCGGGTCTGGCTCCAAACGTCGACAAGAAGGTGCCGCTCGAGCGCGATGACTTTATTCATGCACTGATCGACATTCAATATGATCGCAATGACTATGACCTGGCGCGCGGCACGTTCCGCGTGCGCGGCGATGTTGTCGACGTGTATCCGCCTTATGCCGAGCATCCGTTGCGGTTTGAGTTCTTTGGTGACGAGGTCGAGCTTATTGCTGAGATCGATGAGGTCACCGGCGAGATGATTCGTGAGTACGAGGCCATCCCCGTATGGCCGGCATCCCACTACGTGACTGAGAAACCCAAGGTCAAGGCCGCTCTGAAATCGATCAGCGAAGAGTGCGAGAAGCGCGTGACGGAGCTCAAGGCAACCGACAAGTTGCTCGAGGCGCAGCGTCTGCAGCAGCGCACCGATTATGATCTTGAGATGCTCGAGACGATGGGTTTTTGCAACGGCATCGAGAACTACTCGCGTCATCTGGACGGTCGCAAGCCGGGTGAGCCGCCGTTTACCCTGATCGATTACTTTCCTAAGGACATGCTCTGCATCATCGATGAGAGCCATGTGACGGTTCCGCAGATTCGCGGCATGCACGAAGGTGACCGCTCGCGTAAGGTGACGCTGGTGGAGCATGGTTTTCGCCTGCCCTCGGCGCTCGATAACCGCCCGCTTCGTTTCGATGAGTTTGAGGCAAGGATCCCCCAGTTTATCTATGTTTCGGCCACGCCGGGCGACTACGAGCTGCGGGTGAGCCAGAACGACGTTGAGCAGATTATTCGTCCGACCGGCCTGCTCGACCCCAAGATCGATGTGCGTCCGGTTCGTGGGCAGATTGACGATCTTGAGGACGAGATTCGCGAGCGCGTTGCCCGCAAAGAGCGCGTGCTGGTGACCACGTTGACCAAACGCATGGCCGAGGACCTGACCGACCATCTGCTTGATGCGGGCATTAAGGTCAATTACATGCACTCCGATACGGCGACGATGGACCGTGTCGAGATCCTGCGAACGCTGCGCGAGGGCAAGATCGATGTTCTCGTTGGCATCAACCTGCTCCGCGAGGGTCTAGACCTTCCCGAGGTCTCGCTGGTGGCAATTCTCGACGCTGACAAGGAAGGCTTCTTGCGCAACCGCCGTTCGTTGATTCAGACGATTGGCCGCGCGGCCCGTAACGCCGACGGCGAGGTCATCATGTATGCAGACGTTGTGACCGATTCGATGAAAGAAGCCATCGAGGAGACGCAGCGCCGTCGCGAGATTCAGATGGCATATAACGAAGAGCATGGCATTGTGCCCAAGACGGTGCGCAAGGCCATCAACGACATTTCAAGTTTTATTGCCGAGGCCGAAAAAACCGTGGGTTCCAAGGGGCGCTCGAAGGGCGACTCTCTTGGTCATGGCGCATTCTATACGCCCGATGAGTCGGGCGAGGGCGGCGTGCCGGAAACGGTGGCACCCGAGCAGACACTTGCGGAGCAGTTGGAAGAGCTACCGCATGACGAGCTTGTCCGGATCGTTGAAACCATGGAAGAGGATATGCGCAACGCTTCTGCTGCCATGGACTTTGAGGAGGCGGCGCGCCTGCGCGATGCCGTCGTTCAGATTCGGGCGATGCTCGAGGGTGCGTCTGAGGACGAGACGATCGAGCGCTTACGTTCGCAGGCCCGCAAGGGTTCCACGTTCGCATCGGGCAGAAAACGCCAGGGTGCACGGTTTAAGAAATAGCGAACAGGCCCCGAGTTCCCTGTGGAGCTCGGGGCCTGTATCTTTTGCGCGCTGGAATTCGTGCGCTAGAGGTCTGCGATCAGGGCTTCGGCACAACGGATGCCGTCGGTGGCCGCACTCATGATGCCGCCGGCATATCCAGCTCCCTCACCACAAGGGTAGAGGCCCGGGGTCGACACGGCATGGCACGATCGGTCTCGGGTGACAGTGACCGGTGAGCTCGAACGAGTCTCCACGCCGGTAAGAACGGCATCGGGGCGGTCGTAGCCTCGTAGCTTTTTTCCGAGTAGGGGAAGTCCCAGGCGGAGCGACTCGACGATATGCTGCGGCAGAGCTTCGTCAATTGCCGTCCAGGTCACACCGAGCGGATATGTGGGCTTAACCTTTCCGGGTGTCTTGCTGGCGCGTCCTGCGAGGAAATCTCCGACGAGCTGTGCCGGTGCGTTCCAGTTGGAACCGCCCAGGCGATAGGCGGCCGCCTCGCAGGTACGCTGGAGCTCGATGCCGGCGAGCGGGTCATCGTTGGGAAGGTCCTCAGGCGTGACGTTAACGAGCAGGGCGGCATTTGCGTTGCGCCCGTCGCGGGCATTGAGACTGGCCCCGTTGACGCACAGATGGCACGGTTCTGAAGAGGCGGCAACAACCTGTCCGCCGGGGCACATGCAAAACGAGAACACGCTGCGGCCGTTGGGAAGATGGGCGACGAGCTTGTAAGGGGCCGCCCCGAGCGCTGGATGTCCCGCCGAGGCTCCATATTGGGCTCGGTCGATGTCGCACTGCGGATGCTCGATGCGAACGCCCATGGCAAAGGTCTTTTGTGCGAGGGCCACGTTGTGGTCCTTAAGGAGCTCAAAAATATCGCGAGCAGAATGCCCGCAGGCGAGGATGAGGTGCTTTGTCTCGATTGGCTCGCAAGCGGCGTCTTGGAACGATTGGACATCAATACCGGTGATGGCGCCAGACGCGTCGATGTGTATGTCGACGAGCTTTGTTCGATAACGGACGACACCTCCGAGCTGCTCGATGCGCTGGGATATAGCGGTGACAACCTTGGGAAGGATGTCGGAGCCAATGTGCGGCTTGGCATCCCACAGAATATCGCGGGGCGCACCCGCCTCGACGAAGGTTTCGAGGATAAGGCGATGGGCGGGATTTTTGGTTCCCGTATTGAGCTTGCCGTCCGAGAAGGTCCCCGCGCCGCCCAGACCAAACTGGATATTGCTCTCGGGGTCGAGGATGCGCTCCTTTAGAAAGAGGTCGATCGCATGTGAGCGGCGAAATGCCGGGTCGCCGCGCTCGATGAGCAGGGGTTTAAGGCCCGCTTCGGCAAGGGTCAGGGCGGCGAAGAGACCGGCGCAACCGGCGCCGACAACGACGGGACGCCCCTTGGGTGCATTCGGGACGGGGTTGGGGAATGAAGGAGCCTCGCCGTCAACCATGCGGATGCGCGAGCGGTTGCGCTCGGCGACGCGGTCGACCACTTCCTGTTCGAGTCGGGAGCTTGTCAGCTTAACTCGAAAGCTCAAAATAAAATGAACATCTCGCTTTTTACGGGCGTCGATTGACTTGCGATGGAGCTCAATGGCTTTAATCTGGGAATCCTCGCATCGCAGGGCTCGTTTGACGGCGCGTCTGCCAATAGCAAGGCAGGCGTTTTCGTCGCCGGCCTCATCGAGCGTCGCGTTGACTTGGGTGATTTCGATCATCGAGGTCTCCTTAGAGGCAAGAAAGAGGCCGTCCGGTATCCCAGACGGCCCGAATGCGTTTTTGATTATAGACTGCGCGGCTACAGGCTGCTTGCAGCGCGAATACCCGAGATCCAGGCCCACGCAAGGTTAAAGCCTCCGCAATCGGCGTCGATGTCGAGCGCTTCTCCGCAGACGTAAAGCGGGGCGCCTGTGGTGCTGTTCACGTAAAGATTGGGTGTCGAGACGCACTCGATAGATATGCCGCCACGCGTGACCTGTGCTGAGCGCTCCTCTGCCGTCCCTTCGACGGACAGTTTAAAGTGCTTGAGGATTGAGACCAGGTGGATGACATCGCGCGAACCGGGATGGCACCGCTCGAATGCCGTACAGACGACGTGTGAGAGCTGCGGGGCGAGCATGCCGTCAAGCCAGTGGGAGTTTCGGGGCGAAAAATCGCCGAGCACGTTGACACGCTGCTCGAGCGTATCGAGCAGCTCATCTTTGGAGAAATCTGGAAAGAAGTCGATCAGAACAGTGTCGCCCTGGTTGATACGGCGAGAGAGATTGAAGGCGGCGACGCCTGAGATGCCGAAGGCACGGAACAGCACTTCGCCATCTTCTCGCCAGAGCTCTTCGTGGCTGCGCGAGAGCGTTAAGCGGGCTCGGACGCGCAGACCATCCAGAGTTCCGAGTGCCGTCCGGTCGCCGACGACTGATGCCGATACGGGGCACAGGACGGGGCGCAGGGGCGTCAAGGGAAGGCTAAACACCTCGGCGATGCCGGTGGGGTTGCCGCCCGTAGCGATAACCACGGCCCTTGCCTGCAGGGCATCGCTCGTGCGAGGAGTATCGGCTAACGCCTTTCGAAGCGAACGGAGCTCCGTCTTTCGGTCGCCGTGCTTTTTGGGTTTGAGTACATGAGCGGGACGGTCGATCTGAAGCGTCCAGCCTTCGGAAGCCTTATGAGCCGCAATGACGTTAGTTCCGCAGAGTAGGGTGATGCCCAAACGCTCGCATGCATTGAGGAGTGCATCGCGAACCGACTCGGCGCGAAGGGAGCGCGGGTATAGGCGGCCTTCCTCACGGATCGTCATGATGCCCAGCGAGGAGAAAAAACTCTCGAGATCTTGCTCGGGTTGGGGGCCCATGATGGATTCGACAAAGGCGGGGCGGTTATATCGCCGAATGTCGATGGATTCGTTTGAGAGGTTGCAGCGGCCGTTTCCGGTTGCGAGCAGCTTGAGACCGCAGGCGACGTCGCGCTCGACGACGCAGACCCTTTTGTCGACACGCGCCGCCGTAATGGCGGCGGCGAGGCCCGAGGCCCCGCCGCCGATCACCAAGACGTCATAGAAGGCGCTTGCGTTCACTTAGGCCTCGTCTGTCTTGTGCGGGGCGATGGCCTCAACGGCGGAGACGGCCTTGGGCAGCATGTCATCGGGCAGTGCGGTCTCGACTTCACCCTTATCGCAGGCCTCGGCGAGTGACGGATTGATGGGAAGCTGACCCAAGATGTCGAGGTTGTAGCGCTCGGCGACTTCGGGGAGCTTGCTCTTACCAAAGACCTCGATCTTCTTGCCGCAGTCGGGGCACTCGATATAGCTCATGTTCTCGACAATGCCCAGAATAGGGACGTTCATCTTCTCGGCCATGTTGACTGCCTTGGCGACGATCATCGAGACCAAGTCTTGCGGGCTCGTGACGATGACGATGCCATCGACGGGCAGCGATTGGAAAACGGTGAGCGCGACGTCACCCGTTCCCGGAGGCATATCGACCAGCAGGTAGTCGATGGGGCCCCACGAGGTCTCGCTCCAGAATTGCCTGATGGCGCCCGCGATAACCGGGCCACGCCAAAGGACGGGATCGGTTTCGTTTTGGAGCAACAGGTTGGAGCTCATGACCTTGACGCCGTGCTCGGAGATCTCGGGCAGCATGAGGTTGCCGAGGGCATGGACATGGCGTCCGCTCATGCCGAACATTTTGGGGATGGAGGGGCCGGTGATGTCGGCGTCGAGAATGCCAACCTTGTTGCCGCGGCGGGCGAGCTCGGTTGCGATGGCGCCCGTCACAAACGACTTGCCGACGCCTCCCTTGCCGGAAAGCACAGCGATAACGCGCTTGACCTCCGACAGCGTATTCTCTTCAAATTGCGACGGCGTTGATTGTCCGCCGGCTGCTTGTGCGTGCTCGCAACCCATGTATGACTCCTTTGTATATGTTGGGGCCGGAGCCCCGCGGTGTGACACGAGCGTCATTGTACCCTCGTTTGCGAGCGGGAGTCATTTGCGATGCATTTGGGCCGAGCGTGCTTGCAATACGATGGGTCCAAGCGAATGGGCGGGCTTACTGAACTTTGCTGGCGAACTCGAGGTATTGCATGCGCTGCAGCTTGTCGATCGTCGAGGCGTATGGGCTGTCTTCAGATTCCAAGTCGTAGCGCAGCCCGTCGGCACCAATATAGCCGGCGACATTGATGGTGGGCACATCTGACCTTGTTGCAAGCAGGGCCTTTTGATAGTCAGTGAGCGGGGCGCCGATCTTATTAAGGGTAATAGCTGCAATCTCGTTTGCCCCGACGGTGTCGTAGACGTTGAGCTCGGTATTGCCGGCGATTTCATAGTTGGCCCAGACGAAATAGGTCGACTGATAGATACGGAAAGCGTGGCTTGCCGTATCTTCCTGAGGGTACAGCTCGTCGTTGAGAGTCGTTGCGGCGCTCGGCTGATGGTCGCCAAAAAAGACAAGAACAACCGGTCTGCCGATATTGCGGAGCTCATTGATAAAGTACTCGAGGTCCCGGTCGGATGCATTGATGCAGGTGAGATAGGTATTGAGCGCGCTATTGGCGCCCTCGCTGGCTCCCTCGACCCAATAGTTTGTCAGCTCTTCGGCGGGAACGGTGCCATAGTCGTAGCCGCCGTGATTTTGCATCGTGACGTCAAAGATGAACTGCGGGGCTTCGTCGGTTCTGAGCAGGTCGAGTATCTTGTCGTAGGTGGCGTAGTCGCATACGCCGGCATGGTAATAGGGCGCACCTTCGAAATCGCCGATTGAAAGAAAGTCTCCAAAACCCAGCTGCTGATAGATTTTATCTCGATGGTAGTTGACGGGGTTTTGCGGGTGCATAGCAGTAGTAGTATACCCAAGCTCTTTAAGGTCCTTTGCCAGGCTGTTGACACTATTCATCTGATACAGCTGATAGGGGATTTTGCCTAATCCGACAAAGGCCGTTGTCGCTCCGGTCAAAAATTCGAATTCGGAGTTCGCCGTTCCGCCACCGGTGACCGAAGCGAGCATGGTGCCGCGAACAAGTGTGTCGGGAAGCGAGTTGTAGAATGCGGGACCGGTGTACCCGGCCGCCTGGAGCTGCTCAAAGCACGAAAGGTCGCTAAAACTCTCGTTCATGACGGCAACAATCGTCGGCTTGATTTCATTGAACTGGGCAACGGCCGCCGCGCGCTGCTCGCTCGAGCCATATGTGCTGTCGTAGGCGGCGGCGAGCTCCTGCTCGATGCTCTGCGCCTCATCGGGCGTATAGTCTTCGGGCTTCTCAATGGGCAACTCGTTGACCATTTCGGTGAACGAAGTGATAAAACCCTGAGACGCATACGTGGTGATGGGCTGCCAACGGTCAAATCCAAAATCCAGCGCCTGCTCCAAGTCGATGTTGGAAAAGCCTGAGAGCCCCACAACGGTCACTAGCAGAAAAGCACAGAGGTTAGCGGCGATAGCGGGGAAGACATGGGTGGGCGTACGGAGCTTTCGCGGTCGGATGAGCGAAAGAAGCCCCAGGGAAATCTCCAGCAGGGCGAGAGAGGTTACGATTCCGGCGGTAAAGGTAAACTCGTATCCCTCGCTCACTTCCATTGCGGTGCCAAGGGCCAAGATATCGCTTGGCAGGATGGCCTCGCCTTTAAACGTTATGACGAAGTGCTCGGCAATGCCAAGGGTGCAACAGACGACGGGCACGAGGGCCATGACGCCTCCATGACGCTGTCCCAGCAAATAAAGGGAGAGCAGAACCGTCGCGAGCAGCCCAACGGAAAACCCGAATGAGTTGGCGGGAATGCGATAGAACGTTTCGTTGCAGGCAATTTCGAGTGAAACGAACGAGAGCGCTGAAACAGCGGCGACGACAAGGATGTCGCGGCAAATACAGGCAACCGTTCCCGTCGCAAGATCGGTTTGGTCGATAAGTCCCGAAACCAAGGGCTCGACAAGAAGTATGACGGCGGCAGCACCGAGCGCCGAATAAGAAAGGACCCATAGGGAACAGTCCTCATTTACGAGCAATTGATTCGTAATCCATGCAGCTACCATGCCGAGCGGGATGAGGAGCATCGCGCACCAAAAGACGCGGGCAATGGGCGGTTTTTCGTTGTGTCTGATTGAAAAATACACGCGCACGACGACGGCGGCCACGATAAGGACGGCGATGAATATGGGCAGATTGGCCATGCCACTCGAAGTGATTTCAAGGGGGATATCTTCGGTCATGGACGTTCCTCTGTTACAGCAAATTAAGTTCAGTTTTAGATTACTCTAACCTTTCCACGGCATTTCGAGAAACAAAGCACCCGACACGCAAAGCAAAAGGTCTGCGAATCTTGTATTACGAACATCTGTGCGCGTTGAGTGCGTTAAACTCATCGACAGTGTGATTTGAGGTTATAGGAGGCAAGGAGCTTCCATGTCTGATTCTTCTATCGTTATCCGTGGTGCGCGCGAACACAACCTCCGTGATATCGATGTTTCCATTCCGCGTGACCAACTCGTGGTCATTACCGGTCTTTCTGGCTCGGGCAAGAGTTCGCTGGCATTCGACACTATCTATGCCGAGGGCCAGCGTCGATACGTCGAGAGCCTTTCGAGTTATGCGCGCCAGTTCTTGGGCCAGATGGACAAACCCGACTTGGATTCAATCGACGGCCTTTCGCCGGCGGTGTCGATCGACCAAAAGACGACATCTAAAAACCCTCGCTCGACGGTTGGCACCGTAACCGAGATTTATGACTATCTGCGTCTGCTGTTCGCCCGTGTGGGCACCCCGCACTGTCCCGAATGCGGCCGCGTCATTGAGCGCCAGACGACCGACCAGGTCGCCGATAAGGTCCTGGCGGCGGGGGAGGGCCGCCGCGCGTTTGTGCTGGCACCGGTGGTGCGCGGGCGAAAAGGCGAGTACACCAAGCTGTTTGAGGACCTTCGCGCCGAGGGCTTTAGCCGCGTGCGTGTCGACGGCGAGGTTCGCTCGCTTGATGACCCTATCGATTTGGATAAGAAATTCAAGCACGATATCGAGGTCGTGGTCGACCGCATCGTGATTCGCGAGAACTCGCTGGGCCGTATTGCCGAGTCCGTTGAACAGGCGACTGCGCTGGCGCACGGCAATGTGAACGTATACTTGCTGCCCGACCGCGACGCTCCCGAGGGGACCGAAGGCGAGTTGCTGGAGTATTCGCTGGCGTTAGCGTGCCCGGAGCATGGACACTCCATCGATGACCTGCAGCCGCGTGATTTCTCGTTCAACGCGCCCTATGGCGCGTGCCCCGAGTGCGATGGCCTGGGCTTTAAGAAGACGGTCGATGCCGAGGCCCTAATCGAAGACCCCTCGAAGTCGATCGCCGACGGGGTCTTTGGCAGCCTGTTTGGCAACTCTAACTACTATCCGCAGATTTTCGCTGCGGTCTGCAAACACTTTAAGGTGAGCGTCGATACGCCGTGGGAGGATCTGCCTCCGCGGGTGTGTCGTGCGTTTTTAGACGGCATGGGCGACCAGAAGATTTCGGTCGACTATCAAAAGCTCGATGGGCGCCGCAGCCAGTGGGACACCAAGTTCTCGGGTGTGCGCAATATCCTGTACGAGCGCTATACCGAGACGACGAATGAGAACACCAAGGCGCGCTTGGAGAAGTACATCCGCGAGGAGCCGTGCTCGAGCTGCCACGGCGCTCGTTTGCGCCCCGAGATGCTCGCCGTCACCGTGGGCGGCAAGTCCATTTACGAGGTTTGTTGTCTGTCGTGCCGTGAGTCGCTCGAGTTTTTTGAGGGCCTGGAACTCACCGAGCGCCAACAGTTTATCGGCGGACGCATCGTCAAGGAAATCTTGGAGCGCCTGCGTTTTCTGGTCGATGTCGGACTCGACTATCTGACGCTCGATCGTGCCTCGGCAACGCTTTCTGGTGGCGAGGCGCAGCGTATTCGCCTGGCAACGCAGATCGGCGCGGGTCTCATGGGCGTGCTCTATATTCTGGATGAGCCCTCGATCGGTCTTCATCAGCGTGACAACGAGCGCCTGATCAAGACGCTCGAGCGCCTGCGCGATATCGGCAATACCGTTATCGTCGTCGAACACGACGAGGATACAATCCGTGCCGCCGATTACGTGATCGACATGGGGCCCGGCGCCGGCGTCAACGGCGGACACGTAGTCGCGGCGGGAACGCCTGTCGATATCATGGCGTGTCCTGAGTCGATGACGGGCGCTTATCTGACCGGCAAACGAATGATCCGGGTGCCTGATGAACGGCGCAAGCCCGGTCGCGGCTGCCTTAAAATTACGGGCGCTCGAGCCAACAACCTCAAAAACGTTACTGCCAAGATCGAGTTTGGTACGCTTACGGTTGTTACCGGCGTGTCGGGATCGGGCAAGAGCTCCCTGGTTACCGATACCATTGCGCCTGCCCTTACGAATGCCATTCACCGTTCGACGCGCCCTGTGGGTCCGTATAAGAAAATCGAGGGCATCGAGTGTATCGATAAGGTTATTGATATCGACCAGTCGCCGATTGGCCGCACGCCGCGTTCCAACCCTGCTACCTATATCGGCCTGTGGGATGATCTTCGCGCGCTGTTTGCGAGTACGCCGGAGTCGAAGGCGCGCGGCTACTCGCCGGGTCGTTTCTCCTTTAATGTGAGTGGCGGTCGCTGTGAGGCGTGCAAGGGCGACGGACAGATCAAGATCGAGATGCACTTCCTTCCCGATATCTACGTTCCTTGCGAAGTTTGCGGCGGTAAACGCTACAACCGCGAGACACTCGAGGTCACCTACCGTGGCAAGACCATCTCGGACGTGCTAGACATGAGCGTCACCGAGGCGCTGGCCTTCTTTGGGAATATCCCGCAGATTAAGCGCAAACTCCAGACGCTGTACGATGTAGGCTTGGGCTACGTGAGCCTAGGCCAGCCCGCCACGACGCTCTCGGGCGGCGAGGCGCAGCGTGTGAAGCTCGCCAAGGAGCTTCATCGACGCCAGACGGGCAAGACGTTCTATATTTTGGACGAGCCGACGACCGGCCTTCATTTTGAGGACGTCCGCCAGCTGCTCGATGTGCTGCAGCGCTTGGTCGATGCGGGCAACACGGTGCTGGTGATTGAACACAACCTTGATGTCATCAAGGTTGCCGACCGCCTGATCGATATGGGCCCCGAGGGCGGTAACGGCGGCGGAACCGTCGTGGTTTCGGGCACACCGGAGCAGGTTGCGGACTGTCCGCAGAGTTATACGGGCAAGTTTTTGGCGCCGTTGCTCAGGCGTGACCGGGAGCGTCAGGCTCAACTTGATGCTCAATAAATAGGCGATTCAGTTTATGGGCGCCATCGACTCCTTGTGATTCGATGGCGCTTGCTGTGTCGAAGTGACGTATACAGCCGAATTGGACATATACTTAATCCTTGCGTCCGAATGCGAGGGAAAGGATATGCCATGGCAAAGGCTGTAAAGACGCCAAAAACCAATGCGATGCGCGAGCTGGAAAGCGCCGGCATTTCCTATGTTCTACATACGTACGAAGACGATGGTGATGAGTCGGCGGGCCTGGGGGTCGCGATTTCGGAGCAGCTTGGCGAGGAGCCCGGACAAGGATTTAAGACCTTGGTCTGCGTGACGCCGTCCAACGACCACGTCGTGTGCTGCATCCCTGTTGCCGACGAGCTCGATCTAAAGTCCGCCGCGCGTGCCGCGGGGGAGAAGTCCTTGGCCATGATGCATGTGAAGGATTTGCTTGCGGCGACTGGCTACGTTCGCGGCGGCTGCAGTCCGGTCGGTATGAAAAAACGCTACCGGACGCTCATTGATGAGACATGTGTCCTTTGGGATACCATTTTTATTTCGGGAGGCAAGCGTGGTTATCAGCTTGAGCTTGCACCTGATGATTTAATTGCATTTTGCGGGGCGACGGTCGCCCCGATTACGAGAGAGGACTGAGCGATGCCGCAGGAAGAATTGAAGTGCGGAGCTCATTTTGCAAAAGAATCTGCGCCTCAGACACCCTCATCCGAAGCTTCTTCGTCGCGAGACGACGCTGACGACATGGGCTCGTCGGACTACTCCACGGTTGGTCGTTCCGCCGGGCTTATGACCATCCTGACCATCGTGTCTCGCGTCACCGGTTTTATCCGCACGTGGGCAATGGCGGCCGCTATCGGCATGTCGCTGCTCTCGTCTTCCTATCAGGTCGCCAACAACCTGCCCAATATGCTCTACGAACTCGTGATGGGCGGCATGCTCGTGACGGCGTTTTTGCCCGTGTACATGGGCGTGAGGCGTGAGCAGGGTCGCGAGGCCTCTAACGAGTACGTGGGCAACCTGCTCGGTATTCTGCTATTGGTGCTGGGTGGCATTTCGTTGCTGGGGACCGTGTTCGCCCCGGGCTTTATCTGGACGCAATCGTTCCTTTCGGGTGACGGCGGCAGCATGGATACCGCTGCGTTCATGTTCCGTTTCTTTGCCATCCAGATTCTGTTTTATGGTTTGGGCTCGGTGTTTTCGGGCGTCCTCAACGCACACCGCGACTACTTCTGGTCGACGTTTGCCCCGGTCCTCAACAATGTGATCGTCATTGCGAGCTTTATGGGCTTTGCGCCCGTGTCCGCACGGTTTGGCGAACGTGCCGGCATCATCTTGATTGCGGCCGGTACGACCCTCGGTGTCTTTGTTCAGATGGCATGTCAGATCCCCGCGCTTGGCAAGCACGGCGTGCATCCCCATATCCATATCGACTTTAAGGACCCCGCACTGCGCCAGACGATTGCGCTCGGTATCCCGACGCTGCTCGCCACGGTGTGCATGTTTGTCTCGACTTCTATCACCAACGCTGCTGCGCTGGTGGTCCAGCCCGAGACTGGTCCTTCCGTCATCGCCTATGCGCGCCTGTGGTACACGCTGCCCTACGCGCTGATTGCCGCCTCGCTTTCGACGGCGCTCTATACCGAGCTCTCTCACGACGCACAGGAGAAGGATTACGACAGCGTCCGCACGGGCATTTCGCGTGGCGTCGCCCAGATGCTGTTCTTCCTGATTCCATTCGCGCTGTACCTGATTGTCTTCGCGCGTCCGCTCAACATGATCTACTGCGCTGGCAAGTTCGATGAGTCCGGTGTGGCGCTGGTGTCGGAGTTCCTTATCTACCTGGCACTTTCCCTGCCGCTCTACGGCGTGGTCGTGCTGATGCAGAAGAGCTTCTCTGCCTTGCTCGACATGAAGCCCTATAGCCGCTATTGTCTGTATTCCGCCATCGGCCAGGCCGGCTCGGTTCTGCTGTTTGGCGTTGTGCTGGGCTTCGGTATGCCGGCAATCGCGCTTTCGTATGTCGTCGACTACGTGATCTTGGTCGGTTGCTCGCTGTGGTGGCTGCGTCGTCGTCTGCGTGGTCTTCAGGTTAAATCTATCCTGCATGGCGGTTTCTTTGGCCTTTTGCTCGGTGGCCTGGGTGCTGCCGCAGGCGCCGGCGTCATGTGGGCGCTTGAGCACTTTGTCGGGGCACTTGGCGGCTCGATTCTGATTACTCTTGGCTACGTTTGCGTTGCGGGTGTCGTCTCGCTTGCTGTTACCTTTGGCCTTGCCGTCGTCCTTAAGATGCCCGAGGTCTCGGCGCTGATTCGTCGCAAGTAGGTGCGCGTGGCCGGTCACGACAACATTCCAACGCTTGCCGAGCAGGTTTCGCGCGTTCCCACGCAGCCCGGCTGCTACCTTTGGAAAGACGCCAAGGGCGATGTCATCTACGTGGGCAAGGCGAAAAACCTGCGCGCCCGTATGCGTCAGTACGTGACGCTGCAGGACGAGCGCCAGAAGATCCCGCTGATGATGCAGCTGGTGGCGAGCTTTGACTATATCGTGGTGGAGACCGAGCACGAGGCGTTGGTGCTCGAGCGCAATTTGATTGGTCAGTACCATCCGTACTTTAACGTCGACCTCAAGGATGACAAGAGCTACCCCTTTATCGCCATTACAAAGGGCGACCTGTATCCCGCTATCA
Source organism: Collinsella sp. (assembly GCA_019414565.1). Classification (GTDB taxonomy): domain Bacteria; phylum Actinomycetota; class Coriobacteriia; order Coriobacteriales; family Coriobacteriaceae; genus Collinsella. Next base: position 30,002 of record DXLU01000003.1, on the reverse strand, counting down.
AATACACGCGTGAGCGTCATAAGCCGGGAACGCGCTATTTTGGACCTTATACCGATAGCCGCGCGGCACGTGAGACGATAGATACGCTGCGCAAGGTTATCCCCATCTGCTCCGCATCCTGTGCGGAGTGGCGTCGTTGTCGCCGTATCGTCGAGTCCCACAAGGGCGAGGAAGACATCGTCAATATGATTTGCGCGCAAAACGGGCGCCCCTGCTTTGACTACCATGTCGGGCGTGGCCCGGGTGCGTGTGTCGGCGCGATTTCCCCGGCAGACTATGCCAAGAACGTCAAGCGTGTCGAGCGCTTTTTGTCGGGCCATCGCAAGGATGTCGTCGATGAGCTGACCTCCGAGATGACGGATGCCGCTGAGGCGCTCGACTTTGAGCGCGCGGCACGCGTCAAACGTCGTTTGGAGGTCATCAGGGGTCTGGACGATCGTCAGCAAGTCGTTTTTCCCTCCAGTGTCGATATAGATGTCATCGGTTTCTATCGCGAGGAGACCATCTCCGCCGCTTGCGTCTTCGTCGTTCGCGAGGGCCGAACAGTTCGCACCTGCGAGTTCATTCTCGACAAGGGTCTTGATGTTGACGAGGAAGAGCTCCAGTCGGGCTTTCTTAAGCGCTATTACGACGAGACGGCTGATATTCCAGCTGAGGTCAACCTTTCCGTCGAGCTTGAGGATGCGGAAGCGCTGGGGGAGTGGCTTGCGGGCAAGCGTGAGCGTTCCTGCCATCTCCATAGGCCGCAGCGTGGCGAAAAGCACCGTCTGCTCGATATGGCATCCAAAAATGCGCGCCATGCCCTCATGCGCTACATGATGCGAACGGGGTACGCTGACGACCGCACCAATCAAGCGCTCCTGGAGCTCGAAAGCGCGTTGGCGCTGCCATCGCCGCCGTTGCGTATCGAGTGCTTCGATATCTCGACGCTGCATGGCACCTTTACCGTCGCCTCGATGGTGGTGTTTACCAACGGGCGCGCCGACAAGAGCCAGTACCGCCGCTTTATAATCCAGGCCGAATTGGACGAGGCGAACGACTTCGTTTCGATGTCCGAGGTTTTGGGACGACGCTATGCTCCCGAGCGCATGGCCGACGAGCGCTTTGGCTCGCGCCCCGATTTGCTCGTTGTCGATGGCGGTAAGCCGCAATTGACCGCTGCGATCAAGCAACTTGAGGCTCTTGGGCTCGATATACCAGTTTGTGGCTTGGCGAAGGCCGATGAGGAAGTTTTTGTGCCTTGGGACGAGACTCCCGTCGTGCTGCCGACCGGGTCTGCCTCGCTCTATCTAATTAAACAGGTGCGCGATGAGTCCCACCGATTTGCTATCACGTTCCATCGTGAATTGCGCGACAAGGCCATGACAGTTTCGGTACTCGATGACGTTCCTGGCGTGGGGCCCACCAGAAAACGTGCCCTTATGCGCCATTTTGGCTCGATGAAGCGTTTGCGCGCGGCGAGCGAGCAGGAGATTGCAGAAGTTCGAGGCGTTCCGGCCGATGTCGCCAAAGCGGTCCACGAGGCACTTGTTGCGTGGAATGCCGAGCGCTCCGAGATGGCGGCAAAGCAATCCGAAAACTAAACACGCCTCTAAACAACTGATATACATGATTGCGTGATTTTCAATCATGTATTTCACGGCGATTACCAGCCGATTTCGGGTTTAATTAACGCTAAAACGTTTGACTAGCCATGGTGAACAACCCTGCTATCCTGCGGGTTGACGAAGACTGATATCTCACCTCGTCGATACATACTGTCTGGCGAATCGTTTGTCAATGAATTCGGTGAACGGTAGTAAATACCGTTCAAGCGTATGTATGTATCGGTCGCCGAGCGCGGCACCTCAGTTGGGTTCGTCGGTAGGTAAGGTATATATCGTCCGCAAGTTGCGCGGGGGCGCGTCTAGGTGCTCCCGGGTAAGATTCTCTATTGATAGGAGAAGACATGGCCATCATCAACAAGGGTATGTCCAGGCGTTCGTTCCTCGGCCTCACCGGCAGCGTCGCTGCTGTCGCAGGGCTTGGTCTCACCGGCTGCGGTGGCAGCTCTAGCGACGAGGGTTCCGCTTCCGGTTCCACCGATTCCGCCAACCGTGGCGGCGGCGTGATCACCGCTGGTTCCGCTTACGCTCCGTCCAGCTTCGATCCCGCCAGCACCGGCTCCGCTGTGGGCCTGGGTGCTAACTGGCACGTCGTCGAGGGCCTCTACGGCATCGATTACCACGACTACAGCACCTTCAACGAGCTCGCCACCGACGATCCCAAGTCTGTGGACGACACCACTTTCGAGGTCACCATCCGCAAGGGCGCCAAGTTCTCCGATGGCACCGAGGTCACCGCTGACGATGTCGTTGCCTCCTACACCGCTTGCGCCGCTTCCGCTACCTATGCTCCGTTCTTCCAGCCCTTCGAGTCCATCGAGGCCAAGGACGCCAGCACCGTGACGGTCAAGACCAAGGTCCCCAACTTCTCCCTGCTCAAGGATCGTCTGGCCATCGTCCGCGTTACCCCGGCCACCCAGACCGAGGAGGATCGCGCCAAGCAGCCGATCGGCTCCGGCCCCTGGATGTACGACTCTATCTCCGATACCGAGATCACCCTGGTTCCCAACCCCGAGTACAACGGTGAGTATGCGGCCGAGGATAAGAAGATCCAGTACAGCATCCTGACCGACCCCACCGCTCGCGTTACCGCTCAGCAGGAGGGCTCCACGCTCGTTATGGAGCTCGTTACCGCTGACGCCGTCGACCAGCTCGAGAGCGCCGGCTGCAAGATCGATAACGTTCAGGGTTTCGGCACCCGCTTCATCATGTTCAACGTCGCCAAGGAGCCTTGGAACAACGTCAAGGTCCGTCAGGCTGTCATGTATGCGCTCGACACCGAGAAGATGGTCAGCAACACCTTCGCCGGCCTTGCCACCGCTGCCAGCTGCTACCTGCCCAAGAGCTTCACCAACTATCATGAGGCTTCCACGGTGTACAAGACCGACGCCAAGAAGGCTAAGAAACTCATCGAGGAGTCTGGCATCACCCCGGGTGCCATCACCCTGCGCACCACCGACAACGAGCAGATTAAGGGCATGGCCGCCCAGGTCAAGAACGACCTCGACGCTCTCGGCTTCGATGTGACCATCCAGACCGATACCTCGCCGGCCACCTACGCTGCCATCGACGGCGGCGAGGCCTACGATATCCTCCTTGCCCCTGGCGATCCTTCCTGCTTCGGCGCCGACCCCGACCTGCTGCTCAACTGGTGGTACGGCGACAACGTCTGGATGCAGACCCGTTGCCCGTGGAAGGAGTCCGCTGAGTGGCAGAAGCTCCACAGTCTCATGGACGAGGCTCTTGCCGCCGAGGGCGACGAGCAGCAGAAGAAGTGGAACGAGTGCTTCGACATCATTGCCGACAACGCCGTTCTGTACCCCGTTGTCCACGTCAAGACCGTCTCCGCTTCCTGGGACGATCCGTCCACTGCGCCCAACGGCGAGGCCCTCGATGGCTTCAAGGGCATCGGCACGACGAGCATGTCCTTCAGGGGCGTTGCGACCGTCAAGGCGTAAGACTCGCTTGAGTCTGTATGCAGGATGTCGGTCGTTGGGACCGTATCCTCATAGTTGAAACAAAGACCCGGGCGACCTCGATGTCGCTCGGGTCTTGTAATGAGTATCCGTACTCATATACCAGTTGGTCCTACCGACAAAAGAAAGGGGAGAGAACGTGAACAACTTGCTACGTTTGATTGGAAGGCGTCTTGTGGCGCTGCCGATCATGGCATTGGGCGTCACCGTCCTGGTGTTCTTCCTTATGTCGTTCTCCAAGACCGACCCCGCCTACACGGCGTTGGGTGACGGTGCCTCGCCCGAGGCGGTTGCCGAGTACCATGAGAAGTATGGTCTGGACGACCCCTGGCCCGTGCGCTACGTGCGCTATATGGGCGATTTGATCCATGGCGACATGGGCACCTATGGTGCTGCTCGCAACTCCGTTGCCAAGCGCATCTCCACGGCCCTGCCCGTCACGATGCAGCTGACCTTCATCGGCCTTGCCATCGGTGCGGTCGTTTCGTTTTTGCTCGGCGTCATCGCGGCACTGTATCGCGACAAATGGCCGGACCAAGTGATCCGCGTCTTTTCCATCGCCGGCTTGGCAACCCCGTCGTTCTGGCTTGCCGTTCTGTTGATCCTGCTGTTCTCTTCCTACCTTAAGGTGCTCCCGGCATCGGGTGCTCTGCCTCACTTCACCACGAATCCGGCTGGTTATCTGGGCCGCATGATTATGCCCGCCATCGCCTTGGCATTTCCGCTGACGGGCCAGATGACTCGTATCGTGCGTACCGCCATGGTCGAGGAGCTCGACAAGGACTATGTCCGTATGGCTCGCGGTGCCGGCGTTCCCGAGAAGGTCGTCGTCGGTATCAACGTTCTTCGCAATGCGCTGATCACCCCGGTCACCACCCTCGGTCTTAAGATCGGTTACCTCATGGGCGGCGCCGTCGTCATCGAGGTTATCTTCAACCTCCCCGGCATGGGCACCGCGATTCTGCAGGGCGTTCAGGGCAACGAGGCGAACCTGGTTCAGGGCGTCGTTATCGTCGTTGCTCTTGCCTTCATCATCATCAACATCGTGGTTGACATGCTCTACCTGCTCATCAACCCGCGCATCAGGACGGTGTAGATTATGGTAAAGATTCGAGAGAAGCAAACCGAGCAGCTCGAGAAGGCTGCCTCCAAGGGGCTCAAGCTCGGTGGCTGGAAGAAGATGACGCTGTCTTCTAAGATTGCCGCCGTCGTGCTGGTGCTGGTCGCCCTGACTGCGATTCTGGCGCCCCTTCTTGCCCCCTATAGCCCGGTCGAGATCTTTACGGCTCGCCAGGCTCCCGGCAACGGATTTATCTTCGGTACCGACGATAAGGGTCGCGATATTCTGTCGCGTATGCTCTACGGTGGTCGTTACTCGCTGATTATCGGCTTTGGCGCCACTGCCATGGCTCTGGTCTGCGGCTCGGTCGTGGGCGCCCTTGCAGCGGTTTCGCGCAAGGCCGTCTCCGAGACGATCATGCGTATCCTGGACATCATCATGTCCATCCCGGGCATCGCCCTCGCGGCCGTCTTCGTCTCCATCCTGGGCAACTCCGTGCCGTCGATCATCTTCGCCATCGGCTTTATGTACACTCCGCAGATTGCCCGTATCGTGCGCGCCAACATCGTGTCCGAGTACGGCGAGGACTATGTCCGCGCGGTCATCGTTTCCGGCGCCAAGGCTCCGTGGATTTTAATCAAGCATGTTCTGCGTAACTGCATCGCCCCGATCATGGTTTTCACCGTTACCCTAGTCGCCGACGCCATCATCTTCGAGGCTTCGCTGACCTTCATCGGCGCTGGTATCCAGGAGCCCACCGCTACCTGGGGCAACATCCTCGCCGACGCCCGCGGCGGCGTGCTCGCCGGCCGTTGGTGGCAGGCGTTGTTCCCGGGCCTGGCCATCATGATCACCTGCCTGGCGCTTAACATCCTCTCCGAGGGCATTACCGACGCCATGGCCGCTGCTCCCTCCGCCGCCCTGGATCCGACCGATTCCTCCAAGCGTCGCGAGGCCGACCTGCTGGTCTCCGACCCCGTTCGCGCCTACAAGGAGCAGGCCCAGTCCCTCTCCGCTCGCCTTGGCGCCCTGCGCGATGTCGAGCTCAAGCGTGACGATCGCCATGTGCCCGACGAGTCTGTCGAACCGATTCTCTCGGTCCGTGACTTCTGCATTCAGTTTGAGCATCACGGTGATATCAACGTCGTCGACCATGTCAACTTTGACGTCCGTCCTGGTCAGACCATGGGCCTGGTGGGCGAGTCCGGTTGCGGTAAGTCCATCACCACGCTGGCCATCATGGGCCTGACCGACGACGATGAGCACCTTTCCGGCGAGGTACTCTGGGAGGGCCGCGACCTGCTCAAGATGAGTAAGAAGGAGTGGTTCGGCCTGCGCGGTACCGATATCGCTATGGTCTATCAGGACGCCCTGTCCTCGCTCAATCCCTCCATGCTCATCTCTGCCCAGATGAAGCAGCTCACCAAGCGTGGCGGCACCCGTAGCGCCGAGGAGCTCCTGGAGCTCGTGGGCCTCGACCCCAAGCGTACGCTCGAGAGCTATCCGCACGAGCTTTCCGGTGGTCAGCGTCAGCGCGTTCTGATTGCTATGGCCCTTACCCGCGACCCCAAGCTGGTCATCTGCGACGAGCCCACGACCGCCCTGGACGTTACCGTCCAGAAGCAGGTCATCAAGCTGCTCAACGACCTTCAGGCCAAGCTCGGCTTTGCCATGATCTTCGTCTCGCATGACCTGGCGCTGGTCGCCGAGGTCGCCCATAACATCACGGTGATGTACGCCGGTCAGGTTATCGAGCAGGCGCCCACCAAGGAGCTGCTCACCAACCCGATCCACGAGTACACCCGCGGTCTTCTGGGTTCCGTCCTGTCCATCGAGAGCGGTTCGGGCCGCCTGCACCAGGTGCCCGGCGCCGTTCCGAGCCCGCGCGATTTCCCCAAGGGCGATCGCTTTGCGCCCCGCTCGAGCCATCCGCGTATTGGCCTGGACACCCGTCCGGTCTTCAAACGCGTGCCCGGCACCGAGCACTTCTATTCCGAGCTCCCCGACGAGGTGCTCAAGGCAAATGGTTTGACCCCTCACGCGGAGGTGATGTAGATGAGCGAGACCGCAGTCAACGGCGTCGAGCCGATCATCTTCCTTGATGACGTCCACGTCACCTTTAGGACCCGTACCGGCTCGATTCTGCACCCTAACCTGGTTCACGCCGTCCAGGGTGTAACGATTAGGCTCATGCCCGGTCAGACGATCGGCATCGTCGGCGAGTCCGGTTGCGGTAAGTCCACCACCGCCAACGTCATGTGCGGCCTGCAGGCCCCCACGAGCGGCAAGGTCTACTTTAAGGGCAAGGACGTTACCAAACGTACCGCCGAGGACCGTCGCCACATGGGTCGCGTCATCTCGGTCGTGTTCCAGAACCCGGCCACGGCACTCAACCCCCGCATGGTCGTTCGCGAGCAACTGCTCGACCCCATGCGCGTCCACAACCTGGGTACCGAGGCCGAGCAGGAGAAGCGCGTCAAGGAGCTCCTGGAGCTCACCGGTCTGCCCAGCTCCGCCGCCGAGGTTCTTCCCGGCCAGCTTTCGGGCGGCCAGCGCCAGCGCGTCGCAATTGCCCGTGCCCTGTCGTTGAACCCCGATGCCATCATCGCCGACGAGCCCACCTCGGCTCTGGACGTTTCGGTCCGCGCGCAGATTCTGAACCTGCTGACCGACCTTAAGAAGGAGCTCGGCCTGGCCATGGTGTTCATCAGCCATGACATCCAGACGGTCCGCTATATCTCTGACGACATCATCGTTATGAATGGCGGCAAGATCGTCGAGCAGGGCGAGGCCAAGCAGGTCTTCCAGCACCCTCAGGACCCCTACACCAAGATGCTGCTCGGTGCTGCGCCGTCGCTGCTGCATCCCAAGCTCGGCGAGTAGCCTCGCTTTCCCTCCCGTGCGCCCGGTTCCCTTGCCGGGCGCACCTCCGTTGCGATTTCGAAAGGTTGGGTTCACGAGCCATGCCAAGTGCTCAGGAGCTACAACAGCAATTTGGTGGGTATCGGGGCGCCATGCCCCGTCCATCAGATTTCGATCTCTTTTGGAAGGACCGCATGGCCGAGGCCGACGCCGTCGGGCTTGACTATGCGATCGAGACGGCATCGGTCACCGATGCCGTGACCTGCCAGCTTTTCGACCTCTGGTATACCGGCATGTGTGGCGCTCGCCTGCATGCCAAGTACCTTAAACCCGTCTCGGACGAGCCCGTGCCATTGGTACTTCAGTTCCATGGGTATCCGGGTGCAAGCCGCAGCTGGTTTGAGCAGGCGTCGTTTGCGGGCATGGGCATGGCACTCATCGCCCTCGACTGCCCCGGCCAAGGAGGTCCCTCCGAGGACATTGGTGGATTTGAGGGCACAACGGTCGCGGGCCATATCGTCGCCGGTATCGACGGCGATCCGGCCAACCTCTACTATGTCCGCTTGCACCAAGATATTCGCATCCTGTGCCGCATCGTTCGCGAGCTCGAGGGCATCGATCTTGCCCGTGTGTTTGTGAACGGCGCGTCGCAGGGCGGCGGTTTGGGCATTGCGACCTGTGCACTTAACAGCGAGCTTATCAATCGCGCCGCCATCCTCTATCCCTTCCTGTCGGATTTCCGCCTGGTCTGGGATTTGGATGCCGACGACATTGCCTACGAGGGCCTGCGCTATTGGTCTCGCTGGTTTGACGAGGACTCGACTCGTATCGACGAAGCCTATGCCAAGCTGGCGTACTTCGATTCCAAGAACTTTGCCCCTATGGTCAAATGCCCCGTGCTGTTTGGCACCGGCACAGCCGATACCGTCTGTCCGCCAGCGACGCAGTTTGCGGTCTATAACAACCTGACCTGTGAAAAGCGTCATGAGTTCTTTGAAGGCTTTGGCCACGAGGAGATTCAGGATTTTGACGATCTGATCATTCCGTTTTTCTGCAAGGGAGGGGAGGCTCATGTCTAAGTGCGAGAGCAATGTCAATGAGCTGATTGTCTCCGACCTTGTGGGGATTCCCGGAACGGTCTCGTCAAGGCTCGCTGATTTCCGGGATTGGCGCGGTGATGCTTCTGCGGATGTTTCCGAATTAGAGATAGCCGCTTCGGACCTTGAGGTTTGCGGGCCGAGTATTACGGCGATCGATTTCGCCAATCCGTATGCCCGCTACTCCGAGGTTTCCTTTGAGCTTGGTGGCGATGTGGTCCACGCACGTTTGATCGAGCCTGCCGGTCGCGCCCGAGCATCCGAGCTTGTGCCGCTATGTCTGATGTTTCACGACATCGACCGACCCGTGCGGGGATGGCATCACATGACGAGGTTTGCGGCCATGGGATATGCCGTGCTTGCGCTGGACGATGAGGCGATTGGATCCAGCGAGCTGCAGCAGGGGATTGCCTCTCCTGCTTTTGTTAAGCGCGTCCGTTGGGGTTGCGCGATGGCGAAGGTGGCGCGCAATCTTGATGGCGTGGACCCCGACCGCATCTTTGCATGGGGCGAGGGCCTTGGCGGCGGAGTCGCGCTGGCGGTTTCTGCTCTGGACGAGCGGGGCCTCGCCTGCACGGCGGTTGCCAATCCAATTCCCGGTGGCCTCGAGGCGTTGTCGTCTCGGGTGCGTGGATCGGTGCTCATGGGCACATCGCTCATGGATGCCGTGAGTGATCCCAAGGGCCAGTTTGCCGTATTCAACGGTCTTGAGTGTGACCGGAGGCATATCATCTATGCCAAATACGCTCATGAGCGCATCAACGCGTTTGAAAACGAAGCCATCGACTTTTTTAACCAAACGTTCTACCCGTGTTCTTTGGCCTAGACGGCCTGGACACTGCCAACAAGAGTGGGTGGCATAGGGCCGCCCGCCAGACAACTAAGGAGATTCTTGTGGCAACTCAGAAATTCACCGGCGTTATCCCTCCCGTCGTTGTTCCCGATACCGAAGACCACCAGCTCGACGTTGCCTCCTTTGAGCGCAGCATCAACCGCATGATCGATGCCGGCGTCGATGGCCTGTTCTTCCTGGGCTCTTCGGGCGAGGTCGTTTTCTCCACCGATGAGCGTCGTCGCCAGATCATCGCCGAGGCCGTTCGTATCGTCGACCACCGCGTGCCCGTCCTGGTCGGCATCATCGATACCGAGACCGAGCGCATGATCGAGCACGGTAAGGTCGCTCAGGAGCTGGGCGCCGATGCGCTTGTCGCCACCTGCCCGTTCTATGCCCTGCAGGGCATGACCGAGGTCGAGGAGCACTTCCGCATCCTGCACGAGGAGCTCGACCTGCCCATCTTTGCCTATGACATTCCCGTCTGCGTTCACACCAAGCTCCCCTGGAAGCTCCTTGCCAAGCTCGGCGCCGAGGGCGTCCTTGCTGGCGTCAAGGATTCCTCGGGTGATGACATCTCGTTCCGCTATCTCGTTCAGGAGAACGAGAAGAACGGCCATCCGATGAGCATCCTCACCGGTCACGAGGTTGTTGTCGACGGCGCTTACCTCGGTGGCGCCGACGGTTCTGTCCCGGGCCTTGCCAACGTTGAGCCCGAGGGCTACGTGCGCCAGTGGAAGGCCGCTCAGGCCGGCGACTGGGCTACCGTCAAGGCCGAGCAGGATCGCCTCAATGAGATTTCGCACATCTGGGACGTCACCTCGGGCGTCCAGGGCTATGCCGGTGGCGTCGGCGCCTTCAAGACCGCTATGAACCTCATGGGCATCTTCGACAGCCCGACCATGCCGCGCCCGGTGAAGGCCATGACCGGCGAGAACGTCGAGGCGATTAGGAAGGTCCTTCAGGACAACGGTCTCCTGTAAAGCTTCCCAGGCACCCGACCTCGCCGTTCAACCGTGTGGCCATGACCCATTAGGTCAATGGCCACACGGTTTCTCGGCGATCTCGGACACCTGGAAAACCTTTACTGCGCTGTGACGGCTAGCCTGACGGCGCATTTCCTGTAGTTGTTTTTATCTCCGAAGGAGAGCGACATGGAGAACAAGTACGTCTGCTCTGTCGATATCGGCGGAACTAAAATTGCGACTGCCATCATGGAGTACCCGGCTGACGGTAGTGTGCCCCATCCCGTTTTTGAGGCCGAGATTCCTACCGAGGCCCAGGAGGGCGGCGAGGCCGTCTTCCAGCGTATCGAGGCGTCTATCAAGGCCGCTCTTGAGGCGAATCCCGATGTCGAGGTTCTCGGTGTCGGTATCGGTGCCGCAGGCGTCGTCGATCCCAAGACGGGCGCCATTGCTTATGCCAATGAGATCATGCCCGGCTGGTCCGGCGTTCAGTTGGGGCCGCGTCTGCGCGAGGACCTTGGTCTTCCCGTTGCCGTTGTGGGCGACGTGCAGGCTCATGCTCTGGGCGAGGCCCACTGGGGCGTCGGCAAGGGCAAGTTCTCCGTCTTGTGCCTGGGAATCGGTACGGGCATCGGTGGCGCATATGTCGAGAACGGCCGCGTGATGCAGGGCTTCCATGGTGCTGCCGGTCATATGGGCCACATCGAGTGCTCGGCTGCCGCCGGCATTCCCTGCGCCTGCGGGCGTTCCGGCCATCTTGAGTCTGTTGCTTCGGGCACCTCGATTGGCCGTATGTACGACGAACGCTTCGGTCGAGTTGACCCCAGCCGTCCTTCGGTCGGTCGCGACGTGAACGACCTGTGTCGTGCTGGCGACGCAAAGGCGACCGAGGTCATCCATGACGCCGGCTTTGCGCTGGGCGCCAGCTTGGGCTCGCTTGCCAATATTCTGGATCCAGAGGTCATCGTGCTTTCGGGCGGCGTAATTCATCAGGGTCCCGATTGGCGTTCGCAGACGTGGAAGGATTCGGTGCACGAGGGCTATGCCAGCCAGGCGCTCGATCCGCTCCAGGACACGCCGATTCTCATCGGGTCTCTGGAGGGCGATGCTCCGCTCATCGGTGCCGCCGAGCATCTTCTCGCTTCGTTAAAGTAAACGTATCTGCTGTAGGAGCCTCCCGAGACAACACGCCTCGGGAGGCTGTTCTGAGAAAGGTTGCAGCCTTATGACCGTCGATCCTTTGATTCAATCCCTGAAGGGTAAGCTCGTCGTGAGCGTTCAGGCGTATATGGGCGAGCCGCTTCGTACGCCCGAGACCATGGCTCAAATGTCTCGCGCTTGCGAACTCGGCGGCGCCGCCGCCATTCGCTGCCAGGGCCTTGCCGACATTGCCGCCATTAAGGGTCGCTGTGAGGTTCCTGTTATTGGCCTATGGAAGGATGGACACGAGGGCGTTTACATCACGCCGACGCTGCGTCACGCCCGCGCCTGCGTTGCTGCTGGTGCCGATATCGTGGCGATCGACGCCACCGATCGTCCGCGCCCCGATGGCAAGACGGTCGAGGATACCTTCCGTCCGCTGCACGAGGAGGGTGTGCTCCTGATGGCGGATTGTGCCACCATCGAGGACATTCGCCGTGCGGTTGATATGGGCTTCGACCTGGTATCTACCACGCTCTCTCACGGTGTCGCCGCCATCGACTGCACCATGGCCGATGGCCCCGACCTGCCGCTCCTGCGTCAGGCGACCGAGGAATTCCCCGGCCTTCCCATCATTTGCGAGGGTCGCGTGCATACGCCCGAGGAGGCTCGCGCCGCGATCGATGCTGGCGCCTGGGCCGTTGTCGTCGGCACCGCCATCACGCACCCCACGAGTATTACAAGTTGGTTCAAGGCTGCGCTTGAGGCGTAAGACAGGCCTCGTATCCGCTCGGGGCGGTATACTCAATAAAGGCAATTGACCGCGCGGGATCCGGGTTGCTGGGTCCCGCGCTTGTTTTCGGGAGGCAGCACATGCAAAAGGGAGATGCCATGGATGCGGCGGAGCGCTCGGAGCGCATCCCCGATATCGTCATCATCACCGGAATGTCCGGATCGGGCCGCACGCAGGCCATGCACGTGTTCGAGGACATGGGCTATTTTTGCATCGATAACCTGCCTCCGCGTCTGATCGCCCAGCTTGCCGAGCTCGTCGGCATTAATACGGGCGTGGGCAGGCATCTCGCCGTCACCTGCGATTTGCGTAGCCAGGGCTTGTTCGATGAGCTGCTCGATGCGGTCGCCGCGCTCGAAGAGCGTGAGATGAGCTGCGACATCGTGTTCCTGGAGGCTTCTGACGAGGTACTGATTCGTCGCTACAGCGAAAATCGCCGCCGTCATCCCATTGCCAAGCCGGGGGAGACTACGGCCGATGCGATTCAGCGCGAGCGCCTGCAGCTGCAGGGCGTGCGCGATCGAGCCGATATGATTATCGACACGAGCCGCCTACGCACCTCTGCGCTGCGCAACAAATTGCGCATGGCGTTCTCCGAGTTGTCCGACCAGCAGCTCATGGACGTTCACGTGTTCTCGTTTGGCTTTAAGCACGGTATGCCCGTCGAGGCGGACATTATGATTGACGTTCGCTTCCTGCCCAATCCGTTCTACGATCCCGAGATGCGCACCATGACCGGTCTCGATAAGAAAGTCTCCGACTTTGTTCTGGACCATCCCAAGACGCAGGAGTTCTGGAAGGCCTGGACGCAGCTGCTCGATACGGTCATGCCCGGTTATATCGCAGAGGGCAAGCCGCAGCTTTCTATTGCCATCGGTTGCACGGGCGGTCAGCACCGCAGCGTTGCCATCGCCGAGGCCACGGCGCGTTATTTGGAAGGCGCCCAGTATCACGTGAGCATTTCCCATCGCGACTTGTCGCGCGCCAACACGAAAGCATAGGCCTGCATGTCGTTTACCGCCGAGGTGCGTGACGAGCTTGCGCGCTGCGAACCCGAATGTGAATACTGCGATTTGTCGACGCTTGCCGCCCTGACGCGTGTGAGCGGTACGCTTTCGTTGGCCGGCTCCGGGCGGTATCGTTTGACGGTCGCGACCGAGACGGGAGCCGTCGCGCGCACGATGATCACGCTGACGCATCGCATTCTTAAGCTCAAAACGGAATTCACCGTTCGTAAATCGGTCTTGCATAAGGTCCGTAACTATCTCATTACCCTGCCCGATCAACCCGACCTGGACAAGGCTCTGGTGCTGCTGGGCATTCTAGACCGCAGGGGAGGGCTCGTTGCTGGTGTTCCCCGACACATCGTTGCCCGTCCCTGCTGCAGGCTTGCCTACATCCGCGGCGCGCTCATCGCGGGCGGCTTCGTGGCCGATCCACGCGGCGATTTTCATTTGGAGATCGCGGTGCAGGGCGAGCAATATGCTAAGGGGCTTTGCGACCTGTTGGGGCAGATTGGGGTCCATGCTCGTGTTAATGCACGGCGGGGGTCATATGCCGTGTACATTAAGAGCGCCGAGGAAATCGAGCATCTATTAAAGCTGATTGGTGCCAAGCGCAGCGTTGCCGAGATTGAGGAGGCGCGCGCGGTCAAGTTGGTTAAGAACGATGTGAACCGTCGCGTGAACGCCGAGCTCGCCAACCAGACCAGAAGCGCCGGTGCTGCCCAACATCAGCTTGCGCTTATCGATGAGCTCGAGCAGCGCGGCCTTCGCGATGCGCTTCCGGATGCCTTGGCGGTCTTTTGCGACCTGCGCGAGCGCTATCCCGATCTGTCGCTGCGTGATTTAGGGGAGATGGCTGACCCTCCCTTGTCGAAGTCGGCCCTCTACCATCGAGTTTTGAGGCTTGAAAAGCTCATTGAAGCAAACCGGTAGTTTAAAGTATCGACTTATATACGGATTTAGCTGCTATTTTATTCTTTAAAACGTTTTAACGTAAATTTGATTTTCAATTTCGACTATTCTCGTGAAATTCAAGTCAAAAAAAAGGTATATTAGGCGAGTGGTTAGTTTGTGGGCCTCAACGGCGGGCGCTGTAGCTTGCGGGGGCCTTACGAAAGGAGACACAATGGCAGTAAAGGTTGCTATTAACGGCTTCGGTCGCATCGGTCGTCTGGCTTTCCGTCAGATGTTCGGTCATGAGGGCTCCGAGATCGTCGCTATCAACGACCTCACCTCTCCCGATATGCTCGCTTACCTGCTGAAGTACGACTCCACGCAGGGCAACTACGCTCGCGATCACGAGGTCGTTGCTGGCGAGGATTCCATCACCGTTGACGGCAAGGAGATCAAGATCTACAAGGAGGCCGACGCCAACAACCTGCCTTGGGGCGACCTCGACGTCGACGTCGTTCTCGAGTGCACCGGCTTCTACACCAGCAAGGCTAAGGCTCAGGCCCACATCAACGCTGGCGCCAAGAAGGTCGTCATCTCCGCTCCGGCCGGCAGCGATCTGCCCACCATCGTGTACAACGTCAACCACGAGACGCTGACCGCTGAGGACAACATCATCTCCGCTGCTTCCTGCACCACCAACTGCCTCGCCCCGATGGCCAAGGGTCTGAACGACTTCGCTCCCATCGTGTCCGGCATCATGACCACCATTCACGCCTGGACCGGCGACCAGATGCCGCTCGACGGCCCGCAGCGCAAGGGCAACAAGCGTCGTAGCCGCGCCTGCGCCGTCAACATCGTCCCCAACACCACCGGTGCTGCCAAGGCTATCGGCCTGGTTCTCCCCGAGCTCAACGGTAAGCTCATCGGTGCCGCCCAGCGCGTCCCGACGCCGACCGGCTCCATCACCAACCTCTACGCTGTCGTTGACAAGAAGGTCACCGTCGACGAGGTCAACGCCGCTATGAAGGCCTACGCTTCCACCATCTCCGAGACCTTCGGTTACAACGAGGACGACATCGTCTCCACCGACATCATCGGCGAGACCCACGGCTCCATCTTCGACGCCACTCAGACCATGTGCTCTGACCTCGGCAACGGCCAGACCCTCGTTCAGGTCACCTCTTGGTACGACAACGAGAACTCCTACACCTCTCAGATGGTCCGCACCATCAAGTACTTCGAGAAGTTCGTTGCTTAATTTAGCTTTTAGCGAATAGCTCGTTGAGCGTCTAAAGAAGGGCGCGGCCTCATAGGGCTTACACCCTAGGGTCGCGCCCTTTTTATAGGAAATCGTCTGCCGTAATGGGAGGCAGACACGTACGAAAGGTAGAAGCAAACATGGCCTTTACCAAGAAGACCGTCCGCGACATCGATGTCGACGGCAAGCGCGTTCTCGTCCGCGTTGACTTCAACGTGCCTATCAAGGATGGCGTCGTTGGCGACACCACCCGCATCAAGGCTGCCCTGCCCACCATCAACTACCTCGTTGAGCACAACGCTCGCGTCATCCTCATGAGCCACCTCGGCCGTCCCGATGGCACCGGCTTCCAGCCCGAGCTCTCCCTTGAGCCTGTCGCCAAGAAGCTCGCTGAGCTCTCTGGTCTCGATGTTGCCTTTGTCGCCGACACCTACGGCGAGAAGGCCGCCGAGGCTGTTGCCGCCGTCGAGCCGGGCAAGGTCCTCGTTCTCGAGAACGTCCGTTTCGACAAGCGTGAGAAGAAGAACGATCCCGAGATCGCCAAGAAGCTCGCTTCCTATGGTGACGTCTTCGTTCTCGATGCTTTCGGCACCGCTCACCGCGCCCAGGGTTCCGTCGTGGGCCCCGCCGCTTACCTGCCTGCCGTCGCCGGCTTCCTGCTCGAGAAGGAGGTCGACACGCTGACCGGCATCTTCGCCGAGCCCGAGCGCCCCTTCGTCGCTATCGTCGGCGGTTCCAAGGTTTCCTCCAAGATCGGCGTTCTCGATCACCTCATCGACTCCGCTGATACCCTGATCATCGGTGGCGGCATGGCCTACACCTTCTTCCTGGCTCAGGGCCTGACCGTCGGTCAGTCCCTCAAGGAAGAGGACTGGGTCGAGCGTGCCGGCGAGATGCTCAAGAAGGCCGAGGAGAAGGGCGTCAAGATCCTGCTCCCCATCGACAACCGCGTTGCCGATCACTTTGGCGAGGACGCTGTCCCCGAGGTTGTCGCTTCCGACGCTATCCCCGACGATCGTGAGGGCATGGACATCGGCCCCAAGACCGAGGAGCTCTACGCCGAGGCTGTCAAGGGCGCCAAGACCGTGTTCTGGAACGGCCCCATGGGCGTCTTCGAGTTCGATAACTTCGCTCACGGCACCCAGGCTATCGCCGAGGCCGTCGCCGAGGCCGACTGCACCTCGATCATCGGCGGTGGCGACTCTGTCGCAGCTGTCAACAAGTTCAACCTGGCCGACAAGATGAGCTGGATCTCCACCGGTGGTGGCGCTTCCATGGAGCTCGTCGAGGGTAAGGCCCTGCCCGGAGTGGAGGCGCTTCTCGATGCCTAATCGCACCCTTCTTATCGCTGGTAACTGGAAGATGAACAACGACGTCGCCGAGGCCGCCAAGCTCGCCGACGAGCTGGCCCAGGCTCTGCCCGAGGTTCCGGCTGGCGTCGAGGTGCTCGTCTGCCCTCCGACCATTGACATCACTACGGTTCATGACCGCATTCAGGCTGCCCCCATCGCCCTCGGTGCACAGAACGTGTACTGGGAGGCCAAGGGTGCCTTCACCGGTGAGTCCTCTTGCGACATGCTCAAGTCCGCTGGCTGCACCTACTGCATCATCGGTCACTCCGAGCGTCGCGACTACTTCCACGAGACCGACGAGGATCAGAACAAGAAGGCCAAGGCTCTCGTTGCCGCCGGTCTTGTTCCCGTCTTCTGCTGCGGCGAGTCTCTCGAGGTCCGCGAGGCTGGCACCTATGTCGAGCACGTCGTGAACCAGGTCAAGGCTGGCCTTGCTGGTCTTGAGATCACCTGCCCCAAGCAGGTCGTCGTCGCCTACGAGCCCATCTGGGCCATCGGCACCGGCAAGACCGCTACCGCCGAGGACGCTCAGGAGGTCTGCGGCGCTATCCGTGAGACCCTTAAGGAGATGTTTGGCGAGGAGCTCGCTAACGGCATCCGCGTTCTCTACGGCGGTTCCGCTAAGCCCGGCAACATCGCCGAGCTCGTCGCCAAGCCCGACGTTGACGGCGCCCTCGTGGGCGGCGCTTCGCTCAAGGCTGCCGACTTCGCCTCTATGGTCGTCAAGGCAGGCGAGTAGGACATATGGCACAGCGTCATCTTCCTGCACTCCTGATCATCATGGATGGCTGCGGCCTTGCTCCGGCTGATGGCGAGAACGCCGTCGCCGCTGCCAAGACGCCCTTCCTTGATAGCCTGTACGAGAAGTATCCTCACACCACGCTCGGTGCTTCGGGCGAGGACGTGGGCCTTCCCGACGGTCAGATGGGCAACTCCGAGGTGGGTCACCTCAACATCGGTGCCGGCCGCATCGTGTTCCAGGAGCTTTCGCGCATCAACAACGCCATCAAGGACGGCTCCATCGCCAAGAACGAGGTCTTCGTCAAGGCTATGGACGACGTCAAGGCCGAAGGCAAGACCCTGCACCTCATGGGCCTTATGAGCCCTGGCGGTGTTCATTCTCACATGAACCACGTCGAGGCTCTGGTCAAGATGGCTGCCCAGCATGGCGTCAAGACCGTTCGCGTCCACGCCTTCATGGATGGCCGCGACGTCGACCCGCAGTCCGGTGCCGGCTACATGAGCGAGTTCTGCGCCTTCCTGGCTAAGATCTCCGAGGAGACCGGTTGCGACGCTCGCGTTGCCACCGTTTCGGGCCGCTATTGGGCTATGGACCGCGACAACCGCTGGGAGCGCATCCAGCGTGCCTACGACGTCATGGTCAACGCGTCCGATGCCGATACCGACCCCGTTGCCGGTATCAAGGCCTACTACGAGAAGGATCCGCGCGGCGACGAGTTCGTCGAGCCCTTCGCTGCCCACAACGAGGGCATTCACGAGGGCGACGCGGCCATCTTCTTCAACTTCCGTCCCGACCGCGCTCGTCAGATGACTCGCGTGTTCACGGACAAGGAGTTCGACGGCTTTGAGCGCGAGCAGATTAAGCTCTCGCACTTTGTGACGATGACCGAGTATGATCCGACGTTTGACGTCGAGGTCGCCTTCCCCAAGACGTTCCCCGAGAACGTCCTGGCCGACGTTATCGCCGCCAATGGCCTGAAGCAGCTGCACACCGCCGAGACCGAGAAGTACGCCCACGTGACGTTCTTCCTCAACGGCGGCATCGAGGAGCCCAAGGAGGGCGAGGAGCGCGTGCTCGTCGCTTCCCCCAAGGTCGCTACCTACGATCTGCAGCCCGAGATGAGCGCTCCCGAGGTTACCGAGAAGCTTGTCGCCGCTATCAACGAGGATCGCGCTGATTTCTACATCGTGAACTTCGCGAACTGCGACATGGTTGGTCACACCGGTGTATTCGACGCCGCCGTTAAGGCCGTCGAGGCTGTTGACGATGCTCTGTCCAAGGTTGTCCCGGCGATTCTCGCCAAGGGCGGCTTTGCGCTGATCACCGCCGACCACGGTAACGCCGACCACATGTTTGACGTCGCTTCCGATGGTTCCAAGCATCCGTTCACGGCTCACACTACCAACCGCGTGCCGTTCATCATCGTTGATGATAAGGCCAAGCTCACCGGTATCGAGGACGGCCGTCTCTCCGATATCGCTCCGACCATGCTCACCATGGCTGGTCTTGAGCCTTCCGCCGAGATGACGGGTCGCGTGCTCGCCACCGAGGCCTAATAGAAAACAAATACCGTTTTCTAGTAAGGGGGTTGTCCACAACCGGACGACCCCTTTTTTGGTATTTCTGCCATTTCTACCCCGTCCCTAAATGGCGGATGGGGGAGTGTTGGAGGTTGTGGTACAGTACTGGAGTTTAAATTGTTCTATTAAGGAGCTTATCTATGGGTCCGTTCCAGATTCTTCTGTTTGTCGTTTGGGCTATCTCTGCCGTGGCGCTGACGATTCTCGTCCTGATGCACTCCGGTAAGGGTACCGGCGTTTCGGATATGATCGCTAGCTCGCTGTATAACTCCAGCTCTGCCACGGGCGTCATGGAGCAGAACCTCGATCGCCTGACGGTAATTATGGCCGTCGTTTTTGCTGTGTGTGTCGTTCTGTGCATGTTCTTCTTCCCGCAGGGCATCGTCGGCTACTAAGCATCGGCGTATATACGTTTGTAAAGGGTCCCGCATGTGCGGGGCCCTTTTTGTTTACAGACTTGTAATAGAGTCAAAATATCCCCACATACTTCGCCTAACTAAAGAAATTCTCGACCGTTAACCGGAATTAGCGCCATATTGTGCATAAAATGCGCTACTGTATTGTGAAACGTTGGTCCGCACTGCATAACCAGCCATAACGGCGGACCGCGTTTGAATGGTTCGATCGGGCTGTCTCGACGTTGCCCGGCCGAATTCACTTTGTCCTATCTCATAAGGAGGATGGCATGGCTGATTCTATGTTCCACCAGCCCGTTATGGGTCGTCGCGCCTTTGTTGGCGGCACCCTCGCTGCGAGCTCCATGGCTTTTCTTGCCGCATGCGGCAAGAAGGGCGGCGACGCTTCCGGTTCTGAGTCCGGTTCGACGCTGAACTTCTACATCAACAACCCGGTCTGCATCGACCCCTACAACGTCCAGGAGGATCAGGGCACTCAGGTCGAGTACCAGCTCTTCGACGCTCTGACGGAGTACGATAACGAGAAGGGCGAGATCGTTCCGCTGGCTTGCGAGTCCTTCGAGGCTAACGACGACGCCACCGAGTTCACCTTCAAGATCAAGAAGGCCAAGTTCCATAACGGTGACGACGTTACTTCCAAGTCCTTCAAGCTCGGTTGGGAGCGCCTGGTCAACACCAAGTCGGCCATCGCTACCGAGTATGGTCCTTCCGAGGTCTCCTACCACCTTTCCATGGTCGAGGGCTATGATGATCTGCTTGCCGGTAACGCTACCGAGCTGTCCGGCGTTACCTGCCCGGATGACGAGACCCTCGTCGTCAAGCTGACTTCCGCCTACGCCGACTTCCCGTTCGTCGCCTCTCACCCGGCTCTGTCCCCGGTTCCCGAGTGCGCCGAGTCCGATGTCAAGAGCTTCTACCTTGCCCCGGTCGGTAACGGCCCGTTCATGATGGACGGCAAGTGGGAGGATGGTCAGGAGATCAACCTCAAGAAGTTTGACGATTACTATGGCGACAAGGCAAAGATCGACGCCATCCACTTCCAGGTCATCAAGGACGTGGAGACCGCTTACAAGGAGTTCCAGGCCGGCAACCTCGATGTCTGCGACGTTCCCGTTGCTCAGATCGACGCCGCCAAGAAGGACCGCGGCGAGTCCAAGGATGGCTACACCATGGGTGACGGCGAGCGCATGCTGCTCGGCTCCGAGCCTTCCACGTACTATCTGACGTGCAACACCACGGCCGAGCCGTTCAACAACGCTGACCTGCGCAGGGGCATCTCCCTGGCTATCAACCGTGAGGCCATCTGCAAGACCATCTTCAAGGGCACCCGTACCCCCGCTGACGGCATCGTTCCTCCGGGAATTGCCGGCTACAAGGAGGGCGCATGGGAGTTCTGCGCCTATGACGTCGACAAGGCTAACGAGTACCTCGACAAGGTCGCTCCCGCTGGCGCTAACGGCGATCGTGGCATCAATGTGACCCTGTCCTACAACCAGGACGGTGGCCACAAGGAGATCATGGAGTCCATCATCGGCGACCTCGCCAAGGTGGGCGTCACCGCCGTCTCCGATACTCCCGAGTGGTCTGCCCTGCTCGAGCAGTATCAGAACTTCAACTATCAGTTCGGCCGTCTGGGCTGGATCGCCGATTACCCGATCATGGACAACTTCCTGTACCCGCTGTTCCACTCCGACTCCCTCGGTGGCGACAACCGCTCTGGTTACAACAACCCCGAGTTCGATGCCAAGGTCGATGAGGCCCGTGCCACGGTTGACGACGACGAGCGCATCGCCAAGATGCAGGAGGCTGACGCTATGGTCGCCGCCGACTGCCCGGTCATCCCGGTGATGTTCTACACGCACACCATCGCTGGCTCCGACCGCGTCAAGTACCTCTACGTTGATCCGCAGAAGCACGCCGATCTGGGTACCGCTGAGCTCGCCTAAGAGTTTGCAGCTTCCGTGAGGGTCAAGTATTTACGTAGACCTCATGGGAAACATACAGTTCCCCCTAACCTGGGGTAAACTGGCTGATGGTAATTTTGGGATGCCGGTCTGGCGATCGGCATCCCATTTAGGTTAATCCCTAGATAGGGGAGTGGTATGGGTAAGTACATCGTTAAACGTGTGCTTCAGTTCATCCCGGTGTTTTTGGGCGTCACGCTGATTCTGTTCGCCCTCCAGAATATCGTGCCGGGAGATCCGATCAAGCTGATCGGTGGAGACAAGGCTCTGTCCCCCGAGGTAGAGCTTCAGCTTCGCGTACGCTATCACCTGGTCCAGACGGACGAGGACGGTAACGCGATCCTTGACGAGAACGGCGATCCCGTTCAGACGTCGCTTGTAGACCGTTATCTGTATTACATGAACGGTCTGCTTCATGGCGATCTGGGTAATTCGTACCAGCGCAAGCTGCCGGTTACGGAAATTTTTGCCCAGAAGTATCCGTATACGGTCAAACTCGCCGCGTGCGCCATCGTGCTCGAGGCGATCATGGGTATCGGTGCGGGTATCATTTCGGCGGTAAAGCGTTATTCCTTCTGGGATATTTTGGTAACGCTGACCACGTCGATCCTCGTTGCCGTTCCCGCCTTCTGGCTCGGCATGCTGCTGCAGCTGTTCTTCGGCGTCATCCTTAAGGACCTCACCGGCGGCGCATTCTCCATGCCGATTTCGGGTGCCGGCGGTTCCAGCTCTCAGTATCAGGATTGGATGCACTATGTGCTTCCGACCATTACGCTGGCTTCGGTTTCGACCGCTTATGCTGCCCGCATTATGCGATCGCAGCTGCTTGACGTCATGAACCAAGATTACATCCGTACGGCAAAGGCCAAGGGTCTCTCCAATCGCGCGATCATCATCAAGCATGCGCTTAAGAATGCACTCATCCCCGTCGTTACCTATATTGGTGTCGACTTTGGCGGCATGCTTTCGGGTGCCATCCTGACCGAAACGGTCTTTAACTGGCCCGGTATCGGCTATGAGGTCTATCGCGCCATTAGCATGCGTGACTGGCCCATCGTTATGGGCGGCGTTACGCTCATCGTCGTCGTCGTCATGGTGATCAACCTGCTCGTCGACATTAGCTATGCATTCCTCGACCCGCGCATCCGCCTTGGCGGTCCGTCGGATAAGGCCTAAGGGAGGTACGTCTCATGCAGGAAACTGATTCTCAGTCTCAGGAGCAGGCTACCGCCACCAAGGCCGCATCTGCTCCCGCCAAGTCCCGCACGCTGTGGGGCGACGCTTTTAAGCGTCTTCGCAAGAACAAGCTCGCCGTTATCGGTGTCTGCTGGATCATCGTCGTCGTTTTGGTTGCCCTGACCGCAGATCTGTGGGCTAAGCCCTGGCTCGGTTCGCCGACGGCTTCCGACTCGACCACCATGGCCGAGACGTCGCTGCTGGCTCCGTGTGCCGAGCACCCGTTTGGCACCGACGCCCTTGGCCGCGACATTCTCGTTCGTGTTATCTACGGTGCACGTGTTTCGCTTTCCGTCGGTATTATGGCCACCGCCATCTCCACGGTGATCGGTCTGGTCATGGGCGCCCTTGCCGGTTTCTATGGCGGCATCTGGGATACGATTATCATGCGCTGCGCGGACATCTTCCTGGCGTTCCCGTACGTGCTGTTCGTCGTCGCCATGATCGCCGTTATCGGCCGTGGTCTTCAGAACGTCTTTATCGCCATCGGTATTCTCGGCTGGCCTTCGATTGCGCGCGTCTTCCGATCCGCGATCCTGACGGTCAAGGAAAACGACTATGTTGACGCTGCGCGCGCGATGGGCGCATCCGATGCTCGTATCGTCGTGCGTCACATCTTCCCGAACTCCGTCGCCTCCATCGTGGTCTACGCGACCATGAACATTGGTGGTGCCATTTTGACCGAGTCCGCTCTGTCCTTCCTCGGCATGGGCGTTATCCCGCCTACGCCTTCGTGGGGCTCCATGATTCAGGACGGTCAGCAGTATCTTCTGACTGCTCCCTGGATGATGATCATGCCCGGTCTGGCAATTCTCTCGACGGTGCTCGCCTTCACCCTGCTGGGTGACGGTCTGCGCGACGCCCTCGACGTCAAGATGAAGGACGCATAAGGATGAAGAAGAACAAGAACTATGTGGACCTGAAGGACCAGCCGGTTCCCGAGGGCCAGCATCTGCTCGAGGTCGATGACCTTAAGATGTATTTCCACACCGAGGATGGCGTCGTTCGCGCTGTCGACGGTGTCTCCTACACGCTCGATCGCGGCGAGACCTTGGGCGTCGTCGGTGAGTCCGGCTCCGGTAAGTCCGTGACCGCCATGACCATCATGGGCCTCATTTCGATGCCTCCGGGAAAGATCGAGGGCGGCGACGTTCGCTATCGCGGTCGTTCTATCCTCGAAATGACCGAGGAAGAGATGCAGCACATTCGCGGTAACGATATCGCGATGATCTTCCAGGATCCTATGACCTCCTTGAACCCGGTCTATAAGATCGGCAAGCAGGTGGGCGAGGGCCTTCGTCTGCACCGTGGCTATTCCAAGCAGGAGGCGCTCAAGCGCGCTACCGAGCTTTTGGACCTCGTGGGTATCCCCGAGCCCGAGAAGCGCGTCAATGAATATCCGCACCAGTTCTCCGGCGGAATGCGTCAGCGTGTCATGATCGCTATGGCTCTTGCCTGCGACCCCGATATCCTGATTGCCGACGAGCCCACGACTGCCCTGGACGTTACCATTCAGGCTCAGATTATTGAGCTTATGCAGGAGATGCAGGAGAAGAACGGCAACGCCATTATCATGATTACCCATGACCTGGGCGTTGTCGCCGATATGGCCGACAAAATCATGGTTATGTACGCCGGCCGTCCCGTCGAGTTCGGTACTGCTGAGGAAATCTTCTACGAGAGCCGCCATCCCTACACCTGGGGTCTTATTCGCTCCATCCCGGAGCAGGCCATCGATGAGAAGAAGCCGCTGACGCCGATTCACGGCAACCCGCCTTCGCTCATGAACCTGCCCGAGGGCTGCGTCTTCTCTCCTCGCTGCCCCTATGCGACGGACAAGTGCCGCAAGCAGCGCCCCGAGCGCGTTGTTACCGAGTCCGGCCACTATTCTGCGTGCCATTATTCCGGTGACCCCGAGTTCCTCAAGAACGCCCCTGAGACGTCCCGCACGCGCAAGGATTCCAAGAAGGGAGGCGAGGCGTAAATGACAGACAATAACGAGCGCACTCCGCTGCTGAAGGTCGAGCATCTTTCTAAGGAGTTCCCCGCAGAGTCCGGCATGTTCGCCAAGCGTTTTTCCAAGCGCGTCGTCTCTGCTGTGAATGACATTTCGTTCGAGATTTATCCGGGCGAGACCTTTGGCCTGGTCGGCGAGTCTGGTTGCGGTAAGTCCACCACGGGCCGCACCATCATGCGCCTGACGAAGCCGACGGCAGGTAAGGTGTTCTTCCAGGGCAAAGATGTTGCCGAGATGAGCAAGCACGAGATCAAGGATATGCGTCGCGAGATGCAGTTTATTTTCCAGGATCCCTATGCTTCGCTGAACCCTCGTATGACGATTGGTGAGATCGTCTCCGAGCCCATGACCATTCATGGTGTGGGCACCAAGGAAGAGCGTATCGAGCGTGTCCGCGAGCTGCTGGATGTCGTCGGTCTGAACCCCGAGCACATCAACCGCTATCCGCACGAGTTCTCGGGCGGCCAGCGTCAGCGTGTCGGCATCGCCCGCGCTTTTGCGCTGAAGCCCAAGCTGATTATCTGTGACGAGCCGGTATCCGCTTTGGATGTTTCCATTCAGGCCCAGGTTCTGAACCTGCTTAAGGAACTGCAGGACAAGTTTGGTACGGCGTATCTCTTTATCGCCCACGACCTGTCCGTCGTGCAGCACATCTCCGATCGCGTTGCCGTTATGTATCTGGGTAAGATGGTCGAGGTTTCGGATTGGAAGACGCTCTATAGCGAGCCTCACCATCCGTACACGCAGTCGCTGCTGTCTGCCGTGCCGGTGCCCGATCCGGATATCCAGAAGACCCGCAAACGCATCATCCTCGCTGGCGACCCGCCGTCGCCGCTGGATCCGCCGACCGGCTGCCGTTTCCACACGCGCTGCCCGATCGCGCAGGGCATCTGCTCCGAGAAGCTTCCTGAGTTTAAGGAAGTCGCTCCGGGCCACTGCTGCGCGTGCCACTTCGCCGAGCCGTTCCCGATCAAGGAATCGCACATCGACCTGTAGTCGGTTGTTCTCGTCCGGGCCCGCCTGGTGTTACTTTTCAGAACGTCCTCGGACATATCGGAAGCCCCGCTGCGCGCTGCGGGGCTTCCTCCGTCCTGCGGAATGTTCTGAAAAGCAACACCAGGGCGGGCCCTGCGTTAACGCGGCAGAGGGGAGTGAGATTCCTTGATCGCTCACTTAATCTAATAGGAAATTGAGCGAGGCCGGAGCTTTAGCTCCGGCCTCGCTATATAAGGGCTCGGCAATGCCGAGCCACCAAATTTGCATCAGCCCCCAGAACATGTTTGAGAACGGCGCACCGATTCGGGGCCGGACATGCGGATCTACCTGCGCATTTACAAATTCGTAAACTTTTTTGAAAAAAGTGCTTGCACAGTTCTCGAATCATAGGTTATTATCTTCCTCGTTGAACGCGCGGGTCGAACAAAACGAACTGCGAATCAACAACATAGCATGTCGGAGTGGCGGAATTGGCAGACGCGCTAGCTTGAGGTGCTAGTGACCGCTTTTTGGTCATGCGGGTTCAAGTCCCGCCTCCGACACCATCGCATTTGAGAAGCCTCTTCGGAGGCTTTTTTGTTACCGATAGACGGTGGGGTCCACGATGGAAACGCTTGAACGCAACGAGTGGGCAGACGTTGCCCAACTAGTCGAGATCACGAGCGATGCTGTCATCATCTGCGAGCTCGACGGAACCATTCTGCATGTGAATAACCGCTTACTTGGTTTGATGTGCGAGGAACGCGCCGACGTCATCGGTGGAGATGTTAAAGACGTCCTGTACTCGTCCGCTTTTGAACGTGCGACGGAACATCGTCTGCCATTTGAAACTGATGGCTCCGAGAACGAACTGATGCTCAAGCTAAGTGACGGCTCTTTTATTCCCGTCTTGGTTCGTGCGGGCTCCGTAACGCCTCCACGCATCTTTGGGCGCCGCGCACCACGTGTCCTGGTGGCGCTTCACAGTATCGAGGAACAGTATTCTCACGACCGTCAGCTCAAGCGTGCGTTATCGGAGCTTAGAGTGGCGAACAAGCGTCTCTCTGGCACGCTCTCGGTCATTATGAGCACTGTGGGCTCCGATGAGTTACCCAGCCTGCTTGATACCGTTTTGAACCAGCTTGTAGGAACGCTCGATGCTTCGGGTGCTGCTATCTATTTTTCTGAGAGCGGCGGCTTTAAGCTCCGCGGTGTTTCCAAGGAGCTGCTCGACAGCTACCTGCCCGAGTTTTTGCCGTATGGCGCTGGCATTCCGACGTATGTTCTTCGCGAGTCGCGTGCCTGTCGCTTGTCGATTCAACAGGACCTTGAGGGCGATAAGGCCGCCTCCGGTATGTTCATGGACCTGGATAATCGTTCTAAGCACCTGTTGCGCATGCAGGATATGCCTCCGTACCGCAGTGAAATCTGTCTTCCCGTTTTTTACGGTACGCAGATCCTCGGCGTGCTGGAAGTTGGTTGGAAACGCCCCCAGGCACCGCTCGCTTATGATGTTAATGTACTTGAGGTCATTTGCGATTACCTGTCTATCCAGCTGGTCGGCATGGCATCGAGCCTTCGCTCCCGTCGCACGGCCGAGCTTGGCCGCTCGCTCAATGTCTTGCGGGATGAGTTGTTTACCTTTCTAGACGATTCCGCCGCGGCTACCCAGGCGGTATCGTCCGAGATCTGCAATATGCTCAACTGCCATTTTTGCCCTATTGAGTATGACGCCAGTCTGGATTCCTACGTCATAGATTTTGAAGGCGGCAGTCGCGTTGCTTTGCCGGACGATCCCGAGAAGCTTTTCTTTTCCACGACGGCGCCAGCGGCACGTTTGGGGGCTGCCCCTGATGGCTTTGAGGCATCTGTTTTGGGCGGCACGAGTGCCGAGGACCTTAAACACGTCCGTATAACTCGCGTTGACGAATCGATGCCTATGGGAGGCTGGCTTAGAGCGCATGGCCTGCCTTGCCAGGGTCTCTACGTCGACGCCGGCATCGAGGCGGGGCGCCCACGCCCTGAGGGCGATGGCAAGCACAGTAACGACGCAATCGTTCCTGCTTCTGTTGCGAAGGGGCCGACGACGCGTGCGCTGCTGCTTCGTGATGGTAGCCAAGAGCCGATTGATGATCTTGAATATGACTACTTGGTGCACTTGGCGCATGACTTTGAACTGATCTACGAAGGCGAATCTCAAAAGCGCGAGGAGCGCCATATCGCTCAGACCCTCCAGATTGGCATGAGAAATTCCCTGGGGGATGTTCCGGGAATCGCCGCCGATTCGGTGTACCTGTCGGCCACGAACTCGGCGTTGGTCGGCGGCGATTTCTATACGCTCATCCGTCTTCCCGACGACTGCGCCGTCATGATTCTGGGCGATGTGTCTGGCAAAGGCATTGAGGCTGCATCGATGTCCGCGCTCGTCAAGACGGCCCTGACGGCATATGCCTGGGAGGGCGCTGGACCGGCCCGCATGGCACGCTCCCTTAACAGCATGCTCATGGGCTTCTCGAGGGTCGAGACGTTCGTGACGGCCTTTATCGCCAAGATTGACCTTAAAACCGGACGCGCAACGTATTGTTCGGCGGGCCATCCTCCGACCATGGTCATCAGGCCAGAGTCGATGCCGCTGGGTGGCGGCGAGGCCCGTGGGGGAGAGGTCGAGCTGCTTGGATGCCAATCGGGCGTAATCGGTGCATTTGAGAGCATGGTTTACGAGACGGGCGTGTTTACGTTCGCTCCTGGCGACATGCTCTTCATGTATACGGATGGAACGATTGAGGCCCGCGACCGCACCGGAGCGTTCTTTGGCGAGCAGCGCCTTCGTGATCTTCTGCTCTCTGTCTCGGGTGAGGGCGTATCGGGAATCTGCGGCAAGGTCTTGGGCGAGCTCGACCGATTTACCGAATCGGCGCTGGACGATGACATCGCATTAGTGTCCCTTGAGTTTTTGCGGGGCCGGTCCTAAACAGCGACGCTGGGCGCGCCGAATCCGCACGGTTGCGGAAAGGCATGCATCGAACAAGCTCTTTTGGGGAACCATGGTCGTATGAATGAGTGGAATGACATAGCGGTTTTGACGCCACCAGGCGATATCGACATCGCCACGGTGCCTGCGCTGCGTCGGCGGTTGGATGCTTTGATTGGCCGCGGCGTGCGTCGTGTCGTCATCAACTGTCAGGCTGTTAGCTTTATCGATTCGACGGGCTTGGCATTCCTGCTTACGCGCGCTCGTGAGCTCATGAGGCGAGAAGGCCTGCTTTCGCTCGTCAATGCATCAGGTGAAGTTGTTCGCTTTTTGGAGATTGCTCGTCTTGTCGATATCCTTCATGTCGCGGGGCCGGCACGGGAGTCTATTCCCGCCATTCCGGTGGGGGAGCTGCCTCGCTGGAGTAAGAGCGTCGAGGTCCGTCAGGGTATCGAGAATCTTCCATACTACCGACATCGCATCGCCGAACTCCTTGAATCGCTTCCGTTGCGCCGTGACGAGCGCTACGATGTCGCATTGGCGTCGGGGGAGGCACTGGGTAATGCCTATGACCATGCGGGCGGTATCGGGTGCGTCCTGACGGTTCAGGCCTATGGCGATCGCGTTGTGGTTGAGGTGCTTGATCGAGGTGCTGGCTATTCTATCGATGAAACGAGCGAGCCGGTCGCATCCGAGGAACGCGGCCGCGGTATCAAGCTTATGCGTATGCTCGTCGATAACGTGGAGGTTGCTCGTCGTACGGACGGCGCCGGCACGCGCGTGCAGATGGTGAAGCTGTTTAGCGGAGCGCTGGAATCGTGTGCCTAGCCAATCGCTTTAGCGCGTTTAGCTACTAAGAACATGCGGCAGACAAGTTTTTTGAAAAAAGTACTTGCGTCTTTTGGACAACTCGCGTAAATTAATAACCCGCAAGCGGACATGGCTCAGTTGGTAGAGCACAACCTTGCCAAGGTTGGGGTCGCGGGTTCGAGCCCCGTTGTCCGCTCCATTGCATTTCCGGACCGTTTAGGCGGTCCTTTTTCGGCGAAGTGGCCAAGTGGTAAGGCAGAGGCCTGCAAAGCCTTTACCCCCGGTTCGAATCCGGGCTTCGCCTCCAGGCAACATCCGGGCGCTCCGGCGCCCGTTTTGTTTTTACATATGCGGACATGGCTCAGTTGGTAGAGCACAACCTTGCCAAGGTTGGGGTCGCGGGTTCGAGCCCCGTTGTCCGCTCCAAACGCAACAGCCCGACTACTACGGTAGC
>DXLU01000029.1 GCA_019414565.1 Collinsella sp. | reverse complement strand
CCAGGCCCGATTTTGCCTCTTGACAATGTCCTGCTCATATTAAAAGGAACGTCCCCAACTGCCGGTTGTGCGACAATACCGAGCAACGTGATTGGGCATCTGGGAAAGGGGCCGCGATGAACAAGTTGAGGACGCTTGCCGACGTGTTGCGACAGGCTGGCTTTGCGCGCATCACGGGTCTGTTTCTTATCTTTTACCTGCTGTGCTCGACGGCCGTTTGGCTGTCCGAGCCCGCGACCCTTACGTTTGGCGATGGCCTCTGGTTTAGCTTTGAGACCGTGTCGACGATCGGCTTTGGTGATATCCCGGCCGAAACGCCGGTCGCCCGTGCCATCACCGTCGTCCTGAGCGTCATCAGCATCTTCTACATTGCCATGCTCACGGGCGTGGCGGTGAGCTACTGCAATACGCTCATCAAGATGCGCCAAAAGGACACCATGGCGCGCTTTATGGACGATCTTGAGCGCCTGGAAGAGCTTGACCGCGATGAACTCGCCGACCTGTCGCGCCGCGTGCGCGAATATCGCCGACGCCAACGCTAGGGCGGGCGCCGTGCGTCACGATGAGGGGGACAACATATGAATATCACGGTATACCTGGGCGCCAGCGTCGGTAACGACCCGGCGTTTCTGCCTGCGGCGCGCCAACTCGGCACATGGATTGGCTCCAGCGGTCACGCGCTGGTATACGGCGGGTCCAAGTCGGGGCTGATGGGCGCGCTTGCCGATAGCGTGCTCGATGCCGGCGGTCATGTGACGGGTGTGGAGCCGAGCTTTTTTATCGAGGCCGAGTTTCAACATGACGGTATCGACGACCTTATCGTGACGAGCGACATGGCCGAGCGCAAGGCCAAGATGATCGAGCTTGGCGACGCGTTCATCGCCTTTCCGGGTGGCACGGGCACGCTCGAGGAGATTGCCGAGGTCATGTCGGCCGTGTCGCTTGGACATCTGAGCGCGCCGTGCATTCTGTACAACTTGGACGGTTACTATAACGACCTCAAGTCGCTGCTCGGGCATATGATCGATAAGGGCTTATCGAGTCCGCAGCGCCAGCAAGGCATCTACTTTGCCGACGATTTGCGCGAGATTGCCTCGATTATTGGGAGTTGAGGTTCGCATCCGTAGTGCCCTGGCACTCAATGGTGTCGTTTGGGGCGCAGATGGTTGGCTCGTCTGGACAACGCTCGCCCTACAATAAAGCGTATCTATGTTGACTTTGACCACGGGAGGACCCGATGGGTAACCTGGCAAAACCCAAAAACCGTGCGTTGTTTTTAGTGAGCGTGGCTGTGACCGGTGCGTTCGCAGGTGCCGCGGTCTGGCTGTTCTTTTTTGCGATAGAGCACGGTATCGACTATCTATGGACCGAGATTCCGCGCGCGCTGGGCGCCGCTTCGCCCGAGCTTGCCAGCGGCCCGTTTGGTTTTTTGCCGTATCCGTTTTTCGTCTGCCTGCTGGGCGGCCTGCTGATCGGTCTGTACGAAAAGCTTACGGGCACCAAGACCGATGACCTCAATCAGGTGATGGCTAAGGTTAAGCAAGACGGGCGCTACCCGTACGACAACCTGGGCAAGCTTTCGCTTGCGGCATTGCTGCCGCTGCTGTTTGGCGGAAGCATTGGACCGGAGGCCGGCCTGACCGGCGTTATCGCAGGTCTGTGCAGCTGGGTCGGCGACCGCATGCGTCGCTTTGGCTCCGAGTTTAGGCAGCTCACGCTGCTGGGTACTCAGGCTGCCCTGACGGCGCTCTTCACCGCGCCCGTCTTTGGCTTTGTGGCGCCGCTCGCCGGCAGCGCCGACGGCCAGGGCGCTAATGACGATGAGTCCGCGTCCGATGAGATCACGATCAAGCTTCCCAAGGCGCAAAAGACCGTGGTCTACGGCATTGCGATTGCCGGCGGTCTGGGTACCTACCTGCTGCTCGGCCAGCTTATGGGCGGCGGCATGGGCATGCCCAGGTTCGAGTCCGCTCAGGTGGGCAACCTGGAACTTGTCTGGCTCATTCCGCTGGCGTTGGTCGGCACCGTATGTGGCTGGCTGTACTTTGTCTCTGAGCATGCAAGCGAGGCACTGTCCCATGCCATAGGGGAGCGCCCTGTCGTCAAGGCCATGCTAGCCGGTCTGGCGCTCGCTATCTGTGGCACGGCCCTGCCCTACACTATGTTTGCCGGCGAGACCCAAGCCGACGTGCTCATGGAGACCTATCTGACCATTCCCGCCGGCGTGCTTATCGCGACCGGTCTTGTTAAGGCCATGCTGACGCCCGTCCTCATCAACCTGGGCTGGCGCGGCGGTCACTTCTTCCCGGTTATCTTTTCGGGCGTGAGCCTGGGCTACGGCTTCGCTATCCTTACCGGCGCCGATCCGGTCTTTTGCGTCGCCGTCTGTACCGCCTCGACGATGGGCGCCGTCATGCGCCAGCCCGTCATGGTCGTGGGCTTGCTGCTCATGTGCTTCCCGCTCAAGGGCATCGTCTGCATGATCGTCGCCGCGGCCATTGCGGCGGGCATTCCGCTGCCCAAGCCGCTGCGCAAGTAGCGCGGTGGCGCACGCCGGGGACATGCCGTTTGCCACGGATTTGCGGGGAGGGGGGGCGATCACTCCCTTCGTGGATCGAGACTCGCATGCTTACAGATTGCGTACTCGATAAACCTTGGTGCTGACGGCGCAGCTCAGTGCACATAGCACGAGGGCCAGCGCGGCAATTCCTGCGCACAGACAGCCGAGGACGGCAGGATCGGGGTTCGCCCCGGCAATCGACATAAGCCAGTTGCTGATGGGGTTGGAGGAGCTCAGTGCGGCCATGGCAAGGCATCCGAGCAGGGCAAACAGGCCGACGGATAGGCGTAGCGCCTCCATGTGTCCAAAGCGAAAGAACAGCGGCTGCGCCAGAAATACCATCATGAGTGAGATGAGCATCGAGGCTGCCGAGGCGATTGTGATCTCAAAGACGGTTTGTCCTGTCGAGGTCACGCCCGCACTGTTGAAGAGCGGAAGGACGATGATGTTCAAAAGCACGGCGGCGCAGGCCATGATGGCCGAGAAGACAACGATGCACAGGTAGCGGGCACAAATAATGTCTTTGCGCGAGAAGGGCAGCGTTGCCCGATAGCGCTCCCATCCGTTTTGATTGTCGAAGCCGGCCAGCGAGCTCATGACCATGATGGGCGACATGGCGCTGACCGCGCAGGCGCCGGCACTCATGCCGGAATCGCCATCCGATGCGTTGGCGAGGGTCAGCACGACGAATATGAACAGGCCGACGCCCGCGATGCTCGGGATAAGCGTGCGAACGATGGCGAGCTCGGACATAAAGGCGCGTTTCATTTCGAAGCCCCTTTCAGCATGAGGCGAAGATAATCATCAATGGTTGCCCGATCGCAGAGAATCTCGGGGAAAGCCTCGAGCGTATCGCGGCGGTTGGGCACGAGCACGTCCACGCTATAGGCGTGGTGGGCGGCGCGGGCGCCTTCGACGCAAGCCATAAGCTCTGCGGCCTGTGCCTGGGTGCAGTGGGCGATGCCGGCGCGGTCGGTAATGTCCTCGCGTGGCAGGTCAAATACAATCGAGCCGTTATCGATGCAGATGACGCGGTCGGCGGCACGATCGAGGTCGGACGTAATGTGGCTCGAGAGCAGCACGCTGCGCTGACCGTCGGAAACAAAGGCGAGCAGCTCATCGAGTAGTTCCTCGCGCGCCATGGGATCGAGGCCCGCGGTGGCTTCGTCCAAAACGAGCAGCCTGGCATTGTGGCTGAGCGCACAGGCGAGCTGCAGCTTCATACCCATGCCGCGGGAGAGGTCTTTGACCTTCGTCTTGGGATCGAGGTCAAATCGGTCGATGAATCCGGCGAACGTTTCACAGCTCCACGTGGGGTACGCCGGGCCTACGAGCGTCTCGACCTGGCCCACCTTGAGCGTGGAGGGGAAGGGGCACGTGTCCAGGACAAGACCGACGCGGGAGCGCAGGTGGCGCTGCGTCTCGTCGGGCGCGTTGGCGTCGCAGCGCTGTCCAAGCAGATGCACCTCGCCGGCATCGAGCTTTATAAGCCCAAGCGCGGCGCGAATGGTCGTCGTCTTGCCGGCGCCATTTGCGCCCACAAAGCCAACGATCTGGCCGGGCTCCACGGCAAGCGTGACATCACGCAGCGAAAAACGGTCGCTCACACGGCGTGAGATGCCTTTGAGTTCTAAAAGGTTTTGCATAGTATAGCCTTTCTTGCAGATGGCTACTGCATGGTTTCGGGGGCTACCAGGTCGAGCATCTCGTGCAGCTTGTCGCGCGTAACGCCCAGGGCTTCGGCTTGGCTCGCCGCTTTCGCAAGCAGCTCTTCGATATGGCAGAGCTGGTTTTCGCGCAAAAGCTCCTGGTTGCCCTCGGCGACAAAACAGCCCTTGCCCTGCACAGTGCAGATAAAGCCGAGTTGCTCCAGGTCGGCGTAGGCGCGCTTGGTGGTGATGACGCTCACGCCAAGATCGCTCGCGAGTGCACGGATGCTGGGGAGTTTGGCTCCCGCAACGAGTGCGCCCGAAAGGATCTGGGCTTTGACCTGCGAGGATATCTGCTCGTAGATGGGCTTGTCGCTCGAATTGGATAGGATAATGTCCACAGCGGCTCCTTAGCTGTTGGGCTACACGTGTATATAACCGGTAAGCACAGTATATATACGCTATGCACAGTTATGCAAGAGCTAAATGTGGAATAGCCCGCCGGCGCCGCGCTCGCTCCAAAACAATCTCAATCTGTAACGCCTGGGTCCGTTTTGGGTCGCCTTCTGTTACAGATTGAGATGTTATTTGCCCGCCTGCCTATTTGTCTCAATCTGTAACAGTAAGAGTCGATTTGCGCGGCTAGATGTTACAGAACGAGACATTGGCTGCTCGCCTTCCCGTTTATCTCGATTTGTAACAGCTAGACCCAATTTGGGCGGCCAGATGTTACAGATTGAGATTGTGACGGCGGGCCTGCCCGTTTGTCTTGATCTGTAACAGGTAGAGACTCAAAACCCGTCTTACTGTTACAGATCGAGACAGTCCGTAAGGCGGCTGCCCACTACACAGCGATCTTGGCTGATGAATTTGTCCTGATAGGTGCCCTATGGCGGGATTTCGCGGCTACAATAGTGCGGTTACAACGACGTAATGCACTCAATGCAAGAAAGGATCCGCATGGCAAGCCTGTCGGATGAAATCTCGTCGCGCCGCACATTCGCGATCATCAGCCACCCGGACGCCGGTAAGACCACGCTTACCGAGAAGCTGCTGCTCTATACCGGCAGCATCCAGACCGCCGGTTCGGTCAAGGGTAAGAGCTCGGCCAAGCATGCCGTCTCGGACTGGATGGACATCGAGAAGGAGCGCGGTATTTCCGTTACCTCCTCGGTGCTGCAGTTCACCTACAACGGCGCCTGCGTCAACATCCTCGATACCCCCGGCCACCAGGACTTCTCGGAGGATACCTACCGTACCCTTATGGCCGCCGACGCCGCAGTCATGGTCATCGACGGCGCTAAGGGCGTCGAGGCCCAGACCAAAAAGCTCTTTAAGGTCTGTACGCTGCGCCATATTCCCATCTTTACCTTTGTGAACAAGCTCGACCACGAGGCTCGCGATCCGTTTGAGCTCATGGAAGAGATCGAGAATGTTCTGGGGATCAATACGTATCCCATGAACTGGCCGATCGGCAGCGGGCGCAACTTCCGCGGCGTGTTCGATCGTCAGACCCGTCGCGTCATTGCCTTTGAGGGCGACGGCCACGCCAACGCCACCAAGAAGGTCGCCGAGGTCGAGGCCGAGCTGGGCGATCCGGCCATGGACGAGCTTATTGGCGAGGAGAACCACAAGAACCTGATGGACGACATCGAGCTGCTCGATGGCGCCGGCGACGAGCTCGACCTGGATGCCGTGGCCTGCGGCAAGCTGAGCCCGGCGTTCTTCGGCTCGGCGCTCACCAACTTTGGCGTGGAGCCCTTCCTTAAAGAGTTCCTGCGTCTGGCCCCGACGCCGCGTGCCTACACCGATACGCTCACCAGCGAACCGGTCGCGCCCGCCGAGAACGACTTTAGCGGCTTTGTCTTTAAGATCCAGGCCAACATGGACAAGAACCACCGCGACCGCATTGCCTTCGTGCGCATTTGCTCGGGCAAGTTCGAGCGCGGCATGGATGCCTTCCATATGCAGGGTAACCGCAAGCTCAAGCTGGCTACGGGCACCTCGATGATGGCCGACGATCGCGCCATCGTGGACGAGGCGTACGCCGGCGATATCGTGGGCCTGTTCGATCCCGGTATCTTTAGCATCGGCGACACCGTGTGCTCCGGCAAGCGCCACGTGCAGTATCCGCAGATCCCGACGTTTGCCCCCGAGATGTTTGCCCGCATTACGCAGGTCGACACGCTCAAGCGCAAGCAGTTCGTCAAGGGCATGGAGGAGCTTGCCCAGGAGGGCGCCATCCAGATCTTCCGCGAGCTGGGTGCCGGCATGGAGAGCGTCATCGTGGGCGTGGTCGGCGTGCTGCAGTTTGAGGTACTCGAGCGCCGCCTCAAGGCCGAGTACCGTGTTGAGGTTCGTCGCCAGCCGCTGCCCTATACGGACATCCGCTGGATCCAAAACGACCCCGACACCATCGATATCCCGGGCCTTTCGCTCACGCGCGATACCCTGCGCGTCGAGGACATGCGCGGCGGCAAGCTGCTGCTGTTCACGAGCCCGTGGAACGTGGACTGGGCGACCGACCATAACCCCGACCTTGTCCTGTCGGAGTTCGGCAACGTAACGTTTTAGCGCACCGGCGCGGTGATCCTGTGGGACCGCCGCGCCGTTTGCTTGCCTGCCGCCGCGTGAGCGGCTATCATACCCACCGTCGCCTCAAGACCGTGGCGGCCGAGCAGTTCGGGTCCGATATCCTGCTCGTTAAACCTAAAACCAAAGGAGTACATAATGATCAAGAAGGTCATGGAGGACTACAAGGTCCTGTTGCGGAGCATTCCCGCGGCAACGGTTTCGCTGTTTATCGTGAGCGTTATCATGATGAACCTGCTGGCCAACAAAGAGCTTATCAGCCTGCCATATCTGGCGCTCGACTGCGGATTTGTGGTGAGCTGGGTCTCGTTTTTGTGCCAGGACATGATCTGCAAGCGTTTTGGCGCCAAGGCATCCATCAAAATCTCTATCCTCGCGCTGGCGGTCAACCTGGCCGTAAGCCTGTGCTTTTGGCTGTGCTCGCTCACGCCCGGCATGTGGGGCGCCTACTATGACACGGGTATGATTGAGGTCAACACCGCCCTTAACGCCACCATCGGCGGCACCTGGTACGTGGTGCTGGGCTCTTCGCTGGCAATGCTCGTTTCTGCCGTGGTTAACTCCACGCTCAACCAGTCGCTCGGCCGTATGCTCAAAAAGAATAACTTTGCGAGCTTTGCCTTCCGCTCCTATGTGTCTACGGGTATTGGCCAGTTTGTCGACAACCTGGTCTTTGCCATTGTGGTGAGTCACACGTTCTTTGGCTGGACCTGGGTGCAGGTTCTTATGTGCTCGCTGACCGGCGCCGTCGCCGAGCTGCTGTGCGAGGTCTTCCTGAGCCCCGTGGGCTACAAGGTCGTGCGCGGCTGGGAGCGCGAGAATGTGGGCGCCGAGTACCTCGAGCGCCACGCAACCGCCTAAGGAGCACGTATGCGGGTTTTGATCACGGGCGCTTCGGGCGGCATCGGAGCCGCGTGCGTGCAGCGCTTTTTGGACGAGGGCCACGAGGTCGTGGGCTTTGACCTGCTGTCGACGGCGATCGAGCACGAGCACTATCGCCATCTGATCGTTGATGTCCGCGAGCCGGATTCGTTTCCAGACGAGCTTGAACCCCAGGTGATCGTGAACGTTGCCGGTACACAGGATTCGGCCGACGATATTGCCGCCAACCTGCGTGGCACCATCAACGTGACCGAGCACTACGCCTTTGTGGGGGAGGGGCTTGCCGCCAAGCCGGCGCCGGCCATTACATCCGTGGTCAATGTGGGGTCGGCGAGCGGGCATACGGGATCGGAGTTTCCCGCCTATGCTGCCAGCAAGGGCGGCATTATCGCCTACACCAAGAACCTTGCAAACCGTCTGGCGCCGCAGGCTATCGCCAACAGTGTGGATCCGGGCGGCGTTATCACGCCGCTCAACCGTTGCGTGATGGAAGACGAGCGCCTGTGGAATCAGATTATGGAGCTCACGCCGCTCAAGCGCTGGGCCACCGCCCAAGAGATCGCTGAGTGGATCTACTTTGTGGGCGTGACCAACCGGTTTATGACCGGGCAGAGCCTGCTGATCGATGGCGGCGAGGCCGGCCGCACCCAGTTTATCTGGCCCGAGTAGAAAACGCGCCCGATGGAAATCCGTCGGGCGCGTTTTTGATGTATTGATTTTTAGCCGAGGCAAGTCCAGTTGACGGGGGTCGAGCCGCGCTGTTCGAGTAGCCGATTGGCTGCCGAGAAGGGGCGCGACCCTATAAAGGCGGGGAGTTCTGCCGTGGCGCGGTTGGCCGAAAGCGGCGAGGGGTGCGTAGAAGCTAGGCAGAACTTGCCGGTTGCCTTGCCTGCGCCGATCGCGTCGAGCTTGCCCTCAACCATTTGCTGGGCAAAGCGGCCCCATGCCAAAAAGATGACCGGCTGGGGCAGCTGACAGCAGCGTTCGATAATATAGTCGGTGAGCGTGCTCCAGCCCAGCTTGGCGTGCGAATTGGCGGCATGCTTGCGCACGGTGAGCGTGGTGTTAAGGAGCAGGACGCCCTGTTGTGCCCATGGGGTTAGGTCTCCCGTGGCAGGAAAGGGGCAGTCCAGATCGGCTTTGAGTTCCTTATAGATGTTGCGCAGGCTCGGCGGCAACTTGGTTTGCGTCGCGGGGACCGAGAACGATAACCCCATGGCCTGGTTGGGTCCGTGATAGGGATCTTGACCCAAGATGACAACCTTGACCTGGTCGGCCGGCGTGTAGGCGAGGGCATTGAGGATGTCGTCTTGTGCCGGGTAGATGGTCTGCTCGGCACGCAAAAGGGCGATGCGCTCGAGCAGCTGGTTCGTCGTGTCGCGTACCGGCTGCGGCGCATCGCCCAACCAAGTTGCTATGTTGCGGTCGCGCGTTGCGGTGTCCATGGAACTCCTTTATGGCAGATACTCTGTTGGTATCTATTGTAAAGGCGCACCGGTTGCCTTTATGCCGCGGCTGTATAAGGAGTGGGGTCTACGAGACGCGCTCGGGCGCTCCTGCCATGCGAGCGTGCCCGTGTGCACGAAGACGCGGGAGCTCGACGGTTGCCACCATGACGCCGGTGAGGATGAGGGCGGCGCCAAAGAAGGCGATGGGGCTCAGGACCTCGCCGACCAGGAAGAACGAGAAGACAGCGGAGCAGACCGGCTCGAGCGAGAAGGCAAAGCCGGTGGTCTCGGCGGGCACGTGAGGCTGCACGAGCGTCTGGGTGATAAAGCCGTAGGCAGAGCAGATGAGTGCGAGTGCGACGACAACGACGATCTCGTTGGGCGTGCTGGGAAGCGTGAAGCCGCCAAAGGCAAATGCGGCGATGCCCGAGAACAGGCCGCCGAAGCCCAGCTGCCAAACACCCAGGGCCAGCGGATCGACTTCTTCGACAAAGCGCTTGGCTACGATAATGTGGCCGGCATAGATAAAGGCCGAGAGCAACATGATGAGCGCGCCCGGGTTCAGGCTGGTGAAGTCGGCGCCCGAGAGCAGCAGCATGCCACAGGTGACGATGGCGGTGCCGACGAGAACTTTGCGCTCGGGGGCGCGGCGCAGCAGGGCGGCGTTGGCAAACGGCACGATCACGACCGTCAGGCTCTGCAAAAAGCCGGCGGTG
This sequence comes from Collinsella sp., assembly GCA_019414565.1. Lineage (GTDB taxonomy): Bacteria > Actinomycetota > Coriobacteriia > Coriobacteriales > Coriobacteriaceae > Collinsella. Next base: position 111,863 of record DXLU01000029.1, on the reverse strand, counting down.
GAGGCGGAGGTAAGGCTGGAGCCCAAGCACATGCAGGTGAGCTCGGTTGCCATGATGGCGCCGATGATGGCGGCGCGAACCATAAGGTCGCGGTTGATGCGGAAAGCGCGCTTGTGGAAGAGCAACAGGCAGGCCACAAAGGCGATGATGCAGCGTAGCGCGACGATGCTCGTGGCGTTCATGCTGTCCATGCCGATCTTCATGAGAGGGTACGAAAAGCCCCATGCGACAGGAACGGAAAATGAGAGCGCGATTGCTTTTTTGCGATCCATGGGACTCCTTTTGTTACAGAACGGTTTCGTAAAAAGGATTCTGCTCCCAGATGTTGATGTAGTAAAGCGAATGTATCTTCAGTATGATTAAGAAATACTAATGTAGGTAGAAAAAGCCCTGGCAAAACGATTTACGGCTATATCGATGTGGAGGCACGATGGCATCGCGGTATCAGATTGTGTGTATGGTGGTCGATTGCGGCAGCCTGAAACGCGCGGCTGACGAGCTGGGCTACACACAAAGCGCTGTGAGCCAGGCCGTCAAGGCGCTTGAGCGCGAGCTGGGTACCACGCTTATCGAGCGCGGCAAGCAAGGTGTCTCGCTTACGCGCGACGGCAAGCAGTACCTGCCATATCTGCGCCAAATCGTAACTGCCGAGGCCGAGCTTGAGGACAAGCGTCAGGAGTTGCTGGGACTCTCCTCGACTGATATTCGTATCGCGACGTTTACCAACGTGAGCCGCACCGTGTTACCGCGCGTGATCCGCGACTTTGGGGCCCTGCATCCGGGCGTGCACTTTACCCTCAAGCAGGGCGATTACACGCGCAACGCCCAGTGGGTGCACGATGGCGTGGTTGACTTTTGCTTTACGGCACGCGGATTTACTGCTGGGCTCGAGAAGCGCGTGGTCTATCACGACGAGTTGGTGGCGCTGTTGCCTGTCGGGCATCCGCTGACGGCAAAGGAAAAGGTGACGCTCGCCGATTTGGCGTCCGAGCCGTTTGTGCTGCTGGATGAGGGCGAGCAGAGCCTGGTGCTCGATGCATTCGCGGCGCATGGCCTGTCACCGCACGTGACGAGTGAGGTGACCGACGACTACACCATCATGGCGATGGTGGAGGAGGGCTTAGGCGTGAGTATGCTCTACCGTCGTACTGTGGAGGGCATGCGAGCCGAAATTCGTGTGCGGCCCATCGTGCATGCTCCCTCGCGCGACGTGGTGGCCGCTTGGCGCAGCTGGGACACCATGCCTATCGCCACGAGGCGTTTTATCGACTATATGAGCTCGCATATTGTCAATTAATGACTGGCATGACGTTGAGTGTGGTGTTTAGCGGGCTGTCGCTCTGGCTTGGGTGGCGCGATAGGTGCGTGCCGGGTGGCAAAGTAGCACCGCCACGACCATAAAGAACGCCGTGGTGCCCAGGCTGATGGGGTAGACCATCATAATGTTCGCAAAGGTGCGGAAGTGCGGGAACACGCAGAACACCCAATAGAAGCGGATGCCGCAGACGCAGATCATGGTGATGAGGGCGGGCGTGAGCGAGATACCAAAGCCGCGCAGGTAGCCTGACATGTTTTCGTAGAACATGCTAAAGGCGTACGCCGGGAAGATCGAACACACGCGGATATAGCCGATCGAGACGATGTTGGGATCGCTGTTAAAGAGCGACAAGATTTCGCGCCCCAGGCCGACAATAACGATAATCGTGGTGAGTGCAACGATACCGCCTTCGACAAGGCAGACCTTGAGCGTTTTGGTGCAGCGGTCGATCTGGCGGGCACCGTGGTTTTGTCCCACAAAGGTGGTGCAAGCCTGGCTAAAGCTGTTGAGCAGGTTGTAGCACACGTACTCCAGGCTCATGGCGGCGCTCGATGCCGCCATGACTTCGGTGCCCAGGCTGTTGATGGCGGACTGGATGATGATGTTGGCGACGGCAAAGACGGCGCTTTGGATGCCGGCGGGCAGGCCGATCTTGACGATGCGCTTGAGGGCGACGGGGTCGATAGCCAGGTCGCGCGGGGTGACGCGGACGGCGGAGTCGGTCTTGAGCAGGCGGATAAAGAGCGTGGCGGCGCTGACGGTGTAGGCGATGGCGGTGGCGATGGCGACGCCCGCGACGCCCCAGTGGAGTACGGGGACAAAAATGAGGTCCAGGCCAATGTTGAGGACAGTGGACACGGCAAGCGCCTGCAGCGGCATGCGGGTGATGCCGACGGAGCGGAAGATCGCGGCCTCAAAGTTGTAAAGCAAGATTGAGGGCATGCTGAGCAAAAAGACACGTAGATAGAGCGAAGCGAGCGGCATGGTCTCGGCGGGAACGTTGAGCGCGGCGAGCATGGGCTCGGCAAAGACCTCGCCCAGAGCGATGACAACAAAGCCCACAAGTGCCATAAGAATCGAGGTATGGACGGCGCGTTTGACCATGTTCTGGTCGTTGCGGCCGATAGCGTTGGCGATGACCACATTGGAGCCAAGCGACATGCCGATAAACAGGTTGAGCATAAGACTGGTAAGCGGAACATTAGAGCCGACCGCCGCCATGGCGAGGGTTCCCTGGTCGCCCGAGAAGTTGCCGATGATGACCGTGGCGATGAGGTTCGACAGCTGCTCCAAGATACTCGTCGCGGCTACGGGGAAGGCGAACAGGGGAATATTGCGCCACAGCGAGCCGGTGGTCATGTCGATGTGCTTAGATACGGTATCGGCCATACGCTCTCAATCTCTAACATGCTATTTCGTGGTTATTTGCGCAGATGATGATACTCCTAATCGACTAGTCGTTGGGGACGTTCTTAAACGACTAGTCATTCAAGAACGTCTCCAATGACTAGGTGGGGGAGGCGTGCGACAATAGTGGGCGTTGTGTTGTTCGCGCTAAGGAGTTGCCATGTTGTTGTGTCCCGTTTGCCATGAGCCGTTGGTGGACAATGAACGCGGTGCTGCATGCGCGAGCGGACACCGGTTTGACCGTGCGCGCGAGGGCTATCTATATCTGCTGCGCTCGTCCAAGAGCGGCGACTCCATGGGCGATCCCAAGTCGCAGGCACGCAGCCGTCGCGACTTTCTGAACCGTGGATACTATGCGCCGTTGCACGATGCGATGGTCGAGCTAGCGCGCAAACAGGTGTCTGGGCGTGCTGCGTCTACGAGCGGCCCCATGACGCTGCTCGACATTTGCTGTGGCGAGGGCTATTACACGAGCGCCATGGGTGCGGTGCCGGGTGTGGATGCTTACGGCTTTGACCTGGGCAAAGAGATGGTGCGCCTTGCCGCCAAGCGCGGCGATGCGACCTACTTCGTGGCCAATATGAAGGACATCCCCGTGGCCGATGGCGCCTTCGATATGGTGACCGAGCTTTTTGCCCCCTTTAACGAGCGCGAGTTTGCCCGCGTGCTGGCGCCAGAGGGCTCACTCTATACCGTGGTGCCGGGTGCCCGTCATCTGTTTGGGCTTAAGGAAGTGCTCTACGATACGCCGTACCTTAACGACGAGAAGCTGCCGAAGACTACCGAGCTCGAGTTGGTCGGAATGCAGCGGGTATCTGCGAATATTACGCTCCAGACCCAGGCCGACATCGAGGCGGTGTTCCAGATGACGCCGTACTACTACCGCACGCGACCCGCCGACAAAGAGCGTCTGGCAAACCTAGATACCCTCCAAACCGACATCGATTTCATCATCGCCGAGTACCGCCACAGCTAACAGCCCGCCAAAAAGGGACGGGTTTATTTTGGTAGGTTTTATCTGGGCAAACGTAAAGGGACGACCGCGTGCTACGCGATCGTCCCTTTTTATTGGCGTATATACCAGAGTCGCTGAGCGATTGACACGGATGTAACTTAGCTCAAACGGTCCATGCCCTCTTTTTTGACGCGGCTGGCGAGTACAAAGTAGATAATGCTGACAATCAGGCCGGTAAAATCGGGGATGCTTGAGCCGGTCCCACCCAGGAGGGGCAGGGAGAGAAGCAGGCTGATGGCCGAGCACGCTAGGCAGACGATGGACCAAATCCAAACAACGCCAGCCTTGGCGGGATTATTTGCCGCGCGGATGCCAAAGACGGCGGTCACAATTTCGACGATGCCCAATACGATGACGACGACGCAAGAGACGATTATGGCACTTGTGATATCGCCTGCCGCGCTGCCCGCAAAGAGCGCTGTGGCACCCATGCCTGCGCTCAGAATGCCGACGACAAAGAAGAAGAACGATAAGATCTTGAGTAATTTGCAGGCGTTGCTCATGGCTGGTCCTTTCGATACGGGTACGGCCGGTCTGGCGTAGCCCATGTGCTGTACATATGGTGAAGCACATTGTAGTTCAACGCGGCGATGCATGCGCCTGAAAGCGCTTTGAGCCTGCGCAGGCAGCCCCAACCTTTCAAAAGGGAAAGCTGGGCGTAAGTCAAATCGATGGCAGCGTATGCGCGGCGCTGCGATGATGGGTCCATGGTAAGAGCTGGTCTCAAGGAGGAGCCATGATGTACGGAGCAGGGCAAGTGCATGAGCCGCGGTCGTTGGGAAGGCGCATGGGTGATTCTGTGATCGCTGCCGTGTGCACGGGATTGATGGCGGTGCTTTGCATTGGGATGCTGTGGGCCATGTCGCATGTGGGACAATAGCGGACGGTTGGGTGCCGACATAAACGGCGCTCGCGTATTCGTTTTGTTTGCTAAGGAGTGTCCATGGGCGTCGTCGATCCCTTTTCTGTTGCTCGGGCGGCAGGGCTCGAGTTAACCAGGACACCCGAGGGCCTTACGCTCACCGATGGCTCGATGGAGTTGCGAGCCGATTTTGCCCGCATGCTTCCACGGCTCAAGCAGGGCCGCCTGCAGCAAGAGCTGCTGGTAAAGGTTGCGCGCACAAAAGGCATCGAGCGCCCATGGGCGATTGATGCCACGGCGGGCTTTGGTGAGGATTCGCTGCTGCTGGCGGCCGCGGGCTTTACCGTCGATCTGTATGAACAGGATTGCGTAATCGCGGCACTCCTCAAGGACGCCTTGGATCGCGCGGCAGATGATCCGGCGCTTGCGGCTGCTGTGGCGCGCATGCGCTTACATGCGGGCGAGGACAGCATTGCCGGTCTTCGCCATACGGCCGAGCTGATCAAGCAAGGTGAGCTCGCGGCTCCCGACGTGGTGTATCTGGACCCCATGTTTCCCGAGCGCACCAAGAGCGCGGCGGTGAAAAAGAAGTTTCAGCTCTTGCACCATCTGGAGCAGCCGTGCGCCGACGAGGAGACGCTGGTCGAAGCTGCGCTTGCGGTGCACCCGCGCAAGGTCGTTATCAAGCGACCGGTGAAGGGGCCGCTGCTTGCCGGCGTTAAGCCGAGCTATCAGCTTGCGGGCAAGGCCGTTCGTTACGATGTTTTGGTGCCGCCGCGCCCGTAGCTTGTGCACGATGGCTGGCGCTTCGCCAGCGCCGTGCCGATGCGGGGTCTATTTCCAAGGGTGCGACGTCAGGTGCCAGCCGCCGCAGTATTCGCATTTGTAGCAGGCCAAACCACGCCGTCCGCGGTTTTCGCAGTCGGCCATAACGGCCTCGGCTTCGGCGCGTGTGTCGTAACGGTTTTTGCGCTCGCACGACTTATAGCGCCAAGCCTCGTCGCGCTCGGCGTCCAGGGCGTCGCGGCGCTCGTCCTCGCGTGCAAACAGGTCGCTCATATCGCCGCCGGTGGCAGCGCCCAAAAACTCGCTTTTGGCTTTTGACCAGGCGGCTCGCTTTTTGCTCCCCATCTGCTTCGCGCTCCTCTCCAAACGTTGGTATCATTGCTCAATCAAAGTGATACCAATAAACGTGAGGTCGCCGCGTGATGATCAGAAAAACCCTCGATACCGACATTCCCGCCGTCATGGCTATCTATGACGCGGCCCGCGCCTTTATGCGCGCGCATGGCAACGCCACGCAGTGGCCCGAGGGCACGCCTTCGGCCGAGCAGCTGGCTGCCGATATTGCCGCTGGTGGCAGTTACGTGTGCGAAGTCGACGGCCGTGTGGTGGCGACGTTTGCCTTTTTACCGGGTCCGGACGAGTGCTATGACGTCATCGAGGACGGTCAATGGCGCAGCGACACTCCGTATGCCGTGCTGCATCGCGTGGCATCCGACGGCACCGTGCACGGTATCGCGGCCGCGATGTTTGCCTTTGCCAAGGCGCGCGCTGACCACCTGCGTATCGACACGCACGCGGACAACCTGCCTATGCAGGGCGCGAGCATGAAAGCGGGGTTCGAGCGCGCCGGCGTCGTGTATGTTTCGGACGGCACGCCGCGTGTTGCGTTCGACTGGCTGCGCGAGGCATAAGAGCGGGGGCACGCATCAATACTTCATGGACATGAAAAAGGCCCCGAGTGGGGCCTTTTGATCGCTGCGCTGTTAGGGGAGGTGCCGGCTTTCGCAAGGCGCGAACCTGCGAAAATCGCCGCGCGGCAACGCGGGGCGATGAGCTCGGTCGGGGGATAGGGCCCGCTTCGCCCGCCGGCCCGTAAATTGTATCATCCAGTGTGGAACGAGAATGCCCGTTGCCGCGTGCGATGGGCTCGCAATAAGAGGAGAGCCATGTCGAAGCAAACGGTCGTTGGAATCTTGGCGCATGTCGATGCCGGCAAGACCACGCTGGCCGAGGCCATGCTGTTCTGCGCGGGTCGCATTCGCAAACGCGGCCGCGTGGACGATGGCGACTCGCACCTGGATACCAACGCCATCGAGCGCGAGCGCGGCATCACGATTTTCTCGTCGCAGGCCGTGTTCGACCACGGTGATACCCGTGTCATGCTCGTGGACGCTCCCGGACACGTGGATTTTTCGGCCGAGGCAGAGCGCACGTTGCGTGCGCTCGACTACGCGATTTTGGTGGTAGGTGCCAACGACGGCGTGCAGGGACACACCGAAACCTTGTGGCGCCTGCTTGCGCGCTATGGCATCCCGACGTTTGTCTTTATCAACAAAATCGATTTGGAGAATCCCGGCCGCGATGTTTTACTGACGCAACTTGGGCAGCGTCTTTCCGAGGGCTGTCTGGATGCCAACGAACTGCTGACGGGCGGTGCCGCTTGGGAGGACGCTGCCGCGTTGGACGAGGCAGCCCTCGAGGAGTTTCTTGAGACAGGCGAGCTTTCCGTCGCAACGCTTTCGCGCATGGTTGCCGAGCGCAGGCTCTTTCCTTGCTTTGCCGGCTCGGCGCTTAAGGACCAGGGCGTGGGCGAGCTGCTGGATGGCATGTGCGCGCTGATGCGTGAGAGGGCGTGGCCGCCGGAGTTCGCCGCGCGCGTCTATCGCGTCAGCCGCGGCGATCGCGGCGAGCGCTTGGCTTGGGTAAAAGTGACCGGCGGCACGCTGCATGCAAAGCAGATGATCGAGGGGCGCTCCGGTGCCGAGGCATGGGAGCAAAAGGTCGATCAGGTGCGCATCTATAACGGCGAGAAGTATGAGCTTGCCCAAGAAGTTGCCGCTGGCGGTATTTGTGCCGTGACGGGTCTTGCGCACGTTCGCCCAGGGGACGCCTTGGGCGCGGAACCCGCGTGCGATGCGCCCGTCATTGCGCCAGTTCTCACCTATACGGTGCTTCCGGGCGAACACGACGTCCACACGGTGTTCAAAGCATTGACTGAGTTGGCGGATGAAGATCCTATGCTCGGCGTAAGCTGGAATACGCATCTTGAGCAGATTCATTTGCAGTTGATGGGCGCCGTGCAACTCGAGGTCGTACAGCGGGTGTTGGTCGATCGCTTTGGCCTTTCGGTTGAGTTTGAGTCTGGCGGCATTCTCTATAAGGAGACTATTTCGCAGCCGGTCGAGGGCGTGGGCCACTTTGAGCCGCTGCGCCACTATGCCGAGGTGCATTTGCGCCTGGAGCCGTTGCCAGCGGGTTCGGGCGTGCAGTTTGGCACCGTGACCTCGACCGACAAGCTCGATCTTAACTGGCAGCGTTTGGCACTCACCAACGCCATGGAGCGCGATCACCTGGGCGCACTGGCCGGCTCGCCCATCACCGATGTGCGCATTACGCTTACGGGCGGCCGCGCTCATGCCAAACACACCGAGGGCGGTGACTTTCGGCAGGCAACGTACCGCGCGATTCGCCAGGGTTTGATGCAGGCGCGTGAGGCCGGCGCGGCGGTGCTGTTGGAGCCGTGCTACCACTTTGAGCTCGAGGTGCCGGGAGATTGCGTGGGCAGGGCGCTTTCGGATGTCACGCGCATGGGCGCCGAGTACGAGCCGCCGGCGATGGCAGGCGACCGGGCGAAGCTTGTGGGTCGCGTGCCAGCATCCGAGATACAGGATTATGCGCTGGAGGTGGCTGCCTACACGAGCGGCCGCGGACATCTGTACCTGGAGTTCGCCGGTTATGCGGCATGCCATGATGCCGAGCGCGTCATCGAGGCGGCCGCCTACGAGCCCGAGGCCGATCTGCCCAACACGCCCGATTCGGTCTTTTGCACCCACGGCGCCGGCTATACGGTCAAATGGTACGACGTGCCCGCCGCGGCACACGTAAAGATCGATCCCGCCACCTTCCGCCCCTATCGCCCCGCCGACGCGGAATTTTTCGGCCACATGTGACAAAGGGACAGCTCCTTTGTCACATTCAGTTGGTATAACTCGGTATAAGTTGGTATAACTATTGCTAGCCTTTGCCAATTCGAGGAGGCCGACATGAATCCAAATCCCTTTAAGCCAACGGCTGGTAAGCGACCTCCGGTACTCATCGGTCGCGAGTCGGTCATCGAAGATTTTGAGGAAGGGCTCGATAACGGTGCCGGAGCGCCGGGCAGACTCATGCTCATTACAGGAAACCGCGGCTGTGGCAAAACAGTTCTCCTGCGGGAGCTGCAGCGTCTCGCCAGTGAGCGCGGATGGGCGGTTGTCTCCGATTCCGCTTCGCTTGGTTTATGCGACCGCTTGGCCGACGCGCTTCGCTCGAATAAACCCGTTGTGACGTCGATGGAGTTTGGTCCGTCATTTGGCCGAATGTCGGTTGAGGCGGCGCGGGCAAAAGGCGAGACGTTGCGGGGGCTGGTCAACGAACGTCTCAAGAAACTCGGTCCAGGTAAGGGCATCCTGTTTGCGATTGACGAGGCTCAATCTGCGTCTATCGAGGAACTGGCGGCTCTCGCCGTTCTCTATCAGCAGGTGCTCGGAGATCAGGATGCCACGGGCTTGCCCGATAGCGAGCAACGCGGTCTTGCGCTGGTCTTTGCCGGCTTGCCCAGCATGGTTGACGATCTGCTCGAAGAGCCGAGCGTGACGTTTTTGCGACGTGCCCAGCAGCGTACGTTGGGGGCGATTTCTTTGCCCCAGGTGCGCGATTCGTATATCCAGACGGTCAAGCGCGCTGGTTTTTATATTGATGCGGAGACCGCGGACCTTGCGGCGCGCAAGAGCATGGGGCATCCCTATATGGTTCAGCTGGTGGGATATTACATGTGGCGGTCTGCTGTCCGGCGTGGCTCGCAAGTCATTGAAGGGTGCGATGTCGAGGATGGCCATGCGGATGCCGTCTCCGAGTTCTACGAAGCGGTTGATGCGCCTCTGTATTACGGGCTGCGCACCCCACAGCGCCTCTTTATCGAGGCTATGGCGGTTGACGAGGGCAAGCTGACGCGCATGGCGGATATCATTGAGCGCTGCGACCGCACCCAGAGCTGGGCGAGTAAATATCGCGCAAGCTTAATTCGCGAGCGCGTCATCGAGGCCGCTGGATACGGTCTCGTCCGGTTTAGCGTGCCTATGCTGGGCAAGTACATTCGCGATCGTGTTTTATGGCACGAGTGATGTGACAAAGGGACTGTCCCTTTGTCACATTCCTTTGTCACATTCGATTAACAGGAAGGGAAGCGATGACGGTGTCGCAACAACCAAGTGCTATCGAGGTGCGCGGTGCGCGCGTCCATAACCTCAAAGACATCGATATCGATATTCCGCTGGGAAAGCTCGTGGGTATTGCCGGCGTCTCGGGCTCGGGCAAGAGCTCGCTGGCGTTGGGGGTGCTCTATGCCGAGGGCTCGCGTCGTTACCTGGAGGCGCTCAGCACCTATACCCGCCGTCGGCTGACGCAGGCAGAGCACGCTCAGGTGGACGAGGTGCTGCACGTGCCGGCGGCACTCGCATTGCATCAGCGCCCCAGTGTACCGGGCGTGCGCTCGACTTTTGGCACCATGACCGAGCTCAACAACAGTCTGCGTCTGCTCTTTAGCCGCTGTGCCCATCACGTGTGCCCACATTGCGGGGCGCGTGTGGAGCCGAGCCTTAACGTGGCCGCAGGCCTGTCGCTCACGTGTTCGACATGCGGCCGCGAGTTCTACGCGCCGAGTGCCGAGGATTTGGCTTTCAATAGCGGCGGTGCATGCCCCACCTGTGGCGGTACCGGTGTCATGCGCGAGGTGGACGAAGCGAGCCTGGTGCCCGACGAGTCCAAGACCATCAACGAAGGCGCGGTGCTTCCCTGGGGCACGCTCATGTGGGACTTGATGAAGCAGGTAGCTGGCGAGATGGGTGTGCGTACCGATGTGCCGTTTAACCAGCTCACACCTCAAGAGCGCGACATCGTGTTCCATGGTCCGGCGGTTAAGAAGCATATTCTCTACGTTCCCAAAAACGGCGAGGGCGCCACGCCGCTCGACTTCACCTATTACAACGCCGTCTATACGGTCGAGAATGCGCTCGCCAAGGTTAAGGACGATAAGGGACTAAAGCGCGTGGCTCGCTTTTTGCGCGAGGGCCCGTGCCGTGACTGCGGCGGCACGCGTCTCTCCGAGGTTGCGCGCCAGCCCCAGGTGCGCGGTATCAATCTGGCGCAGGCCGCGGCCATGACGCTTGGCGATGCGATTGAGTGGGTGCGCGGGGTGCCCGCATCCTTGTCGGCCGAGATGCAGCCCATGGCGACGGATATCTGCGATTCGTTTTTGGGCGCGGCCCGTCGTCTGGTCGACCTGGGCCTCGATTATCTTTCACTCGATCGCGCAGGTGCCACGCTCTCCACGGGTGAGCGCCAGCGCGTGCAGCTCGCCCGCGTGGTGCGCAACCGATCGACGGGCGTGCTCTATGTGCTGGACGAGCCCTCGATCGGCTTGCATCCTGCCAATGTCGACGGCCTGGTGGGCGTAATGCGCGATCTGGTGGATGACGGCAACACCGTGGTCGTTGTCGACCACGACACGCGCGTGCTGGCAGAAGCCGACTATCTGGTCGAGATGGGCCCCGTTGCGGGAGCAGGCGGCGGCCATGTAATCGCCGCCGGTACGGTAGACGAGGTCGAACAATCGCAGGGCAGCCGCATCGCGCCGTTCTTGCGCTCGGACCCCAAGCGTCTGCGCCCGCAGGTGGCTGACGACGAAATGTTCGACCTAGGCCATATCCGCATGGCGACCGATGCCATCCATACCGTCAAACCACTCGAAGTCGATATCCCGCGCGGCCGCCTTGTCGCGGTGACGGGTGTTTCGGGTTCGGGCAAGACGACACTGGTGCTCGAGACGCTCATTCCGGCCCTCAAGGCGCAGGCAGATGGAGAACATCTGCCAAGACACGTGCGTTGGGTCGATGCCGAGGGCATCGCGCGCGCCAACCTGATTGACGCCACGCCCATCGGCGCCAACGTACGCTCGACGGTAGCGACCTATGCCGACATCCATGATGAGCTGCGCCGCGCCTTCGCCCGTACGCCCGAGGCCAAGGCGGCAGGGTATAAAGCGGGTGCCTTTAGCTACAACACTGGCGCTTTGCGTTGCCCCACGTGCGATGGCACGGGCTCGATATCGCTCGACGTGCAGTTTTTGCCCGATGTCGAGATCGTCTGTCCTGCATGTCGCGGCTCGCGTTATGCAGACGCGGCCTCGCATATCCATCGTGAGGGCAGGGACGGGAGCCTGCTTACGTTGCCGCAGCTCATGGACATGAGCGTGGACGAGGCCCTCGATGCCACACTGGGACTCAAGAAAGTTCAGACGCGTCTGCAGACCCTGCACGACCTGGGGCTGGGCTATCTCACACTCGGCGAGCCCACGCCGGCGCTCTCGGGCGGCGAGGCACAGCGCCTTAAGCTTGCAAGCGAGATGGGCCGTGTGCAGGACGATGCCGTATTTGTATTCGACGAACCCACGATCGGCCTGCATCCGCTCGATGTTCAGGTACTGCTGAGCGTGTTTGACGGACTCGTTGCCAAGGGCGCCACGGTCATCGTGATCGAACACGACCTCGACCTTATCCGTAACGCCGATTACGTGATCGACATGGGCCCGAGCGGCGGTGATGCGGGCGGGCAAATCGTCTGCGTCGGCACGCCAGACGACATCGCGGCCTGCCCTAAGAGCATTACCGGCCGCTACCTCTAACCGAATGCGACAAAGGGACAGTCCCTTTGTCGCATCCGATGCCTATTTCACGCATTGAGCGGCGAGATAGTCGCGGAAGAACGGTAATTCAAAAGCGACGATTCCGCGCCCGCGTTCTCCAATGATGCCGGCGTCTATCATGCGGCGTCGGTAGCGGGAGACCTGTTGCGGCGAACGCTTAAGGCGCTCGACAAGGTCAGCGGTGGTGGACTCTTTCTCGTCATCGAGCATGGCGATGAGAAATCGCTTGTCCTCTGCAGTGAGTTCCCGATAGGTCGCCGCGAGGATCCGGTCGTCCATTTCGTCGCGTGCGATTTTGATTCCCTGGTCAAAGTCGCGAGATGATATTTCCCTCGAGTTGCTCGTGAGATCCCAGGCGCGGTAACCCACAAGCTGCAAAAGGAAAGGAAAGCCCGAAATCGAGCGAACGGCCTTATCGATTCCCTCGGCATCCGCCAGACGGTCGTTTTCCTGGATCGTTCGGATCAAGGCCTCGCGTACATCGTAGTCGGCGATACGCCCCAGATGATATTGCTGGGCGCGACGAAGGAACGAGACCGTCTTGTGGTTCAGCAACGTCGAGACGTTGTTGGGAAGTCCCGCCATGAGTAGAGCGACGCGTTTCCCATCGGTCACAAAGTGCTGATACGTGGCTGCGAGCTGGATCATCTCGTCGAGCGTCGGGTCGACCTCATCAACCGTGACGAGTAGACCGGTGCCCGTTTCGTTGAGCTGGTCGATGATGTCGCTCATGCGATAACGCCAAGTCGAGGCATCGTGAACGCGATTGACCTCGATACTGCCGAGCGGCGCGATTCCGAGACCGGTGACTTCGAAGTTGTTAGACGGGTTGATGAGATGGCCTGCAGCACGTTTCGCCCCGAGCTCGATTTCCTCAAGCATTCCCGAGAGCGCGGTCGTCTTTACCGCTATCCAGCCGTGGGATTCCGCCCTTGTTGCGAGCGACGACATGAGAGCGGTTTTACCGGTTCCACGCGCGCCTGAGAAGATCGAGGTCAATTCCGGGCGTCTACGCTGGCTCAAGAAGGCACGGTCCAAATCCCGAATAATCTGTTGTCTGCCGGCGAGATGGGCAGGAACCTCACCAAAACTGGGGGTAAACGGGTTCTCGAGATATTCCACAAGGCTCTCCTTTCACATCGCCGTTTAACTCCATTTTATTCTAGTTAATTCTGATTAAAAGCGACGGCTCGTTATTTGGTGCATCAATGTGACAAAGGGACAGTCCCTTTGTCACATGCCGGGGAAGCCTGTCTGGCGGAGGGCCTCGTAGAGGACGATGGCGGCGCTGTTGGAGAGGTTGAGGGCGCTGATGCGGTAGTCGTCCGGGTCTACAAAGTTGCCGCAGATATCCTGCCGAAGGATGGCCTCGTGGCTGTCCTCGGTATGCCCTAGCGATTCCTCGTGGGCTTCCCATGTCTCGGCGTTGTCAAGCGAATCGTAATCGCGCAGCATCGGGATGCGCTCGCAGCGCTCGGACTCCGCGGCAAGCAGTGGCTCGGGGATGCCTGAGCTCTCGCTGCCAAAGACCAAGTAGTCGCCGTCGCGGTAGGTGCTTTGCGCATAGGTGCGGCGTGCCTTTTTGGTCAGCAGATGCAGGCGCTCGTCGGCGGGGGAGAGGCCGTTGCGCGCAAGGAAATCCTCCCAGCCGGCATAGGTCGTCACGTCCAAGTTTTGCCAGTAGCCCAGGCCGGCGCGACGCACTGTCTTGTCGTCGAGCGAAAACCCCAGCGGCTCCACCAGATGCAGGCGGGTACCGGTAACCACGCAAGTGCGGCCGATATTGCCCGTATTGGCCGGAATCTCGGGCGCATACAGCACAATGTTGAACATGAATCTCCTTGGCTCAGAACGAAAAACCACCACGAAGGGCACCTTCGTGGTGGTTTGGCGGTTACGTAGGCGGAAAAATACTCGCTTGGATAAACCTAGGCGCGGTGCCAGTCGGTCAGGCAGGCATCGAGGGAGGCGATGAGTGCGTCCTTGTCCATGTGACGGCCGATGATGCACAGGCTCGTCATGCGGTCGCCCGTCTCGTCGTCCCAAATCTGCATGATTTCGGGGTTCTCGTCGATGATCTTCTGCTTCTCGCCCTCGGGCGCGGAGTCAACGAACAGACCGTTCTCCATCAGGCGCATCTGGTGGCCGGCCTGCTCAAACATGTAGCACATGTCCGGATCGCCGGTCTGCCACAGCGGGCCCTTGACGCGAATGACTTCGTCGGGCCACTCCTGCTCAACAAAATCGGTGAACTTCTGCAGGTCAAACGGCTTGCGGCGCGAGTACACAAAGGTCTCGATGTCGTACTCGAGCACCTCGGGGTCGTCGTGCTCCTCGGGATGCTCCATGGCCTCGATCCAGGCGGCGGAGTTGTAGGCGCGCATAAAGTCGAAGCGTTCGGTGTCGAGCAGCTCCTCCATGGGGACCTCGCCGTTTTGAGCTTCGACGATCACGGCGTCCTTCTGCAGGCTGCGCACGATGGCTTTGAGCTCTGCGATCTGCTCAGGGGTGACGGTGTCAGTCTTATTAAGAATCAGCGTGGAGCAAAACTCGATCTGCTGGATGAGCAGGCTCTCGATGTCGTCCTCGTCGATATCCTCGGCTAGCAGATCGCGACCGCCGTTGAACTCGTCGTACATGCGGGCGCAGTCGACCACGGCCACGATGTTGTCGAGCGCGAGCTTGGGCTCGCCGCCCACCTTGGCCTCGTCGCAGAAGCTCGAGATGGTGTAGGCGATGGGGATGGGCTCGCAAATACCCGAGGCCTCGATGATGATGTAGTCGAACTTGCCCGAATCGGCGATGCCCTGCAGCTGGTTGGCCAGATCGTCCGAAAGCGTGCAGCAGATGCAGCCGTTGGTGAGCGGGATGAGGTCGTCGGTCTCGGAAAGGCCGCCGTCGGCGATAAGGCTGGCGTCGACGTTGATCTCGCCGATATCGTTGACGATCACGGCGGCGCGGATGCCGCCGTCGTTAGCGAGGATGTGGTTGAGCAGCGTGGTCTTGCCGGCACCGAGGTATCCGGTAAGCATGATGATCTTCACGGGTCTGTTGGGCATGTGCCCTCCTTTGTTAGACATGGCTTACAGTTAAATCTTATGCCAAACGCCTGCTCTTATACCCACGCGCCGGCAAATAACACAGGCTACTCCCAGGCTCCCCATACATCGGGGCAATAACCGACGGTGGCCTTTTTGCCGTTGCGCACGATGGGCTCGGCTAGAACCTGCTGGTTCTCGAGCAACTTGTCGAAGCGCTGGCTAGGGGTGAGGTGCTGGATGAGCGCGAGCGTCTCCTCGTCCTTGGCTTTGGGGTTGAGCAGCTTGTCGATGCCGCCGACCGCCTGCATCACGCTCGTGAGCTCGCCCTTGCTCATCTCCTTTTCCTTAAGGTCGATAAACTGCACCTTAATGCGGCGCTCCTTAAAATAACGCTGGGCCTTCTTGGTATCGAAGGACTTCTTAGTCCCGAAAATTTGAATATTCATATCTATGTTCCGCCGTTCTACCTGATGAAGTTGGTCCTAGCGCGATCGGCCTGGGGCGCTTCGATGCCGGCGGACTTTCCCACCTCGATGCAACGCAGCAGCCAGGCCATGTTTTTGCCGATGTTTCGCATGGTGGCAAGGCCTTCGGCGTCCTGGGCGGCCTCGCCCGGCATGGCGCCAAAGACGTTGTTCCAGTAGGTGGATGCCACCACGGGCATCTGGTTGATGGTGAAGTACTTGTTGAGCACATCGAAGGTGGTCGACGTGCCACCGCGACGGGCAACGGCGACAGCGGCGCCCGGCTTGTGCGCAAAGGCCTT
This sequence comes from Collinsella sp., assembly GCA_019414565.1. GTDB lineage: Bacteria > Actinomycetota > Coriobacteriia > Coriobacteriales > Coriobacteriaceae > Collinsella. The sequence continues at coordinate 95,707 of DXLU01000029.1, read as the reverse complement.
GCTGCCTGCATAGAATGCGCGGTCGAGTGCCGAGAGGATGCGTCCGCTGGGGTGCGCATAGTAGACGGGCGAGCCAAAGACAAAGCCGTCTGCCTGCTCGGCAGCGGCAATCAGCTCGTTGACTACATCGTCGTCAAAGGTGCAGCGGCAATCGAGCTTGCCGCACTGGCCGCACCCGATGCAATCGCGAATAGGCTTGGCGCCCAGCTGAAACATCTCGGTATCGATACCCTCGGCGTTGAGCTGCTTGGCGACCTCGGCGAGTGCGCGGGCGGTGTTGCCGTTTGCCTTGGGGCTGCCATTGACCAAAAGAACCTTCATCACTAACTCCCTCTGCTGTCGGTGACTTCTGCGGAGGATTATCGCACGAGCGGGCAGATGGCGTGGGGCGCGATGCGAAACGGGCTGTGTTTCGCATCGCGCTCCATAACGCTAGTCCAGCTTGGTGCCCGGTACCTGTGGCGCCTCTCTAATCAGCGCATTAAGTTCGTTCAAAATGGAAACGGGCTGTCGGTCGACGGCGTCCAGATGAAGCGTCGCCACGCGAAGGGGCGGCTGATATTCAAATGAGCCGAGGAGCACGGGCGATCCCAAGAACCGTTCGATTTCGTCTGCAACCGCGTCGGTCTCTTCGGGATCAAGCTCGTCAAAGAGCGCCACGAACATCGGTCCGGTCGAGCGGAACAGACGACCCTTGCCGCGCGAGCAATCCATGAGGCAGGCGGCGCTTTCTGCCAAAACGCGGTCGCCTGCATCAAAGCCAAAGCGGGCATTGACCTGTGCGATTTCGTCGATTTTAATGGCGATCAAGCCCGCGTTTCGTGCCACGCGACGCATCTCGCCAATGGCGTTGACCAGGGCATGGATATCGCCCAGACCGGTCACGGAATCGGTCGTATCTGCCAAGCTTCGGTTGGTGACAATGCCCACATACATGTTGGGCTCGGTATCGGTGCCGTCCAGGCGGTAACCTGTGCAGTCGCAAAGCGCGTATTTTCCGGCGGTATTCATGACGCGATACTGCATGCAGTGGAAGTGCCACGTGCCGTTTACCACCATATCGAGCTCGGCACGTACGTTGTCGCGGTCTTCGGGGTGAACACGGGCAAGCCATATATCGAGCGAGTTGTAGGGATGCTGGGAGGGTAGGTCAAAATCGCGCACGGCATTAACCGACCATTGCGATTCGCCGGTGTCGAGGTTAATGATGAACGGATAGCGTGTCTCGGAGCTCATGGAGATCGCTTGGAACACTCGGTCGTTGCAGGGGGGGGGGGTTGTTCGGTGACCGGGCGTTGCGGCGCATCGCCTTCTTCCGGTTGTTGCACACGGTACATGAGCTTGTAGCGATACATTTTGCGGTCGGCGTCCTTTGTCATCTGGCGACGCGTATCGCCTGCAAGCGGGTCGACGCGCGAGCAGCCAAAACTAAAGCTGGCGATCATGGGCGCCTTGCCGTCCGATGTTGCCTCGATAAGATTGGCACGCGTCCGCTCCAGGCGCTGCTCGAGCTCGGCTTCGTCTGTCGTGGGGGATATAAGTACAAATTCGTCTCCACCGATACGGAACAGCAGCTCATCGTGCTCCATTGTCTCGGTGAGTGCGCGGCAGATGCTCAGAATGTAGCGATTGCCCTCGGCGTGGCCAAACTTATCGTTGCAATGCTTAAGGCGGTCGATATCGATATAGGCGCAGGTGAAGGGGGTGCCTTTGCGCCAGAGCTGATCGACATGGCGGTCGAGTCCGCCACGGTTGCCAAGATTGGTGAGCGAGTCGATATAGGCGCCGTGCTCAAGCAGCTCGCGTTCTTGTTGCAGGATGGCGAGCGTTTTCTGCAGTTGCTCGCCGATGGCACGCAGCTCCGGGGGCAGCGCGGCAACATCGAGCTCGGTGGTTGAGGCCCCGTTCGCAAGTCGCTGAAGATGAGCGATGATTGATTGCTCGCCCAGGCGATACGACTCGTTCATGATGGATGACCTCCTTGGATGGAACAATGGTTTGTATCTTACTCCCAATTCGGTTTAGATTGGGGTATTAGTTAGCTCATGGGAACAAACGCTCCCTCGACGGTGGCGTTTGCACGCGAGCGTATTAGTTGCTGTCGCCACCATCGAGCAATGCCTCAAAATCCTCCGCCTGCATGGGACGGTAGTAGAGGAAGCCCTGAGCGTAGCGGGCGCCCATTTGGCGTAGCATGTTTGCCTGCTCATTTGTCTCGATGCCTTCGATCACAACGGGCAGATGGAGCGACTGTGCCATCTCGAGCATTGATGAAATGATTTGCACACTACGGCCTTGATCGCCGTCGACGGGCACAAACGTGCGGTCGAGCTTAATGACGTCGACGTTGACGTTCTTGAGCATCGCGAGCGTGGACTGGCCGGTGCCAAAATCGTCCATGTAGGTCGAGAAGCCGCGGTTGTGCAGGTCGGCCGTCAGCTTATCCACAGCTTCGGACTCTCCCGTATAAGCCGTCTCGGTGATCTCGATGCGCATGAGCTCGGGCGGCAGATTGTATTGGTCGGCGAGTGCCCCCATATGCTCGGCAACGTCGCAGGCAAGGATATCCACGCGCGACACGTTGAGCGAGATCGGAACCACGCGAAGCCCTCGATCGATGCGCCCGCGCAGCCACGAGGCAACGCCCTGCCAAACGTATTTGTCGAGCGTCACCACAAAACCGCTTTCCTCGAGAGCGGGGATAAAGGTGACGGGTGAAATGAGGGAGCCATCCTTGTCAATCCAGCGCGTGAGCGCTTCGGCGCCAGTGATCTCGCCGGTTTCCATGTCGACCTGGGGCTGCAGGTAGTAGGTAATACGGCCGTTTGAGAGCGCATACTGGAATTCGGTCAGCGTGCGGTGGAACGAGATTTCGCGCTCGTACTCCTCGGGGCGGAAAATGGCAATGCGCTCCTTAAAGTCGTTTTTTGCACGCCGATTGGTAAACATGGCCTTGGCCTGCGCATCGATGGTGATTTCCTCGTTGGAGTCGATGGGGTAGACGCCCATGGACGGCCAGAAACCCACGCCGTCATCATGCTTGGCCACGGCCTCGCGAACGCTGTTATAGATTTGATGGACGGTGTCGTGCTCAAAGGGGATGAGTATGCAAAAGTCGTCTTGGCCCCAGTATCCTGCGACGCCCATGTCGGCATTTTCGATGTCCTTGAGGACCGTGCCCACATCGGCGAGCATGCGGTCGCCCTCGGCCTGTCCGTGCCATTCGTTGAACAGTCGCATGTGTCCCATGTCGACGGTGGCGATACACCAAGCGCCGTCGCGCCTTGTCTGGAGAAATGCGTTGGCGCGCCGCATAAACTCGCTGGGTCGATAGAGGCCCGTGAGTGAGTCGATACGTTCGGCGATGGCGCTTTTGCGCTCCGCCTCGGGTATGGGGAGGCTGTCGTTGGGAACAAGCCCGCCGGCCGTGCGAAGGCGACGGTCGAGTTCGCCTAAAACGGCGGTCGCTTGGTTGGCTAGGCGCTCGTAGAAGGCCGGGACGACAAGACAGACGGGAGTAATGGTATCGCCCGCGATTCGAACGGGAGCGAAAACGGCCTCTTTTAGATGATGGACCAGTTGCTCGAACGCCTCATGGTCCAAATCGTTGCTGAGCACGACGAACTGGACGCTTCGTGAGCGGTAGACGCGACTCCTGCCACGGGTGATCGACAGCATACGGCCTGCGTATTCGGCAAGCATGTTGTCGACAGCCTCGGCTCCGTAAAGCTCGTTGAGCTTTGTCGTGCCGCGAACGCGCACCGCTATAAGCCCCGTCTCGCAACAGTCGCGACGGCAGGCATCGATAGCGTTGAGCAACATACGCTGCGTTCCAAGGCCCGTGGCGGCGTCGACGGTCTCGGCAAGCGAGTGGTTGACGAGCTCGCCAACATAGAGTGAGGGGACATTTCCGTCGCCGTCGATACGAAACCCGCGAGCACGGCAGAGAACGTAGTCGCCGGCGGCGTTGCGCACGCGGTATTGCATGACGCGACGGTGCTTGGAGCCGTTATAGATCTGGTCGATATCGTCGCTATAGGCCTCGAGGTCATTGGGATGGACGCGCGTTTTCCAGTAATCGTGGCAGTTGTCTATATGCTCCGAAGGAAGACCAAGGTCGCGCAGGGCGCCTTGTGACCAAAGGGTGCGATGTTTGTCCAGGTTCTCGATAAAGAAATAGCGGCCTTCGTTGAGCATCGAAAGGGCGTCGAAAATGCGATCGCTAACTTCGAAATCGTCGGCGTGGACTTGCGTGATATTGCGTCGATCAAGGTGCACGGCATGGCGCAGCTTGTAGTCGTACATGCGATGGTCGGCATCGAGCGTCATGCGATTGGAGGCTTCGCCCAGGGCGGGGTCGGCGTGTGACACTCCGTAGCTAAACGAGTGAGGCATCTCGGAATCGTTATTTTTGAGCAGGACCTCTCGACAGTGCTCCAGACGTTCGGCAAGGTCATCCTCGGTCGCGATTGTGGACAGGATGGCAAACTCGTCGCCTCCCAGGCGAAATGCCGCCTCGTCCACCTTCATATACAGCTTGAGATAGAGGCTCACCTGCAAGATATAGCGGTTGCCCTCGTCGTGTCCAAAGATGTCATTGCAGTGCTTAAGGTTATCGATGTCGATAAACGCCATGGTTACGGGCAATTCCTGCTCCCAGGTTTCCTCTAGGGAACGGGTAAAGCCGCCGCGGTTGCCAAGACCGGTAAGCTCGTCGGTAAAGGCAGTCCTGATCAGATCGTCCTGACGCTCGAGAAGGTCACGGATGGTCTTTTCGAGCGTCTCGGTGTAATTGCTGGCGATATCCATGCTGTAAGCGGCTTCCTGAGGTCGGGGTGTATTGCGTCGGGCGAGCTCGTTGTACACACGCGTTGCTGCTCAACGCTTTGCGTGTATCCAGGCCCCCGCCTTGCTGCGTCGCTGGTTTAATATGTCGGTCCGTGTTCGCTGCTGATAACTATTGAGTAGTATAAACAACAATAGAGGATTGTATATGGGTGCCCCTGCCGCGGGCGGCTATTATTCGCCAATCGGTAGCGTGACGATGCGATGCTCGATATAAATGCGACTGAGTCGATATATGTTGGCGGGTATACTTGTTCCGCTTTAAAACACGGGAACGGAGATGGTCGCATGGCACAGCCAGACACGACGCGCACGGTGGGGCTTGCGCTCGAGGGAGGCGGCTACCGCGGTATGTATACGGCGGGCGTGCTCGACGTATGGATGGAGCACGGCTTAACCTGCGACCATATGGTGGGTGTCTCGGCGGGCGCGGCGTTTGGCTACAACTTTAAATCGCGCCAGATCGGCCGCGCCATTCGCTACAACAAGGCCTATTGCGCCGACAAGCGCTATGCGAGCGTGACGAGCTGGCTGCGAACCGGTGATATGTTCAATGCCGAGTTTGCCTATCACGAGGTGCCTATCGAGCGCGATCCTATCGACCTGGAGGCATATCGCGCCTGCCCTATGCGGTTTACGTGCGTATGTACCGATCTTAAGACGGGGCAGGCCGTCTACCATGACCTGCCCTATGGCGACGAGCGCGATATTGAGTGGATTCGCGCGTCATCGGCAATTCCGGTGGCGACGCGTCCTGTTGCCATCGAGGGCCGTAAGTACTTGGATGGCGGTGTTGCCGATTCCATTCCCAGCGCTTGGCTGTTTGCGCAGGGCTATGATCGCAACGTGGTGGTGCTGACGCAGCCGGCAGGCTTTGTAAAGCAGCCCAATAGCGTGATGCCTATGCTGCGTCGCGTGTATCGTCACTATCCGGAGTTTGTTGCGGCGCTTGAGCATCGGCACGAGGTCTACAATGCCACGCTCGATGACCTGGCGCGTCGCGAAGCCGCTGGCGAGATCTTTGTGGTGCGGCCGAGCGAATCGGTGAAGGTGCCGTCGCTGTGCCGCGAGCCCGATGAACTCGAGCGCATCTACCAGATCGGCCGTCGCGATGCGGAGGCGACGTTGCCCGCGCTGGAAGCGTATCTGGCGGGGTAGGAACTACGCCGGAAACTGCATCCCGTAATCAGCGTTCAGACTGGGACGCAGTTTCCCGCTGGTCCTCTATGCGGAAAGCGCATCCCAGAATGGACGTCCAAACTGGGATGCGCTTTCCGCTCTTGAAGATATGAGGCTGCGGAGCAGCTGCTCGGCATAGGTCTATGCCTGCTGCCAGGTGTCGACGAGCTCCTTGGCTGCGGCGTAGGGGTCGTCGGCACTGCAGACGGCGCTCACCACGAAGAAGCCGTCGACGCCGGTAGTCTTGAGCTGCGGCAGATCGGCCGTTTTGACGCCGCCGCCCACCACGATGGGCACGGGGCTTGCCGCATGGAGGGCAGCCAGGTCCTCAAAGCTCTTGGTGATGATGGAGCCATCTGCCGCGCGTCCGCAGTCGCGCTTGGTCTCGGTCTCGTGAAGCGGGCCCACGCCCAGGTAATCGACCAGGCTCATGTCGGCGGTCTTGACGTACTCGAGCATCTCCTCGCAGCGGGCCGAAAGACCCACGATGGCATCGGGGCCCAAAAGTTTGCGGCAGACCTCGACGGGGATGTCGCTCTGGCCAACATGCACGCCGTCGACGGCAATACCCTGCTCGCGTGCGGCAAGTACGCAGTCAAGGCGGTCGTCGATCAGCAGCGCGACCTGCCCGGTTTTGCCGGCCTGAGCGATGGCCTGCGCGGCATCGCCCGTCAGTGCGATGATCTCGCGGGCGCTTGCCACCTTGGAACGCACCTGAATGCAGGTAAAGCCGGCGTCGAGCGCCTGGGCCACCACATCGCCCACGGGGCGTCCGAGGGTGTTTTCGGGGCCGAGTACCAGATAGGCCGAGATATCAAGGTTGTCGCGGATGCTCACTGTGCTTCCTCCTGCTTTTTGATCTGCGTTTCCATGCGCTCGAGCTTGCCAGTCATGGTGTCGGTAAATCCGGGTCGAATATCGGCCTTGAGCACGACTTCGGTGCGGATGCCCTTGCTCGCCAACACAAAGGTTGCGTCGCGCACGACCTGCATGACTTCGTCCCAGTCACCCTCGATCTCGGTGAACATCGAGGTGGTGCGGTTGGGAAGGCCGCTCTCGCGAATGACGCGTACGACCTCGGCGACCTCGGCGGACAGCTCGTCGCCGGTGCCGCACGGGGCGATGGCTACGGCGACGAGCGTGTTCATACCGGCATTGGTTGCGGGCTCGGACATGCCTTATGCCTCCTCGAGCTCGAGTTGGTTATCGGCAATGTCCTGGGCGGTCGCGCGGTAGAGCTCGTCGATAAAGGCGACCTTAAAGCTTGCCGGGGCATCGGCAACGGCGGCGGCACGCGTGCCGGCAACGTTGTAGGCGGCGGTGCCGCAGATGGCCGCCGTAAACGGGTCGGCGGCGCAGGCATACACGGCCAGCACGCCGCCCTGCGAGCAACCGCAGCCGGTGATTTTGGACATAAGCGGGCTGCCGCCGTGGGACTTGGCCACGGTCGTGCCGTCGGTGATCAGGTCGACTTCGCCCGAGACCACTACGGCGCCGCCGGTGTAGCGGGCGAGCGCCGCGGCGGCATCGCGGGCGGCGTCAACCGTATCGGTGGTGTCGACGCCGCGCACGCGGCTCAGATCGGCCGCTTCGCCCTCAAGTCCCCATAGGCCGGCGAGCGCGATGATCTCGGAGGCGTTGCCGCGCACGATGGCGGGCTTGTACTGCTTGAGTTCGTTTACCAGCTGGGTGCGCAGGCTACCGATGCCCAGGCCCACCGGATCGAGCACCCAGGGCTTGCCGGCGTCGTGTGCCGCCTTGGCCGCGCGGGGAATCGTCTGCTCGTAGATGGGGAAGAGTGTGCCCATGTTCAGATAGATGGCGCCGCCGCCGGCAACGAGCGCCTCGCCCTCGTCGGGCAGATAGACCATGGCGGCCGATCCGCCCACGGCGAGCTGCGCGTTGGCGACAAAGTCGATCGTCACCGTGTTGGTGATGGAGCCGGCCATCGGATTGGTGGCGCGAATCTTCTCCACTGCCTTGACCACGTCTTGCTTAAGCTGTTCCGAATCAATCACTGCACATGCCTCCTTGGCATAGAAAAGGGGCGCTGTGCATAGACAGCGCCCCTAAAAAGGCGGCATGCTCCCTACGCCAGCATTAACTGACAGGTTCAAAGGATTGGGCCCCATGCCCTCTCAGCCTTGTGGTTTGCACCGCCGGCACTCCCGCATCGAATCTGTTGTTCCCTATACTAGCGCACCTGCCAAAAAGGGACAGGTTTATTTTGGCAGGTAACAACTGGGGCTTTGCGTTTTCCCAGATAAAACCTGCCAATATAAACCTGTCTCTTTTTGGCAGGTCGGTACAATAGACGGGATTAAGAATGACCGAGGGGGCCTTATGATTAAACTTGTGCTGACCGATATGGACGATACGCTGATTCCAGCCGGGCATGACGGCGCCAGCGACTACGCCATCGAGGGCATTCATGCCATGCAGGCGGCGGGTCTGCACTTTGGCCCGGTTTCGGGTCGCCAGCCCTCCGCGATGGGCTGGATGTTCCGCAATCGCGCCGAGTGCTTCTCGACCGGCGCGTTCTGCAACGGCCAGGTCATGTTTGTGGACGGCGAGGTGGTAGCCTCGCATGCGACCGATAACGCCGCCCTTATGCGCTTGGCTGACTACTTGGAGCAAGAGACCGACGATACGTATCTGAAGGTCTACAGCCTGGGCGATGACTTTTGGGGCAACGATGCCTATTGTGTGACGAGCGACCCCGAGCGCGTGCGCCGCGCCATGGAGTCGGGTGGCAACGCATGGCTCAAGGGCGAAGAGGCCCCGTGCCGTCCTGTCGTCGATGACGCGTCGGTGTTCAAGGCGAATATCTGGAGTGCTCGTTCGCGTGAGGAGCTCGCGGAGCTACGCGAGCGCGTTGCCGCTGAGGTGCCGGAACTCTCGCTTGTGTTTCCCAACAATCGTGTGCGCCTGTTCGACATTCTTCCAGCAGGTTGGGACAAGGGTTGCGCTGCGCTGGAGCTGGCGCGCGCTTTGGACCTGACGTCCGACGAGGTGGCCGTATTTGGCGATTCCGATAACGACCTGCCCATGATCGGTGCCGTCCCCAACTCCGTTGCAGTCGCCAATGCCAACGAGGCCGTCACGGCTGCCGCACGCTGGCATATCGGCGCTGCGGCAGACGATGCGGTTGCCGGGGCTCTGCATCAGATTGCCGCCTGCGCCGCGACGGGGGAGATGCCGTCGTTTATGCGTCAGATGGACGCGACGGGTTTCGACGTCACGAACGTCTAGGGAGAAAGCCATGAAGCTCCAGCAGCTCAGATATGTCGTCAAAGTTGCCGAATGCGGCAGCATCACCGAGGCCTCGCGCCGGCTCTTTGTGTCGCAGCCTTCGATTACCGCGTCAATTCGCGATCTCGAAAACGAGATGGGTGTACACATCTTTGAGCGCACCAACAAGGGCGTCATTGTGTCCGAGGAAGGCGAGACCTTCTTGGGCTACGCGCGCCAGGTGCTCGACCAGGCCGACCTGCTCGAGGGCAAGTACAAAGGCACGTCCGAGCAGGTGCCGCACTTTAGTGTGAGCTGCCAGCATTATTCCTTTGCCGTTAATGCGTTTGTCGATGTGATCCGCGAGTTCGATGCCGCGCGCTACGACTTTACCCTGCGCGAGGAGCAGACCCACGAGATTATCGAGGACGTCGCGCATATGAAAAGCGAGCTCGGCATCCTGTATCTGTCGGAGCACAATCGCGAGGTCATCGAGCGCATGCTGGCGGCCAACGAGCTCGTATTCGAAGGACTCTTCTGCGCTACGCCGCATGTCTTTGTGTGCTCCGACCATCCGCTGGCGGGTCGCTCGAGTGTGACGCTCGAGGACTTGGAAGACTACCCGTTCCTGTCCTATGAGCAGGGCAGCTACAACTCGTTTTACTATTCCGAGGAGCTGACCTCGACCTTTGAGCGCCGCAAGAATATCCGCGTGCGCGACCGTGCGACGCTGTTCAACCTAGCTATGGGCCTTAACGGTTACACGGTGTGTTCGGGCGTGATCAGCCATGAACTTAACGGCCCCGGTATTATCTCGATTCCGCTCGATGTAGACGAGTACATGGAGATTGGCATCATCACGCGCAAGAACACGACACTTACGCGCTACGGGCAGGCCTATATCGAAGCGATTCGTCAGCACATCTAGACTGCTGCGTTCTGCGCGGGTCAAATCTCTTTATGGCAGTCCAAACTGATATAGGAAGCATCTATATCAAACTGTTATAAACATATATTTTACGATGTCCATATGAGCGCTCATACTCTGTCCCAGTAAAGCAACCAATGCAAAGGGAGATATCTATGAGCACTTCGATTCAACCGAACGCGCCGTTTCGTGCCGATATCGTCGGCAGTTTTCTTCGTCCGCAGGCTGTAAAGGACGCCCGTGCCGCCTATGTCGCGGGTAAACTCGACGCTTCCGGCCTTAAGGCCGTCGAGGACGAGGCCATCCGCGACTTAGTGGCCAAGCAGAAGGCTGCCGGCCTGCAGGTGATTACCGATGGCGAGTTCCGCCGCAGCTACTGGCACCTCGATTTTATGTGGGGCCTCAACGGCATTGAGCGCCGCGCCTCGCGCACGGGTTATATGTTCCATGACGAGGAGACGACGGCCGACACCGCCGTGGTTACCGGTTCCATTAGCGGCGAGAACCACCCGTTCGTCGAGCATTTTAAGTTCGTCAAGGCGCTTGAGGGGGAGGGCCAGGTCGCACGGCAAACCATTCCGGCGCCGATCCAGACGTTCTCCGAAGTCACGCTCGACCGCTGCGACGGCCAGCAGGAGAGTCTACGCGCCGTCTACAAGACCGACGAAGAGCTCGCCGATGCCATTGCCGCAGCATACCGTACCGTGGTTGCCGACTTGTATGCCGCGGGCTGCCGCAACATCCAATTTGATGACTGCACCTGGGGCATCTATTGCGATACCGACTTTGTGTCCAAGACTGGCATGAGCCCGGTTGACCTGCAAAAGGTGTCCGAGCTGGGCGTGGCGCTCAACAATGCCGCCATCGCGGGCAAGCCCGACGATTTGGTCATCAACACGCACGTGTGCCGCGGCAACTATCATTCCACCTATGCTTTTGAGGGCGGCTACGACCCCATCGCGCCGTACCTGTTCGCACATGAGAACGTCGATGCGTTCTATCTGGAGTTCGACACACCCCGCGCCGGTGGTTTTGAGCCGCTCAAGTACGTTGCCCCCGGCAAGAAGGTGGTGCTGGGCTTGGTAACCACCAAGGCGGCAGAGCTCGAGAACGAGGATGTTATCGTCGAGCGCATCCGCGAAGCCGCTAAGTACGTGCCGCTCGAGAATCTGTACCTGTCGCCCCAGTGCGGCTTTGCCAGCTGCGAGATTGGCAACAAGCTGACCGAGGACGAGCAATGGGCGAAGATCGCGCTGGTCAAGCGCATTGCCGAGCGCGTTTGGAAGTAACGCTAGCGTTTGCAGGTGGCGGCGCGTGCGAGGCATTGCGTATCGCGTACAATGGTTCGGATCGTATCGTTCGGGCAGGTTATCCGATATGCCTGATCGCCCTTCCATCATGAAAGGACTTCCATGTCCCAATCCTCGACGCCCGCCGTATCTAAACTCGAGGAGACTGTCGAATAGTAGTTGTGTTCAGCTAAATCAAAAAATGGCGTCCATGCGCATGTACGCGTGGACGCCATTTTTAATGCGTCAGTATCCAGTGGATGCCGCGCGCCATGCGCAGGTCAGTTTGGGCAAAATGATTGCCGGGGTTGAGCTCCAGCGTTGTTGGGATGTCGCGCTCGATAAACAGCTCTTCCATCGCGCGCGTATCGTCGAGTACGTGCCGCATCATGCGGTTGGGCGTCTTGGTTTCCTTTTTACCGAGCGACAGATAGGCGGCGTCGGGCGTAGCCGTCATCGTGCGCTCGCGCGCGTAGTCGATAAAGCCGGGGAACCACAGCGACCCCGATGCACTCGCTGCGCGCTCAAAGACATCTGTTTGCCAAAGTGCCCACAGTGCAAAAAGACCCGCCAACGAGTAGCCGGCAACGCCGCGCCAGGCGGGCGGTTGCGGGAGCGATGATTCGGCCTGGGGGATTATCTGCTTCAACAACTCGTCAAGAAAACCAGCAGCCTGTCCGCCAAAGGGCTCGGCATCTCGTATAGTTCCGTCGCATTCCCAGGGGCTCAGCTCGCGATTCCAATCGAGCCCTCCAATGGCGACAAGGGTGAACGGCGGGCAGTCGAGCTCTCGGCAGCGCTCGTAGACTTCACTACCGTTGCCCATAACCACGGGGAGATAGATGACGGGCGCGCCTTCCGCACACTCTGAATAAACGGTTATCTGCTTATGATGCGCTTCCAAGGCAGGCTTCTCTCGGTGTTGTGATATTGACAGCCTCAATTGTCGCACGCTGACACGGGGGCAGACGCTAAAAGAAAGGCGCGGAGCCGCTCGATGCGATTCCGCGCCTTGTTGTTTTGCTTTAGCAGACTATGCCGTTACGCCACGAAGAAGTAGACGAGGAAGGCGAGGGCTGCGATCCACATGAGCGGCTTGATCTTGGAGGCCTCGCCCTTAAAGAGCGCGACGACCACGTAGGCGATAAAGCCCAGGCCAATGCCGGCAGAGATGGAGTAGGTGAAGGGCACGCCGGCGACAATCATGAACGCCGGGAAACCCTGCGACACGTCGGACCAGTCGATCTCGGAGGCCTCGCTCATCATGAGGTAGCCGACGTAGACCAGAGCACCGCAGGTGGCGGCGCTGGAAACGATGGTGACGATGGGGGAGAAGAACGCGGCGAGAATGAACAGCACGCCGGTGGTGACGGAGGTGAGACCCGTGCGGCCACCGTCGGCGGCGCCGGAAGTGGACTCGACGAAGGTGGTGATGGAGGAGACGCCCATGAAACCGCCCACAGCAGCGGCGGCGGAGTCGACGATCAAGATCTCCTTGATATTCTCGACGTTGCCGTCGTCGGTGAGGAACTCGCCCTGCTTGGCCACGGCCATCGCGGTGCCCATGGTGTCGAAGAAGTCACTCATGAGCAGCGAGAACGAGATGACGAGGAGCGCGGGGTCGGTAAGGACCTTGACGATGGCGGGCACGCCGCCGGCGTCGGCGATAGGGCCACCGATGCTCGAGAAGTCGAGCGGGGCGATGATGCCGGTCGGAGCCTGGGTCACACCTAGGGGGATACCGGCGATGACGGCGACGACGATGCCGATGAGCAGCGAGCCGGGGACGTTGCGGCAGGCGAGGGCGACCGTCACCAGGATGGAGATGATGCCGACGATGAAGGTGGGGGAGGTGATGTCGCCCAGACCGACGAGTGTACCGGCGCCAGCGGTGATAATGCCGGCATCGCACAGGCCAATCATGGCGATGAACAGGCCCAGACCCACCGAGATGGCGTGACGCAGGACAACCGGGATGGCGTCCATGATGGCCTCGCGCAGGCCACAAAGCACGAGCAGCAAGATGACGACGCCCTCAAGGAAGATGACGCTCATGGCCACGTGCCAGTCACCGCCGCAGACGGTGGTGGTGATTCCGGCGATCATCGCGTTGACGCCTAAGCCCGACGCGCAGGCGAGCGGGCGGTTGGCGAAGATGCCCATGCAGATGGTCATGATGCCGGCGCCCAGGCAGGTGGCGCAGGCGAGCGCTCCCGCATCGATGCCAGCGCCCGAGAGCACCGCGGGGTTGACGGCGATGATGTAGGCCATCGCCAGGAATGTTGTCAGTCCAGCGCGAAGTTCGGTCCCGATTGTGGACTTGCGCTCACTGACGTGAAATAGTTCGTCCATGCATACCCTTTCCTTGTTCGGCCCCGAGTTTAGGCCGATTGACACGAACTCAACTACTATATCGCCTTTGAAAGGTTGATGTTCCTCGCATGTTGATGTTCGGCGCTTTGTAGCAGACGGACAGTATTTTTCGCATGAAAATGTGTGGGTACCATATACTTAAGCAGTTACAACGACCCCTATGGAGGAACGTATGATTAAAGAGCTCTGCCACGACGAGGCTATTCTGTCCCAGCGTTGCGAGGTCGCGACCGTCGAGGACGAGTCGGTGGCACAGGACCTGATCGATACCATCAAGTCGCTCGACGATGCCGGCTGCCTTGCCGCCAACCAGATCGGCGTCACCAAGAAGGTCTGCGTCTATCTGGACGACGCCGGCGAGCCCCATGTGCTGTACAACCCCCGTCTGGTGTTTGGCCTGGGTGCCAGCAAGATGGAGGAGAGCTGCCTGACGCACGAGGAGGTCACCAAGTCCACGCGCTATATCAAGTGCAAGGTTGCCTTTGACCAGATTGTCGACGGCAAGATGAAGGAGTGCCGCCGCGACTACGCGGGCTTTGAGGCACAAATGATCCAGCATATGATCGATCACTGTCTTGGAAAGTTGGTCTAAGGGGACCAAAGCACCGCACTTCGTCTCTTTTGGCCCGGGCATGACATTGTTGTCATGTCCGGGCTTTTGTGTTTAGCGCCTTTTTGTTTGGAGACAATGAAATTAGCAAGAACGTAAAGCTAGGAGGCGCTATGTGTACGAGTATTCGATTTACCGATAATTCTGGCCACATGTATCTGGGCCGCAACCTCGACTGGAGCTTTGACTACGGCCAACAGGTTCGCGTGATGCCGCGTGGGTTTCACATTCCGTATTCGTTTATCGACGACGCGACAGCGGCACACGCGGTGATCGGTATGTGCATCGATTACAAGAACTACCCTATGTTCTTCGATTGCGGCAACGATGCGGGCCTCGCCGTGGCGGGTCTCAATTTCCCTGGTTATGCCGAGTATGCCGATGACCCTGTCGACGGTAAGACCAATATCGCGGCCTATGAGTTTCCCCTGTGGGTGGCAGCGACGTTCTCGACGGTCGACGAGGTCGAGGCTGCGCTGCGCGATACGGTGATTGTTGCCAAATCTGCAGGAGAGGGGCTGGGCGTGTCGCTGCTCCATTGGATTATCGGCGACAGCCAGCGTAGTATCGTGGTCGAGATGATGGCTGACGGCCTGCATGTATACGACGATCCGGTCGACACCCTTGCCAATCAGCCGACCTTCCCGTGGCACATGGAAAACCTCCGCACCTATATCACCGCTACAAGCGATTTTCCGCAGACGGCGACATGGCGTGGCGCCGAGCTCAAGCCCTATGGCGCGGGTGCCGGTATGCGCGGTATTCCGGGTGACTGCTATTCGCCGAGCCGTTTTGTAAAGGCGGCGTACCTCAATGCCAATTACCCGCAAAAAGAGAGCGAGATCGAAAACGTCGTCCGCATGTTCCGTTCACTCGAGGGCGTGGTGATGATCGAGGGAGCGTCCAGGATGGGCGATGGCAAGTTCGAGAAGACTATCTACACCGGATGCTTTAGCGCGCGCACGGGCAATTATTACTACGCGATGTATGATGATCCGTCGATTCGCTACGTGAGCCTGATGGATGCCGAGGGTGCGAGCCCCGATAAACTTGTGGTTCCCGAGCCGCGTCGTTCGTAGCCGTTAGCTTTGCTGCGATGCAAAGCGGCCCTGTGTCTCTCGTGAGGTGCAGGGCCGCTGTCGTTGATTTGTGACGTCGCTAGAAGTTGGCGTCGTTGAGTTGTTCACTCTCGAGGCCGTCGAGCTGTTGCTGTTCGGGCGTATCGGCGACGCTCTCGAGCAACTCGGTGGGATCGACGTTCATGTCCTTACCGGCTTCGTTGCCGTTGACCAGGTCGTCCGAGAAGATGTCGACTTCCATTTCCTCGGCCTCTTCGATCAGGATCTCGAGCGGCACCTGGGTGCGTACGAGCTTGACTGCCGGACGCATGCGGGCAAAGAGCGGTACGTACTCAATGATGATGGCCGAGTTCTCAAGACCATACCAACGCGCCGGGCTTCCGCAGGCGCGGCGGACGGCGTACTTGATGGCCATCACACGGTGGTCGTTGCGGTTGATGTCCGTTTCGGGGGCAAGCATCTTGCGCAGCATGCAAAAACGGAAGTCGCCCACGTTGCCGCGTGTCTCGTAGATAGAGTAGGTGTGATGCTGCGGCGGCAACTCACCCGATGCCATCAGGTCGCCGACGATCTGGCGCAGGTAGGCGTTGATGCGCTGGTTGACCTTAAAGCCCAGGTCCAAGCGCACGCGGAACAGGAAGTCTGTGCCAAAGGTCTCAACGGAATACTCATGCGTATAGGGCTCGTCGGTAACGTGCACGTTGATGAACCAATATGCCTTGGCGCGCTTGGGGTGCTTGTCCAGGATGGAATAAAGCACGTCGCGGTCGAGCGTGAGCGGGTCGGGGCTGTTGGTGAGAAATACCAGATTGTCGGCGAGCACGGGATAGGTCTCGTCGTTGCGCAGGCGGTTGAGCTGATCGATGTACTTGGAGACGGGCAGCAGGATCGTTTGCGTGCGCTCGATGGCGGTGCCGCGGCGCCACACATACATAAGGCCGAACAGCAACGCGGCCAGGAAGATCATGACGTAGCCGCCGTCAAAGAACATAGTGAGGCACGAGGCGAAGAAGCACAGCTCAATGGCACCAAAGAGCAGGGCGAAGACGCAGGCACCCAGCTTGTGCTTGAGGATGCCGGCGATATAGCTCGTCAGCAGTGTGGTGGTCATGAGCATGGTCACGGTGATGGCGAGGCCATAGGCGCTTTCCATGCGCTCAGAGTTTTGGAATAGCAGCACGATGAAGATGCAGCCGACCCACATGATGTTGTTGACGAGCGGAATATAGAGCTGGCCCTTGGTGTCGCTGGGGTAGTGGATGCGCAGATGCGGCATAAGGTTGAGACGCGTGGCCTCGGATACCAGCGAGAACGAGCCGGTGATGAGCGCCTGCGAG
The DNA here is from genome assembly GCA_019414565.1 of Collinsella sp. Taxonomy (GTDB): domain Bacteria; phylum Actinomycetota; class Coriobacteriia; order Coriobacteriales; family Coriobacteriaceae; genus Collinsella. Next base: position 78,836 of record DXLU01000029.1, on the reverse strand, counting down.
GCGATGATGGCCGCCACAGCCGAAAGCACGATGGCAAAGGGGCGCAGGGGCTCGGGAAGCATCATATAGAACGGGTTGACGATATCCATCGCGAGCATCTGGGGGTTGGAGTTGTTGGCGAGCAGCCAAGCGCCCTGGCCCAGATAGTTAAGGATGAGGGCCGCCTTAACAAACGGCCAGGATGCGTAGATGTTGGCCTTGCCCACGTGGCCCATGTCTGAATAGAGCGCCTCGGCGCCGGTCGTCGACAGGAAGACGAAGCCGAGCACCATGATGCCCGAGTGGTTGATGGGCGAGAACAGGAACATAATGCCGCGAATGGGGTTGAGCGCGCGCAAGATGGACAGGTTGCCGAGCATATTGAACAGGCCGGCGCCTGCCAGGAACAGGAACCACAGCGTCATGAGCGGGCCGAAGAGCTTGCCGATTGACGAGGTACCGGCGCGCTGCATGGCAAACAGACCGCAGATAATGATGATGGTGATGATGATCACATTGGTCTGACCGTCACCCAATAGTGCGTGGCCCCACTCGATGGTACGCAGGCCCTCAATGGCTGTGGTGACCGTGACCGCGGGGGTGAGGATGCCGTCGGCGAGCAGCGCCGCGCCGCCGATCATGGCGGGGAGAATCAGCCATGGTGCCACCTTGCGCACGAGACTGAACAGGGCGAAGATGCCGCCTTCGTTGTGGTTGTCGGCCTTCATGGCGATTACCACGTACTTGACCGTGGTCACGAGCGTCATGGTCCAGATGACGAGCGAAAGCGCGCCCAGGATCATGTCCTCGCTGACGGTACCGATGCCGCCGTTGTTGGCGACGATTGATTTCATGGTGTACATGGGGCTCGTGCCGATGTCGCCATAGACGACGCCGAGCGTTACGAGCAGCATGCCAGCGGAGAGGGGGATGGCTCCGTGCCCGCCTTGCCCGCGCTGGTCTTGGAGGTTTGCCTCCAGTTTATTGTGTGCCACGAGGACTCCCTTAGACATCCGGTTATCTGTCTAGGACAAAAAACTTTATGCCGTCTTTATACATACAAGAGCAGTTTGGCACATCGGGTTATTTTAGACAATAATCCTCAGCTGGGGATTATTTATCTACGCAGGTAGCATTTCAAAGCAGGGGCTTTTAAGCACGTACTGTCTGGGCGATGCCAGCCTTGGCGTTTGCGCGTTTGCCGGCGAGTTCGCAAAAAATCGCGCCGCCGATGATAAGCGCGGCGCCCATCAGGCGGACCGGTGTTATGGCTTCACCCAAAAGGGCGGCCGAGAACACGACCGCCGAAAGCGGCTCGAGGTAGCCGACGACAGCGACGGTCTGGACGGGCAGCTTGGCGACGGCGCTAAAGTAGAGCAGGCAACCGATGCCGGTGTTGACGACGCCGAGCATAGCGACGGCGCGCCAATCAATACTGGCGGCGATACCGGCGGACAGGAATGAGGGAGCGCCCTGCGTGATGAGCGTGAGGACCAGTGCGGTCACAAAGGCGGCGCACACCTGGAGCGTGGAGTTCTCGAGGCCCTCGATGTGCGGCGCACCCTTGCTAGCGATGACCATCAATGCATAGCAGAAGGCCGAGGCGATTCCACAGACGATGCCCGCAATGGGCATATTGCCGCCTAGACCTTGCGCTGCAATGAGAAAAGCACCGCAGGCGACGGCGACAAAGCCGGCGATTTTGCCGCCGGTCAGCTTTTCGCCAAAGATGAGCGGGGAGAGCGCCATGACAATGATGGGGCCGCAGTAGTACAGCAGCGAGGATACGCCGACGCCGATCGTCTGGTAGGCGCGGAACAGAAAAATCCAGCTGGCGCCCAGCGCAGCTCCCGAGAGGAGGAGGGCCGCGGCTTCGCGGGGACGAGATGGCGCCTGCAACTTATGGTGTTGGGTAGTGGCGAGGATGGTTATAAGCGAGAGAGCTCCCAGAAAAGTGCGCAGCAGCACGATATCGGAGCTCGGCAGTGCGATAGCTGCGGCGATGATGCCGTTAGAGCCAAACAACAGTAATGCTGCTAAGTATGTAAACAGTCCGTTGTTCATGCGCTGACATCCCCTCTATATCCGAACATGTTCACTATGGGTGAACTGGCTTTAGAAGAAAAGCGAATATAATGCATGGAAAACATGACAAAAACTCATGCAAGGGTGGGGACGTGCCGTGGAGACCAATATCCAAAAGATGCAGGTGCTGCTGGAGACGGTGCACGCCGGAAGCTTTACGCGTGCTGCCGAGCGCCTGAGCTATTCGCAGTCGGGCGTGAGCCGTATGGTGGCCGATCTTGAGGCCGACTGGGGTTTTAAGGTGCTCGACCGCAGTCGCGAGGGCGTGGCTCTTTCTGCCGACGGGCGGCAGGTCATGCCGGCTGTCGAGGCGCTCTGCGAGGAATTCACTCGCTTGCAGTGACGGGTGGATGAGATGCGTGGACTCATGCGCGGCAAAATCTGCATCGGTACGTTTTCGAGTGTGGCGACCCACGTGCTGCCGCCGGTGATTGCGCGCTTTCGCGCCGATCATCCGGACGTCGATTATGAGTTGCTGATGGGCGATTACTCAGAGATTGAACAATGGGTGGCGGAAGGTCGCTGCGACCTGGGCTTTATTCCGCGCGAGCCACGCGGCGCCGGCATGGCGTCGCGACCGTTGGTGCAAGACGAGCTGATGGCCGTGGTGCCAGCGGACTCCTCGCTTGCCACCGCGGAGGTCGTTTCCCTTGCCGATTTGGCCAACGAGCAGTTTATCCTGCTGGAACGCGGTAGCGACGACGAGATTACGCCGCTGTTTCGCCGCGCGGGCCTGGCGGTGCGCTCTAAGCTGTCGACCTGGGATGACTATGCGATTATGGCTATGGTCGAGGACGGCCTGGGCGTTAGCATTCTTCCCGCGCTCATCTTGCGTCGCTGTCAGTTCGATGTTGCCGTGCGACCACTCGAGGGACATCCCCATCGGCAGATCAATGCGATATATCGCACGGCTGACGTTTCTCTTGCCGCTGCTCGATTCCTTGAATACCTCTAAACGTGTGCACGTCATTGTCCGCTTTGGGCAAATCTCGGAGTCTGGTGCATTTTCTTATGAAATTGAACTTTCGAATGAGGTGCCGCGTTATACTGCTGCCTAAATTGAACCTTGGTTCAATTCGTATTCTATAAATTGAACTTTGCCAGCAAGGAGGTTCTAGTGGCCCAAGAGACGTTTAGCGATCGCCTGCGACAGACTATGTCCGATCGCGACGTTCGCCAGTCGGACGTGATCCGCGCATCGGAGATGCTCGGCAAAAAACTCGGCAAGAGTCAGATGAGCCAATATGTGAGCGGCAAGACGATCCCGCGGCGCGATGTGGCTGAGCTGCTCGCCCGTATTTTGGAGGTCGATGTTACCTGGCTGCTTGCCGGCGACGCCGATCAAGGCGAGGCATCATCACCCCGCAACGATTCCAAGCCCGAACCCCATCCCTCAGCTCAAATTGCAAGGAGCACCACCATGCGTACTTTTTCTAAATCCACCAAGCTCGATAACGTCCTGTATGACGTGCGCGGTCCCGTCGTCGACGAGGCTGCCCGTATGGAGGACGAGGGCGAGCGCATCCTCAAGCTCAATATCGGCAACCCGGCGCCCTTCGGTTTCCGCACGCCCGACGAGGTCATCAAGGACATGCGCCAGCAGCTGCCCGACTGCGAAGGCTATTCCAACTCGCGCGGCTTGTTCTCCGCGCGCAAGGCGATCATGCAGTATTCGCAGATCAAGGGCCTGCCCAACGTTCAGATGGAGCATATCTACACGGGCAACGGCGTGTCCGAGCTCATTCAGCTTTCGATGAACGCGCTGCTCGACAATGGCGACGAGATTCTGATCCCCAGCCCTGACTATCCGCTCTGGACGGCGTGCGCAACCCTTGCCGGCGGTCATCCCGTACATTATTTGTGTGATGAGCAGGCGGATTGGTATCCCGACCTGGAGGATATGGAGTCCAAGATCACGAGCGCGACCAAAGCCCTCGTCATCATCAACCCTAACAACCCCACGGGTTCCGTCTATCCGCGTGAGGTGCTCGAGGGCATCGTTGAGGTTGCGCGCAGGCACCAGCTCATGATTTTTGCAGACGAGATTTACGACCGCCTGTGCATGGACGGCTATGAGCACGTCTCGATTGCCTCGCTCGCTCCCGATCTGCCCTGTGTCACCTTTAGCGGCCTTTCCAAGTCGCACATGATTGCGGGCTATCGTATTGGCTGGATGGTGCTTTCGGGCAACCAGCGCTGCATGAGCGACTTCATCATGGGTATCAACATGCTCTCCAACATGCGCCTGTGCTCCAACGTGCCGGCTCAGTCGATCGTTCAGACGGCACTCGGTGGTCATCAGTCCGTTAACGACTACATCCGTCCTGGCGGCCGTGTCTACGAGCAGCGCAACTTTGTGTATGAGGCGCTCAACAAGATTGACGGCATCTCGGTGGTTAAGCCGCGCGCGGCGTTCTACATCTTCCCCAAGATGGATGTTAAAAAGTTCAACATCACCGATGACGAGCAGTTTGCCCTCGACCTGCTGCACGAGAAGAAGATTCTGATCACGCGCGGCGGCGGCTTTAACTGGGCAGAGCCCGATCACTTCCGCATCGTGTACCTGCCGCGCATGGAAGTGCTCAAAGAGTCGCTCGAAGACCTCGCCGACTTCTTTGATCATTACCGTCAGAGCTAGTGGGATAGAAGTTCCGCACTATGAAAAGCTCCCTGCAGTTGTTTTGCTGCAGGGAGCTTTCTTGAATCGGCGGAACTAAATAACGATTCCGCAACAGTGGTCGATTTCGTGTTGGATGATTTCGGCGGTGTAGCCCGAGAAGTTTTTGATGCGGTGGACGAAATTCTCGTCCAAATACTCAACCTTAATGCGGCGATAGCGAGTACAGGGGCGCTCGCCGGAAAGCGAGAGGCATTCTTCGCTCGTCTGATAGGAATTGACCTGCTCAAGAATTTGAGGGTTGTACATCAGCAGCGCCCTGTTGCCGTCCTTTACGCAGATGATGCGTTTGCGCACGCCAATCATGTTGGCGGCAAGGCCCACGCACTCGTGCTCATGCTCATGGAGCGTATCCAGGAGGTCCTGCCCGGTCACGGCGTCATCGGGGCCCGCGTCTTCGGAAGGCAGGCGTAAAAAGAACTCGGATTTCATGATGGGTTTGATCATGGCGGGCTCCTCATGTCTCGTGCTTTCGTGGACTTTTAATAATAGCGCGGAAGGAAAGCTGCGCGTCAGCGTTACAATCTTTCGACGTTGGACCATGTTGTCAGATCCGTTGCGTGCGGCGTCTGACGTAAGTCTAGGGCTCATGCTCGCCCTGGACTGTTCCTCTGGGGCGATGTGACTGTCGTTCCAAGAGGAAGGAAATGCATGGGGAGCAAATCTCAGCAACAAGTTCAAGTAGCGCCATCGGCCACTGCGGCGTTTCTCGTCGTAATGTATATTGCAGCCTTTGTCGCCGCGTTTAACGAGAACATTATTAACGTGGCGTTGCACGACATCATGGCGGCCTTTTCGGTGAGCGCTACCACGGCGCAGTGGCTCGTTTCGGGATACATGATCGTGACGTCGATCTTTACGGCTATCATGGCCTTTCTGTCCGGTCGTTTCTCGATGCGCAAGCTGCTGTTTTTCGCATGCGGATGCATGGTCGCCGGAGAAGTCCTGTGCCTGGTCGCCCCGTCGTTTACCGTTTTGCTGCCAAGTCGTATTTTGCAGGCTGCGGGATCGGGCATCTTGTTTCCGCTCATGATGAATGTGGTGCTATCTTGTGCTCCGCGCGAGAAGCTCGGTCTGTATCTGAGCCTGGGCGGTGCCTGCATTACGCTAGGGCCGGCGTTTGGGCCCGTGATTAGTGGTCTTATGTGCACGTTGTTTGGCTGGAGGGCGGTGTTCGTAGTGCCGCTGGTGGGCGGTGTCGTGGTCGCCGCGGCGGCAGCAAAGCTCGTTCGGAATGTCGGAGAGCGCTCGAACACCACGCTTGATATTCTGTCGGTTGTTTTGCTCACTGCCGGCATTACGGCGTTCGTGTATTCCGTAGGCGAGTTCTCGACCAATGTGATGGCCGGTATCGCGACGCTTTTCGCCGCTGTTGTGGTGCTCGGCCTGTTTGCGGTTCGTCAGCTCAAGCTCAAGCATCCGGTGCTTAACGTGCGTCCCATGGCGAGCGTTCGTTTTTGGCCTGCATGCCTGCTTGTGGTGGTGTCGATGATGACGACGTTCTCGATGAGCGTTTTGTTGCCGCTCTATTTTGAGGGCGCATACGGCATGACCGCACTTGTCGCGGGTTTGCTCATTTTGCCGGCGATCGCCTGCAACGCCGTGACCTCGATTGTGGGCGGACGCGTGATGGATGCCCGTGGTGCGTGGCCGCTGCTGCCGGTCGGCTTTGCCCTGATCGCTGTGGGGCAGACGGCAATCTCGATGACCGCGGCAAGCATGAACATCGGCGTTGTCGTGCTGCTGACCGTTGTGGTGTATGCCGGCGTCGGTTTGGTACTGAGCCCCTCGCAGACCGCCGGTTTGGAGACGCTTCCCGCCGCTGAGCATCCTCACGGAACGGCATTGCTTAACACGTGGAACATGATTGCCGCGTCGTTTGGTCCGTCGCTGTTTATCGGCCTGCTTTCGAGTTCTGCGGTGGCTGCTGGCGCCGCAGGCGTTGCGTCGGACGTTGCCCAGGCGATAGGATTTGCAGCCGCCGTGCGCGTGGCGGCCGTGATTGCCGTTGTCGGGTTCGCGGTGTCGCTGGTGTACGCTCGCCGCGAGTCGCACATGTCGCATTAATGTGTGCACATAGATTCTGCAGCTAGATTGGATGGCGACACCATAAACTAATGGACGTTTTGCCGAGAGGCATGAATGTATAAAGCGCAAAGAGTGCGCGACGGGCCCCGCGAATGGGGCGATGATGCCCGAGAGGGCCAAGAAGGAGTCTCATGTCTGAGAACGAAGAGATCATGAACGAGACCGAGAACGAGACCATGGCTGCCGAGGTCGAGGCAGTCGAGACCGTGGAGACCGAAGCTGCTGAGGTTGAGGCTGCTGACGAGGTTTCCGCCGAGGAGGAGGCCGAGGTTGTCGAGGCCGCCGTTGATTACGATGACGAAGAGCTGATGGACAAGATGCAGAAGGCCGCCCGCCTGCTGCGTAGCCGTCGCTTTGCTATTTCCAAGGAGGAGGAGGCCAAGGCCGAGCGTATGGCGAACATCGAGCGCGCCATCAAGCTGCTTGACCTCAAGCCCAAGATGGAGCAGAAGGAGATGTCCGACCTGCTGGGCATGCGCCTTCGTGAACTCGATGGCCTGATGGCCGAGGCCGAGGCTGCCGATCTGGTCGGCCGCATCGACGACGCCGAGGGCGATATGCGCAAGATCGTCGTCTTCGCTGCCGAGGATGCCGCTGAGGGCCTGGTCGAGCTTGCCAACAAGAAGGAGAAGCTCCTGCCCGAGCTTTCTTACGAGGAGGCCACCGAGCTGATGGCCGCTCTCGATAAGGTTATCGCTCCGCTCGTCGCCATGGGCCTGGACGAGGACCGCGGTCCTCGCGGCGGCCGTGACGATCGCGGTGGCCGTGGCGGCGACCGTGGCGGTCGCGGCGGCTTTGGCGATCGCGGTGGCCGCGGCGGTGACCGCGGCGGTCGCGGTGGCGATCGCGGTGGCCGTGGCGGCTTTGGTGACCGTGGCGGCGACCGTGGCGGTCGCGGCGGCTTCGGCGGCAACCGTGGTGGTTATGGTGACCGCGGTGGCAACCGTGGCGGCTTTGGCGGCAACCGTGGTAACGACCGCGGCGGTCGCGGTGGCGATCGCGGCGGCCGCAACGGTGGCGGCTTCCGCGGCAACCGCTTCTAATTAGTTACGCGGTTCTACGAACCGCGTAACCAGTTGACGCTGCAAACGCCCCTAAGCGGCAATCTGACGTTCAATTTCAAGGGCGCGACCATAAGGTCAGCGCCCTTTCATTTCACGTCACTTTGCTCGCTTAGGGGCGTTTTCGCTGACTTATGCTCAACCTGCGGCGTTGTCTTGCTCCGGGGGTGGCAGTTGGGGACGTTCCTTTTCTGCCGGTAGTTTGGGACACTCCTTGTCAGGTAGTCATTGGGGACGTTCTTGTTTGACTAGTCGTTTAAGAACGTCCCCAACGACTACATAGCATGAGAGTGGATAATCTCCCGGTTTGAGTCTGCATTCAAGCTCAAAGTGGGAGATTATCCACTCTCGTTTTTGTTCTACCTACATTTGTAGGAACAGTTCGTGGAGGCGGGTGTCTTCATCGAGTTCGGGGTGGAAGGTTACGCCGAGCTGGTTGCCCTGGCGGGCGGCGACGATGCGGCCATCGACCTCTGCCAAGGCCTTGGCGTCGCCGTGGACCTCGACGATGCGGGGCGCGCGGATAAATGTCAGCGGCACTTCACCGTCGATGCCGTCTACCTGTCCCTTGGTGCGAAAACTGCCGAGCTGTCTGCCATAGGCATTGCGCTCAACGAGCACATCCATGGTTGCCAAACGCGGCGTGCCCTTATCGTCATGAGCGGCAAGGTCGTGAGCCAGCAGAATCAGGCCGGCGCAGGTGCCCAGGACGGGCATGCCTTCAGCGATACGGGTACGAAGCTCATCGAGCATACCAAGCTCGGCAAGTAACTTGCCCTGAACGGTGGACTCGCCGCCGGGGAGAACCAGGCGGTCAAAGTTCTGCTGCAAATCGGCCGCCTGCCTCATCTCGATACAACGTGCGCCCAGCTCGGACAGTCTTGCCTCGTGCTCGGCAAAAGCGCCCTGGACCGCCAGCACGGCGACCGTTTGGTCTGCATAATCGCTCATGTGCGATCCTTTCTGCTGGACTAGCGCCCGCGCTCCTCCATGATGATCTCGATTTCGTCGGCGTTGATGCCCACCATGGCCTCGCCCAGGTCCTCCGAAAGCTCGGCGATGAGCTTGGCGTCGGTGAAGTTTGCCACGGCCTTGACGATGGCGGCGGCGCGCTTGGCGGGGTCGCCGCTCTTAAAGATGCCCGAGCCAACAAAGACGCCCTCGGCGCCCAGCTGCATCATCAGCGCGGCGTCGGCGGGGGTCGCGACTCCGCCGGCGGCAAAGTTTACGACGGGGAGCTTGCCCGTGGCATGGACCTCGCGCACCAGCTCGACCGGAACCTGCAGCTGCTTGGCTGCCTCAAAGAGCTCGTCGTCGCGCAGAGCAACAACGTCGCGGATCTGCTTTTGGATCTTGCGCATGTGACGCACGGCCTGAACGACGTCGCCCGTGCCCGGCTCGCCCTTGGTACGAATCATCGTGGCGCCCTCAGCAACACGGCGCAACGCCTCGCCCAGATCGCGGGCGCCGCAGACAAACGGCACGTCAAACTGGGTCTTGTCGATGTGATAGACGTCATCGGCAGGGGAGAGGACCTCGGACTCATCGATGTAATCGATCTCGATGGCCTGCAGGACCTGCGCCTCGACAATGTGACCGATGCGACACTTGGCCATAACGGGGATGGAGACGGCCTCCTGGATGCCCTTGATCATCTTGGGGTCGCTCATGCGCGACACACCACCTGCGGCACGGATATCGGCCGGGATGCGCTCGAGTGCCATGACGGCGCAGGCGCCTGCCTCTTCGGCGACGCGTGCTTGCTCGGGCGTGGTGACGTCCATGATGACGCCGCCCTTGAGCATCTGCGCGAGCTCGCGATTGAGTTTGACGCGATCGGCCTTGTTGGTCTGTTCTGCCATGGTTGCTCCCTTGGTTGGCATGTGCATTGCTTGACGGAACATCCTATCGGGAAGCTGGGTATGGCGAAATACTCAGTTTTCGAGATAATTACAAGGTCAGACTAATACCAGAATGAATGACTTAATAAGGTCAGGTGACAAACTCATGCTTGACTACAATTTGGAAAAACGCGGCGAGGCATCGCTTTATGAGTATATTTATCAGCAAATTCGAGATGATATCGTTGCTGGACGCATTGCGGCGGGGGAGCATCTTCCGTCTAAGCGCGCCTTTGCCAGTCATCTGGGAATCAGTGTCATTACTATCGAGAATGCATATAGCCAGTTGCTTGCCGAGGGCTATATTTGCTCAATGCCGCGTCGTGGCTACTACGCTTGCGAACTTCCGGATGCACCGGTTTTGGCTTCGGCTGCGGAGGGCATCGACCGAGATGCCGTCTCTGTGGGCCCCAGCGCGTATGATGTCAACGGACAGGTCGAGCGATTCGATGCGCTCTCTCCTTCCGCTTTGGAGGCGGCGCGGCTTTGGCAAAGCGCGCTACGGGCGACGCTGGCATCCGAAGACGAACGCGAAATCTTTTCGACCGCGCCGGCACAGGGCACCGCTCGGCTACGACGCGCAATTGCTCACCATCTGCGCGGGACAAGGGGCATGAATGTCGACCCCGACAACATCGTTATCGGTGCGGGCGCCCAGCTGCTCGATACCATGTTGGTTCAGTTGCTTGGCGCGGACAAGGTGTATGCCGTCGAGGATCCAGGCTATTTGCGCTTGACGCGCATCTATCAGGTCATGGGTTGCGAAGTGCGGCATGTCCCGTTGGATGCTGAGGGCGTGGACTTGAGCGCGCTGCAGAAAACCGGGACCGATGTCCTTCACCTGATGCCGTCTCATCAGTATCCGACCGGTCTTGTGACGAGCATTGCGCGTCGCTATGCGCTGCTGAGCTGGGCCGCCGAGCGACCAGGTCGGTATCTCATCGAAGATGACTTTGATTGTGAGTTTCGCCTTGCCGGCAAGCCGATTCCCGCGCTCGCGTCGATCGATGCCGCCCAGTCGGTTATCTACACCAACACGTTTTCGAAGAGCCTTTCATCGGCGTTGCGTTTGGCGTACATGGTGCTGCCCGATGAGCTAATGGAGAGGTTTAAACGCAACCTTGGTTTCTACGCCTCGTCGGTAAGTTCTGTTGATCAGGTTGCCTTGGCGCGTTTGCTGGAATCGGGTGATTACGAGCGACATGTGAACCGCGTGCGCGTTCGTGCTCGCGAGGCGCGTGATGGCCTGGCGGCGCTTGTACGGAAAGCGTTTCCGGCAGGGGAAGTCTCGATCGAGTACGCGGACGCCGGCCTTTACTGCGTCGTGGCCGTGGAGCGTGACGCGGGCGGAAGCTCTTTTGCACGGGCCCTCACGCGCTCGAGCATCCCTTTTATCGATATCGGTGACTGTTTTTGGTGTGCCGATGGCGCATCTGTCCCTGAAAACTCAACTCAAATTCTTGTTCAGTATGACGATCTGAGTCCAAAAGTACTAACTACCTTGGAATTGCAGCTAATGGGGGGGCATTCTGCAACCTAAGTGAGTAGACTTTTAGCACTTTGGCGACCAGGCAGTTTTGTAACAAGCTATCTACCTGCGGTTTTGAAAAGCAGGATGACCGGCCTGCTCGGGATGTTCAAAAAAGTCTACTCACTTGCCGCGCAAAGCTCCTGCATGAGAAAAAAATGGGGTTTTCAACAGGGCTTCGTCCAGCTCTCGGCAAGCTTTTGGCCAGTTGGGGAGGGCTGTTGAAAACTTGGCAGTCCGTTCGGCGCCATTTTTGGTGCGTTCGCGCCAATGCGTGACTGACTGGGTTGAAATTCGTGTTTTCCTGTGCCTATGAAGGATTTACTTTGTGACATATCAGCTTTTAGGTACTGGCGTTTGCCTCCTCAAGTCCGCGCTTTGTGTCCGCCGCTTCCACGACCGGAAGAAGACCGGCAGCGATATGATCTCGCCCGCAACCCGACGGCTGCGGTCGCGCTCGGTTTTCCGTTGTATACATTGGTTCGGTCGAGAAACAAACGGACTTGTCCTGCCAGCATTAGGCAGCGGCTGTTTCTTGGTGAGCTTCCCAGGGAATCCGTGCTGGAAACGGAGCATGGGGTTTTGATTACGTCTCCTCTACTGACGGCATTCATCATGTTGCGGCATCTGACGGATCTTCAGCTTCTTTTGGTATTGGCGGAGATGTGTGGCTTGTTTGCGGTGTGTGCCCTGCCGGCGGCACTTGAGGCGGAGCTTTCGCGTGCAATTGATTCGGGCGCGATTTCGACAACGTTCGGTTGGGTGCGCTGCCCGTCCGAGGACGGCACCGCCTCAAATTTATGGCGTCGAGACGCTTTGGTTTTGGGCGGAGACCTTGACCGTTTTTGTTCAGATGTTTGCGGGATGCGTTACGGCAATAGATTTATAGCGGTATCGCAACTCGTTCCATTGGGCGCCGCGTCGCCTTTTGAGGTCGAGGCGTATTTGCTACTTGCACTGCCGCGATCCCTGGGAGGCGAAGGTTTTTGCGGCATAGAGCTTAATGTTGAAGTGATGCTAAGCACAAGTGCTCGAGCGATTGTGGGAAAGTCCCGTGTATATATCGACCTACTTCTTTCTTCGCCGGACGGCAGGCGACAGGTGGCCATTGAATGTCAGGGAAAGGCCTCGCACGGACGCGCAGGGGATGGCTTGCGTGACGCTGACCGCATGACGGCCCTTCAGGCCATGGGCTACGATGTACTTCTCCTGACACACAGACAGATATCCGATGAGGGTAGATTCCACGCGATCGTTAAGGCCGTATGCAGGATGCTCGATGCTGAATATCGTGATAAAGCTCAGATGAGCAAAGGGCTGAGACATTACTCCGGTCTGAACTATTCGTTGACTGGACATAATTGGGAGTAATTGACGGAAAGATGCCCGTTAGACACAAAACAGCTCGATCGTGGACGGCTGCGGTTCTAAGTGAGTAGGCTTTTGGCACTTTGGCGACCAGGCCGTTTTGAAACAAGTCATTTACCTGCGACTTTATAAAGCAATACGGATGGTCTGCTCGGCAAGTTTCGAAAAGTCTACTCACTTAGTTTTTGACGAGAAACCGATGCCGAAGATAGCTCTATTTCAGGGCGTTAACGAGTCCTCGAGACACAAAAAGGCCCGAACCAATACGGTCCGGGCCTTCTTCGAGCTAGAGGTTATGTCTCAGGCAGTTGGCTTAGCCAAAGTAGCGCTTGAGCAGGCCAGCGAAAGCCTTGCCGTGGCGAGCCTCGTCGCGAGCCATCTCGTGCACGGTGTCGTGGATGGCATCGAGGCCAGCGGCCTTGGCGCGCTTGGCAAGATCGGTCTTGCCGGCGGTGGCGCCGTTCTCGGCCTCAACGCGCATCTCGAGGTTCTTCTTGGTGGAGTCGGTCACGACCTCGCCCAGAAGCTCGGCGAACTTGGCGGCGTGCTCGGCCTCCTCGTGGGCAGCCTTCTCCCAGTACAGGCCGATCTCGGGATAGCCCTCGCGATGGGCGACGCGAGCCATGGCCAGGTACATGCCGACCTCAGAGCACTCGCCCTCAAAGTTGGCGCGCAGGTCGGCAACGATGTCCTCGGAGACGCCCTCCATCTTGGCGACGCCCACGACGTGCTCGGCAGCCCACTCGAGCTGGCCCTCCTCCTGCTTCAGGAAGCGAGAGCCGGGAACGCCGCACTGGGGGCACTTGAAATCCTCGGGCAGCTGGTCGCCGTCGAACTCTTCCACATAACCGCAAACGGGGCAAACAAACTTCATGATTCGATCCTTTCGATCGATGGCGATGGTGCGCTCGTCCGGTCCCGTAAGGGCCCTCTCCGGACGTGCGTCTTGACGAGTTCTATTATCCATAAATGAGACCGAATGTGAAGCCTATTAGGAATGATTTTTAATAAAACAATTTAAGCATGTGTAGATGTTGATTGATTAACGATTGCTAGACCTCGTGCGACCTCCGATGAGTACAATCGGTCGAGCAAATGTTGACCAATCAACAAATGAAGGAGCTTCCTTTATGCATCTAGCCCGCCGCGCCTGGTGCCGAACGTATCAAACGGTTTTTCGCATCGCATTGCCGGTGCTGCCCTATACCGAGCCACGCATTTTAGAGCACGCTGAGGAAGTGCCCGCAGTGCTTCAAAAGCGTTCAATACACCATGTTCTTATCGTGACAGATCCCGGCATTGCCCGTCTGGGGCTCACGGCACCGCTCGAGACAGCGCTCGCGTCCAAGGGAATTAGCGCTGCGGTCTATGCCGAAACACGTGCGAACCCCACGGTCTCAAACGTGGAGGAAGCGGCATCTCTGTATCGAGAGAGCACCTGCCAGGCCATTATCGGCTTTGGCGGCGGTTCGGCCATGGACTGCGCCAAGGGCGTGGGCGCGCGCATCGCGCAGCCAAAGAAGCCCATCAACAAGATGCGCGGCCTGTTGCGTATCCATCGTCGCCTGCCGCTGCTCATCGCCGTTCCCACCACGGCGGGCACGGGAAGCGAGGTCACGCTTGCAGCGGTAATTACCGACGACGAGACGCACTACAAGTATCCCATTAACGACTTTGTGCTGATCCCGCGCTTTGCGGTGCACGACCCCGAGTTTACGCGCGGCCTGCCCGCCTCCATTACGGGGCAAACGGGCATGGACGCCCTGACGCATGCCGTCGAGGCCTTTATCGGGCGCAGCACCACGCCCTATACGCGCAAGATGGCGCGCCAGGCGGTGCAGCTCATCCACGACAATTTGCTCGAGGCCTATGAGTGCGGTGGCAACATGCGTGCGCGCCGCAATATGCTTTCGGCGGCGTATAAAGCGGGCGTTGCCTTTACGCGCTCTTATGTTGGATACGTCCATGCCATCGCGCACAGCCTGGGCGGGCGTTACGGGATTCCCCACGGCTTGGCCAACGCCATCATCCTGCCGCACATGCTTCGCGCCTATGGCGAAGCTGCTGCTCCCAAGCTCGCCGATCTCGCCCGCATGGCCGGCATTGCGCCGGCTAATGCGCTGGACAACGTGGCTGCTGAGGCCTTTATCGATTGGGTCGACCGCATGAACGCCGCCTTGGGCATACCCAAATATGTGACGGGCATTCGCCGCTCCGATATTCCACAAATGGCGGCCCATGCCGATGCCGAGGCCAATCCGCTATACCCCGTTCCGCTTCTAATGGACCGTTTGGAGCTCGAGCGTATGTACGAGGTCGTCGCGGGTGGTATGTTTGAGGGCGAGAATTAGGAGGGTCCATGAACACCGAGGAAATTGCGCGCATCGTCGGCGATCAGCGCGCCTACTTTAAGACACACGCCACGTTTGATGTCGATGCTCGACGTCGTGCGCTCGTGAGTTTACGCGATGCGGTGCGGGCCCACGAGGCCGATATTGCCCATGCGCTCAAGACCGATTTGGGAAAGTCGCATGACGAGGCGTATATGTGCGAGATCGGCACCTCGCTTTCCGAGATTCGTTATCAGATTGCGCATGTGGCTCGATGGAGTCGCTCGCGCCTGCGTCCGTGTGACCTCGCCAACGCCGTGAGTGTGTGCAAGACGCAGTCCGTGCCCTATGGCGTCACACTCATCATGGCTCCGTGGAACTACCCGTTTTTGCTAACGCTCGAGCCGCTTGCCGGCGCCCTTGCCGCGGGCAATACCGTGGTCATCAAGCCGAGTGCCTATGCTCCGGCATCGAGCGCGGTGCTCAGGCAGATTTGCGAGGAAGCATTTGATCCGCGCCTGGTGACGGTTGTAGAAGGCGGCCGTGCCGAGAACGAAGCACTGCTCGATGAGTGCTGGGACAAGATTTTCTTTACCGGTAGCGTTCCGGTCGGCAAGCTCGTCATGGAGCGCGCAAGTAAAAACCTGACGCCCGTGACGCTTGAGCTGGGCGGAAAGAGCCCCTGCATTGTGGATGCCACGGCAAACTTAAAAGTCGCGGCACGGCGCATCGCCTTTGGTAAATGGCTCAACGTGGGGCAGACCTGCGTGGCGCCCGACTACCTGCTGGTCGATACGCGCGTACACGATGAGCTGTTGGGCCTCATCAGGGAGGAGACCCGTCGCATGTTTGGCGAGCATCCGCTCGACAACGAGGATTACGGTCATATCGTCAACGCCAAGCATTTTGCGCGCGTGCGCGGGCTGATCGATCCCTATAAGGTTGTGCTTGGAGGTACCGCGCGCGAGTCGTCGCTCAAGATTGAGCCGACGATTCTAGACGGCGTGACCCCCGATGACGCCGTAATGCAGGAGGAGATTTTCGGCCCCATCTTGCCGGTGCTGACGTTTGAGAGCCTAGACGAGGCAGAGACGTTTATTGCGGATCGTCCGACGCCGCTAGCTCTGTATATCTTTAGCCAGGACCATGCGGCTCAGCAACGCTTTGTGCGTTACGTGCCCTTTGGCGGCGGCTGCGTCAACGACACGATCATGCATCTGGCTACGAGCCATATGGGCTTTGGCGGCATGGGCGCGAGCGGTATGGGGCAGTACCATGGCCGCGAGAGCTTCGATACGTTTAGTCACAAGAAGAGCATCGTGAACAAGGCAACCTGGCTCGACGTGCCATTCCGCTATGCTCCTTACGCAAGCTGGAAGCACAAGTTCGTGCGCATGTTTGTGCATTAGAATCAGATGACATAGGGATAAACAAAGTGGCCGTCCCCGCGTAAGCGAAGACGGCCATTTCTCACGATGAAAACGTGTATCGGAGTTGGCAAGACCCGCTGTCACGGGTGCCATCCGTGTTCCTATCTTATCTGCAAGCGTTCCGTTGCGCAAGCGTTGCGGCAAACGATTGAAAGACACGGACGGGGTGAATTTGTGTCCGCACGAACCCGTAGACTTCTCAACTATGTGGTGGATACTCGCTAATCGGTGATGGAGGCGGTCATGTTTGATGACGATGACCTGTTCAATCTGGTAGACGATCCGTTTGAGTGGGATTCGCTGCTCGATGACGATGAGTTGGAGCAGGACCGCAAAAAGCAAAAGGATAAGAACGCCCGGGGTAAAGGTTCGAATAAAAAGGACAAGCGCCGCCGAGGTCTGTTCGGTGGGCTCTTTGGGTAATTGTCGCATCGCTGCGTCTGTATACTAGACAGGTCTTATACGCGTTGCGAAATGAGGACAGAGACGATGATGTGGTTTACCGCCGACCTGCACCTGGGCGATACGAATATCCTGCACGACATGGATCGACCGTTTGACTCGGTCGAGGAGATGAACCGCCGTGTCATCGATGCCATCAACGAGTGCGTGGCTGTGGACGACCGCCTTTATGTCCTGGGAGACTTTACGTATCGATTGCCCATGGTGGAGGCGGTGCGCCTGCGCGAGCGCATCGAATGTCAGAACGTAACGCTCATCTGCGGTAACCATGACGGCGACTGGGAAGATCCAGACGCGCCGCACATTTGGGATGAGGTGCGCGATTATCTGGAGGTCGCCCCCGGTTACGCTAAGGGCCATCGCCTGGTAATGAGCCATTACCCCATGCTCAGCTGGAACGGCAAGGCGCGTGGCGCCATCATGTTGCACGGGCATATCCACAGCAGGGGAGACCGCACCAACGCGCGCAACCGCGATCGCGAGCGCCCCATCTTTCGCTATGATGTCGGCCTCGATGCCAACGAGTACAAGCCCGTAAGCCGTGACCAAATCCTAGGCTTCTTTGGACTGTAGCTGTAAGTGCAGGTAGAATGAACGCGCCGCGCGGATGGTCTGTGCGGCGCGTTTCAGTAGGAGCGATGAATCCATGAGGGCTATCCAGCGCATTAACCATAACGCTGCCATCTGCGAAGACGGCGCGGAGCGTCAGCTTATCGCGCTGGGTCGTGGTATCGGCTTTGGCGATATGTCGCATGAGGTCGACCTGGATGTCATCACGCGTACCTTTTACGGCATTGATTCAAAGTACCTGGCGTTTATCGATGAGGTCGATCCCGAGGTGCTGGAGTTTTCTGCTCAGCTGGCCGATATCGCGACCGGACAGCTTTCGTACGAATTGAGTCCTAACCTTCCCATTACATTGGCAGACCATATTCAGTTTGCCATTAAGCGTGCCCGCGAACACATGGTGGTGTCGTTGCCGCTTGAGCGCGATCTTGAGCAGCTGCATCCCATCGAATACCGCTTGGGCGAGCTGGCTGTTCGCGGTATCCAGAAGAGCTTTCATGTGCGCATGCCCCGAAGCGAGGCCGCGGGCATTGCCATGTCGATTGTCAACGCATCGGTTAAGCCGAGCGAGCGGCGCGTGCTTGCCGAGCAGCACGAGGAGCGACTGCTCGATATGACGGTCGCGATTATTCAAGAAGAGTTGGGTGTGACGGTCGATCGCTCGTCGTTCGCCTTTGCCCGCTTTGCCACTCATGTGCGCTATCTGCTCGACCGCGTGGCAAAGAAAGAGCCGATCGATACCGAGAACTCCGGTCTTTACGACGTGCTCGTGGAGCAGTATCCGGCGGCATCGCGTTGCGCTCACCGTGTCGACGATCTGATTCAAGAGACCTTTGGCGAGCCATTGGCCCAAGAGGAGCTCGTCTATCTGATCATGCATGTGAATCGCGTGACTTCTGTCCACTCGGATAAATAGGCTCTCTGGTATTTCCTTTCCGTCATGGCGACCGTTCGCGGGTCGTTTGCTACCGTTCGTCGGTAATCTGAGCCGCAACGAACGCATCTGCCGCATATACTCGCCGTGTGTTGGGTGTTACTCACGGCGCAGCTCCGAGAGGCACTACCGATTCTGCCGAGGCCATAATTGGGTCTCTGTCGGTTGTGCGCGGGGCTTTTTCATGTCGATCCACCCGGGAATCACATGCAAATCAATCTCTTGCCAACTGATGTCGCGCGCTGCGCAGGCGCGAGCGGAATTGTGCGTCTTGGTGCCGTGAAGTCCCACGGCCTTTAGTTGGAAGAGAAGGGATTCGACATGGCTGTCGATAACAAGAAGATTGCCGAGGACGTGCTTGCTGCCGTCGGCGGCGCCTCCAATGTGACGAACGCGACGCACTGCATGACCCGCCTGCGTCTGAACCTCAAGGATCAGTCCATTCCCAATGACGATGAAGTAAAGAAGATCAAGGGCGTGCTGGGTGCACAGTGGTCTGGCGGCCAGTATCAGGTCATCATTGGCCAGAACGTGCCGAAGGTCTATGACGCCGCCATTGCGCTGGGCGTCAAGGGCGAAGGCTCCATTGACGAGAACCTCGATGACGGCATCAAGGAGCCACTGACGGTCAAGACTGCAGGCAAGAAGGCCCTTAACTACCTGTCCAAGACAATGTGCATGACGATCCCCATTATCATGGGCGCCGCCATGTTCCGCACACTTGCCGTACTTTGCGGCGACGGCATGCTCGGTATCTGGTCTGCTGATTCCGACATCTACAACTTCTTCTACAACTGGATTTACAACGCAGGCTATTATTTCCTCCCTGTTTATCTGGGTTGGGCTGCCGCAAAGCAGCTCGGCTGCAGCCAGCCGCTCGGCATGATGCTCGGCGGCGTGCTCATTGCCCCTGAGTTCATGACGCTGGTCAACGCTGCGGCGGATTCGGGTGCTACGACCACGATGGTTTACGGCGTGCTCCCGGCTCAGCTGAACAACTATTCTGCGACCGTGCTCCCCATGCTGCTGTCTATGCCGGTGCTGATGGTCGTCGAGAAGTTCATGAAGAAGATCATCCCCGACATGCTCTCCACGGTGTTTGTGCCCGTGTGCACCATGGCTGTGATGACCCCCGTTTCCCTGTGCGCCCTAGCTCCGATTGGTTCCATTCTGGGCGACCTGGTCGGCAACTTTATGTTCGGCCTCGGAAACGCTGGCGGCATCGTCACGATCCTCTCCCTCGTCGCCATTGCTGCGCTTTGGGAGTTCCTGGTTATGACCGGTATGCACCAGGTTCTGATTGCCCTCGGCATTGTGCAGGTGCTCACCTCAGGGTCTGACTCCTGCGTTATGGTCGCGGGTGCTATCGCTCAGTTCGCCACGTGGGGCATGGCCTTCGGTGCCTTCCTGCGCCTTAAGGAGGTCGACGAAAAGGGCGCTATGCTTGGTTTCTCGCTCTCCGGCATTGTCGGTGGCGTGACGGAGCCCGCGCTGTATGGCTGCGGCTTTAAGTATACTCGCTGCCTGGGTGCCATGGTCGCGGGCGGCGCTATCGGCGGCCTGATCGCGGCTCTCACTAATGTGACCACGTATGTTTTGGGCGCAACTAATATCCTTGGTATTACAGGTTATGTTGCAGGCGGAACTGCTAATCTCGTATGGGGCTGCGTTGCATCGGGCACTGCATTTGTTGCCGCCGCTGCCATCGCCTACTTCTTTGGCTTTACCAAGGAGCAGCTCGACGAAGACGCTGCTGCCGCCAAAGCCTAAAGCATCCGTTCGGTAGGACAATTATCTGGGGCACTTGGCTGCGCTTCAAGTGTCCCTTTCCGTAGATGGGGGTCAATATGAAGCAATTGCTCATTCGTGCCGACGATATCGGTTATTCGTATGCCGTTAACCTGGGGATTGCCCGCAGTATCAATGAGGGCCTGGTGCGCTCGGCGGGACTTATGCCCAATATGCCCGAGGCCGAGCGTGGCTGGTCGCTCGTGGCGGATGTCGGCATTGCGGTGGGTCAGCACACCAACGTGTGCCTGGGCAAGCCGTGTGCCGACCCGGCGCTCATTCCGAGCATGCTCAACGAGAACGGCGAGTTCCATAGCAGCCGCACCTTCCGCGATCATTTTAAGCGCGGCGAGGAGTTGATAGACTTCGACGAGGCCTGCATCGAGATCCGCGCGCAGCACGACCGCTTTGTCGAGATCGTGGGCCGCGAGCCCGATTACTTTGAGGCCCATGCCGTCATGAGCAAAAACCTTAACCGGGCGATCTCGGCGGTTGCTCAGGAGCTGGGCCTTAAGGAGCAAAAGGCGAGCTTCGACCCCGCGGCTGTGGTGCATTGCGGAGATACTGATCTGCGCATGGTGATGCGCTCGATGGAGCCGGGCTACGAGCCCAAAGAGGCAATCATGCAGACGGTTCGCGAGATGGTGGACGGCGAGACGGTCGTCTTTGTGTGCCATCCGGGCTATCTCGATCGTTTTATCCTGGAGAACAGCTCGCTCACTACCGACCGCACCAAGGAAGTCGATGCGCTGATCGACCCCGAGCTTCGCACTTGGCTTGAGTCTCAACCTGATCTTCGCCTGATCGACTACCGCGACCTGTAAGGACCCAAGTCACCACAAAGGGGACAGTCGCCTTTGTGGTGGTTCTGGCGCCGTTGCCATTATGGCGGCGGCGTCTTTTTTGTCCGTGCGGCGCGGTAGAGTGTAGGCGGTTGAAATTTGCGTCCATCGAGGAGCTGCCATGAACGAGATCAAGTGCCCGCATTGCGGTGAAGTTTTTAAGGTCGATGCGTCCGGTTATGCGGATATCGTCAAGCAGGTGCGCGACGCCGAGTTCTCGCGCGACCTGGACGAGCGTGTGAAGGCTGTTCAGCGCGAGGGCGAGCAGGCGCTGGAGCTTGAGCGCTCGCGCTCGACGGCTGCCTTGCAAAAGGCAGAGTCTCAGCGCGACGCTCAGCTTGTCGAGCAGAAGAACGCTGCAGCTCAGCAGCTGGCACAAGAGGTTGCCAAGCGCGACGCTGAGCTTGCCGAGCTGCGCGCCAAGCTCGAAGGCGCTGCCGCAGAGCGCGAGAGTGCAAGTCAGCGCGCGGCGGTTGAGGCCCGTTCCGATGCTCAAAAGGAGAATGCCGAGCTTCAGCGCGAGATCGACAATTTACGTGCGCAGTTGGAGCGCAAAGATGATGAAGCCAGGCTTGCCGAGGCGGCGGCACGCAATGCTGCTCAAAACGACCTGTCCGCGCGCGACGCTCAGATTGCCGAGCTGCAGGCCAGGATCGCCGCGGCGGACAAGGCCCAGGAGATGGCGCTTGCCGCTGCCGCGGCAGAGTCGCAGCGTGAGCTCGATGCCGCTCGCAGCGAGGCCGAGCGCGCGCTTACTGACTATCGCGCGAAGGTGCAAGAGAAGTTTTCCGCCGCAAAGGCTCAGTCCGAGCAAGAGGCCGAGGGCCTGCGTGCCCAGCTGCGCGAGCAGGAACTGATGGCAAAAATGAACCTGTCAGAGGCGGTCGCCGCGGCGGAGCGAGAGCGCGATGAGGCACGTGCCAAACTGACGAGCGAGCTGGCGGTGCGCGATTCTCGCGAGGAGCAAGCCAAGGCGGCACACGAGCTCGAGCTTGCGCAGGCCAAGCGCGCGAGCGATGACCTGATTCGCTATAAGGATGAAGAGATTGAGCGCCTTAAGGACATGAAGGTTCGCCTGTCCACCAAGATGGTGGGCGAGTCGCTCGAGCAGCACTGCGAGACCGAGTTTAACCGTCTGCGCATGACGGCGTTTCCCAATGCGTACTTCGAGAAAGATAACGATGCATCCGAGGGCACCAAGGGAGACTTCATTTTCTGTGAGTGCGACGCGAGCGGCAACGAGGTCATTTCGATTATGTTCGAGATGAAAAACGAGAACGACGAGACCGCGACCAAGCATAAAAACGAGGACTTCTTTAAGAAACTCGATCACGATCGTCGCCAGAAAGGCTGTGAGTACGCGGTGCTCTGCACGCTGCTCGAGCCCGAGAGCGAGCTTTACAACGCGGGAATCGTGGACGTGAGCTATCGCTACGAGAAGATGTATGTGATCCGCCCGCAGTTTTTCATTCCCATGATTACGCTTCTTCGCAACGCCGCCATGGGTTCGCTGCGCTATAAGCAGGAGCTAGCGGAGTACAAACAGCAGAATATCGACGTTACGAACTTCGAAGCCAAGATGGAAAAGTTCAAGAATGATTTCGGCCGCAACTACGAGATTGCGAGCCGCAAGTTCCAAACAGCAATCGATGAGATCGACAAGACGATTAGCCATCTGCAGAAAACCAAGGAGGCGTTGCTGTCCTCCGAGAACAACCTGCGCCTAGCCAACAAGAAAGCCGACGATCTTACCATTCGCAAGCTCACGTGGGGCAACAAGACCATGAAGGCGGCGTTTGACGAGGCGCGCGGGACTGCGTCAGAGACAAACGATGAGCCAGCCGAGGCGGATTCGTATGAGATCGAGGATGCCGAGTAAGGTATAGCGGATAGTGCAAAAGCGGGGCCGCTGGCGAAATTGCCAACGGCCCCGTTTCGTTTCGGTATGTTCGGCTAGTCCTCGAGCAGGTCCTCGATAAAGCCGACACGGTAGTTTTTGAAAATGACCTCGCCACCGTCTTGCGTGGCGTCCAGATCGACATCGCCCATGATGCCAAAATCGTGGTTGCCATCCTCGTCGGCAAAGATCTGGTGCACGTGCCATACGTGCGCGGTCTTCTCGTCGGACTCATCGATGGAGAACATCGCGGCGCTGCGGGCATCTCCGTCGGTGAGGATTTCCTCGTGCTGCTCGTGGTAAGCGTCGAGTGCTTTTTGCCAGCGGATCTCGCTCATGCCCCAGTCGTCGTCGAGCTCGCCCAGGTCGCGAACGTGCTCGCGGGCGGCAAGGGTCACGCGGCGGAAGAGCGCGTTGCGCACCAACAGCGTGCAGCCGCGGCGGTCCGCCACGACCTCGTCGATGCCCTGCGGCGGCGCAGCATCGAGGGCTGCCGGGTTGCCGGCGTTCTCCCACTCGTCCACCAGGCTCGAGTCCACCGAGCGCACCACAAAGCCGAGCCACGAGATAATGTCGCGCAGACGCTCGTCGCGCTTCTCGATGGGCACGGTGCGGTCGAGCGAACGGTAGGCCTCTGCCAGGTAACGCAGCAAAATGCCCTCGGAGCGGGCGATGCCGAGCTTTTGAATGTAACCCTTAAAATCGCTCGCGCTTTCCAGCATATCGCGCAGGACGCTTTTAGGAGAGAGCTGGTAGTCGTTTGCCCAGGGCACTTCCTGGCAGTACTTGTCGAAGGCGGCGTCGAGCAAGTCCTCGAGCGGTTTTTCGTAGGTGACATCCTGGATGCGCTCCAGGCGTTCCTCATATTCGACGCCGTCAGCCTTCATTTCGGCCATCGCGCGGTCGCGCGCTGCGCGCTCCTGAGCGCGCAGCACCTGCTTGGGATCCTCGAGCGTTGCCTCGACCATCGAGATCAGGTCCATGGTATAGGTCTCGCTCTCGGGATCGAGCAGCTCCAACGCGGCAAGCAAAAACGGCGAGAGCGGCTGGTCGAGCGCAAAGTCCTCGGGCAGGTCGACCGTCAGTGCGTAGTCGATGTCCGGCGCGGCGTCAGCCGGAGCGTCGGGTGCGGGCGGCACCTCGGTGCGCACGACGACGCCGGAATCGATGAGCGTGGCGAAGATCTCGTCGGCACGAACCTCGAGCTTAGCCTTTTCCTCAGGGGTCTGCAGGCTCGTCTCGATGAGGTCGTGTACGCGGGCTCGGGCATCGCCACCCTGCTCGACCACGCTAATCACCATGGAGTGCGTGATGCACAGGCGCGGCTTGAGTGTCTCGGGCTGCGTCTCGATCAGGCGCTCGAACGTCTGCTTGTTCCAGGTGACAAAGCCCTCGGGGGCCTTCTTCTTTTTAATCTTGCGGAGCTTTTTGGGGTCGTCGCCCGCCTTGGCCATAAGCTTGGCATTCTCGATCTCGTGCTCGGGTGCCTCGGCGATGACCATGCCCTCGGTATCGAAGCCCGAGCGGCCGGCACGACCGGCAATCTGATGGAACTCGCGGGCGCGCAGACGACGCATCTTATAGCCATCGAACTTGGTGAGCGCGGTGAGCACCACGGTGTGGATGGGCACGTTGATACCGACGCCGAGCGTATCGGTGCCGCAGATGACGGGTAGCAGGCCCTGCTGCGCCAAGCGCTCGACCAGCAGGCGGTAGCGCGGCAACATGCCAGCATGGTGCACGCCGACGCCGCATCCGAGCAAGCGCTTGAGGATTTTGCCGAAGGCCGTCGAGAAGCTCGTGCCCTTGGCCGCCTCCTTGATGGCCTCGCGCTGCTCCTTGTTGGCAATGCCAAAATTGGCGAGCGACTGTGCCGTCGCAAGTGCGGCATCCTGGCTAAAGTGCACGATATAGAGTGGGGCCTCGTCGCGGCGCATGGCGAGCTCGACCGTGCCCTCGAGGGAGGTCGTCACATAGTCGTAACTCAGCGGAACAGGACGCGGGGCGTCGACGACCAGGTCGCAGGCAGCGCCGGTGTGCTCCTCGAGTGAGGCGGCGATGGCGGTGACATCGCCGAGCGTGGCGCTCATGAGCATAAACTGCGTATGGGGCAGAGTGAGCAGCGGCACCTGCCAGGCCCAGCCGCGGTCGGGGTCTGCAAAGTAGTGGAACTCGTCCATGGCGACGCAGCCAACATCGGCGTCCTCGCCCTCGCGCAGTGCGTCGTTGGCAAGAATCTCGGCCGTGCAGCAGATGACGGGTGCCTTGGTGTTGATATGCGTGTCGCCGGTGATCATGCCGACGTTATCGCGGCCGAGCACCTGCACCAAGTCGAAAAACTTTTCGCTGACCAAGGCCTTGATGGGGGCCGTGTAATAGCAGCGCTTGCCCTGCGCCATGCCCATAAAGAGCATGCCCAGTGCGACGAGCGATTTGCCCGATCCGGTCGGCGTGCCCAGAATGACGTGATCGCCGGCTGCCAGGTCCATGAGGGCCTCTTCCTGGTGGTCCCACAGTTCAATGCCGCGGTCGCTCGTCCATTCAAAGAAGCGCTCGAAGGCCTGGTCGGGCGTGAGCCACGGTTCGGGCTCGCTGCCGTCCTCGGGCTCCCACCAGGTGGGGGAGAGCGCACCGAGCGAGCCGAATTCGGCTTCGGTTCCCGTGCCGCCCGAGAATGAACTGGCGGCTCCGGCACCGGAGACGGTGCTGGCGGCGATATCTGTCGTGGTCTGTGCCATGTGTTTGCTTTCTCTCGCGATTGTCCGCCAACTATTATGGCGTAGCGTCGCATCGATGCGTTCGCAGGCAAGAAAATGCAGGAAATGGGCGTTCTGCCCAGCCGTTTAGTGTAGTCGCTAGCCAAGTGAGTAGACTTTTTGCGATATTGCGAGCACATGACTTTTGCGCAAGGGTTCTACCTGCGGTTTTATGTTTCGCTATGCGGGCTGTGCCTGGCTATTGCAAAAAAAGTCTACTCACTTAGGTTTGAGGGCCGTTCGCTGGCGCCAATTTGCGCTTGTTTGCCGACGCCGCGACCATCAGAAGCCCCTAGGACTCTTGCGGCAGGCGCTTCTTGCCTTTACGGGCGCGGTTTCTAAAGTTCTCGACGGCCTCTTCCATGCCCAGAGGTACATAGGTGAGCTCATCGAGGTTTTCGGGCAGGTAGCAGGCAAGGCTTTGCTCCTGCGCGCGGCCCGCCGCGAGCTGTTCATTGCTGGGCTGCGCGCCGGGTGTGGCGCAAATGCCATAGACGACGGCACCCATCTCGCGCGTGCGGCATTCGTATTCGGTCTCGGGATGCTCGGGATGGTCGCGGCGGACGTCGTCGCTTACCCAAAGCGTGTCGTAGCCGGCCGTGGCAAACTGCCCCAGGGCGTAGTCGCGCAATGGCTTACTGTCGGTTCGCAGTGTGACGGTGGCGCCGGCTGAAAAGAGCGGGCGGTAGAGCATCAGATGGTCGACATGGACGAGTCGTTTTTTGGCGTACTTGGCCTTGGGCTGCGGCGTGGGAAAGTTGATGGTTATGGCGTCGAGCTCGCCTGCGGCAAACAGCCGCGGCAGCGATGCGGCGCCTCGGGGCAGCACAAGCGCATTGGGCAGCTCCTGCTCGCAAATCTTCTGGGCGGCATAGGCAATGCAGATGGGCTCCTGGTCCATGCCGATAAAGAGAGTGTCGGGTTCGCAGTGGGCTCGCTCAACCAGATAGGTGCCTTTGCCGCAGCCCAGATCCAGGTGAAGGCGGGCGAAGGGCTTGCCACCAGCCGGCGTACATGCTTCACGCCAATGTCCGGTATAGCTCTCGGAGCTCGTCTCGATGGCATCGGCGTAGCGCTCCAGGCGCTCTTCGAGCACAAAGTTCTTAGGCGTGCGAACGTGGACGGCTCCCATGAGGCTCCTTGATCATGAGTATGGAACGCATGGCAGCACGTTCCATCAATGGGTTGAAAAGGGTGGGGCATAGCTTGCCCGAAAGTTGCGGTGCGGCTCGGCGGCAAGTCGCCGATGCCTACAGGCGCTTGAGAATCACGTAACGGTTGAGCTCGCCGCTGCGACCGTCGGCATGGAAGCGCTCAAGCTCGCGCACGGGGACCTCGCCGCTCTTGTAGAATGTGCGCACGCCGCGCACCAGGTCGGTGATCTGCTGATCGTCAAAGTGATGGCAATAGCGGTAGGCGTGGCGGTCGTTTTGCCAGCCAATGAGGTGGTCGCCGGCTTCAAACTGCGCGGAATCGTAACTTTCAAACGGCGGGGTGAGCTCGGCGCGGGCTTCGGCGCGAACGGCCTTGCGCGCCATGCGCTCGTCGTTCATAAACTCCCAAAAGCTGATGGCGATGATGCCGCCTGGGCGCGTCTGGCGCACCAGGGCGTCGAGCACGCGTACGCGGTACTCGCATGACGGCACGTGGTGCATAAAGCCAAAGCAGACCGAGATGTCGGCGAGCGGGGCGTCGAAAAGCACGTCGGGTGTCTCGGCGGGGTTGAGCTTCATGAGGGCATCGAGTACGTCGAGTTCCTGGAAGTGCAGGTTGGGAATGCGCAGGGCGTGACCGTGCGCATCGATAGCCAAATCCTGACACGAGTCAACACCATAGAACTCAAACGGGCAACTGGCATCTGCCGAGGGGTTTGCGCCGTCGACGCCCTTGGCGGCAAGTGCGCCGCCGGCGGCAAAGTTCTCGAATCGCATGTTGCCGCAGGCAAGATCGAAGACGCGGACGGGATGCTCGATCGTGGCGACGTCGAGCTGCTCGAGCGCTATGTCCATGGTGCGTACCCAGCCGGGCCACGGTGCCTGGCGCGTATCGGAGAAGGAGGCGGAGTGCTCGCGATAGAACGTATTGTTGAGCTGAATGAGCGATGAGGCGAAATCGCGGTTCACGGCGCGGAACTCCCTCCGTTGGCGGTGCGGAATAAACAGTACGACCATACTACCGTTAACGCCGCAACGGGGACAACCGAGCTGCGGGTCATTGCTTTGTTTGGACACATTTCCGCAGCTCATATATGCCCGCAACCGCCGGTTGTCAAAAATCTCACTAGAATAGGTGGCATGCTTTTGGCGGTGGCGGATAGATTTTTAACTGTGCAAGGCGCCTTAAGAACAAAAACGGTCCGGCGGCACGGCTGGCATCGCATAGGAGGAACCATGAATGTAGAAACTGCGCAGCGGCTCGCCGACCTTCGTCGCAGCAAGGGTTTTAGCCAAGAAGGGCTGGCGCGAAAGCTGGGGCTGTCGCGCCAGGCGGTCAGTAAATGGGAGCGTGCGGAGAGCTCGCCCGATACCGAGAACCTGATCTCGCTCGCAAAACTCTATGGCGTGAGTTTGGACGAGCTCCTTAATCCGAGCGATGAGATCGAGGACGATATCGAGTTTGAGAACGAGGACCGCGCCCGTCAGCGCGAGGCCGAGGCAGCGGAGCGCGCCCGTACCCATGAGGCAGCGGCACGTGCTACCGAGGCGGCAACACAGGCGAGTGATGCCGCCGCCAAGGCGGCGCAAGCGGCAAGCTGGAGCGCGCAGGCCGCCAATGCCGCTACGGCGCAGGTGACGAGTGGCGGCGCAGCTGGCTCGACTCCGGTGAAAGGTCCGTTCCAGTCGTTTCCGTATTGGGCCGTGTGCTGGCTGCTGTTCTTTTTGCTGATGTTCCTGTTTGGTGGCTCCTTTGCCGCGCTGATCTTCTTTACAATCCCCATCTATCACTGGGTGGCGCGTGCGCTCGATGGCGATTGGGCACGCGGGGATATTCAGGTTGGTCCGGCGCCGGAGGCGGCTAAGGCTCAGGATGTTTCCGCTGCGGTTGATACTGACGTGGCTTCCTCGACCGCCGCTGAGCCGAGCGCCAAAGAAGGTGATGAATGATGAAGCTCTCGCATGAGTCCAAGGTCCGCCTGGGCGTCGGTATCGGAGCGTTCGTGCTCATCATCGGGCTTATCTTTGGCACTTCGCGGATATTGTTTCATTTTGATGGCCCGTGGGATCTCGGCGATATTGCATCCGGTTTGTCCGGTATGGACGATGTGGTTGACGGGGACGATTCTTTGGATGGCGGTAACTATTCCGCTCAGTCTCGGCAGCTTTCGAGCGAAACGTTTGATGCCGACTCATTCCAGTCCCTTGACCTGGATGTGACATCGGGTGAGGTTGAGATCAAGTGCGTTTCCGGCGGGCAGGTGCGTGTCATCGAGAGCGGTCGTGTTGCAAAGGGGGTAGCTACCTACGATGCTGCCACTCAGAATCTGGCCGAGGTCAAGGGTTCTACACTCACGATTAGCCAGTTCGACTGCGATGACGAGCGCGCTATCGATCGTTCGGTCACCATCGAGCTGCCGCGGGATGTTGCGGATAACCTGGTCGGCATTACGGCGAGGGTGGGGTCGGGAGAACTGACGGTCGCGGACATTGCATGTCACGACTTCGAATTGACGTTGGACTCGGGAGACGTTGAGTTTGCGGGCACCGTAACCGACACCTTGGATGCCGAGGTCGGTTCGGGCGATGTGGCGTTCGAGCTCTACCAGGCCCCCGCGAAGTCGATGGACGTAAGCGTGGGCTCGGGCGATGTGGAGATATCGGTTCCGAACTCTACGGGCTTTAAGGCGAGCCTCACCGTGGGCAGCGGTGACTTTGAGAGCGATTTCCTTCCGCTTGGCTACGATGGCGAGACCATATTGAATGCTGAATTCGACAACGGTGACAAGTCTGCAACGTATCGTTTTAAGGTCGGTTCGGGCGACATGTCGTTCGAATCGGTGTGACATGCGGTTTTCGGAGATCGGTGCATATAGGCATGCTCTTTGATGGAGGCGCCGGGGCCGTGACTGGCTCCGGCGCCTTTGCCTTTACAATGGGGGCATGGAACAGATTATTTTGAACATACTCGAGGCTCTGCGTCGCGGTGAGACCGTGGACGACAAGGCGCTCGTCAAACTGATACATGCCGAGGCGCGCCGTGAGGGTGCCGACAAACGAGATCTGGCCAAGCGCCGTCTGCTGCCGTTCTACCAGCGGGTTAAACGTGAGAAGCCGGCTCGTTGGGCTGGATGGAATGTCGATGCCGAGCTGGAGCGTCAGCTGCTGCAGGTGCTGCGCATGAAGCCGCGCCGCACGGCTTCGGGCGTGGCGACCATTACCGTCATCACCAAGCCGTGGCCCTGTTCGGGCGATTGCCTGTTTTGCCCCAACGATCTGCGCATGCCCAAAAGCTATCTGCATGCCGAGCCGGCATGCGCCCGTGCGGAGCAAAACTGCTTTGACCCGTATTTGCAGGTGAGCGCTCGCCTGACCGCACTTTCGCAGATGGGGCATGCGACCGACAAGATCGAGCTTATCGTGCTCGGTGGCACCTGGAGCGACTATCCGCAAGGGTATCAGACGTGGTTTATGTCCGAGCTTTTCCGTGCGCTCAATGACGATGCCGTCGCCGGCGTGGCGGCAAACCCCATGTTGGCGCGTCCGGGCATCAGCCGTGCCGAGGCGGGGCGCCTGCTCGATGACGCTCCCGCCGATGCCCTGCCGCCGGTGGTAACAGAGCTCCGCGAGTGCTATCGGGCTGCCGGCATTGCGACAGACGAGGCCAAGCTCGCTGCCGGCGTTGCCGACGAGCAGGAGCGTGTGGATGCTGCCGTGGGCGGCTATAACCGCGCGGTGCGTCGTCTGTACGGCCCCGGTACGCCGTGGGGCGAGGTCACCGAGTGGCAGACGGCAACGATGGAGGAGCTCGAGCGCCAGCAGCGCATCAACGAGACGGCGAAGCATCGCGTGGTGGGGCTCGTTATCGAGACGCGCCCCGATGCTGTAACGCCGCAGGCCCTCATGCTCATCCGCCGCCTGGGCTGCACCAAGATACAGATGGGCATCCAAAGCCTTGACCAGCATCTACTCGATGTCAACGAGCGTCGCATTTCGGTGGCGCAGATTGAGCGGGCGTTTTCGCTTGCGCGCCTGTTTGGCTTTAAGATCCATGCGCATTTTATGCTCAACTTGCTGGGCGCCACACCCGAGGGGGACAAGCGCGACTACGAGCGCTTTATGACCGAGGGGGCCTTTATGCCCGACGAGGTCAAGGTTTACCCGTGTGCGCTCATCGAGGGCTCGCGTCTGGTGGGCTGCTACGAGCGCGGCGAGTGGCGCCCCTATACCGAGGAAGAACTGCTTGATGTGCTAGCCGACGACATCGTGGTGACGCCGGCGTTCTGCCGTATCAGTCGTATGATCCGCGACTTTAGTTCCGATGACATCATGGTGGGCAACAAGAAGCCTAACCTGCGTCAGCTCGTCGAAAACCGCCTGGCTGCTCGGGGTGACGGTGCGACGGTGCGCGAGATCCGCTATCGCGAGATCAGCACGGCGGGTGCCGACCTGGACGAGTTGACCCTTGACGAGGAAGTGGCGTACGAGACGCCGGTGACGCACGAGCGCTTTTTGCAGTGGGTGACGCCGCAGGGCAAGATCGCGGGCTTTTTGCGGTTGTCGCTGCCCGATCGCGCTTTTGTTGCCGCGCATGTGGACGAGCTGCCGACGACGCCGGACGAGGCGATGATTCGCGAGGTGCACGTGTACGGCATGGCGGCGCGCGTGGGCGATCAGGGTCAGGCGGCGCAGCACCATGGATTGGGACGTTTGCTCGTGGAGCGTGCGTGCCAGATAGCTCGGGATGCCGGTTATACGCACATCAACGTGATCAGCGCGATCGGTACGCGCGAGTACTATCGCCATCTTGGGTTTTATGACCATGGACTCTATCTGCAGAAGGAGCTCTAGATGAACAAGCCAAGTGTTTCTGCCGGCGTCGTTGCCGGCGTTGTCCTGGGAGCCGCGGCGCTTGGTGCGGCCGCCGTCGCTGTTCGTGCTGCCTGTTTGCAGGTCGCACGTACCCGCAACGGGTTGGCACGTGTGAAGCGTGTGCACGACGAGAGCGGTGACGAGGTCCGTGTGCTCGTACAGGGCGGCGTCTACCAAAGCGCGAGCTATGTTGGCGATCGTTGGGCGGAGCCAGTCTTTGCGTACTATCGCGCATTTGACGATGTGTTTGAGGCCGAGGACGCAATGCGTGATGCTTACGGGCATGGTATCGACCGTATGCTCATGCTGGGCGGCGGCGGGTTTGCCTATCCTAAGTTCGCTCTGATGTCGCACGAGGGTTTGCGCATGGACGTCATCGAGTATGACTCAGAGATTACGCGTCTGGCGCGTCGCTGGTTCTACCTGGACGAGCTAGAGCGTACGGCGGGCGATCGCCTGCGGGTGATTACCGCCGAGGCGCGTTCGTACCTGGGCATTACGAGCGTGGGGCATCGTCGCTACGACGTCGTTGTGAGCGACTGCTTTGGCGGTGCCGAGCCTGTGCGCGAGCTGGCGAGCGTTGAGGCGCTGCGTCTAGTGCGAGGCGGCCTGAACCCCGGGGGTATCTACGTGGCCAATATCGTGAGCACGAACGAGGGGAGCGATGTGACGTTCCTGCGTGATTGCGCTGCCACGGCACTCGAGGTATTCGACCACGCCTGGGTAATCCCATGTGGCGATACGGAGTTCGGCGGCGAGGAAAACTACCTGCTCATCGCCAGCGACGGCGACTACACCTTTGCCGAAGCCGTGCCTTTTGACGTCGACTTCCTCGGCGCCGTCCTTCACGACAAATAAGTCTCCCCGTCCCAAAAAGACTGGTCTTAGGCGTGGTCGCGCCAGCCGAGAACGCGCTGCTTCATGTCTTCGATGTCGAGCACGCCTTCGGCAAAGCCCTTGCGCACGAGCTCTTCGGGAACGAACTCATCGTAACGATCAAAGTAGGGAACCTCGCCGGGATAGACGAGCTCGATGGGATCGAAGTCCTTCTCGGCCTCGGCGGCGAGCACCTCAAAGAACGTCTCCTCGTCGGCCTTCATCTTAAACTGCATAAAGTACGGGCGTGACGGGTCAAGTCCGCGAAGGCCCAGTTCCGCGGCACACTTAATCTTGAGCATGCGCTCGAGCGCCAAAAAGGCGTAGCTGCCCAGCCAGGGGAAAAGTGCCCAGGTATCGCCGCCCAGGTTGATGAGCGGCTTAGTTCCCGCACCCGAAATATCGGCCGTATGACGAGCCTGCGCCAAGCGGGCTCTCGCGTTGCCCATAAGGTACGGATATGTCGCGTGCTCGTTGAGCGCCTTGCGCATGCGCTCGAGTACGTGTGTATTGATGTCACCGGGGCAGTCGCCAAAGTAGGCCGGCACCCGGCCCTTGACCTGCGTGGCAAAGACGGTATGACGCTTCCAGTCCACTTCCTCGACAATCCAGCAGTGTCCGGCGATGGCGATGCGCTCACCGGGCGGTGGCGGATTGACGATCGTGCCCAACTCGGCCGACTCGCTGCGAACGGTGAACTCCTCGTTTTCCTGGAACACGGCGTAGAACTTAAAGTTGTTAATGATGCGCTCGCCCGCGAGACCCACAATGAGCCCGCCACCCTCGGTGACTTGGATATGGTCGATGGTAATGAGGTGACGCAGCAACACGCGATAGTCATCGGCCGAGATGCGATGGAAATAGCTGAGTGTGAGCACGCGCCGGGCAAGCTCTGCCGGCGTGAGTTCGCCGGTGCTGGCAAGCGTCGACATAGTCTGGTGGTAGAGCAGGCTGTAGGGGAGTCGATCGAGCTCGGGCGGCTCGACCCACTTTTCCTCGCGATAGAGTTGTACGAGCGCAATGCCCTGCAGGAGCTTCCACGGAATGGTCTCGGGCATCATCGTGCGCGGCTCGGGCTCTTCCTCGCGCATGACGAACCACATCTCGGGCGGAAGATCGCGGCGCCCCGTGCGGCCCATTCGCTGCAAAAAGGAGCTGACGGTAAACGGCGCATCGATCTGGAAGGCACGCTCCAGACGGCCGATATCGATGCCGAGTTCCAGCGTAGAGGTGGTGACGGTTGTCTGCGCCTGCTCCTCATCGCGCATGAGTTCCTCGGCCGTCTCGCGCAGCGATGCCGAAAGATTGCCATGGTGGATGAGGAAACGGTCGGGCTCGTGCCGGCTCTCGCAGTAGCTGCGCAGCATGGAGCACACGGCCTCTGCCTCCTCGCGCGAGTTGGCAAAGACCAGGCACTTGCGTCCGCGGGTGTGTTCAAAGATGTAGCCCATGCCGGGGTCGGCGTTGTCGGGCGCGGTGTCGTTGGGGTTGAGCAGTCCCTGTTCGGTCGCTCGTGGGATGTCGACTTCGCCCTCGGGGGCCGAGGAAGTGCGACGGTCTTTGGGAGCGGTCTTGCCCCGCGCCTGCTCGCGACGTTGACGGCGTTCCTCCTGTGTAAGCTGTCCGCTGTGGCGCATGTCTTGTCCGGATGCGGGCAGCGCCGCGGGCGCCGCCGTCTCAATACGCTCGCACGCAAGCACTTCGGCCTCTTGAGGACCCGCACTCTCGAATCCTCGCTGCTGTGCCTGGGGACCCGAGTTGTAGAAGTGCTCCATGGAGATGCGCCACACGCGACGCGGTTCCTCAAAACGGGGGATGATGCAACCGCGTCCCGTTCCCTGCGAGAGAAAGGCGCCCGTGCGCTCGGGGTCGCCGATGGTGGCTGAAAGGCCAATGCGGCGGGGCTGCACGCCGGCCATGCGCGAGAGTCGCTCGATAAGGCAGAGCGTCTGTCCGCCACGGTCGCTACGCATGAGCGAGTGGACCTCGTCGATGACCACATAGCGCAGGTCGCAAAACATGCGCGGGATCGCCATGTGCTTATGGATCAGGAGCGCCTCGAGCGATTCGGGCGTAATCTGCAAGATGCCGCTCGGCTTTTTGATGAGCCTAGCCTTGTGCGATTGCGAGACATCGCCATGCCAGTGCCAGACGGGGATATCGGCTTCTTCGCACAGGTCGTTGAGGCGGACGAATTGGTCGTTGATGAGCGCCTTGAGGGGGCCAATGTAGAGAGCGCCCACGCTTGCGGGCGGGTTCTCCCAAAACTCGGTCAGGATGGGAAAGAAGGCTGCCTCGGTTTTGCCGGAAGCCGTTGATGCCGTCAGGAGCACATTGTCCTGCGTGTTAAAGATGGCATCTGCTGCCGCAACCTGGATAGAGCGCAAGCTCTCCCAATCGTGGGAGTAGATGAAGTCTTGGATAAACGGGGCGTAGCGGTCAAAGGCGTTCACGGGGCCTCCTTTCAAAAACGAATCTCTCAACGCGGTGGGCAGTGGCTTGCTGCATGGCTGCTTCAACGTTTGCCCAGATAAAACCTGCCACAATAAACCTGTTCCTTTTGGGCAGGTTAGATGGTGAATTCGGCGAAGTTGCGCGTGTCGGATGATGCGGGCGAGTCGCTAGCTGACGCGAGAGTATCGCCGCCGACGCTTTGCAGCAGCTCGGCCACGTTGGCGTCGGGGTTTTGGCATAGGATGTCGAGCAACTCGATAAAGTCACGAATGACCTCGCGCGGCGTCAGGTGCGTGTCGGCTCCCACACGACCGAACTCAATCTTGAGGAAGTCAACCAAGTCGTTTTCGGTCAGCGTGGGCGTCCAGCCAAAGTAGCCGGTGTGAATTTGCATGAGTTTTTCGATCAGCACCAGCAACTCCTCGTAGGTGAGTGGTTGCAGGCGGATGATGGGCGCAAGCATGTCCTTAAGGTCCTCGCGCGCAAAGCGGCCCTGGGCGAGTCGGCTGCGTAGGGCCTCGTAGGAAAACACACCGCGGCGGCGGTCCTCGATGGAGGTCGGCGTGCCACCCATGATCATGCCCAGGTACTGCGCCTTGCCCTGAAGTGTGTCGTTGTACATGGTCAGGATCTTCTCGTAGTTGTACTGGCGCGTGATGGCGTTGGGAATCTTATACAGATTCACGAGCTCGTCGATGAGCACCAGCATGCCCTTGTAGCCGCTGCAAACCAAAAAACGCGCGATGAGTTTGACGTAGTCGTACCAGTCATCGTCGCTGATGATGGTTGAGGACCCCAGTTCGGCGCGAGCCTCGCTCTTGGTGCGGTATTCGCCGCGGATCCATTTGGTCACGCGGCTCATGGCCTCTTCGTCGCCCTCGGATACGGCCGTGCGATAGCGGCGAAGCATGCGGGTGAAGTCGAAGCCGTGGACCATCTCCTCGAGCGGGGTCAGTTGGGCATTGACGACCGACTCGTCGACGTTAGCACACGAGGCGACCCAGCGATCCAGAATAAGGTTGAGCGCACCGCCCTCGGGGCGCGTCTTGGTCGATATATTGCGGATGAGCTCGCGGTAGGTGGCAAGGCCCTGCCCCTGACCGCCCTGCAGGCGTCGCTCGGGCGACAAGTCGGCATCGGCGACGACGAATCCCTCGCCCATGGCGTGCGTGCGGATGGTCTGGAGCAAAAAGCTCTTACCGGCGCCGTAGCGACCGACTAAAAAGCGGAAGCTCGCGCCGCCATCGGCGATGAGACTTAAATCGGTGAGCAGGGCGCGAATCTCGACCTCGCGTCCCACGGTGATATAGGGAAGGCCGATGCGCGGGACCACGCCGCCCTTGAGCGAGTTTAGGATAACGGCGGCGACGCGTTTGGGTACGCGGGGCGCTGCGGATGCGGTGTCACTCATGGTCTAGGTATCCTCTCACGTCTGCTTCGTAATCTTCGATAATCTGCGGTCCTGCCGCTCCAAACTCGATAACGGTGTCACCCACCAGGTCAAAGAGCGCCTCGTTGATGCTGTCGACGAGCATATCCTCGCTCTGGCCCGACCTTTCCACTGCCGATGTCGCTTGCGCTGCGTTTTGCTCGAGGAGCGCGCGCAGATACGCGGTTGCGGCAGGCGCGAGTTCGGTCGCAGCTTCGGTGGACGCGGGCGTTACGGGCGCGGGCGCAGACACGAGGAGCGGTGCCACGACGCCAAGCTCTTCGGTGGAGACAGTCGGCTCGTCGGGTTCGTTTTGCCGTGTGGTTATCTCGCCAGGTTTGGCAGCCATGCCGGGCGCGGGCTCGGTGCTCGGTTGCTCGATAAGCGTCGCCTCGGCTTCCACAGGTGCGCCGTCCTCGCGCTCTTCATCGATTAAAAGCGCTTCACGCGTTTGTGCGGCGGCGCTCCGAATGTGTCCCAACTGACTCAAATCGATATCGATCTTGACGGGCTGGTGCGCGGCATCCCACGAAAGCCATGCCACGATCTCGTCATCGATGATCTTGGCCAGATATTTGGGGACCTTCTCCTCCTTCAGGGGGTGGGTGGGGTCTAGGGCCAGGCGCAGGCGTTGGTCGCAGGCGCGCATCATCTCACCAAGCTTGCTGCTCTTTTGCCTGCTGCCGTGAATGCGCACGCATTCCCAAAAGCCGTTTTGACAACGGTAGATATGGATGGGATCAAGATGATATTCGCAGTCCTCGTGGCGATTGGGCGCAAAGAACACGGCCGAGGCAAACATGGTATAGGGCATGGCCGTCTCCTCCCCAAACAAGCTCGCCACGATACCGGTCTTTCGGTGCGTGTCATAGTAGCGCGCCATACGGACGTACACAGCGCATGCCACGTGGCGCAGGTCGCGATGGTGGCTGCGGTCAAGCCTTGAATTATTGAGGTTGTACGTGGAGAGGGCATTGATGGCAGCCATGAGTCGCTCCTCGCGCGCCTCGTCGGGCGGAAGGGGGAGCGTGGGCTCGGAGGCCTTGTGACGCTTGGGCGCCTGGTCCGATGGCGTCGGTGCGGGTGCAAGGTCTCGTGCCGCGCGCCGCAGCTCGATAAGGGCGTTATCGAACATGACGGTCTTGGAGTCGCAAAGTAGCTTGGGGTCGAGTCCGTGGAATACGGCGTAATCTTGCAGCCACACGCGTGCAAACCGGTCGATGCCGGGCTCGAAGGCGCGATAGGCGTCCCAAAAGGCCTTGATCTTGTTAAAACCATCGAGCGGGTCATCTACGCCAATGCCGCAGATCAGCTCATAGAGATACAGGAAGGCAAAGGACGTAGACGTTTCCTCGACGGTTCCGCGGCGCACTTGGGCACGCCAGGTAAAATAGCCGCGCAGCTGCCGATCGCTCATGGCGTTGTAGGTGGGAAAGTACGACTTAAAGGTGCCGTTGTAGGGACAGTCGTCCTCAAAGTCTGCCATCAGCAGGCCTTGGCGGTAGAAAAGCTCGGCCTCCGAAAGCCAACGGCCCGCGCCGCCCTTGGGGTCGTCTTGCCAACGCGATATCTCACGCATCTTGCGGTACTGGTCGGGGAGGAAGTTCTGCATCTGCCGGCCGGTCTTGAGAATCGGCTCGTCTGCGTAGATTTCGTTTGAGAAGCGGGCGGACTGATGGGTCCGGGCCTCGGCCATAATGCGCTCGATGAGCATCTTGATGTCCTGGTCGGCCACCGCTTCTCCTCTCCTAACGCAGCTTCGGTGACCTCATATCATAGCACAGCATCAAACAGGTGTTCGAGATACCGCTGCGTTGATAGATTTAGAACAGGAGGGCGTAGATGACGGCGATGACGACGGAGGGGAGCATATTGGCCGTGCGGAAGGTCTGAGGACGGATGAGGTTGACGCCGACGCAGAAGATGAGCATGGAGCCTACGAGCGAAAGGCTGTCGAGGGCTGCCGTGGTCATGATGGGGGAGAGTGCGCCGGCAAACAGCGTGATCGTCCCCTGGAACACGGCGACGGGCAGGGCGGAGAAGATGCAGCCGCGGCCAAGCGAGGCCGTCATGGTGCAGACGATGATGCAGTCCAGTGCGCCCTTGAGGGCAAGCGTTGACCAGTCGCCGAGCAGGCCGTCCTGGATCGATCCCACAATGGCCATGGCGCCGATGCACACGGTGAGTGAAGTCGAGACAAAAGCGTTGGTGAACTCGTTATCGCCCTCACTGCCAGTCTTGCGCTTGAGCCATTCGCCAAGGTTCTCGATGGCGGCCTCCAAGTTGATGGCCTCGCCGATGAGCGAACCGAGCGCAAATGAGACGATGAGCATGGTGGTACCGGTGGTCGCTAGCGCCTTTCCATCGATGATGAGCATCTTTTGCATGGTGCCGCCCAGGCCGATAAACAGGACGCACAGCCCCGATGCTTTCATGAGCGTGTCTTGGATGCGCGGTGTAATGAAGCGGCCGCCCGCTAATCCCAAAAGACCGCCCGCAACTAAAAGCGCAACGTTGATGATTGTTCCCAAGCCCGGCATGAGCCCTCCTGTATTGATGCCAACGTGGCAATCGTAGCAGAACGAAATGCGAGGCACATCGCGACTCATCTAATACGTTATATAAGTGGTATTAGGAATGATGCGCAGCATTTAAGCCTCAGGTGGTTGTCGGGACATAGGGGTAGTAGTCAAAGCGCAGTGTCATAAGCCGCTGCGGGGATTCAATAGCCGCGGCGATGATATTGGCATCGCGGGCACGATCAAACCCTTCGAGTTCGATCTGATACGAGACGTCTTGCATAATGTCCAGACGTCGCCAGGCTAGAAGTGTGTCGCCATCGAATTCCAAGGTCTTGCCTCCGTCTGCGGCAACGGCGTATAGACGCAGTTTAGCGGTGGTTGCAGGGTCGACAACCGTGACCTTTTTAATTTCGTTTCGAGTAT
The DNA here is from genome assembly GCA_019414565.1 of Collinsella sp. GTDB lineage: Bacteria > Actinomycetota > Coriobacteriia > Coriobacteriales > Coriobacteriaceae > Collinsella. The sequence goes on along the minus strand of DXLU01000029.1, from coordinate 39,413 downwards.
TCTTGGCGCCCAACAGGGTGAGCAGTGTTGGGGCCACGACCTCGCCCGATGGCAAAAAGACGACTTCGATGGACTCGGGAAATGCGATGATGGCCGACTTGCGGACGGGCTGATTGGCGGCGGCAACTTCGATGTTCGCAGCGTCGATGACCTCCGTGTGGTCGAGCGCGGCAAGCACGCAGCAGTTACCTTCATCGATCTCCTGAGGATCAGCAAGCCCCAGACTGTCCGCGAGCTCGGGATCGTTTGGATCGGTAGCGGGCTCATTCGGCGCTTCGAAAGAAGCTGGGACGCTGTTTGTCGGCGACGGCGTGTCGCCCGCACCTGCTTCTTTGTCCGCGCTCTCTTCTTGTGTGGTTGCGTTGATGGGTTCGTCGTTTGAGGGGAGCGTCTTGGCGTCAAGCGCGGAGGGGAGAATTCCGATGGCTCCGGATCCGTTCCACTCCATTTCGAGAAGCGCCGGGTCGGCAAGAATGCGTTGCCTGCTTTGCGCGTGGGCATCGATTTCAATAGGGCCTGCCTCTATCCCTCGTGTAAGGCTGAGTGATCCGGCTGGCTTCTCGAAATGAGCGTCTGTGTCTTTGGTGCTGACGGCGTAGAACAGCAGGGACGCTTCTCCCGCCGCGACGGCATCGGTGCCGGCTTTGGTCAGCCGCAACGATGCCGTGAATGAGAGGGTGGGCTGCGTGTCGTCTGCATTCGCGGCGGCGCAGCCCAGACATATACCGCCTCCTTTCTCGAAAAACGCACCGTCGAAGACGACCTTCGCTCCGTTCGCCGAGTCATCGACCGAAGCGATGTCGATGCGCAGCTCTAAATTGCATGGATCGCCATCTGCATCGAGCACAACCGAGCGCCACGTGCAGACGGCGCACCCCGCCTGGGAGCCGTTTGCCTTGTTCGAACGCTTGATATCCACGACTATCGAGCCGTCCGTATTACGACGAAGGCATCCCGAGGTTGAGATCGCGGCCTGCGCGATCGAAAAACGCTTGCACGCAATGGCGCTCGACGGATTTGGGGCGGAACTTAGGGCTGCTGGTAAGGAGTCTGCCATGACGGGAGTCGCCCAAGCGGCGACAGGCGTTCCGGTTGCGAGCGCGCCGCAGAGTGCGACGACGGGCAAAAGGTTCTTCGATGCCATGGGGTCTCCTTAGCTAATTTAGTGCGGCCTGTCCATGTTTTGTTTCTGGCTGCGTTTGATGTGCAGACCGAGGCCGGCGGTTCCCGCGCCTGCTGCTGTGGCGCCTGCTGCCAAGAGCCATCGTCTGTCGCCTGTCTGCGCCAACGGTTCCTCGCGGTCGCCGCGGTCGAGCTCCGAGAGGTCGACCGTCACTTGCGTGGCGGCCTGCGCCTGTTCTTGCTGGGCAAAGGCCATGGCTGGCCCAAACGCTAGGATGCTGTCGGCGGCGGCCAGGGCGACGGCCTTATGCCGTGTGCGCACCGGGCTCGACCGTCCAGGTGATCGTTGCAACCTGATCGCCTTCGCCGGTTACGCGGAAGATGTCGCGCGTGACGCGGGCGACGTTTCCGCTTGTCTTGAGCTTGATTTTGTCCTTGCCGCCGGCAATGCCCTGGTAACCCATGTCGAAGGCTGCGTTCTTGGAAAGATCGAGGCCCGTCCCCTGCATTGCGGCGCTGGCGTTCTGGAGTGCGCCGTCGGGGCCGACCTTAAAGTCGATGGAGTTCTGCGCGGTTCCGGCCTTGGCGTCGGCGGCAATGGTCCAGGTGTTCATGGCGTCGATCTTCATGTTGGTGACATGGATGCCGTAGGCCGAATGATTGTCGATGGTGGTCGCGTCTTCCGAGGGGCCCTGAAGCGTGCCGTCGGCCTTGGCGACGAAGGGAATAACCGTCGGAACTTTGAACTCAACGTTGTCGATCTGGGTCCTGACCATTACCTTTGTGGTTCCAACGCGCCCGGCTGCCATAGCTGGCGTCGGGGCGGCGCCCATTGCGAGCACGAGCGCGAGCCCTGCGCCCACGACGAGCGCTCTGGCTCCGTTCATGTTCCTGGTGATGTCCATGGTCGTTCCTTTCTATTCGCCGCGGGCCGTCCCCGCGATGATTGGACGAATGCTGGTGAATTGCGTGTGGTGCCGCGTCGGCTGAAAAAGCTAGTTCTCGGTTTGCTCAACCCGTACCTTGACACGTGTCGGATTGCCGTGGCTGTCGAGGGTCTTGGCATCGAGTGCCTGGATCTCGATGTACGCCTCGCCTTCTTTGATGTCGCCGGCGGGGCACGTCTCGATTGTCTTGCCGGTCTCGACCACACCGGATTCGTACATGGTCTCGTCGTTTTGGATGACGCGGAATCGCTGGGGAAATTTATTGTCTTGGACGTTTTGCACGTTGACGCGTAGCTTGCCGTCCTCCTGTAGCTGAGCGACCGGCGCGACCGAAATCGTCATCATGTTGTCGCGGACGATGGCATCGAGCTCATCTTGGATTTCTTGTCGCGATTTACCCTCTGCCGTCGTGACTGAGGCGCCCGCTTCGGGCACGGGCTGCGACTGCCAGGCGTATAGCCCTACGGCGATGAGGGCGCAGACGATAGCCAGGCATACAACGACGAGTTTCTTGCGACGCCCCAGTCCTGCAAGGCGGGGCGGCTTCTTCGCACTCATGCGGCGTCCTTGGTGGTGTAGACACGTGCGAACGTGGACGGGTCCGCTCCAAAGAGCATGTGAAGCATCAGGCGGCGCGAGTAGATGAGCTCGTCAAAGTCGTGAGGGAGCTCGATGTCGTGGATACGCGCGATGTGGTGGGCGAGCGCCGAGAACGACTCGGGGTCGCAGATAACATCGGTGGTGACGTGGTAGACCGCCGTATCGGGGAACGCCTCTTCGTCGAAAGGCAGGAGATAGGGGTCGTCGTCGACCTCGATGGCGACGCCGTACTGGGGCCAGTAATATGCCATGGGAACCTCCCTGCTTCTGGGGCCAAACTTCTATCGGTTTTGGCTGTCGATGCCGACCGTATCAGCCGCTACTTGACCAATTTCTGACCAAATGCTTGACGGATTGACATCTCCACAGGTAAAAGGTGGGAAAAATTACTTCAACTTTTTTCGAGCGACAATCGAGCGGTCGGCGACGGCGGGGCGATATGTGTCAAAAGCATCGTCTGCCGAGGAAGCCTTGTCGTTCGCCGAATTGCACGAACGTAAAAAACGCCAATTATGGAGACGGTCTCGAACACGTCGACGAAACGATGCGGTAACATCTCCCTGCAAACACTGTAGTTAGCTAAAGGGGGAGTTCGCGTGTCTGCAACCATCAAACCCTTCACCGACGAGTTCGAAGAGTATGGTCGCGATGAGTCTCGCGCATCGGGCGAGGCCTCGAGCATCTCGTTTCCGACAACGGAAGACGAGGTCCGTGCCATTTTGGAAAAGCTCCATGCCGAGCGTGTCCCGGTAACGGTTCAGGGCGCCCGAACCGGCCTTGCTGCCGGTGCCGTGCCCCACGGCGGGCATATCCTCAATACTTCCCGTATGAATCGCTACTTGGGCCTTCGCCGCGATGAACAAGGCCAATTTCTGCTGCGCGTGGAGCCGGGCGTTGTGCTCTCGGAGCTGCGCAAGCAGCTGAGCAAGAAGGTGCTGCCGACTGCTGGTTGGGACCAGGCATCGCTTGAGGCCTACGAGGAGTTCCAAGAGGCCCCCGAGCAGTTCTTTCCCACCGATCCCACCGAGGCGTCTGCCTGTCTGGGCGGCATGGCGGCATGTAACGCCTCTGGTGCCCGCAGCTACGCCTACGGTCCCATGCGCCCACATATCACGGGACTCCACGTCGCACTGGCTGATGGCGATTTGCTTGAGCTTCAGCGCGGCGAGGCTTTTGCCCAGGGCCGCCACCTGTCGCTCGTGACGGCAGCGGGCCGTACGCTCGAGCTCGATCTTCCCGGCTATACCATGCCCGAGACAAAAAATGCCTCAGGCTATTTCGTTGCGGACGAAATGGACGCCATCGACCTCTTTATCGGCGCGTGCGGCACGCTCGGCGTTATCACCGAGCTCGAGATTGCCCTGCAGGCGGCACCTTCGGTCGTATGGGGTGTGAGTTGCTTTTTCGATAGCGAGGACAAGGCGGTGTCCTTTACCGATTCCGTGCGCCCTGTCCTGTCCCATGCGGCTGCCATCGAGTACTTCGATGCTGGCGCCCTGGATATTCTACGTCGCCAGCGCGAGCAGTCGACAGCGTTTGCCTCGCTGCCGGCGCTCGACGACGAGGCAAAGGTCTGTGTCTACGTGGAGCTCGACTGCGATGACGAGGCGCAGGCGACCGAGGAGCTGTACCACCTTGGATGGGTGCTGGAGTTTGCGGGCGGCCGCGACGATGCGACATGGGTCGCCCGCACCGAAGTCGATCGCGAGTGCCAGCGGTTCTTCCGCCACGCGGTCCCCGAGAGCGTCAATATGCTCATTGACGAGCGTCGCCGCATCGACCCCACCATTACCAAGCTGGGCTCGGACATGTCGGTGCCCAATGCACGCCTTGCCGATGTCGTGGCCCTCTATCGCCGCACGCTGGCCGAAAGCGGGCTTGAGTCTGCTGCCTGGGGACACATCGGGAACAACCATCTGCATGTGAACATCCTGCCGCGCGATGCGCAAGACTACCGTCGTGGTGGAGAGCTCTTTGCCCAGTGGGCTTCCGAGGTCACGGCCATGGGCGGTGCCGTTTCTGCCGAACACGGCGTCGGCAAGATCAAGGCGGGCTTCTTGGAGACGATGTACGGCCACGAGGCCATGGTCGAGTCGGCGCGCCTCAAACTCCAGCTCGATCCTGCCGGCCAGCTGGGTCGCGGCAACCTGTTTACGGAGAAGCTCTTGGATGAACTCGTCCAGAAAGGGGGCGCGTGAAGATGAGTGATTTCCATATGGTGGTGTGCGTCAAGGCGGTGCCCGGAAGCACCGAGGTCAAGATGGACCCCAAGACCAATACTATCGTGCGTGATGGCAAGCAGGCGGTCATTAATCCCTTCGATGCAAGTGCCCTCGAATGTGCGCTAGCGCTGAAGGACGACTTTATCGGCTTTGGCATGGACGTGCGTGTGACGGTGGTGTCGATGGGCATCCCCGCGACCGAATCGCTGCTGCGCGACTGCATCGCCCGCGGTGCCGACGACGCGCTGCTGCTGACCGATCGCGCCTTTGCGGGCGCCGATACCCTAGCCACCACCTATGCCCTCAAATGCGGCATCGAGGCACTCGATGAGGACTTTGACCTGCTCATCTGTGGCAAGATGGCAGTGGACGGCGATACGGCCCAGATCGGCCCCGAGCTGGCCGGCGCCTTTGGGGTCCCCTGCGTGACCGACGTGAGCTGTGTGCAGAGCGCGGGATTTACGACGTGTGGCTCGCTGGCGCTCGTTCACGGCTGCGATGCCGGCGAGGAGACGGTGTACCTGGAGATGCCGTGTGCGATGACGACTGCCAAGGAGATTGGCCAGCTGCGCATGCCGAGTATTGCCGGTATTCGCGCGGCCGAGGATGCAGGCGTGCGCGTGGCCAGCGCTGCCGACGTAAACGCCGACCCCTCGCGTTGCGGCCTTGCCGGATCACCGACGCAGGTCGTGCGCTCGTTTGTGCCCGACCGTGACCAAACGTGCGAGGCCGTCGAGGGAACGGCGTCCGAGCAGGCGGTAAAACTTGCCAAGATTATCGAGGGGATGGCATAGATGAGCGGGCTGATTATCGATAGCGAAGCCTGTATCGGCTGCGGTCGCTGCGTTCGCGCCTGCGCCTCGGGCGGCATTGTGGTGGAGGGTGAGCGCCCCAATCGCTGTGCCCGCGTAACCGACGGCTGTATCCTGTGCGGTGGGTGCGTCGACGCCTGCCCCGTCAACGCCATCTCGATTGAGCGCGACGAGGCCGCCGGCGCGGCAGACCTTGACGCATGTCGAGACATCTGGATCTTCGTGCAGACTGACGAGCACGATGCCGTTGCATCCGTGGCCTTCGAGCTCATGGGCAAGGGGCGCGAGCTTGCCGATGCCCGCGGCTGCCGTCTGGTGGCACTGGTCGGCATGAGCCCCGAGGGCTCACTCGGGGACCTGGAGCATCTGATTTGCGCCGGTGCGGACGAAGTTCTGGTCTGTCGTGACGAGCGCCTGCGTCAGAACGACGCGGAGGTCTACGCCCGCTTGATCTGCGATTTGGTAGCCGAGCGCAAGCCCGAGGCCATTCTGTACGGCGCGACCGCCTTTGGTCGCGAGCTGGCGCCCGGTGTGGCCGTGCGCTTGCAGACGGGCCTTACGGCCGATTGCACGGTGCTTTCGATGGATACGGAGACGGGTCTGCTGCAGCAGACGCGCCCGGCGTTTGGCGGCAACCTGATGGCCACCATTATCTGCCCCAACCACCGTCCTCAGATGGCAACGGTGCGCCCCGGCATCTTTAAGGCGCCCGAGTTTGACTATAGCCGCTCCGGCACGATTGCCCAGGTAGTGCTAGCGGATGACGTTAAGGCCCGTGTCGAGATCTCGATTCCCGCCGAGGAGTGGGGACAGCAGGCCTCAATTGCCGATGCCGAGCGTCTAGTCGTGGTGGGCCGCGGCATCGGCTCCAAGAAAAACCTACCGCTGATGCGAAAGCTTGCCGAGGCTCTGGGTGCCGAGCTTGGCTGCACGCGCCCCGTGGTGGAGGCCGGCTGGCTGGAGTATCGCCACCAAATTGGCCAGACGGGTGTATCGGTCTCGCCCAAGCTCCTCGTGAGCATCGGTGTCTCGGGCGCTATCCAGCATCTCGCCGGCATCGGTGGGGCGGAGTGCATTGTCGCCATCAATGAGGACCCGGATGCCCCCATCTTTGGTGCCGCCCAGTACAAGGTCGTCGGCGATGCCGTTGAGATCGTTGAGGAGCTGCTAGCTCAGCTTGAGCGCTAAGCGCGCGTCAGCCAGTCGCGCATCTCGTCCTTTAGGCGGCTCCAGGTTGCCTGCGTGGCGGGGTCGGTAAAGGGCCGCGTAATGCCAAAGGGCGCGTCGAGCAGGCGGTGGATATCGCCCTGTTTGCGCGCCAGCGCGCGGCTCGCTGGATAGACGAGCTCAAACATAAAGCAGATGAGTCCCACCAGGTAGTCTGCGGGCTCATCGCGCTCATCGCGTGCGACGCAGCGGTGCTCGTCAAAGGCGGTAAGCGCCGGTGTCGAGAAGTGGCTGGCGAGAAACGTGTCCTCATCCACCTTGAGGATGGTGTCGACGGTGCTGTCGGCGATGGTGCGCATAATGTCGATCTTGTCGCCATCGCGCACGATCTCGCAGAAGCTCCGTGTACGGGTGTCGAGTTCCGTGGGCAGGCGAAAATCACTGTGGTGGGCGATGCTCGCGCGGATCAGTTCGTCCTCTGCCGGGTCATCGATAAAGTCGCGGATGCTCGTTACGGCGGGTGCATCGGCGGGATTCTCGCCAAAGAGGACCTCGATGCCCAGCGCTGCATGGCTCATGCTCTCGGCGTCCTTAAAGGTGTCCCAGCGCCGCAACTGCTCAAAGCGGCCCATATCGTGTAGCAGGCCGCAAAGCCATGCCAGGTCAATATCTTCTGACGACCAGCCCTGCTCGCGCGCTACGGCATCGCATGCCTCGGCCACGTGGTACGTATGCTCGATTTTGAGCGCGATGCGTGGGTTGGTGGCGTCGTAGGCATCGGTGTAGCTTTTGAAGGCCGCGCGCGCCCGGTCTCGATCGATAGCTGTCATAATGACTTCCTAAAAAGTTGTGTCTTTCGATCCGGTGGCAATTGTAGGTGAACTTTATTGCCACCGGTTGATATTTCTGCTGCGTTGCAAGGCGCGCTGCAGACGACTTACCAGAATGGGAGTGGCATGGTCCTTAGGATCTTTAAAATCGTCTGGCCAGTGATGCTTACCTATATTGCAATAGGCGCGCCGTGCGGAATGATCATGGGGCAGACGGGAATGGAGCCCTGGATGGTCTTTGCTCTGAGCAGCACGTTTGTGACGGGCAGCGGCCAGTTTATGATCTGCAATCTTTGGCTGGCGGGCGTGCCTGCAGCATCGATCGTCGCGAGCGTTGCTGCCATCTCCTCGCGCTTTGCGCTTTACTCGGCATCGATCGCGCCGCATCTGACGGGTGCCTCGAAGCGTCAGACGCTGGCTGTTGCCGCGACACTTACCGAGGAGGCATATGGCATCTCGCTTGCCAAGTTGGTTGAAGGGGAGGATTGGGGCCCGCGCGAGTCCTTCGTGCTCAACGTGATTCTCATCGCAACATGGGGCGTTTCGTGTACGATGGGCGCCATCGTCGGCGCCGTTGTCGATGTTCCCACCGCCATTGCAGCCTTTGTCTGCACCTCGCTCTTTATCTGCCTGCTCTTTTCGCAGCGGCTGTCGCGCGGCAACGTTGTCGCGGCGGTTTCGGGCGCGGTGTCCGTCGCCGTATGCAAGTTCTTGGGCCTCACGAATATTGCCGTGCCGGCAAGCGTCGTGGCCGGCATTGCCATTGCGTTGGCGTGCGATGCTGTATTTGACGGAAGAGGTGCCCGCGATGCCCGTTAACGAGTTCTTGGTTCTGTGGCTGTCGTCGTGGGCTGCTATCGCGTTCTTTCGCATCGCGCCGGCGTTTGCCTTGCGCGGGAGAACGCTGTCGCCCCGCATTACCGAGGCCCTGGGTTATATCCCGCCCGCTGCCTTTGCCGCGCTGGTCGCCAACGACTTGGTGAGCCCCGGCGCGTTCGACGCGGGACCCTGGCCTGCCTTGGTTCCCTGGATTGCGGCTGCCGGCGTCGTGGCCGTGGCGGTCAAGACAAAATCGATGCTGTGGTGCTGTGTTTCGGGCATCGTGTTCTATATCGTTTTGAGCCTCATATAAGAGCGGGGCACGTTTAGCGCCCCTGTCCAACGAATCGAATTTCTCACCGAGCTGGTCTATTTCTTCTGGTACCATGGTCAAACTTTACTGTAGCAAAGCGTGACGTGGGCTTTTGTACCCCGTCAGCGGAAATGGGGGTTTCATGGCACAGGAAGCGACCGCCAACGAGCAAAAGAAATTCAAGGTCCCGCGCATCCCGGGCGACATCATGATCTATCCGATGATCGTCGGTCTTTTGCTCAACACCTTCTGCCCGCAGGTTTTTGAGATCGGCGGCTTCTTTACGGCTGCCTGCCGCGGTGGCTCCAATGCCATCGTCGCCGCGATCCTGCTGTTTGTGGGCGCCGGCATCAGCTTTAAGTCCACGCCGGGTGCCATCAAGACCGGTATCGTCGTGCTGATCCCCAAGCTGGTCGTCGCAGCGGCTCTCGGCCTGGGCGTGGCATATTTCTTTAACGACAACTTCCTGGGTCTGAGCTCCGTGTCTATCATCGGCGGCATCACGTTTTGCAACATGGCGCTCTATACGGGCATCATGGGCGAGTTCGGTGATGAGTCTGAGCAGGGCGCCGTCGGTATCCTGTTCTTTACGGCTGGCCCCGCCGTCACGATGATCATCCTCGGTGTTTCCGGCCTCGCCAACATTCCCATTGGCACCATTATCGGCTCCATCTTGCCACTCGTTATTGGCATGGTTCTGGGCAACCTGTTCCCGTTTATCAAGAACCTGCTGGTTCCCGGTGCCAATCCCGCGATTGCCGTCATCGGATTTCAGCTCGGTGCGTCCATGAGCCTGTCGAGCTTTATCACCGGCGGTATTTCCGGCATCTTGCTGGGCCTTGTCACGCTGTTTGTCGTCGGTCCCATCACCTTTGCGTTCGAGCGCTTGTGCGGCGGCAACGGCAAGGCCGCCGTTGCCTGCTCCACCATCGCCGGCACGGCTATGACCACGCCGGTTGCTCTTGCTGAGGTCGCACCGCGCTACGCCGAGCTTGCGCCCATCGCGTACGCTCAGATCGCCACCGCCGTTATCATCACGGCGATCATGGCTCCGATTCTGACTGGCTGGGTCGACAAGAAGTTCTGCCAAGGCAAGGAGGATCTGTCGCCTGTCGGTGTCGAGGCCATAGAGGAGGCCGTCGCGACTGACATCGATGGCGAGTAGCAATCGATACCCATCAATGATGCCGGCGTGTGCAATTCGCGCCGTATGGGCGCCCGAACAGAAACTGTTTTGCAGTGATGTTCGGGCGCTCTGCTATTATCCCCTTTACCCCTGTGGAGTAAAGGGGTGTTTATTGCCCTGATTCGAATTGGGCGATTCTGACCACTTGGGTATTGAAGGGATGGCGCTAGTGGTTAAGGCACTCAAGATTGAGATATTCGTGCTATGCATGATTGTTCTTATCGGGCTTGCCGTGCGAAGTCGTCGCTCCTTGTTCTCGAGCACCCAGCAGCTATTGTTTAGCATGCTTGGCTACACCTCTGCCGCGTACATATTATTCGATATGATCTGGACGCTTTCGGACGGTGTGGACGGCACGTTGGGCATTGCTGCCAACTGGATTTCCAACGCGGTTTCGTTTTCGCTCTTTGCTATCGCGTGTCTCATTTGGTTTATCTATTCCGAGACGGTGCAGGGTTCTCGCCTTTTGACCTCGCGCTATAGGGTGGTGCTTGTAGCGTTGCCTACGGCTCTGGTGGTCGTGCTGGCGTTTACCAGTTACTGGACGCACGCCCTGTTCTATATCGATTCGCAGGGCGTGTATCGTCGCGGCTTTGCCTATATGATCCAGCCCATCGTCAGCTACTGTTACGTTATACATACGTCCCTGCATGCATTTGTGCAATCTCGCAGGGTCGAGAGCCTGCAGACGAAGGCCATCTATCGAACCTTGGCATTTTTCGCCATTCCGGCCCTGGTGGGCGGTACCTTTCAGGTCGTATACTCGGTGCCCGGCCTTTGTGTCGGCATAATGATTAGCATGTTGCTGCTCTACATCATCTACCAGGAGCAGCTCATCTCGACCGACCCGTTGACTGGACTTAACAATCGCAACCGTTTTGAGACCTATATGCTGTCGCTCTTCTCAAATGTGGATCAGGCCGAAGATGTATATCTGCTTATGATGGACGCCGACGGCTTTAAGCAGATTAACGATCGCTATGGGCATGTGGAGGGCGACCACGCTCTTCAGGTCATATCCGCTGCGCTCAAAGAAGTCTGCTCGGCGTCTGGCGGCTTTATCGCACGTTATGGTGGCGATGAGTTCGTGGTGCTCCAAAAGGCAGTGGCGGAACAGGATATCATGCATCTGTGCGCGACAATCAACGATGAGCTCGCGCGCGCCGAGGTTCCGTATCTGTTGCGGATGTCCATCGGCTACGCACGGGTTGGTGATGGCGTCGATACCTGGCAAGACTTGCTTCGTGCTGCCGACGCGGAGCTCTACCGCGTAAAGCGCGAGAAGAAGAAAGCCGGCGTTCAGATACGCTAGGAAAAGGGGCACACGCTGGCGTGCGTGGCGGCCCTCGGCTCTCCGATGTACTCCATTAAACTAAAGTATGTGAATCCGCTCTGCTAAATAAGGGCAGTTCATTAGGCCTTTTTGGGCCTGTTGACGATGATGATGCCGCCGCAGACCAACAGCAGGGCAACAAGTACGGTCACAGGGCTCGTGCCAGCGCCCTCGCCGAGCAGCAGCGCGCTTAACAGTACGCCAAAGACTGGATTCATAAAGCCAAAGACCGACACACGGCTGACGGGGTTGACGGCAAGCAGACGCGACCATAGCGAGTACGCGACGGCGGAAATGAGTGCCATATAGATAATGAGCGCGATGGCGGGGATGATCGCGGTGGGGGAGAGCGCGCCGCCCATCAAAAACCCGATGGCGGTAAGGACCAAACCTCCGACTAAAAACTGCCACCCGGCAAGCAAGACGCCGTCGTGCTTGCGCGAGAAGATGCCGATCAGGCAGGTCGAAAGAGCACCCGCGACAGTGGAGGCTAGGATAAAGCCCTCGCCATCGAGCCTGAAGCCAAAGGTGCCATCTGCGCCCGAGAGGTTGACGAGCGCGACGCCGGCAAAGCCCAGCGCACAGCCAAGCACCTTGGCCGTATTGAGCTTCTCGGTGTGAAATGCTAGGGCGGCAAAGAGGATTGCGAGGAAGTTGGCGCTGGCCTCGATGATGGAGCTCGACATGGCGCTGGCGCACGAGAGGCCCAGATAGAAAAAGAAGTACTGCCCGATAGTCTGGAAGAGCGACAAGACAAAGATGGGCTTGATGTCGCGAGCCTGCGGAATGAGGGGGCGGCGTTGGGCCGCACTCATCCCAACGATAACCAGGGCGCCGGCAAGCGTGAAGCGCAAGCCCGCAAAGAGCAGCTGCGAGGCGCTATCGTGCGCCGGGATACCAAAGAGCGCGTAGCCGATCTTGATGCAGGGAAACGCCGATCCCCAGAGTGCACAGCAAACAAGACAACCCAGGATGAGTCCGGGCAGGGTGGCGAGATACGGCTTGCGGCTTTCCATGATGTCCTTCCTGCATGCGCGAAGCAAAAAAGAACCCGCCACCGGATGCGTCGGTGGCGGGTGTTGTTACCCGAGGGGATTGTACCCGATGGGAAAGGTTTAAGCGAAGTAGGCCACGCCGCTCTCAAAGATCGGCATGAACTTATCGCCGGGGACATGCTCGGGCACGTTGCGGTACAGGTTGTCGCCGCGACGCTCGGCATGGCCCATCTTGCCCAGGACGCGGCCGTCGGGGCTCGTGATGCCCTCGATGGCGAGTGCGGAGCCGTTGGGGTTGACGGAGAGATCCATGCTGGGCTTGCCGTTCTCGCCCACGTACTGCGTGGCGACCTGGCCGTTGGCGATCAGCTGGGCGAGCACTTCGTCATTGGCGACAAAGCGGCCCTCGCCGTGGCTGATGGCGACGGTGTAGGGGTCGTCCAGGCTGCACTGCGACAGCCACGGGGACAAGTTGGACGAGATGCGGGTGCGCACCAGACGGCTCTGGTGGCGACCGATGGTGTTGAACGTCAACGTGGGCGCATCGGGCGTGGCGTCGACGATGTCGCCGTAGGGCACCAGGCCGAGCTTGATCAGGGCCTGGAAGCCGTTGCAGATGCCCAGCATCAGGCCATCGCGGGCCTTGAGCAGGTCGCGGACTGCCTCGGTGACCTCGGGAGCGCGGAAGAACGCCGTGATGAACTTGGCAGAGCCGTCGGGCTCGTCGCCGCCCGAGAAGCCGCCGGGGATCATAACGATCTGGCTTGCACGGATGCGGCGGGCAAGCTCGCGGGTGCTCTCGGCGACGGCCTCGGGCGTGAGGTTGTTGATCACGAAGGTGTCGGCCTCGGCACCGGCGGCACGGAAGGCGCGGGCGCTGTCGTACTCGCAGTTGTTGCCGGGGAACACGGGGATGATCACGCGCGGGCGGGCGATCTTGGCGCCGCCGTACACGTGGATATCCTTGGCGCGGAAGTCGATGGTCTCGACCTCGGGGGTCTTGCCGGCGCTGCGGTAGGCGAAGACGCCCTCGATGCCGCTCTCCCAGGCCTCCTGGAGCTCGGCGAGCTCGATGACCTCGGAGCCGGTGTCGATGACATAGCCCTCGACGGTGGTGCCCAGGGGCTCGACGACAACGCCGTCGGCGACCTCGGGCAGCTCGGCATCCTCGGCGAGCTCGACGATAAAGCTACCGTAGAGCGGGGTGAAGAGGCTCTCCACGTCCACATCCTCGGCAAGCTCGATACCGATCTGGTTGCCGACGCACATCTTAAAGAGGGTCTCGGCGCCGCAGCCGTAGCCGGGCGTGGAGATGGCCAGGGCGTTGCCGTTGGCGGTGAGCGCCTCGACGGCGTCAAACGCGGCGAGCAGCTGCTGGGCGTCGGGGCGGTAATCCTCGCCGTAGGTGGCGGGGGCGATGCGGACGACGCGGTGCGTGAGGCCCTTGAACTCGGGCGAGACGGCGCGGGCGGCCTTGCCCACGGCGACGGCGAAGCTGATCAGGGTCGGCGGAACGTTGAGCTCGCCGGTCTCGTCCTCAAACGAACCGCTCATGGAGTCCTTGCCGCCGATGGCACCGGCACCCAGGTCGACCTGGGCCATAAGGGCACCCAGGACGGCAGCCATGGGCTTGCCCCAGCGCTCTGCTTCGGTGCGCAGGCGCTCGAAGTACTCCTGGAAGGAGAGGTAGGCGCGCTTGTGCTCAAAGCCGGCGGCAACGAGCTTGGCGATGGACTCGACCACGGACAGGTAGGCGCCCGCAAACTGGTCGGCCTCCATCAAATAGGGGTTGAAGCCCCATGCCATGGCACTCGCTGTGGTGGTCTCGCCGTCCACGGGGAACTTGGCGACCATGGCCGAGCTCGGGGTGAGCTGCGTCTTGCCGCCAAAAGGCATAAGCACGGTCGCGGCGCCGATGGTGGAGTCGAAGCGCTCGGAAAGGCCCTTGTTGGAAGCGACGTTGAGGTCGGTGACGAGCGAGGTCATGCGCTCGGCGAGCGTGGTACCGGCCCAGCTGGGCTGCCACACACTGCGGGCGCAGACGTGGGCGACCTGGTGCTTGGGCGCACCGTTGGAGTTGAGGAACTCGCGGGACAGATCGACGATGGCGACGCCGTTCCAGGCCATGCGCATGCGCGGCTCGGCGGTAACCTCGGCGATAACGGTCGCCTCCAGGTTCTCCTCGGCGGCGTAGCCCATGAACTCCTCGACGTCACCGTCGGCGACGGCGCAGGCCATGCGCTCCTGGGATTCAGAGATGGCGAGCTCGGTGCCGTCAAGACCGTCGTACTTCTTGGTCACGGTATCAAGGTCGACATACAGGCCGTCGGCAAGCTCGCCTACAGCGACCGAGACACCGCCGGCGCCAAAGTCGTTGCAGCGCTTGATCAGACGGCAGGCATCGCCGCGGCGGAACAGGCGCTGCAGCTTGCGCTCGACCGGGGCGTTGCCCTTCTGGACCTCGGCGCCCGATGTCTCGATGGACTCGGTGTTCTGGGTCTTGGAGGAGCCGGTGGCACCGCCGATGCCGTCACGGCCGGTGCGGCCGCCCAACAGGATGATCTTGTCGGTGGGGGCGGGGCACTCGCGACGCACGTGGTTTGCCGGGGTAGCGCCCACGACGGCGCCGACCTCCATGCGCTTGGCGACGTAGCCGGGGTGATAGAGTTCGTTGACCTGACCGGTGGCAAGGCCGATCTGGTTGCCGTAGCTGGAGTAGCCGGCGGCAGCAGTGGTCACGAGCTTACGCTGCGGCAGCTTGCCCTCGAGCGTCTCGGACACGGGGACGGTGGGGTCGCCGGCGCCGGTGACACGCATGGCCTGGTACACGTAGCTGCGGCCCGACAGCGGGTCGCGGATGGCACCGCCCACGCAGGTGGCGGCACCGCCGAAGGGCTCGATCTCGGTCGGGTGGTTGTGGGTCTCGTTCTTAAAGAGGAACAGCCAGTCCTGGTCCTCGCCGTCGACATCGACCTTCACCTTGACGGTGCAGGCGTTGATCTCCTCGGACTCGTCGACATCGGTCATGACGCCGGTCTTCTTGAGGTACTTGGCGCCGATGGTGCCCATGTCCATGAGGCAGACGGGCTTGGTGTCGCGACCGAGTTCGTGGCGCATCTCCATGTAGCGGTCGAAGGCCTGCTGCACCACGGCGTCGTCGATCGTCACGTCGTCCAGGACGGTGCCGAAGGTGGTGTGGCGGCAGTGATCGGACCAGTAGGTGTCGATCACGCGGATCTCGGTGATGGTGGGGTCGCGATCCTCATCGCGGAAGTACTGCTGGCAGAAGGCGATGTCCGCCTCGTCCATGGCAAGGCCGCGCTCGGAAATAAAGGCGGCAAGGCCGGCTTCGTCGAGCTCGCGGAAACCGTCGAGCACCTCGACGGGCTGGGGCTCGGGGGTCTCCATGTACAGCGTCTCGGGCAGGTCGAGCGAGGCGATGCGCGCCTCGACGGGGTTCACCACGTAGTGCTTGATGGCATCAATGGCGGCCTCGTCCAGAGCGCCCGAGATCATATAGACCTTGGCGGAGCGCACGGCGGGGCGCTCGCCCTGGCTGATGAGCTGCACGCACTCGCTGGCGGAGTCGGCGCGCTGGTCAAACTGGCCAGGCAGGAATTCGACGGCAAAGACGGCGCCATCGCTTGCGGGGAGCTCGTCGTAGGTCACATCGACCTGGGGCTCGCTAAAGACGGTCGGCACGCAGGACCGGAAAAGCTCCTTGTCGATGCCCTCGACGTCGTAGCGGTTGATAATCCTCAGGGCCTCGATGCCCTTGATGCCGAGAATTTCGGTCAGCTCGCCCTTGAGCTGCTGAGCCTCGACGTCGAACCCGGGTTTCTTCTCCACGTAGATACGAGAGACCATTGGTTCCTGCCTTCCTGATCGGTTGGGCGTACGGTACGGTATGCGGCAGCGGTCGGTTTGCGGGGTCTGCCCTGCGGTCGCCTTGAGCCACATGTTTGTAAACCTCACTATGATACGACAGCTCGCGGCGCGTTGAGGACGGCGAGGGTGCTACAGTGAAGCGCAAACAAGAGAAAGGCATCACATGGCATTCGTTTCGCTCGCCATCATCGCACTCGTGGCCTTTGCGAGTCCTTTTATCGCCTCGGCGATTCCCGGAAAACCCGTTCCCGAGACGGTCTTTTTGCTCGTGCTCGGCGCGGTACTGGGACCCCATATGCTCGGCGTCATCCATGTAGATGCTGAGGTCTCGCTTGTGTCCGAGCTGGGCCTGGCCTTTTTGTTCCTGCTTGCCGGCTTTGAGATCGACCCCAAGAGCATCACGGGCGTCGAGGGGCGCTACGGCTTGGCGACGTGGGTCGTCACGTTTGGTATCGCCTGGCTTGCCGTGCGCTTTACCCCGTGGTTCTCAGTCAGTCATTTCGACGGTATCGCCGTGACGCTTGCCCTCACTTCGACGGCGCTCGGTACGCTTGTGCCCATCATGCGTGAGCGCTCGCTCACCGGCACGCGCGTGGGCGACTCGATTCTCGCGTATGGCACTTGGGGCGAGCTCGGTCCCGTGCTCGCCATGTCGGTGCTGTTGTCTGCCCGCACTGGCATCCAAACGCTCGTTATCCTTGGCTTGTTTGCGGTGGTTTGCGTGTTGCTGGCCGTGGTCCCGAGCCGCTCCAAGCGCGTCGGCAGCCGCTTCTTTGCATTTGTTGAGGAGCGCGCCGATACCACGTCGCAGACCTTCGTGCGCCTGACGGTGCTCATCCTGGTCACGCTCGTGGCATTCTCGGCTGTCTTTGATCTCGACATCGTGTTGGGTTCTTTTGCCGCCGGCTTTGTCCTGCGCTATATCATCCCCGAGGGCAACCATACGCTCGAGACCAAGCTCGACGGTCTGGCCTACGGTTTTTTGATTCCGGTGTTCTTTACCGTATCGGGCGCAAAGATCGATCTGACGGCCGTGGCGTCGCGCCCGGGTCTGCTCGTGGGCTTTATCGTGGCGTTGTTGATTATTCGTGCCGTGCCCATTCTTATTTCCATGAGCATTTGTCCTGCGACGCGCGATGTGTCGGCGTATGGTCGCATTACCGTGGCCCTGTACTGCACCACGGCGCTGCCGATCATCGTTGCCGTTACGAGCGTTGCCGTCAACGCGGGCGCGCTGTCGCAAGATATTGCGTCGGTCATGGTTGCCGCCGGTGCCATCACGGTGTTCTTGATGCCATTGCTCGCGCAGCTCTTCTACCGCGTGGTGGATGCCGCACCGGTCGCCGCCGTGGCAGAGGTTGCCGAGCATCCATCCGATGCGCTCGACATCTTGCGCGCCCACCACGACCTAGCGAGCTTGCTCGCGCGCGAGCACGAGCTGCTGACCTCGCATGGCCATGGTCGCGTATTCGAGGGCCTGCCTACGCTCGATACGATTGCCGAGCGTCTTTCCGCCGAGGCAGCGAGCGGCCACATCGATGCCCGCATCGTGGACGCGGCGCACCTGCTTGCCGATAAGACCTATGGAGACGAGGTCGACCCGTCCGAGCTGACTCCGCGTGAGCGCCGCCGCCTGGAGCGCGCCAAGCTCGCTGTGCGCGAATACCGCCGCCGCATGCTGGAGCTCTATGCGCGCGAAGAAGCCGAAGACGACGACGGTAAGTAGTCGATACTTTCTCGGGGAAGCCGCGTCCCGCTTTGAAGGCTCGGAACGGGATGTGGTTTCCGAAACGGGGGCCGTTGGGAAACTGTGTCCCGGAATGGGCGCTCAGAGTGGGATGCGGTTTCCGCAAGGAAGTCCTGGGGGAAACCGTGCCCCGTTCTGATCCGAAATACTGGGACATAGTTTCCCTTTCATAACAGGAGAAGGCGCGCTGTCTGCAGTTGATTCAGACGGCGCGCCTTTTTGGTTGAGCTATGTTGAAGCTTGAAGCCAAAGCTTGTGGCTCCTTAGGAGCGGGCGGCTCCGTCGACGGGGAGCACGGCGCCCGTGACATAGGAGGACATGTCGCTCGCCAGGAAAACAAAGGCGTTGGCGACATCCTCGGGCTCGCCCATGCGACCCAGCGGAATGGTGGCGATGATGGGCTTGATGACCTCTTCGGGCAGGTTGGCGACCATGTCGGTCTTAGTCACGCCGGGGGCGACGGCGTTGACGCGGATGCCCATGGGGGCGAGCTCGCGCGAGAGCGACTGGACCATACCGTTGACGGCAAACTTGGACGTGGGGTAACCGACGCCGGAGGGCTGGCCGTACTTGGCGACCATCGAGCTTGTGGTAGTGATGGTGCCGCCGTGGCCGGCCTCGGTCATGATCTTGGCGGCAGCCTGGTGGCCATTAAAGACGGCGACGACGTTAAGGTCCATGACCTTTGCGAACTCCTCGGCCGTGTAGTTAAGGAGCGGCGAGCGCTGGGAGATGCCGGCATTGTTGACGACCGTGTCCAAGCCGCCCATGTCAGCGGCAGCCTGGGTAAAGGCCTCGGTCACGGCTTCGAGCGAGGTGAGATCGCAGGAGCGACCCCAGACCTTGGCGTCGGGATAGGCGGCTGTCAGCTTCTCAACGGCCGTGTCGGCAGTCTCCTGGCGCGAGCCAAAGACGGTGACGGCAGCGCCTTCCTCGATAAAACGGCAGGCGATGGCATAGCCGATACCGCGTGTGCCTCCGGTGATGATTGCTTTCTTGCCCTCGAGCAACATGGTGCTTCCTCTCATCGCGGGCGGACATTCGCAGCACAGCGTAGCGGTAGTCGGAATCGGCCGCGTTTGCATATCGGTGAACGGTAGCCCGCGTTACCGATGAGCGGCTCGCGCAAATGTGCTTTGCCGTTGTGCTTAGGGCAGGTGACAAAAGGGCTCCCATCCCACATCGGACGGGAGCCCTCAAGGCGCGTATTGCTAGGCGAGCGTTGGGCTAGTTCGCCATGACGCCTTCGGTCCAAGCCTCAACGTCCTCGATGCGCAGGACGTTGGCGACCTCGGCCACGCAGCCGACGCTGGCAAGCTCGGCGGCGGCAGCCTGGACGTCCTTCTCGAGCGCGCGGTGCGTCAGGAAGATGACCGAGCAGGCATCGCTGACGCCCGATTTGCCGTCCTCGACCTGGTTGATGAGCGAGATCGAGATGTTGTGCTTGGCAAAGATGTCGACCGTCTCGGACAGGGCGCCCACGCGGTCGGCGACTTTCAGACGCACATAGTACTTGGTCTGGAGCTCGTCCATGGGCTTAAAGGTGAGGTTGTGGCCATAGGGCTCAATCTCGGGCAGCGGAGCCACGCCGCGGCTGATCTGCTCGGAGAGCGACAGGATATCGCCCACGACGGCGCTCGCGGTGGGGAAGGAGCCTGCGCCCGCGCCGTAGAACATGGTCTCGCCCACGGCGTCGCCTACCACGTAGACGGCGTTCATGGCGCCGTTGACCTTGGCAAGCATATGGTCTGCCGGGATGAGCGTGGGATGCACGCGAACGTCGACGCCGGCGTCGGTGTTGCGGGCGATGCCGAGCAGCTTGATGGTGTAGCCGAGCTCGCGGGCCTGGGCGATGTCCTCGGCGCCGATGGTGCGGATACCCTGCTGGTACACATCATCGGTGGTAACGCGGGTGCCAAAGCCGATGGAGGCGAGGATGGCCGTCTTGCTGGCGGCATCGAAGCCGTCGACGTCGGCGGACGGGTCGGCCTCGGCATAGCCCTTGGCCTGCGCGTCGGCAAGTACGTCGGCGTAATCGGCGCCCTCGGCGTCCATGCGGGACAGGATATAGTTGGTGGTACCGTTGAGAATGCCGGCGATGGTCAGGATCTTGTTGCCCACCAGGTCGTGCTCGAGCGTGCTCACGATGGGGATGCCGCCGCCGCAGCTGGCCTCGCACTTAATCTGCACGCCGCACGCGCGCGCCTTCTCGGCGAGCGTCTCGACATGACGGCCCAGCAGGGCCTTGTTGGCAGAGACGACGTGCTTGCCGTGCTCAAAGGCGGTGGTGAAGATCTCGGTCGCGGGGTGCTCGCCGCCAATCAGCTCGACGACGATGTCGACGGCGGGGTCGGTGACGACGTCATGCCAGTCACTCGTAAAGGCCTCGTGCTCAATACCGGCTGCCTCGGCCTGCTCCCAGGCAAGCGCGCAGGCGCGGGTCAGCTTAAGGTCGATGCCGTAGGCTGCCAGGTACTCATCGTGGTGGCTCTTGATCAGACGGGCCACGCCGCCGCCGACGGTTCCCAGACCGATCAGACCGACGTTCACGGTGCGCAGGGATTCGCTCATAGATAGCTCCTTCGTGCATCTTATGGATGGATTAACCGCTTAAAGGTTGAGTGCATTCTAGCGTGAACCGAGGGCGCGTGCTCGCCAGGCAACAGGAGTTGCACAAAACGGCACCCCCGAAACGCTGCGGAAACATTGGAAACATGCTCGCTACAAACGGAACTCCGTAACAAACTGTCAACGTTTGCGCCATAAGGTTTGCCCCGTACCGCAAGACGGCCGCACTGCGGCCAGCGAAAAAGGGGGACACCATGTTCAACATCAACAGCACGCTCAGCCGAAGGAACTTTCTCGCCGGCGCCGCGGCGCTCGGCAGCACCGCGGCACTCGCTGGTTGTTCGTCGGGTGGCTCGGACGGCGGCTCCGCCGATGACGGCAAGACCTTCAAGATTGGCGTTATCGGCCCTCTGACCGGCGCCGCGGCAACCTATGGCGTCTCGGCCGAGAAGGGCGCCAAGCTCGCCGCCAAGGATTTCTCGACCAATGACCTCAAGCTCTCGCTTAAGTCCGAGGACGATGTCGCCGACGGCGAGAAGGCCATCAACGCCTTCAATACGTTGTGCGACTGGGGCATGCAGGCGCTCGTCGGCCCCGTCACCACCGGTGCTGCCGTCGCCGTCTCGGGCGAGATTGCCGACGATATGCTCATGGTCACGCCTTCGGCCTCGTCGCTCGACGTGACCAAGGATAAGACAACGGTCTTTCAGGTTTGCTTCACCGATCCCACCATGGGTGCCAGCGCCGCGAAGTTCTTGGCCGAGAAGTATGCAGACGCCAAGATCGCCCTGTTCTACAACTCCGGCGATACGTATAGCTCGGGCGTTGCCGACGCTTTTGCCGAGCAGGCCAAGGCATCCAAGCTCGACATCGTCGATACCGAGACCTTTAAGGACGACTCTTCCACGAGCTTTACCAACCAGCTCACCAAGGCCAAGGAGGCCGGCGCCACGCTTATCTTTGCGCCGATCTACTACACGCCGGCGTCCGTCCTGCTCAAGAACGCCAAGGACATGGGCTACGACATGACCCTCATGGGCACCGACGGCATGGACGGTCTGCTCTCCGTTGAGGGCTTCGATACCTCTCTTGCCGAGGGCGTGCTGCTCATGACCCCGTTCTCTGCCGACGATGAGAAGAACGCCGACTTCGTCAAGGCCTATAAGGACGCCTACGACGAGACGCCCAACCAGTTCGCCGCCGATGCCTATGACTGCGTCCATGCGATTGTCGAGGCTATCGATAAGGCAGACATCGACATTACGGCCGACGGCGCCGACATTGCCGGCGACCTTGCCAAGGCCATGCGCAAGATCAAAATCGAGGGCCTGACGGGCGAGCTGACGTGGAACGACAAAGGGCAGGTTGAAAAGCCCGCTACGGCCTATGTGATTCAGGACGGCAAGTACATCGCCGCCTAGGTGCGTACAAAACGCGACCGGTGAGGCTGTTTTAATCAGGGCAAGGGCGCTTGTAACGGAATGGAAACATTACTTTCACACAATAAAGTGGCTAAACTGCATAAACCAATAGAAATACGCATAATTATGGATAAACGGACAAAACAAAAGAAAAGTTGAAATAATCGCCACTTTTCTCAACTAAAGCGTCTACTATTTTGCGAACGCCGAACACGGCGAAGGATGGCCTGTTGGGTAACCGAAACCCGACGAGATTTGAGAGGAGAGCCGCATGTCGAGCCTCACCGGTAAGTCATTGAACCCTGTTATGAATCGCAGGAGCGTTATCGCGAGCGCAGCAGGTCTGGGGGCGATGTCCATTCTAGCTGGCTGCTCCTCCAACGGCGGCGACAGCGGTTCCGCTTCGGGCGACGCTTCGTTTAAGATCGGCACCATCGGACCGCTGACCGGCGCCAACGCGTCCTACGGCAAGTCCGTTACCCAGGGTGTCGAGCTTGGCTGCAAGGATTTCTCGACCAAGGAGCTGCCGCTTGCCAGCAAGGCCGAGGATGACCAGGCCGACGGCGAGAAGGCCGTCAACGCCTTTAACACCCTGCTCGACTGGGGCATGCAGGCCCTCGTCGGCCCGACCACCACGGGTGCGTCGGTTGCCGTTGCCGCCGAGTGCGGTAACGACCCCGAAACGTTCATGATCACTCCGTCCGCGTCCTCCGAGGACGTCACCAAGGGCAAGGATTGCGTCTTCCAGGTTTGCTTCACCGATCCCAACCAGGGCGTCAACGCTGCCAAGTTCCTGGCGCAGAAGTATGCGGACGAGAAGTTCGTGCTGTTCTATAACTCCGGCGACGCCTATTCTTCGGGCATCGCAGATTCCTTTAAGGTTCAGGCCGCTAAATCCAAGCTCGAGATTGTTGACGAGGAGACCTTTAAGGACGACTCCGCCACGAGCTTTACCAACCAGCTGACCAAGGCCAAGCAGGCCGGCGCCACCATGATCTTTGCGCCGATCTACTACACGCCAGCGTCCGTCCTGCTCAAGAACGCCAAGGACATGGGCTACGACGTCAAGATGATGGGTTGCGACGGCATGGACGGCATCCTGGGCGTTGAGGGCTTCGACACCTCTCTTGCCGAGGGTCTGCTGCTCATGACCCCGTTCTCCGCCGACGACGAGAAGAACGCCGACTTCGTCAACGCTTACAAGGATAAGTACGGCGATACCCCCGACCAGTTTGCCGCCGACGCCTACGATGGCGTGCACGCGGTGGCCGAGGCCCTCAAGGAGGCCGGTCTTGGTGTCGACGCCGACCCGACCGAGGTCGCCGAGAAGCTGCCCAAGGCTATGCTCAAGATTACCGTTGACGGTCTGACCGGCAAGCTCACCTGGAACGATAAGGGCCAGGTCCAGAAGGAGCCCACGGCGTACGTCATCACCGACGGCAAGTACGTACAGGCCTAATAGGCCGCCTTACATAGAGCGGTTTTGATCCCAAGCAGGGGAGGTTTTGGCCTTCCCTGCTTGCTTGGTATCTAGGGACAGTGTAACGTCCCTGTTTCATACATTAGCTGGAAACCTATTCGAAAGGGGGATGTGGAACATGACGGTCTTTATCCAATACCTGGTCAACGGCCTGTCCATGGGCAGCGTCTACGCCATCATCGCGTTGGGCTACACCATGGTCTACGGTATCGCCAAGATGCTCAACTTCGCTCACGGCGACGTCATCATGGTCGGTGCCTATGTCTCGTTCTGTGCCACGTCGTATCTCGGCCTCCCGGGCTGGGCATCTGTAATTCTCTCTTGCGTGGTCTGCACGGTTCTCGGTGTTCTCATTGAGGGTCTGGCCTATAAGCCGCTGCGCCAAGCAGGCCCGCTGGCCGTTTTGATCACGGCCATCGGCGTGTCCTACTTCCTGCAGAATGCCGCGCAGCTTCTGTGGGGCGCCACGCCCAAGAACTTCACTTCGCTCGTCACCTTCCCGGTGCCGGAGTTCTTGGCCAAGTTTAACGTGAGCGCCGTATCGCTCGTCACCATCGTCGCCTGCCTGGTTATCATGGCCGGCCTGATGTTCTTTACAGGTAAGACCAAGATGGGCAAAGCCATGCGCGCCGTGTCCGAGGACAAAGCCGCCGCTCAGCTCATGGGTATCAACGTCAACCGCACCATCTCGATGACGTTTGCCATCGGCTCTGCCCTTGCCGCCATCGCCGGTGTGCTCCTGTGCTCCTACTCGCCGGTCCTGCAGCCCACCACGGGCGCCATGCCTGGCATCAAGGCCTTCGACGCTGCCGTTTTCGGCGGCATCGGCTCCATCCCCGGTGCCTTTGTCGGTGGCATCCTCATCGGCATCATCGAAGCAATGGCGCAGGCATACATTTCCACGAGCCTTGCCAACTCCATCGTCTTTGGTGTTTTGATCATCGTCCTGCTCGTCAAGCCTGCCGGCCTCTTGGGCAAGTACGTCCCCGAGAAGGTGTAGGTGAGCGTTATGAAGTTTCTTAAAGACAAGCAGACGCGTCACGACTTTGTTACGTACGCCATGTGCCTTGTGGCGTTCGCCATCGTGTTCTTTATGCAGTCCAACCACATGATTCCGCGCATGATCGCCGGTCAGCTGGTTCCCATCACGGCCTATATCGTCATGGCCATCTCCCTTAACCTCGTCGTCGGCATCGCGGGCGACTTGTCGCTGGGCCACGCGGGCTTTATGAGCGTCGGCGCCTATACGGGCATCGTTACCGCGGTCGCCCTCGAGAGCGCCGTTCCCTCCGATCCGGTGCGCCTTATCATCAGCATCGTGGTCGGCGCCATCGCTGCCGCCATCCTGGGCTTCTTGATCGGCATTCCGGTCCTTCGCCTGAGCGGCGATTACCTGGCTATCGTGACGCTGGCCTTTGGCGAGATCATCAAAGAGATCGTCACTTGCCTTATCGTGGGTGTCGACTCGCGCGGCCTGCACGTGATCTTTAACATCACGGGCAACTCCACGATCGATGACCTGCACCTGCTCGAGGACGGCACCGCCATCATCAAGGGAGCCCAGGGCGCCTCGGGTGTGTCGACGTACTCGACCTTCATCGCCGGCGCCATCCTGGTCATGGTCGCGCTCGTGATTGTACTCAACCTGGTCCGCAGCCGTACTGGCCGTGCCATTATGGCCGTGCGCGACAACAAGATCGCTGCCGAGTCCGTGGGCATCTCCGTCACCGAGTACCGCATGATCGCCTTCGTGGTTTCCGCCGCTCTCGCCGGCGCTGCCGGAGCCCTCTTCGGCGGTAACTTCTCGCAGCTTTCCGCCACCAAGTTCGACTTCAACACGTCCATCCTCATCCTGGTATTCGTGGTCCTAGGCGGTCTGGGCAATATGCGCGGCTCCGTCATCGCGGCGGCGTTGCTCACGGTGCTTCCCGAGCTGCTCCGTCAGTTCTCGGACTACCGCATGCTCATCTACGCCATCGTGCTGATCCTGGTCATGATCTTTACCAACAACCCGCAGCTCAAGGCGTTCTTCGCACGCATTAAGGACCGCTTTGCTTCCAAGAAGGAGGTAGCAGCCGATGCCCAGTAAGTTTGAGTTCAACAAGGGCAAGATGGTCCCGTATCCTTCTGGCGCCATCGTTCCCGACCGCGACCTGGGCCAGCGCCCGGCGCTCGAGTGCATCCACTTGGGCATTGAATTTGGCGGCCTTAAGGCAGTCGACGACTTTAGCCTGACCATCGGTAAGACCGAGATCGCCGGTCTGATCGGTCCCAACGGTGCCGGTAAGACCACGGTCTTCAACCTGCTCACCAAGGTGTACCAGCCCACGCACGGTACTATCCTGCTCGACGGCGAGGACACCTCGGGCAAGTCCGTCTACCAGGTCAACCGTATGGGTATCGCCCGTACGTTCCAGAACATTCGCCTGTTCAACACCATGACGGTGGAGGATAACGTTAAGGTCGGCCTGCACAACCAGGAGCGCTACTCCGGCTTTGAGGGCGTGCTACGCCTGCCGACGTATTGGAAGCACGAGAAGGCCGCCCACGAGCGCGCCATGGAACTACTGTCCATCTTTGATATGGAGCATCTGGCAAACGAGCAGGCCGGATCGCTGCCTTACGGCGCTCAGCGGCGTCTGGAGATCGTCCGCGCGCTTGCCACCAACCCCAAGCTACTGCTGCTCGACGAGCCTGCCGCCGGCATGAACCCGTCCGAGACCGCCGAGCTCATGGAGAACATCGTCAAGATTCGCGACACCTTTGGCATTGCCATCATGCTTATCGAGCACGACATGTCGCTCGTCATGAACATCTGCGAGGGCATCTGCGTGCTCAACTTTGGTAAGGTCATCGCCAAGGGCACGGCAGAGGAAATCCAGAACAACGACGCCGTTATCGAGGCGTATCTGGGCAAGCAGGATAAGGGGGAGAACTAAATGGCAGAGCCGATGCTTTCCGTCTACAACATCAACGTCTGGTACGGCGCTATCCACGCCATCAAGGACATCTCCTTTAACGTTAACGAGGGCGAGATCGTGGCTCTGATCGGCGCGAACGGTGCCGGTAAGTCCACGACGCTCAAGACCGTCTCGGGCCTGCTACGCTCTAAGACCGGCTCCATCAAGTTTATGGGCGAGGACATTACCCATACGCCCGCCGACAAGCTGGTTGGTAAGGGTCTGGCTCAGGTTCCCGAAGGCCGTCGTGCCTTTTTGCAGATGACGGTTGAGGAGAACCTGGAGATGGGTGCCTATACGCAGCCCAAGTCCACGGTTGCTCCGGGCCTTGAGCGCGTCTACGAGCAGTTCCCGCGCCTGAAGGAACGCCGTCGCCAGGTGGCCGGCACCCTTTCGGGCGGCGAACAGCAGATGCTCGTTATGGGGCGCGCCCTTATGAGCAATCCCAAGCTGCTCATGCTCGATGAACCCTCCATGGGTTTGGCGCCGATCCTGATCGAGCAGATCTTCCAGATTGTCGAGGACCTGCACAAGGCCGGTACCACGGTGCTTCTGGTCGAGCAGAACGCCCAAATGGCGCTTTCAATCGCCACGCGCGGCTACGTGCTCGAGACCGGCAAGATCACCATGACCGGCACCGGCCAAGAGCTCCTGCACGACGACAACGTCCGCAAGGCTTACCTGGGCGGTTAGGCGGTTCCGCCGTTCTACCGAACGGCGGACCAGTCGACGCTGCGCGGGCGCCAGAGCGACAACTTGTCATTCAAAGAGGGCGGCATGACCAGAAGGTCTATGCCGCCCTCTTTTCATGCCAATTTGTTCGCTCTGGCGCCCGCTCGCTGTCGGTCCTCTGCCTGCGGCGTTACTTTGGTTCTGCCCCCTTTATGTTGCGGTGAAATAGGGACTGAATACGGGCTCCAGAGGCCAAGAGCAGTCCCTATTCCACCGCAACTTCATGGGGATGTGTGACAATGCCCGTCGGAAAACATCTGCTGTCTTTGGGGGCCTATCTATGCTGTACGAGTTTTGTGCCGAGAACTTTGAGCGAGTGCCGGCGGCCATCGAGGCCGGTGCGGGGCGCATTGAGCTGTGTGACAACCTCGCCGTCGGTGGCACCACGCCTTCCGCCGGCGTTATTAGCGCTACAGTCAGTTACGCTCACGAGCATGACGCGCGAGTGATGTGCATGATTCGTCCGCGTGGTGGCGACTTTCATTACAACCAGGACGAGCTGCACATGATGGAGATGGACCTGGGCCTTGCTGTGAGCGCCGGCGTTGACGGCCTGGTCTTTGGCTGCTGCAAGCCCTGTGCCAGCGGCTGGGCGCTCGACGAGCTCACCCTCGGCGCTCTCGTTATGGCTACGGGCTGCGCGACCGAGGAGTGCAAGCGCGAGCCCCTTGACATCACCTTCCACATGGCATTTGACCAGCTCTCGCCCGAGGCTCAGCTCGATGCGATTGATACACTTGCCGACTGCGGCGTTACGCGCATCCTCACGCATGGCGGCGCGGCCGGTGCGTCGATCGAGGATAATTACGATCACCTGGCTCGTTTAATCGAGTACGCGGGCGATCGTTTGACCATCCTTCCTGGCGGCGGCATTACTACGGCAAATCGCGACGCGGTCGCGGCGGCGCTAGGCGTCTCCGAGCTCCATGGCACCAAGATCGTGCCGCTGGAGGTATAACCCGCGGCGCTGGTATTTGACGTTCAACAGGCGAGCGGCAAGCCCGACGATAATCGTCGCCCTGGCACCGCGTGCCCCTTTTGCGACACGGAGGGGCTTGCCAACATCATCGAGCGCGATGGTGACTGCATCTGGCTCGAGAATAAGTTCAAGACCTTGCGGGCCACCCGTCAGACCGTATTGATCGAGTCGGCCAATCACGACGCCGACCTGGCGACCTATGAACCGGATGAGCTGCATCATGTGATGCGGTTTGCCCTGGGCTGTTGGCAGCAGATGATCGATTCCCAACAGTACCTAAGCGTGCTCATGTACAAGAACAAAGGCCCGCTTTCGGGCGGCAGCCTCGTCCATCCTCACATGCAGATTGTGGGTTTGGAGCAGGAAGACGGCTATGCTTCGCTGGCTTCCGCCAATTTCGAAGGCATCAATGTCTGGCGGCAGGGGAGAATCTCGGTCAACATCTCAACCGAGCCGATCATGGGATTCTTTGAGGTCAACGTCTCGGCTCCACAGGGAATCGCCGCCATCGACGACGCCCGCGACCAAGCCGAAGCGGACCTGTTTGCCGATGCGATTCAGGTGACCCTGCGCTATATCCTGCACGAGCACCACGGCGGTCGCGCGGATTCGTACAACTTGTTCTTCTACCACATGGACGGCCGGACTATTGCCAAGGCGCTGCCGCGTTGGGTGGTTTCGCCCTACTTTGTGGGCTATCGTCTGGCCCAGGTCAATGCCGAGACCACGCTCGATATCGATGCAGAGCGCCTGCGTGCGCATCTGGAAACGCTCGTATAGCAAGACTATCACCCGCGTAATGCGGACAGTCTAGCGTCCCATGGCGTCGCGGCCGGCCTCGACGCGCTTGCGCTGGGCGGCGCGCTCCTCGCCGGTTAGACGCTCAAAGAGATGCCCGATAAACGAGGCAAGTACCTGCTGAAACAGCGTTCCGCACATGACGGGAAACACGACCTCGCCGGGAAAATACTGCGTGGCGATGACGGCGCCCGAAGAGATATTGCGCATGCCGCAGGTAAAGCACATGGTGGTCGTCTCGCTATACGGCAGGTGCAACGCGCGGGCGACCAGAATGCCGACGACAAAGCCGCTGATGGCGAAGGTCAAAATAAAGAGGGCGACTTCCAGGCGCACCGCATTCATGTGCAGCACGTACTCGCTCATGGCGGTGGAGTTGGAGGCGATGACACCCATCATCATGAACTTGCAGGCGGGCGAAAGCGCGGGGGAGAGTTTCTCGTGTCCCCATCCGCGCGTGAACTCGTTGATCACGATGCCGAGCACGGCGGGGATGGCGATCATAAAGGCCATGTTCTGCATCATGCCCGGAACATCGATTGCAACGGTGGCACCCAGCAGGAGCTTAAGCGTGAGCGGAATCGTGACGGGCGAGATGACCGAGGACGTCAGGATGATGGTGAGCGCGAGCGGGCCGTTGCCGCCGAACATGCTGATCCACATAAAGGCGGTGACTGCCACGGGTACGCTGTACTCGAGCACGATGCCGCAGACAAGGTTTGGGTTGGAACCAAAGAACAGTGAGCCCATGGCATACGCCGCGATGGGGATGAGCACGGCCGAGACAAATAACGCCAAAATCAGATGCAGGGGACGGCGGAACACCTCGGCCACCTGGTGAAAGGTGTTGCTGAGCGCACCTTGGAACGTCATAAAGGCAAACAGGGCGGGAACGATTGGCTTGAGCACGCCGATCTGCTGGGGAAAGAGCACGCCGAGCGCCACGCAAATCGGAACGATGACCTGCATATGCCCCGCGAGAAACTTGCCCAGTCCAACCCATTGCTTCATATGCGCTTGTGACTCCCTTTGCCCGTGAACCCGTTTTGAATGGATATGCTAGACGCTCGCATGCGTCCGTGCGTCAGAAACGCTCAAATATTTCGAGGCTATTACCGGCATCGTTTACCGAAACCGCGGCGTGCTGCGGCGATTTGCGTCTGCTCTGCACGGTATAATAAATCCGTTCAACAGATCTGCCTGCCGAAGCGGGCATACACAGAGGACTCATCGCTATGAACCGTGAGAGGTATCGCGGCGACCTGCCCCTATCGGGGGTGGGCGCCTATGTCATCGCTTAAGACGACGCATCGCTGGGCGGTCGCTCAGCAAAACCCCGAGCTCGAAAAGGAGCTTTCGGCTGGCCTGGGCATTCCCGGGCTGGTGGCGCGTATTATGGTCGCGCACGGCATTACATCCATCGAAGAAGGTCAGCTGTTTTTGACGCCTTCGCTCGATCGCGACTGGGCCGACCCACTCATTATCCCGGGCATGTCGGTCGTTGCCGACCGCGTCGAGCGTGCTATTTGCAACCACGAGCACATTGCGGTCTTTGGCGATTTTGACGTTGACGGTATTACGTCGACCTGCCTGTTGACCGAGGCACTACGCACGTTTGGCGCCGATGTCACGCCGTTTATTCCGCATCGCTTTGACGAGGGCTACGGTCTTTCGCGTGCGGCGCTCGACCGCGTTAATGAGCTCGCTCGCCCCCAGCTGATTGTGACCGTCGATAACGGCATTGCCGCCAAGGAAGAGGTTTCCTATCTGGAGAGCCTGGGAATCGATTTGGTGGTCACGGACCATCACGAGCCTTCCGACCAGGTGCCGCAGGGTGTGCCCCTGACCGACCCCAAGCTCGAGGACGAGGGTCCCTCGCGCGAGCTTGCCGGTGCCGGCGTGGCGCTCAAGCTGGTGCAGGTCCTGGGCGAGCGTTTGGGCAAGCCGTCGTATTGGCGTTCGCTGATAGAGGTCGCAGCGCTGGGCACCGTGTCCGACATGATGCCGCTCACGCCCGAGAATCGCGCACTGGTCGCCGAGGGCATCCAGCAGATGCGCGTGACGGCCCGCCCCGGCTATATCGCGCTTGCCGCACTTGCCAAGGCCGACCTTTCTACCATTACGGCCGACGGCCTGTCGTTTTCGCTCATCCCTCGTCTGAATGCTGCCGGCCGCATGGCTGATCCCAAGCTGGCGCTCGACCTGCTGCTTGCCCGCGACCCCATCGAAGCGAGCGCTCTTGCCGCCGAGCTCGAGGAAATCAATCGCCAACGCCGCGAGATCGAGGCCGAGCTTACGCGCGATGCCATGGCGAAGGTCGAGGAGACTTATGACGGCGGGCGCGCAATCGTCGTGGGCGGTGAGGGCTGGCACGAGGGCGTCAAGGGCATCGTGGCGAGCCGCCTGACCAATCGCTACCACGTGCCGGCGCTGCTCTTCTCGATTGAGGACGGCATTGCACGCGGATCGGGCCGCTCGGTGGGCAAAGTCAACCTGTTCGACGCCGTCGAGCGTTGCTCCGACCTGCTGATTCGCCGCGGCGGGCATGCCGGTGCGGTGGGCGTGACCATCGAGGCGTCCAAGCTCGATGGGTTCCGTCGTCGCCTTTCCGCCGTGCTGTCCGAGCTTCCCGCCGAGGACTTTGAGGACACCGACGAGGTTGCCGCCACCGTCGACCTCTCTGAGCTGAATATCGAGACTATCGAGCAGATTTCTCGTCTTGAGCCGTTTGGCCAGGGCAATAAGGTGCCGCTTCTGGCCGCCGAGGGCGTGACGATGTGCGATCGCGCCGTGGTGGGCAAAACCGGCGAGCACATGCGCTTTGTGGCGACCGATGGCGCCGCGAGTGTGCCGGCCATCATGTTTCGCGTGCCGCAGATCGATAGGCTCATCAATTGCGACAGCGCCGTCGACTTGGTGTTCGAGGCCGTGGCCGAGCATTGGCAAGGTCGCGTAAAGCCAAAGCTCATGATCAAGGATGTCTTGGTCCGCGATACCACGGCGCCCAGCGTTGACGACCCGGCATGTGAGCTTCGCCGCGGCGTGGAGCCTGCGGACGCCGGTCTTCGTCTGGAGTCCCGCAAGCGCCAAACGCTCGCCCAGCTTTCCTATACCGAGCTCACGCGCTCGCTCATTCACAGCTTTATCGGATCGAACCAGCCGCACCGCGCGCAGGTCGAGGCGCTTGACGCCCTGGCTGACCACAAGAGCGTCTTGGCCGTTATGGGAACGGGCCGCGGCAAGTCTCTGATTTTCCACGTGCACGCCGCGCGCGAGGCGGTCCTTCGTGGGCGTGCGAGCATCTTTGTCTATCCGCTGCGTGCGCTCGTTGCCGACCAGGCCTATCACCTCTCATCGACGATGGCTGCGCTCGGCATTGGCGTGGGCGTGTTGACCGGCGAGACCGTGGAGGCAGCGCGCGATGACGTGTTTGCCGGCCTGGCTTCGGGCCGCACCGGCATCGTACTCACGACGCCTGAGTTCCTGTCTATTCACCGCGACCGCTTTGCGCGTTCGGGGCGCATCGGTTTTGTCGTTATCGATGAGGCACATCATGCCGGTCTTGCCAAGGGCGGCGACCGAAGCGCATACCTCGACATGCCCGATATCCTCAAGGCCCTGGGCGATCCGGTCGTTCTGGCCACGACTGCCACCGCGACGGCTCCGGTCGTGGCAGAGCTCGCTCGCGTATTGCCGATTACCAGCACGGTGGTTGACGAGACCGTTCGCGAGAACCTGCAGCTCGAGGACGATCGCGACCTTGCGAGCCGCGAAAATCGCCTGGTGTCGATTGTGGCGACGGGGGAGAAGACCGTCATTTACGTCAACTCGCGCGACCAGTCCGTGGCGCTTGCCAAGACGTTGCGCAAGCGCGTACCAGACTGTGCGACCCATATCGCGTTCTATAACGCCGGGCTTGCGCGCTCCGATCGCCGCCGCGTCGAAGAGGCGTTTCGAGATGGCAGCCTCAGTTGCATCGTCTCGACTTCGGCCTTTGGCGAGGGCGTCAACCTTCCCGATATTCGCCATGTCGTGCTCTATCACATGCCGTTTGGCGCGATTGAGTTTAACCAGATGAGTGGCCGCGCCGGTCGCGATGGACAGCCCGCCGTGATTCACCTGCTCTATTCGTCGCGCGACGCCCGCATTAACGAGCGCCTACTCGACTGCTATGCGCCTGAGCGCGACGAGCTCGTCACGCTCTATCGCGCGCTGCAAACCATGTGGCGCTCCAACCGCGGCAAGACCGGGGACGATTCCTTTAGCGCGAGCGATATCGACATCGCGCAGATGTGCCTTGCCATCGATGCTCGCACGCCGGTCGACGAGCGCTCGGTGGAAAGTGGCCTGGGAATCTTCGAAGAGCTTGGCTTCTGTCGCGTTTCGGGGTTTGACGACACCCGTCGCATCGCGATGGCCGAAAACCCCGGCCGTGTGCAATTGAGCAGGTCAATTCGCTATTTGGAGGGCTTGCGTTCGCGCATGGAGTTCTCGGCTTTCCGGAGTTGGGCGCTCGATTCGTGCGCTTCTGATATGCTAGCCAAAGTTAACCGCCCGATCGTACCGCGGGCCTAGGGGAAGGGGACCTCGATGGATGCCGCAGCCCGTACCGCCCATGATTCCGCCCTCCAGCCGTTCTCGGAGATGGAGCACTATAAGCATGCCGATGAGCTGCCGCCCGAGATTATGGCGGACAGCTACGACAAGCTGGAGCGCCTGTGCCTCAAATATATGAATGAGGACGACTTTTCTAAGGTGGAGCAGGCCTATTGCTTTGCTGCCGAGAAGCACTGCAACCAAAAGCGCCGCTCGGGTGAGATGTACATCAACCATCCCGTCGAGGTGGCCATCATTTTGGCCGATCTCAAGATGGACTGCGATGTGGTGTGCGCCGCGCTGCTGCACGATACCGTCGAGGACACCGAGACCTCGCTTGCCGATGTTTCCGGCCTGTTTGGCGATACGGTGGCCGAGCTCGTCGATGGCGTGACCAAGCTCACCAACATCGAAGTCGACAGCATGGACGAGAAACAGGCGCTCACGCTGCGAAAGATGTTCCTCGCCATGTCCAAGGACATCCGCGTCATCATCGTTAAGCTTGCCGACCGTCTGCACAACATGCGCACCCTTGCGGCCCTGCGTGAGGACCGTCGCCTGTTTAAGGCCCGCGAGACCATGGACGTGTATGCGCCCCTGGCCGACCGTCTGGGCATGAGCTCCATTAAATGGGAACTCGAGGACCTGTCCTTCTTCTACCTTGAACCCGACGCCTACCAGCGCATCGCACGCATGGTGGCGGAGTCGCGCGAGGTCCGTGAGCGCTATCTGGCCGAGACCATCAAGACACTCACCGACGAGCTCAGCCGCATTGGCCTGGAGGACTTCCAGATCAACGGTCGTTCCAAGCACTATTGGTCCATCTACCAAAAGATGAAGCGCAAGGGCAAGGAATTTTCCGAGATCTACGACCTGGTGGCACTGCGCGTCATCACGCATTCGGTGCGCGATTGCTACTCCACGCTCGGTGCGGTGCATACGCTGTGGCACCCCATGCCCGGGCGCTTTAAAGACTATATCGCCATGCCCAAGGTCAATAACTACCAGTCGCTCCACACGACGGTTATCGGCCCCACGGCTCGTCCGCTCGAGATTCAGATTCGTACCTACGAGATGCACGAGCAGGCCGAGTACGGCATTGCCGCCCACTGGCTGTATAAGAAATCGGGCGGATCGTCTGCGTCTAAGACCAATGATGCCCAGCGTCTGGACGACCAGATTAACTGGCTCAAACATTCGCTCGATTGGGCTGCGTCTGACGAGATCACCGATGCCAAGGAATACCTACATTCGCTGAAGGTCGACCTCTTCGATCAGGAGATCTTCGTCTTTACGCCCAAGGGCGAGGTCATGGCGCTTCGTGCCGGCTCCACGCCGCTCGACTTTGCCTACGCCGTTCACACCGAGGTGGGAAACCACTGCGTCGGCGCTAAGATCAACGGTGCGGTGGCCCCGCTCACGCACGAGATCAAGACGGGCGATCGTGTCGAGATCCTGACCAACAAGAGTTCCAAGCCGTCGCGCGATTGGCTCAAGATCGTCAAGACACCTTCGGCCAAGTCAAAGATCCGCCGTTACTTCGCCGCCGCGACCAAAGACGATGACGCTGCTGCCGGCCGCGATATACTGGCCAAGGACCTGCGCAAGCGCGGGTATGGCATCTCTACGCCGCGATCCACGCGTGCGCTCAACGCCGTGGCGGAGCAGTTTAATTACAAGCAGCTCGAGGACCTGTTTGCCGCCGTCGGCGCCGGCAAGGTTGCCCCTCGCGCTGTGGGTAACAAGGTCGAGCAAATCTTGGACCCCAAGCCCGAGGAGCAGCTCTCCAAGGCCGAGGCTATTGCCGAGGTCGTCAAGCAGCCTGCCCGCGGTTCCAACCGCAAGCCGCAAAAGCGCGGCAAGAGCGCCAGCAACGGTATTATCGTCAAGGGCGAGAGCAACAGCGGCCTGCTGGTCCGTCTGGCGCATTGCTGCAATCCGGTGACGGGCGACGACATCGTCGGCTTCATCACGCGCGGTCGTGGCGTTTCGGTGCATCGCGCCAATTGCCCCAACGTCAAGGGTCTTATGGAGCATCCCGAGCGCATGATCGAAGTGGAGTGGGACGGCGCTGCCGACACCCTCTTCCAGGTCGAGATCGTGGTCGAGTGCCTGGACCGCATGGGCCTTCTCAAGGATGTCACCATTGCCATTGGCGATGCGGGCGGCAATATCCTTTCTGCCGCCACGTCGACCAACCGCGAGGGTATTGCAACCCTGCGCTTTATGGTCGAGATCTCGGACGCGAGTGGTCTGGATCCGCTGCTGGCTTCCATCAGCAGCGTCGATTCGGTCTACGATGCTCGCCGCCTGATGCCCGGCGAGGGTGGAGCCCAGCTCAAGCGCCGCGTTTAGTCGCGACGAACGTGCCACATTATCGATATTCGCTACACTCGAGGCATCGTTTGATGCCTCGAGTTCTATAGAGAGGAGAGGGACATGAGTGCTGTGCCCTTGGATTTAACTCCCAAGGGATCGGTCGAGATTGAGACGCTCGCAAACGGTCCCATTCAGACCAATAGCTATGCTGTTATTTCGGACAATGAGTGCGTGATTATCGACCCCGCGTGGGAAGGCGAGCGTTTGGTGGAACATATTCGAGCCGAGCATCCCGATGTGCAAGTGCTCGGCGCCATTTGTACGCACGGTCACGCCGACCATGTTGGCGGTGTCGCTGGAGTTCGGGCCGCCGTTGGCGCCGACGCCCTGTACGAGCTGTGTGGCAAGGACGCAGCAGTGCCGCATGCGAATATCGAGGAGCAGCGAGCGATGTGGGGCATCGAGACGCCCGATCCAGGTGAGCCGACGCGGCTGCTTGCCGAGGGCGACACCATTGAGCTGGGCGACATTTGCCTGCAGGTAATTGAGGTGCCCGGGCACACACCGGGCGGCATCGTTCTGTTCGCCGCCACCGAGCAGGGGAACATTGCCTTTGTGGGCGACACGCTATTCCCGGGCAGCCACGGCCGCACCGATCTTTCTGGAGGAGACGAGGCGGCGATCCTGCGCTCGCTCTCCAAGCTCGCCCGGCTTCTCCCGCCCGATACCGTTTGCTTAACGGGCCATGGCGATTCGACCACCATGGCACGCGAGCTCATGCAGAACCCTTTCATGCAGATGTAGCTTAATAGTCGGCTTTTGAAGCACGAGAAGCGTCCAAACGTCAAGCTATTTTTCCCCAACGGGTCAATTCCGTAGGGCAAACGGTCAAAAAAAGTCTGTTTGGACGATATTCGTGAACAAATGAACGTTTATGCTCGGGTACGCCGTGGTAAAATCTCAGGCGTTATCGGAGCAACCTTACAGGAGGTTTCTTTTATGCTCGTCAACGCAGCAGACATGCTCAAGAAGGCTGAGGCCGGCAAGTACGGTCTCGGTGCCTTCAACACCAACAACCTCGAGTGGACCCTGGCTATTCTCCAGGCCGCCGAGGAGGCCAAGTCTCCGCTGATCCTTCAGTGCACCGCTGGTGCCGCTAAGTGGATGGGCGGTTTCAAGGTCTGCGCCGACATGGTCAAGGCTGCCGTCGAGGCCACGGGCG
The DNA here is from genome assembly GCA_019414565.1 of Collinsella sp. Lineage (GTDB taxonomy): Bacteria > Actinomycetota > Coriobacteriia > Coriobacteriales > Coriobacteriaceae > Collinsella. The sequence continues at coordinate 2,357 of DXLU01000029.1, read as the reverse complement.
TTACCGTTCCCGTCGCCCTTCACCTCGATCACGGTTCTTACGAGGACTGCTTCAAGTGCATCGAGGCCGGCTTCACGTCCATCATGTATGACGGCTCTCACGAGGAGACCTTCCAGCTTAACCTCGACCGCACCAAGGAGCTCGTTGAGCTTGCCCACTCCAAGGGCATGTCCATCGAGGCCGAGGTCGGCGGCATCGGCGGCACCGAGGACGGCGTGACCTCCAGCGGCGAGCTCGCTGATCCTGCTGAGTGCAAGCAGATCGCTGACCTGGGCGTCGACTTCCTCGCCTGCGGCATCGGCAACATCCACGGCGTGTATCCCGCCGACTGGGCTGGCCTTTCTTTCGAGCGTCTGGGCGAGATCAAGGCTCAGACCGGCGACCTGCCCCTCGTCCTGCACGGTGGCACCGGCATCCCCGAGGATCAGATCAAGAAGGCCATTTCCCTGGGCATCTCCAAGATCAACGTCAACACCGACCTGCAGCTCGTCTTCGCCAAGGGCGTCCGCGAGTACATCGAGGCTGGCAAGGATCAGCAGGGCAAGGGCTTTGACCCCCGCAAGCTCCTCAAGCCTGGTCGCGACAACATCGTTGCCCGCACCAAGGAGCTCATGGAGGAGTTTGGCTCCGTCAACAAGGCGTAAGCGTCGCTAAACTTCCCGCCGGAAGCCCCGTCCCCCTACACTGTTTCCTTTGCGCTCACCTGGCTTCGCCAGAAGTCGCGCCAAGGAAACAGTTCCGGGGGACGGGGCTTCCTTCGTTTAACGCCGCAGGGTTACAAGTCTGAATTCATTTTTAGAGGTACCGTTTATCGGTGTTGAGAGTTCCTTTATTGGGGCTTTCTTTTCTATCTCGCTACAATGTGCTTCAAGAGTTCTAATGACTTGGAGTTTGGTATGGCTGTTATTGATGTGCTGCCTTCGGATGGGAAGGTTATTGACGAGGGGCCTGTTGGTTGCTCTGTTGATGTTTGCTGTGATGACTTTCGTCATCTCGATGTTGGACTGCCGCCCGAGATTCTTCGTCTTAAGGATGCCGGGTATTTGACGCAGGCTGTTGCTGCCTGCGATCGCCTTTTGGAGCAGAACCCCGAGCCTTCGCTGGCTGCTTGTGTTCGTGCCGAGCGGTATCGCATGCTCGAGACGCCGCTTCATTTTTCGGTGTCGCGCGATCAGGCTATTGCGATGATTCGCGAGGAGTGGCCAGAGTTTATCGAAGAGCAGTTTGATGACCTGATTAATCGTAAGCGTATTGACTGGCGCTTTATCGATGGCGAGCTGTTCGTTCTCGACAACTTCCTTGATTCTTTGCGCGTGTATCCCAAGGAGGTTCCGGGTCTGCGCCCCGATTCTACGGATGGTATGGCGCTGCGCAATCAGATGCTTAAGGAGATGGAATCGCAAGGCGGGCTGTCTCGCGCCATTACGCTCAAGGCATGCGTGTCTGTTCCTGGTGCTCTGGAGGGAGAGACTGTTCGCGCGTGGCTACCCGTTGCTGCCGCCTGCCGTCAGCAGTCTCATATCGAGGTTCTCGATATGACGTCGGAGGGGTTCATTGCTCCTACGAATGCTTCGGCGCGTACTGCCTCGTGGGTCTCCTCGGCCGACCGATCGTTCTCGGTGACCTATCGTTACCAAATCGATGCCCCCTATTGCGATATCTATGGTGGCGCGCTCCCATCGCATCCCTGTATGGACGCGCCGCTGCCCGAGGACACCTCCGAGGACCGTCCGCACATTGCGTTCACGCCGTATCTGCAGCAGCTAACGGCCCGTGTTATTGACGGGCTCGATGATCCGCTCGATCGCGCCCGTGCTATCTATGATTACCTGACGCAGTACATCGACTATCGCTATCAGCCGCCGTACTTGCTTTTGGGATCTATTGCCGATGACTGCGCGCATTCGCTCCGCGGCGATTGCGGCGTTATGGCGCTCACGTTTATCACCATGTGCCGTATCGCGGGCGTGCCTGCCCGTTGGCAGAGCGGCCTGTATGTTGCGCCCGATTCGGTGGGGTCGCACGACTGGGCAGAGTTCTATACGCCGCAAACCGGTTGGCTCAACGCCGACGTGTCATTTGGATCTTCTGCTCGCAGGATGGGGGAGGAGTGGCGTCGCCGTCACTACTTTGGCAATCTCGACCCGTGGCGTATGGTGGCCAACAATCGATTCCAGGCAGAGTTTGAGCCCTCTTTCGACGGCATGCGCGAGGACCCTTACGATAACCAGATGGGTGAGGCTTCGGTTGACGGTCGCGGATGCCGTCGGCGCGAGATGCTCCGCACGGTCGAACTCATCGAGGTTGATTTCCGATCTCAGCCGAACACATTGAGCAAATAGGCCATTCCCGCAGTT